>JAYPEX010000001.1:0-250694 GCA_038125995.1 Flavobacteriaceae bacterium
TGTACTCGAGGCGGGACTTGAACCCGCACGAACTAATGTTCATTGGATTTTAAGTCCAACGTGTCTACCAATTCCACCACTCGAGCCTCATTACTTATAAAGCAATAGCTTTTATAAAGAGCGAAAAACGGGGCTCGAACCCGCGACCTCAACCTTGGCAAGGTTGCGCTCTACCAGCTGAGCTATTTTCGCGTTATTTAAAGAACATTCATCGCTTCGATGAGGATGCAAATTTAATACAATTATCTAAATCCCAAAGAAAAATTCCTAAAAAAGAAAACTTTTATTCAGTGGTGCTGTAAGAATCGTAAACCTGTACTTTTTTCCATAAATGTTGAGCTCTATCAATAAATTCTAAATGGATTGGATCCGTTTGGTATTCATCTTGAGATTCCTTGGATTCAAAATTGAGAACAAGACTGAATTGATACGTATTATCAACCACTTCTCTTGGTGTTCCAGCTGGTTTTCCGATGTGTTTGGAGATCGGCTGAGGAATGCGATCCATAAAGCGTTCTAATTCACTGAGTAATTGTTCTTGTTCTTGAGTGTTTTCTGGATGGTTCATCCAAAAGAATACTACGTGATAAAAAGGTCCTTGTGTGTTGTTCATAGTGGTTGTTTTAGAGTTTGAGCAAGAAATTAAGAGGGCGCTTATTCCTAGAGTTAATATGAGTCTTTTCATTTGTTAGTGAGTTTATTTTTAATCGCGTTGAGCTTATTTAAGGCTTCCACAGGGGTGAGGTTGTTGATATCTGTTTCTAGAAGTTCTTCTTTGATGGCTTCTAAGGTAGGGTCATCGAGTTGGAAGAAACTCAATTGCATATCATCAGCGAGTTCATTCATACGCTCAGAACGCTGTTCAGTGCCATGAGTTGCTTCTAATTTTTTTAAGATAGCATTCGCTTTATTGAGTACTTGCTGTGGCATTCCAGCCATTTTAGCCACGTGTATCCCAAAAGAGTGTGCTGATCCTCCTGGAATCAGTTTGCGTTTAAAGAGGACTTTGTCCTTGAGTTCTTCGATGGAAACATTGTAGTTGTGTATACGATCAAACTGTTTTTCCATCTCATTGAGTTCGTGATAATGAGTTGCAAAAAGTGTTTTAGGTCGTTCCTTAGATTGGTGTAAGTACTCTGCAATAGCCCAAGCAATGGAAATTCCATCATAGGTGGAGGTTCCTCTTCCGATTTCATCTAAGATGATTAAGGAGCGATCACTGAGGTTGTTCAGAATACTGGCTGTTTCATTCATCTCTACCATAAAGGTCGATTCTCCTTTGGAAATATTGTCGCTAGCCCCAACTCTTGTGAAGATCTTATCCACGATTCCAATATGGGCTTCTTTGGCTGGAACAAAAGATCCCATCTGTGCCAGAAGAACGATCAGGGCAGTCTGCCTTAGGGTCGCTGACTTCCCACTCATATTGGGTCCTGTGATGACCATGAGTTGTTGTTGTTCTCGATCTAAAAAGAGATCATTGGCAATATAGTCTTCATCGATGGGCAATTGTTGTTCAATCACCGGATGTCTCCCCTCTTTGATGTGGAGCTGGTAACTCTCGTCGAGTTGAGCAGGATGGTAATCATTTTGGTGAGCGAGCATTGCAAATCCATTTAAGCAATCGATCTGTGCGATTATATGTGCATTCTGCTGTACTTCTTTGATGTAGTTTTGAGTCTGTGTAACCAGCTCAGCAAAGAGTTGCTGCTCTAAGTTTAAAATTTGTTCTTCGGCTCCGAGTATTTTCGTTTCGTATTCTTTGAGCTCTTCGGTGATATAACGCTCTGCGTTGACCAGAGTTTGTTTTCTGATCCACTCTTCAGGGACTTTGTCTTTGTGAGTGTTTCGAACTTCAATATAATATCCAAAGACGTTGTTGGATGCAATTTTTAAAGCTCCAATGCCAGTACGCTCTGATTCTCGAACGAGCATCTGATCTAAGTAGTCTTTACCCGAGTAAGCGATACCTCTTAAATCATCCAATTCTTGATCGTATCCCTGGGCTATAGTCGTCCCTTTGCCAATGACCACCGGAGCTTCTTCGTTTAGGCATACATCAATTTGATTGATAAGCTCATCAAGATTGTGAATTTTCTTTCCCAGTTCTTGAATGGCCTTTTGATTCGATCCTAGGAGTAATTCCTTAATCGGATGGATCGATAACAGTGATCGTTTTAATTGAACGAGTTCTCTAGGACTTATTTTTGATGCAGCCACTTTAGAAATCAATCGCTCTAAATCTCCTATTTGTTGGAGCTCTTTACCAATCGCAACACTGCTTGTGTCATTGGAATAAAAATAATGGACGATTTCTTGTCGCTGTTGAATTTGATTCAAGTTCTTAAGTGGAAGCGCTAGCCATCGTTTGAGAAGTCTTCCTCCCATCGGAGAAAGGGTTTTATCGATAATTTGCAATAAAGATACTCCCTGTGTATAAGAGGTTTGATAGAGCTCTAAATTTGTAACGGTAAAACGATCCATCCATACATATTCGTCATTGGCAATACGCTTGATGGTATTGATATGTCCTATTTTGTCATTCTGAGTCTCTGAAATATAATGCAAAGCCACCCCAGCGGTAATCATTCCAAGAGGAACATCATCAATGCCGAATCCTTTAAGGGATTTGGTTTTAAAATGGGAAGTGAGTTTTTCAAAGGCATAATCCTCACTAAAAGCCCAATCCTCCATAAAGAAGTAGTGGTGTTGAGGGCCAAATAAATTGGAGATCTTAGTCTTTTGAGGTTTGGCTACTAGTAGTTCTGAAGGTGCGAAATTTTCAATGAGTTTGTCGATTTGTTCTCTGCTACCTTGATATGTAAAAAATTCTCCAGTGGAGATGTCCACAAATGAAATTCCAAATAAGTCCTTGTGTTCGTATAGTGCTGCTAAGAAGTTATTGCTTTTAGAATGCAGAATATCATCGTTAAAAGCCACTCCTGGGGTTACCAGTTCGGTAACGCCTCTTTTGACAATCTTTTTGGTCATTTTAGGGTCTTCCAACTGATCACAGATGGCGACCCTACAACCTGCCTTTACTAATTTGGGTAAATACGTGTTGAGCGAATGATGAGGAAATCCAGCTAATTCTGTCTGATCACCTCCATTGTTTCTGTGGGTTAGAACAATTCCTAAGATTTCAGCAGCCCTGATGGCATCTGATCCAAAGGTCTCGTAAAAATCTCCAACTCTAAAGAGTAACAACGCATCGGGATACTTGGTTTTGATCCCGTTGTATTGCTTCATGAGCGGACTTGTTTTCTTATTTGGATCCTTTTGAGTCAAAAGAGAATAGTTTGTTTAATTTTGTAGTGGTTTTTGAAGATACCAATGTACTATTTTAGAAGCCCAAAGCAAATAGTTGTTAATATTTTAGAATAACTTCGTTTTATGCGTAAACTAGCTAATGAGGAATTAAATCGATTGAGTGTGGAAGAATTTAAAAGTACTTCCAAAATACCAGTAGTGGTGATTTTAGATAACATTCGTTCCCTCAATAATATAGGTTCAGTATTTAGAACTTCGGATGCCTTTTTAATCGATAAGATTTACCTCTGTGGAATCACCGCCAAACCACCTCATAAAGATATTCACAAAACAGCTTTAGGAGCTACTGAAAGTGTTCAGTGGGAATATTCAGCATCTACTATTGAGATTGTGAAAAATTTAAAAGAGCGGGGCTATTGTTGTATCGCAATAGAACAAGCAGAAAAGGCTACGATGCTCAACAATTATTCTTTTAATCAAAAATCCTATGCCCTCGTTTTTGGAAATGAAGTGATGGGGGTTGATCAAGAAGTAGTTTCAGCATGTAATCAGGTAATTGAAATTCCTCAATCGGGAACCAAACACTCTTTGAATATATCAGTTAGTGCTGGGGTTGTCCTGTGGGAATTCTACAAACAGCTCAATTCCTAATCGAGAAACTCACAAGTTTTCTGAGTAGTTCGTTGTAATCTTCCTCCGAATTTAAAAAATCCATCTGAGAAGCATCGACCCTTAAAATAGGGTGTGTACTGCTTTTAAAATAATCTTGATAAGCACTGGCTATTTGTTCTAAATACGCTGCCTTGATAGTTTGCTCGTAAGGCCTACCTCTCTTGGCAATATTTTTCAGGAGCCTTTCAGTCGGTTGATCGAGGTAGAGGTAGATATCAGCTGCTCTGAGTTGCTGATGTTTGAGCTCAAAAAGGGATTGATACTTAAAATAATCTTCCTGATCAAGGGTTATAGAGGCAAATATCAATGATTTTTTAAGGTCGTAATCAGAAATCAATAAGCCATCTTCTTCTCTGTGAGGGTGGATGTGCTCATGGTATTGTTGATAGCGATCTTCTAAAAAGGCCACCTCCAATTCATAAGCGTATTTTTTTGGGTCTTTATAAAAAAGCTCTAAAAAGGGATTGTCTTGAAATGCTTCTTCAATCAATTTGGCATTAAAATCCTGAGCGAGCTTTCGAGCTAAAGAGGTTTTTCCAGCTCCGATGTTTCCCTCGATAACCAAATGTCGAATACCGCCGTAATTCAGTTGTGGGGCTTTGTGAAGTTTTACATCCGTTTTAGTAAGCTTTGAATCGTCCTCACAATTGTCAAAGATGTTTTTGATGTCTTCTTTTAAGATGGGATGAATAAGTTCATCTGTGAGGTCCATCAATGGTTCTAAGACAAATTTTCTTTTGTGTAAATGTGGATGGGGTAGGACAAGACGTTCTGTGTTGAGAATCATCTGATCTAAAAACAGCAGATCAATATCAATGGTTCTTGAATGGTAGTTGTCGTCTTGGTAGCGTTCTCTTCCCAGTTGTGCTTCAACGGCTTCGATCGTAACCATGATGAATTTTGGATCCTTTGAAGTTGATAGACTGAGACAGCAATTATAGAAGTCAGCTCCCTCAAATCCCCAAGCAGGAGTTTGGTAAACTGCTGAAATTTTTTCAATCGTTCCTAATCGCTCCGCTAACAAATAAATGGCCTTTTGAAGGAGTGTTTTGCGGTCTCCTAAATTAGAGCCCAGAGAAAAGATTGCCGTTTTAGTTGCTTTATTCATCTCTAGCAAAGGTCGCAAAAAAAGACTTTAACTATATTTGTTTTAGATAAAATATTGCTATGAACTTTTTGAGAAATTTACTTGCTTCCATATTAGGAACTTTAACAGCAGTTTTTATACTGTTTTTTATGTCGTTCTTCTTTTTGATGTTGGTTGGAACCAATGAATCAAAACCAAAACCAATTAAGGATAATTCGGTATTAGAACTCAGTTTGACTTCAATTGTTCAGGATAAGTCTCCTAGTAGTGATTCAGATCCCTTTTCTCCATTGATGAATGTCACAGTTGGAATGGATCAGTTACTGTTGGCAATTGAAGCTGCTAAAATGGATCCTAAGATCAAAGGGATCAGTATTCGAAACAATTTTATGGCAGCTGGAATTTCACAACTACAACGCCTTCGAAAAGCCCTAGAGTCTTTTAAGGAAAGTGGTAAGCCAATTTTCGCATACGGAGATGTGTATTCTCAAAGCAGTTATTATATTGCTTCTGTGGCTGATACGATATCCTTAAATTCACAAGGAAGTCTTTTGTTGGGAGGTCTTACGGCAGAAGTGATGTATTATAAAGATTTTCAGGATAAGACAGGGCTTAAAATGGAGGTGATTCGCCAGGGAGAATACAAGAGTGCTGTTGAACCTTATCTCTTTAATGAGATGAGTGATCAAAACCGAGAACAATTAGGTTCGTTGTTAGGAGGATTGTGGAATGCTATTGGATCTGATATGGCTTCTTCACGATCGATGACTGTTCAGCAGTTGGATGAGCTCATTCGACAATTAGGAGCGAGTAATCCAACTAAAGCATTGGCGAATGGATTCGTAGATGTTTTGCAAACTAAGGATCAATACGACTCAATGTTGAAAGTTAAAATGAATTTATCACTACCCAATAAGATAAAAAAAGTCTCAGTGATGGATTATGCTTCTGGATTAAAAAGAGCTTCCTTGGCTAAGGATAAGGTGGCTGTGGTATATGCCCAAGGGGCCATTCAACCTGGATATGGATCACATGAGTATATCGGAGAGCGAATGATGGTCAATGCTATAGAAAAGGCCTCCGAGCGCTCTTCTGTCAAAGCAATTGTACTTCGAATCGACTCTCCTGGAGGTAGTTCACTCATATCGGAGAACATTTACCAAGCATTATTAAAAGCGAAGACTCAAAAACCTCTAGTAGTGTCCATGGGAGATATGGCTGCTTCGGGTGGGTATTATATCGCATTGCCTGGAGAAAAGATATTTGCAACACCTACCACAATTACAGGTTCCATTGGTGTTTTTGGGACCATTCCCAATGCGAGTGAACTCGTTGAAGAAATCGGAATTAACACAGCGCTTGTAAGCACTCATGGAGCACCACTGCATTACTCACCATTTTCACCGATGTCGGATTCTTTTAGAACCTATATGCAAGAATCGATTGCCTATGTCTATCAATCCTTTTTAGAACGCGTCAGTGCCTCCAGAGGTATGAGTATTGAAGAGGTTGATGCTATTGCACAGGGAAGAGTATGGGGAGCAAATGATGCTTTAAAGTTTGGTTTGATTGATGAAATAGGGGAGCTTGAAGATGCTATTGCTTATGCTGCTGATGTAGCGAATTTAGACAGCTATTCAGTAGTAGATTATCCACATTATAAATCTCCTTTTGAACTTTTTATGGAAGACTTAGCGGGTTTGAGTAGTTCGATTAAGAGTCTTTATACGATGAAGGCCAAAAGTGAAGATCCCATTGAATTACTTCAAGAATTTATAAAGGTTCCTGTAGAACAACACATCTATACCGAGTTGCCCTATCATTTAAAAATTGATTAATGAATTTTAAAGAAAAGGTCTTAGCAGAGCGTATCTATTTGTTTACAGGAGCAATATTTATTACTTCTTTAGTAGCATCAAATCTCATCTTTCAGAAGTTCGTCTATTGGCATCCTTTTGGTCAAGAGTTCACCTTGTTTGGGGCCTCTTTATTTGAAATCTCTGTTGGGATTCTGCCCTATCCCGTCACTTTTTTAATCACCGATTTCATCTCTGAAATCTATGGAAAAAAAAGAGCTAATCGAATCGTAACAGCTGGAATCATCGCCTCGGTATTTTCAATGGGACTTCTATTAATTGCAAATTATTTACCGGCCATTGATCATTCACCTGTCAGTGATGAGGTGTTTAGTGAGGTCTTTGCGCTCTCTCCAATAGGAGTTTTAGCTTCGATGATCGCCTATCTTCTTGCTCAATACGTCGATATAGCGGTATATCATTTTTGGAAACGACTTACCAATGGAAAAATGCTCTGGCTTCGAAACAATTTCTCCACCTTTAGTTCTCAAATCATCGACACCACTGCTGTAGTAGGTTTGCTTTGCATCTTTGGAGTACTGCCTTGGAGTTCTTTTATGGGATTAGTGATCAGTGGAGTCATCTTTAAAGTGTTGGTGGCTTTCACAGATACTCCCTTTCTCTATGTATTTGTCTACCTGATGCGAAAGCGGTTTAAGTTAGAGGTAGGAGAAGAGCTTGACACTATTTAACTGAACTTGATTTAGGGTAATTCTAACCGAATTACAAACCCTTCATGGCTTCTTATATTGAATACTTTTCCAGAGTTAAAAATGAAGTACTGTCCCTTGATTCCTTTGAGGATTCCTTCGAATGAAGTTTCTTTTTTGAGGTTCAGTGAATTAACTTTTTCAGGATATTGATGCACGGGGAACTTTAAATGGGTCTCCGTATTATTTTGTACTAGGTACTCTTTGACTTCCTCAGGTAGCTGAGGAGCAAGCTTGTCTTTCCAATGAACTAAATCTTCATCCTTAGTATTGTTGGTAAGCATGGCTCTCCAATTGGTCTTATCATCGACAAAGTTCTTAAGTGCCACCTCTGTAATACCTGCAAGATATCTATTAGGAACCTCTACCACCTCAATCGCTTCATGAGCTCCCTGATCAATCCACCGAGTGGGAATCTGTGATTTTCTGGTAACTCCCACTTTGAGATGAGAGGAATTCGCCAAGTAGACGATATGAGGTTGGAGTTGTGCCTTTTTTTCATATTCTAAATCCCGATCTTCTTTACCGAGGTGTGCAGTCGACAGTTCAGGTCTCATGACCCAATCACCAGCTTGAGGCTGCTCAAAAAAACACGATTTACAAAATCCTTGTCTAAAGATCTCCTGATCGGATCCACAACTCAAACACTGATAGGAATCAAAACTGATTCGAATCTTTTTCTCTAGGAGTTGATTTACGTTTACCCAATCATTCTCAAATTCTAAATAGTATTGAATGGGTTGATGAAACTGGGTTTTCATCTTTTTTAATACGCCTTTAAACTCCATAAGTATAATTTTGATTTGTATTTCTTCTAAATAAGGTTATTTTTATTGCACCAACTTGATGTAAAGATACCAAAATGGGAATATCTGTTCTAAATTCAATTGCATCGTGGATACTAAAAAAACGTATTCATCAGATTGAGTTGTTTATGAAGTACCCTCACGAGGTTCAAAGTGAAGTGCTTTTTAATTTACTAGAAGTAGCTAAAGATACTGAAATTGGTCGTCAATACGATTTTCAAGGGATAAAATCCTATGAGGATTATAAGAATAGAGTTCCCGTTCAATCCTATGAAGCTATATCCGAGCTTATCGAACGATCACGCAAAGGTGAAAACCATATCTTTTGGCCCTCTCCAATCAAGTGGTTTGCAAAAAGTAGTGGAACTACCAATGCCAAGAGCAAGTTTATTCCTGTAAGTAATCAATCTCTGGAAGATTGTCATTACAAATCGGGTAAAGATTTACTGTCGTTGTATTTTCACAACAATCCCAATTCACAGTTGTTTTCAGGTAAGAGTTTGAGGCTCGGTGGTTCTAAGGAGCTCTACGAGGAGAATGGAACCGTTTTTGGAGACTTATCTGCCATTTTAATAGACAATGCTCCCTTTTGGGCAGAGATGAGTTCAACGCCTTCTAATAAGGTTTCTCTGATGAGTAATTGGGATCAAAAGATGGAAGCCATTATCGAAGAGACCAAATTTGAAAATGTCACTTCACTTGCAGGAGTGCCTTCTTGGATGCTCGTGCTTTTAAACAAATTGATTGATCAATCAGGTGAGGATCATTTGTTAGAAATTTGGGAAAATTTAGAAGTTTATTTCCATGGAGGTGTAAGTTTTACTCCATATCGAGATCAGTTTAGGGACTTAATTCCAAAGAGTGATTTTAACTATTACGAAATATACAATGCCTCGGAAGGTTTCTTTGCAATTCAAGATCGCAATGGGGCTAATGATCTACTTTTGATGTTGGATTACGGAATCTTCTATGAATTTATTCCAATGGATACTTTTGGCACTTCGAATCAACGAGTTGTTCGCTTAAGCGAGGTTGTAATTGGTGTAAATTACGCTCTAGTAATTACGACCAATGCAGGGCTTTGGCGTTATCTAATTGGAGATACAGTTCGATTTACCTCTACCAAACCCTATCGAATTGTAGTAACGGGAAGAACAAAGCATCATATCAATGTTTTTGGTGAAGAACTCATTATTGAAAATGCGGAACAAGCCTTAAAGATCGCCTGTAGAAAAACCAAGGCACAGATCAGTGATTTTACTGCTGCACCTGTATTTATGGAGGAAAATCAAAAGGGAACACATCAATGGCTTATCGAATTTTCAAAAAAGCCTAACAACATCGATCGTTTTTCAGATGCCTTAGACAATGCACTCAAGTCGTTAAACTCAGATTACGAGGCCAAACGATTTAACAATATGACGCTCGATCCACCTGTAATATCAGTTGCTCGAGTGAATTTATTTCACGATTGGTTAGCTTCTAAAAATAAATTAGGAGGACAGCACAAGATACCTAGATTGTCAAACACTAGGACCTATATGGATGATCTATTAAATCTACAAGAAATTATGACACCGCTTTGAGCTGTCTCATCTGTTCAAACGAAAGCTTTTTTAGAGCGTATGCTTTGTCGACTTTAAACTCCGTTTCTTCGCTCGAAGGCAATTCGTACATGGCGTCGGTAAAGATCATTTCACAAAGCGAACGAAGCCCTCTCGCACCTAATTGGTATTCCAATGCTTTTTCAACGATATGATCCAGAGCGTCTTCAGTAATCGTAAAGGCTACGCCATCCATTGCAAAGAGCTTTTCGTATTGTTTGATAAGCGCGTTCTTGGGCTCCGTCAAAATTGAACGAAGGGTCTTTTTGTCTAAAGGATTCATATGAGTGAGTACCGGAAGTCTTCCGATGATCTCAGGAATCAATCCAAAATCTTTTAAATCCTTAGGAATGATGTATTGGAGGAGGTTTTCTTGATCGATTTTTTCCTCAGCTTTTGAAGCAGAATATCCTACGGATTGCATATTAAGCCTATTGCTAATTTTCTTTTCGATTCCATCAAAGGCACCTCCAGCAATAAAGAGAATGTTTTCGGTATTGACTTCGATGAATTTTTGATCAGGATGCTTGCGACCTCCTTTAGGAGGAACATTTACTTTTGTTCCCTCAAGAAGTTTTAAAAGCCCTTGTTGAACTCCTTCCCCTGAGACATCTCTAGTAATGGATGGATTATCACTTTTGCGAGCAATTTTATCGATCTCGTCGATAAAAATGATTCCGCGTTCTGCTTTTTCAAGGTTGTAATCAGCTGCTTGTAGTAAACGAGTGAGGATGCTTTCGACATCTTCACCCACATAACCAGCCTCTGTGAGGACGGTGGCATCGATAATAGCAAGAGGAACATTGAGCATTTTGGCGATGGATTTAGCGACAAGTGTTTTACCGGTTCCTGTTTGTCCTGCCATAATGATATTGCTCTTTTGAATCTCAATATCGTTTTCTTTGTCTTTGGGTTGAAGCAATCGCTTGTAGTGATTGTAAACCGCCACAGATAGTACTTTCTTGGTCTTTTCTTGTCCAATGACGTATTGATCTAAGAATTCCTTGATTTCAATCGGTTTCTTAAGCTCGAGCTCAGAAGAGAGATCGTCGTTCTTTAGTTGTTTGGATTCTTCAGCGACAATACCGTGGGCTTGTTCGATACATCGATCACATATATGAGCCTCAATTCCAGCAATAAGTAGGTTGGTTTCAGGCTTTTTTCTTCCACAAAACGAACATTCTAATTCATTCTTTCCCATGATGCCTTTTTAAGGTATTAGTCTCTAGTTAATATCTCATCGATCATTCCATAAGACTTAGCTTCATCAGCTTTCATCCAATAATCACGATCAGAGTCTTCGTATACTTTATCGAAGGGTTGACCTGAATGCTTTGAAATGATTTGATACAATTCATCTTTAATCTTTAATACTTCTTTTGCAGCGATTTCAATATCACTAGCTTGACCTTGAGCTCCAGATAACGGCTGGTGAATCATGACTCTAGAATGGGTAAGGCCAGAGCGTTTACCAGCGGCTCCAGCACACAACAACACAGCTCCCATAGACGCTGCCATTCCAGTGCAAATCGTCGCTACATCAGGTTTGATGAATTGCATGGTATCGTAGATTCCCAAACCAGCATATACACTACCACCAGGTGAATTGATGTAAATCTGAATATCTTTTGAAGCATCAGCACTTTCTAAGAATAATAATTGAGCCTGAACAATATTGGCCACTTGATCGTTAATACCGGTTCCAAGGAAGATAATGCGATCCATCATCAATCTCGAAAACACATCCATTGCAATGGCATTGAGTTGTCGTTCCTCAATGATATTAGGAGTCATTCCTACGGGATACATACTCGAGAGTATACGGTCGTAATAGGTGCTGCTGATCCCCTGATCTTTTATGGCAAAATTTTTAAACTCTTTAGCGTAATTCATAGTTCGATACTAAAACAAATTGATAAAAAAACGGTGCTAAAAGTTGCCTTTTAACACCGTAAAGATACTTAATTTAAGCTTTAAGCCCCATATACTTCTTTAACAAACTTGTCGTAAGAAAGCTCTTTGGTTTTTAAGTTGGCATTTTCTTTGTAGAATGCTATGAGCTTTTTACTCATCAATTGCTCTTGAAGACGTTTTACTTCGTCTTGATTTGACATCACACGTGCAGCGATTCCATCTAATTCTTGATCATCTGGATTTAACTGACCGTATTGAGCCATTTGATCTTTGATTAATCCTTTTGCAAAATCTTTTAATTCTTCAAATTCAATTTGAAGTATGTTATCTTGGATGATTTTACCTTCGATGAGTTGGTAACGCAATCCTTGTTCTGCTTTTTCGTATTCAGCAGCAGCCTCTTCATGGGAGATTTCTTTCTCACCACTTACGCGGATCCACTTTGTTAAGAATTCTGATGGCAAATCAAATTTTGTTGACTCCACTAGGTTCTCAGTCACATCGTTTAAAAGCTTTTGATCTGCTTGTTGCTCAAATTGACTCTGTGCATCCTCTGCAAGTTTTGCTCTTAATTCTTCTTCAGATTTAACCTCGTCCTTTCCGAATAATTTATCGAAGAGTTCTTGGTTTAATTCAGAAGGCTCACGATTCGTGATTCCTTCAACACTGATGTTAAGTGTGATCTCTAAATCGGCAACTTCAGCTGCTTCTTTACCTAAGGCTCTTGCTAAAACGGCGTTATCTTTAAAAAGCTCCTTAGTTGAAAGTTCGAGAGTATCACCTGATTTGACAGCCTTGATCTTTTTAACTGCATCTTTAGCTTTGATTTGCTCCAAGGTGATGGTTGTTTTATTGTCAACTCCAGCTTCTTCATTTTTGATTACTAAAGTGATCTCAGAAGCATCACTTACTTTATCTGCAGGAACCAATTTTCCGTATTGAAGTGCAATACGTTCAATTTGTTCGTCTAACATCTTTTTATCGGCTACTATATGGTAATGTGTAATTGCTTTTTTAGACTTGATGGCTACTTCAAACTCTGGAGCTAGTCCTAATTCAAAAACGAATTCCAGTACCTCAGCGTCCCAATCGATCACATCGTCTTCTTTTGGAAGCGGATTTCCTAAAATAGCAAGTTTTTCTTCTTCTAAGAAGTTGCTGATACCACTTTGGATTAATTTGTTAACCTCGTCTACTAAAACGGCTTTACCGTATTGTTTTTTTATCATTCCCATAGGAACCTGACCTTTTCTAAAACCGGGTACATTTGCTGTTTTGCGGTAATTTTTTAAGATGTCTTCTACCTTAGTGGTATAATCAGATTTTTCAATACGAACTTTTAATTCTGCATTTAAAGTATCGATTTGAGTCTTTACTACATTCATTTCTTGCTATTTAGAATATTCAATTGGGCTGCAAAAGTAATTCTTTTTAATGAGTTTGCAATAGCTAAATTGCATAAAAAAGGCGCCTAATAAAGACGCCTTAATTGCATTTGGTTGGTTGATCATTTATTGTAAGTACACTGCTTTGTATTTTAAAGGCTCTAATTCAGGTAAATCGGAACCAAACTTTGCGTTGATGGCTTTAATGAAAAGATTTGCAATGATGGCATTTCCTCTAGGTGATGGATGAATTCCATCGAGTGAAAAGAGTCCTCCAGAACCGTATTTAGTGGAAAGGACGGAACCGTCACTCATGGAAACTCCATTTGTAGCAGCTGTTTTAAAGAAGGCATTGACGTCTACTAATGCCAATCCGTTCGCTTGAGCGATCCCAGCAATAGTGGTGTTAATTGCACTAATAGCTGTGTTTATTTCCGTTTGCTCAGCTGGTGTGAGCACCCATTTATCAGCTAAAGGAATGGCAACTCCATTTACCGAAAGGGGATTGGATGGATCTGCAAGTGTTCCGATGATATTTTGAGATGTTAAGACTAATAAGTCCTCCGCAGTAGCCTGGCGGATTTGAGGAAGGGCTGCGAAAGCAGGGTTGATCGCCCCAAGATTTGTAAGGGATTCATCAACAAGCACTACGGCGTTGGTTAATCCAGCTTCAAAACTGATGGTACGAGCAGCAACTTCTTCAGCGGTGAATAAGCCTGGCGCTGCAGCATTAAGAGCTGCATAAGCTGCTTGTAAACCACCGTTGTAGGCAGCATAGGCTTGATTTAAGGCAGCAGCAGTGGCAGCGTCTAATGGGATTGGGTTGTGAGGAACTGTTGTAAAAAACGGTGCAGCGTTCACATCAGGAACATTTGCGATGGCTCCTTTAGCTCCGATGGCTCCAAGAGTTTCTACCATTCCATTGATTGCAGCTGCTACCACGTTGGGATCCGAAAGATCACTTCCGCCATAGGTTGAAGGATCTAGATTTCCAGTTTGATTTACAGCGTCTCCACCGGCAGTCGCGTATCCAAGAACATCGTTATTTCCAATCCACATAGAGAAAAAGCTAGGACCTTGCGCTAGTGCATCAGCAAAAACAGTGGTTGTAGGGCTCGATGCAAAACGCGCAAAGTAAGGGTTCGCTAAGCCTAAAGCAACACCTTGTACATTTCCGTATCCTGCTGCTAGCAAGTGATAGGATTTAGCTCCTGGTACTCCCATATTATTGAATGATCCACTGAGTCGATTCGTGATTTCAGTACTAGGCGTACCAGAAATAACGGTAGGAGCTGGAGAACCACTTGCAAAAGAAAGGATCATTCTGTTGTTTAGAATTTGAGTCCCTCCTAAGGTGGCTCCACCTAAATTGTCAGCCATGTAAGGAATGTCAAAATCCCCACCTCCAGCTAATTCAAATTGATTCGCAAGTAAGTTGGAGAATGAATTGGATTGACCTTCCATAAATAAGGCTCCATCGGAATATCCTGCAGTGAGCGAATTTCCTAAAGCAATGTAGTTGCTAAAATCAGCAGAACCACTCGAATACGTTACAGTTTCATTGTTATTGTTGTTGTCGGGATTGATAAATGGTTCTTCTTTGGAACAATTGACCAATAAAAGTACGGCTAAAGGCAGTAAATAGGTAAGTTTTTTCATGAATAAACACGTTTAGTTTAGGAGAGCTAAAAAGCTCATCCCACTAAAATAATAAAATAAAATGAAATGATGCGATTATTTTTTATTTGAGAAACTCTATTACAATCTCATAAAATCGTTTTGGATCTTCAGCATGTAGCCAATGGCCGGCATTAGGAATGCTCTGAAGATGGTTTTGTGGAAAGTGAAAATCGATTGCGAATTGATCCTCATCTAAAATGTAATCTGACCGTTCTCCTCTGATAAAAAGACTTGGTTTTTCAAACTTCTGATCGATGTCTAAGGCTTTTCCAATACTTTTCATATGTTGTCCTAATACTTTGATGTTCGGTCTAAATCCTAAGGACTTGTCTTCTTTTCTGTAAAGGTTCTTGAGTAAGAATTGACGTATACCAAAGTCTGTGATGTGTTTGCTTAACTCCTGGTCAGCTAATCCTCTGGACTTGATTTCTTGACCTGAGAGTTCCAAAAGGGCTGTAATAATCACTTGATGGTGCGGTGCGTATTCTTTTGGAGCAATATCTGCTACGATGAGTTTGTCAAAGCGTTCTGGATGGGTAGTTGTGGCAAACATTGCAGTTTTACCACCCATCGAATGTCCAAGAATACTCGTTTGTTTTATGCGGTGAAGATCCATATAACGGATGAGATCCTCCACCATTAATTCGTAGGAGAACTCATCAGAGTGAAAACTTCTTCCGTGATTTCGTTGATCGACAAGGTGGACTCTAAAACCAGCATTTGAAAAGGCAGTTCCAAGTGACTTCCAGTTGTCGGACATGCCTAAATATCCGTGAAGAATGATGAGGTCATAGGTGTTTTTTTCACCGAGTATCAGCGAATACAAATCCATTAATTCATCGCTTTTAGATAGCCTTGAATCACCTGTTCTAATCCAAGATACAAGGATTCGCAAATTAGGGCGTGTCCTATGGAAACTTCGTCCAAATAAGGGATGTTCTTGCTGAAGTATTCAATGTTTTCAAGGCTTAAATCATGACCTGCATTGATGCCTAGTCCTAGTTCATGTGACAATTCAGCGGCCTTGATATAAGGGGCTATTGCCGCTTCTCGATCAGTTTGATAATCCTGTGCATAGGCTTCGGTATACAGTTCGATTCGATCTGTTCCGGTTGCAGCAGCAGCTCTTATTTGCTCCTCTACAGGATCCATAAAAATCGAGGTTCGAATCCCCTTTGATTTAAAAGTTTTGATAACTCCTTTAAGATACTCCTGATGTTTAATCGCATCCCAACCCGCATTCGAGGTAATCGCATCAACGGCATCTGGAACAAGTGTTACTTGAGTAGGGAGTACTTCTAAGACTAAATCTGTAAACTGATCGACGGGATTCCCTTCGATATTGTATTCGGTAGTGACAATTGATTTTAAATCTCGGGCATCTTGGTATCGAATATGGCGTTCATCCGGTCTTGGATGAATCGTGATTCCTTGAGCTCCGAAAGATTCAATATCAGAAGCACTTTTTAGTAAATTAGGCATATTTCCGCCTCTAGCATTTCGAAGCGTTGCTATTTTATTGATGTTTACGCTGAGTTTTGTCATAATAATCAAATTCTAAGACAAAAATACAAAACCCACTTCCTTTTTCCATTAATTAATTAGTAATTTGCATACAAATAGCAACGATGATAGGTACACTCAACAATGAATTGCGATTATTTACACTTCAAGACCGTGTTAGTGATGTAGTGAAATACCTCTATACGGAGGAATTATCTGCCGCAATTATCGTTGAAAACGGTTTGTTTTTAGGGCTGATGTCAATGGATGTGTTGACAGCATTAGAGCCTTATCAACAATTGAACACCTATGCTTATTTGCTAAAACCTGATTGTATTTTAAACGATTTACACTGGTTTCATTCCTTTGAGCTCTTTTCCAGTCTCCATACCGATGTCTTAGCAGTAGTCGATCAACATCAGAATTATTGTGGTGCCTATAGATATGATGAATTAAGTAAGGGTATTCTCAGTTTGTCTTTGATTCAGCAATCGGGATCTATTATTGTTCTAAGTATCGAAGAACAAGCCTGCAATTTTAGTTCAATCGTTGACTTAATAGAGCGCAACGGAGGTAAATTACTAGGGATGTTCATCACTGATCAAATTGACAATCGAGTTGAACTCACTATTAAAATTGCTATTCAAAATGGTGATATGGTCGTGGATGCCTTATCCAGGGCAGCTTATCAAGTGGTATACTCAGATGTCTCGGATCACCTTAAAGAAACCCTTAAAGATCACGCGGCCTACTTTAACGCATATTTAAATCTCTGATGAAAGTAGCCTTATTCGGACATAAAATAGAAGAGAGTGATTCTCATTCAGTTTTAGAATTTTTAAAAGCACTGAAGAGTATCGATGCTCAAGTTGCTTTTGAATCGGTCTTTTTAGATCACTTAAAAGATCACGACTGTCCAATTGAAGCTGATGTATTTAAGGCTGAAGGAGGCTTGGATCAATCCTTTGATCTATTTGTAAGCTTTGGAGGAGATGGAACCATGTTGAGAGCGGTGACCATTGTCAAGGATTTGGGAATTCCAATTGTCGGAATCAATACGGGTAGATTGGGTTATCTTTCCACATTTAACAAAGAAGAGGTTCAAAGAGTCATTACTGAGTTTATATCTGGGGCTTATACCATTGAAGAACGGTCTTTAATCACTTTGGAGAATGCTTCCTCCTTAGGTTTTGACTTAAATTTTGCTCTCAATGAAATCACTGTCATTCGAAAAGATACGACTTCGATGATTACTGTCGAAACCTACTTAGATGGGGAATATCTAACCTCTTATTGGGCTGACGGTCTTATTGTTGCTACTCCTACTGGTTCCACTGGATATTCTTTGAGTTGTGGTGGTCCTGTGATCGCCCCACTCACGCGTTCCATGGTGTTAACTCCAATAGCTCCTCACAATCTCAATGCGCGTCCATTGGTGATATCAGAAGATACAGAAGTAAAGATTAAGGTGTCCGGAAGAGAATCTCAGCACATACTCTCTTTGGATTCGAGATTGGCAGTTGTAGCGACAGGAACTGAATTGATCATAAAAAAAGCTGCTTTTAAAGTGAAAATGGTCAAGTTTAATTCAGAGAGTTTTATTTTAACACTCAGGAAAAAATTGCTTTGGGGAGAAGATAAACGCAATTAACGTACTAAGAATCCAAAAGTGGAGTTATAGATTGAGTGAGCTTATCGTAGCGATATCTCAACAAATTTTATAAATTTGCCTCCTCTGTCCAATGAAGTTAAAGTGGTTTTTTATATTCGTGTTTTTTAGCACTCTTGCTCCTGCTCAAGTTTTTGAAGCAGGTATTTTTCTAGGTGGCTCCAATGCGATATCAGATATAGGTCCTAGCTGGTATATCAATCCCAACTCGGAAGCCTATGGAGCACTTTTTAAGTGGAACAAAAGCTTGAGATACACGTGGAGAATTTCAACTACTCATACACAACTGATCATGGATGATGCTGTCTCTAATATTCCTGCAAGAGCAAAAAGGGGCTATCGAAATGTGACAAGACTTAGAGATCTTACAGCTGGCCTGGAGGTGAACTTTAATTCTTTTGAACTTCATCGATTCAATGCTTCATGGACTCCTTATATAGTTGCGGGATTGAGTTATTATCAATACAAAAGCTCTTTTTATGAGGGAGCTATGGTGGGGTTTTATCCCTTAGGAGTCAAATACAACTTTGCACTTCCGCTCATAGTTGGTGTGAAATACAAGTTTGCAAAGTATTTTGTCGCTGCTCTTGAAACAGGTGTTCGCTACAGCTTTAATGATAATCTTGATGGATCTCACCCAATTGGTCCTGGTTATGAATCTTACACTTTTGGAAATACAGCGTCTAATGATTGGTATGTATTCTCGGGGATGACCCTGACGTATACCTTTGGAAAGAAACCTTGTACTCAATGTTATAATTAATATGTCAGCTATGATCGATATCCATAAAATTCCTTCTCATATTGCCATTATCATGGATGGAAATGGACGTTGGGCAAAGCAACGAGGCGAAAAGAGGACCTATGGTCATTCGCAGGGTGTTAAAGCTGTGAAACGCACTGTGGAAGCTGCAGTGGAACTGGGTGTCGAATATTTGACATTGTATACCTTTTCGACAGAAAACTGGAATCGTCCAAAACACGAAGTAGCTTTATTGATGAGATTGTTGGTCAAGTCGCTCAACAAGGAGCTCGACAGTTTTATGAAACACAATATTCGATTGAATACGATAGGTGCAATTGAAATGTTGCCCACGAAGGCTTATAAAGAGCTTCAAAGGGTTTTAAGTAAAACCAGTTCTAATGACGGAATGACTCTAACATTGGCTTTGAGTTATGGTTCTAGATCAGAATTGGTACATGCGATAAGAAAGATAGCGGACAACGTTAAAAATAATATAATTTCTTCTGAAAAAATTGATGAATCGATTATAAATACTCATCTTTACACGCATAATTTGCCCGACGTGGATCTGCTTATTAGAACCAGTGGGGAACATCGAATTAGCAATTTTATGCTCTGGCAAATCGCCTATGCAGAATTGTATTTTATCAAAGAGTATTGGCCTGATTTTAGCAAGGAAGAATTGATTAAAGCTATTGTCAGCTACCAAAATAGAGAACGAAGATTTGGAAAAACAAGTGAACAACTGGACGAGTAATAGTACAATGTCAATTACTCGATTAATAACAGCGTTAGTCTGTGTTTTAAGTAGCCTAACTCTAATGGCTCAAACAGACTATGACAATGGCAAAACATACGCCATTGCTGAGCTTAAAATTACAGGTTTGCAAACCTATAACGAGCAAACTGTAAAAACGTATACGGGGCTCAGAGAGGGAATGCCTATAACGATTCCAGGTGAACAAATCAGCGCCATTATCAATAAACTTTGGGACTTGGAGCTTTTTTCTGATATCAACTTTTATTTGAATAAGGTCGAGGGGGATCAAGCATTTTTAGAACTAGAAATCATAGAGCGTCCCGTTTTATCAGAAGTCAAAGTAGTTGGAATCAACCCTAGAAAAGTGGATGGTATTGTTGAAGATACCGATCTTAAAAAGGGTAAAAAAATCACTAAAAGTTTAATTTCAAACACCAAGAATTACCTGGAAAACAAGTACAAAGATCAAGGGTATTTGAACGCAAGGGTGATGATTGCTACTAAAAATGACACTGCTTCTACGAATTCTCAACAAGTAATTATCAATATCGATAAAGGGGCCAAAGTTAAAATTTCAGATATCGTTTTTGAGGGTAATGAAAATTTAAAAGTAAAAAAGCTCAAGAAAGCACTGAAGAAAACCAAGGTAGCCTTTCCAGGTAGGTTTTGGAAAAAGTCAAAGTACATTCCTGAAGATTACGAAGAAGATTTAGGATTGTTAATTGATGCCTATGCAGAAAATGGATTCAGAGATGCTCGTGTTTTATCGGATACCATTACTAAAATTGGGGATGAACGCATCGGTATTAAAATTAAAGTAGAAGAAGGAAAACGTTACTATTTTGGAGCTATTGACTTTATCGGAAACACCGTATATTCAGATAAGGATTTGAGTTCCGTGCTCGGTATTAAAAAAGGAGATACCTATAATGGAGTGTTGCTGCGCAAGCGTATTGCGGATAATTCCAAGCCCGATGGTGAAGATGTGACGAACCTTTATCAGAACAACGGATATTTATTCTCAAGTATCAATCCGGTAGAAATTGCTGCGGCCAATGATACGATTGATTTTGAAATACGCATTATTGAAGGGAAAGAAACATTCTTAAATCACGTAACTGTTGCCGGTAACGACCGTACTAATGATCATGTGATTTACAGAGAGCTCAGAACACGTCCTGGACAGCGTTATTCTAAAGACAATATTATTCGATCGATTCGAGAATTAGGACAACTTGGATTCTTTGATGCTGAACAAATTTCTCCAGATGTTCAAAATGCAGATCCGAACTCTGGAACTGTAGATTTACACTATGATCTTGTAGAGTCTGGATCATCTCAAATTGAACTCCAAGGAGGATATGGAGGAGGAGGTTTTATCGGAACTTTGGGATTGGCTTTCAATAACTTCTCTATGAAAAATATTTTCAATAAAGAAGCGTATCAACCAGTTCCTATGGGAGATGGACAAAATTTTGCACTTCGTCTACAAGCTTCGAGAACGTTCAAGGTGTACTCTTTAAATTTTTCTGAGCCATGGCTTGGAGGTAAGAAACCAGTTCAATTCAATATTTCATTATCTAAAACGCAACAATTCTCTTTTGATTACATTCGAAGAGATGTCGATAAATCTAGATCTTTTGCAATCACAGGGATGTCTGTAGGACTTGCAAAACGCCTTCAATGGCCAGATGATTTCTTCACCTTATCGACTGCTTTAGGGTACCAGCAATACGATTTCAACAATTATAATATAGGACTCTTTAACTTTGGAAATGGTTCGTCTAATGCTTTGACCTATACTTTTGGTCTTTCTAGAAAATCTTCTGGTCCAAACCCAATATTCCCTACAACGGGTTCTAATTTTGAATTTACTGCTAAATTATCACCTCCATTTTCTCTAATGGGTTCTAGTAAGGATTTTGCAGCTATCAAAGAAGAAAGTGATGAGATTATCGATTTGAGATCTCGAGGAGAAGCTACAGCATTGGATTTGAGAAGATTGGAAGAACTTGAAGAAGCTCGATTTAAGTGGTTGGAATTTTACAAGGTAAAAATAAAAGGAGATTGGTTTACAAGAATCGTAGATAAACTCGTTCTTAGAACCAATACAGAGTTTGGATTCTTAGGTCACTATAACAACGATATAGGATCCGTTCCTTTTGAGCGTTTCTTCGTAGGAGGCGATGGTCTTGGAAACTTTACTTTAGACGGAAGGGATGTAGTTCAATTAAGAGGATATGAAAATCAATCGCTTACTCCATTAGATCCGATTACAGGACAACAAGAAGGAGGAGTTGTTTACAATAAATTCTCAATGGAGTTACGTTATCCATTGACATTAAAGCCTTCAGCGTCTATTTATGCGATGACATTTTTGGAAGCTGGTAATGCATTTAATAGTTTTAAGGAGTTTGATCCGTTTGATATGAAGCGATCCGCAGGTGTTGGGATTCGTGTGTTTATGCCAGCATTTGGATTATTGGGTATCGACTTTGGTTACGGGTTTGATTCAGACAATCAACCGGGATCTGTAGGTCCTAGCGGATGGCAAACACACTTTATTATTGGACAACAATTTTAAAAAATGAACACAATTACAAAATCACTAGGACTGTTAATGCTGCTTTTAAGCAGTGCTCATCTATTTGCTCAAAGAGGAGTGCGTGTTGGTTTTGTGGATTTAGATTACGTACTTACCAAAGTTCCTTCCTACGATATTGCACAAAAGAACTTAGATGCTAAAGTAGAATTGTGGAAGCAAGAGATCGCTGCTAGAGAACAGGCGATTGAGGTTTTGAAAGACGCTCTAGAAATTGAACGCGTTTTGTTAACTGAAGAACTCATCAAAGACAGAGAAATAGAGATCAATGCTGCTACTAAGGAGCTTCTTCAATACAAGCAACAGCGTTTTGGACCCACCGGTGATTTAATGTTTCAGCAAAAGGCTATTATGCAGCCAATTCAAGATGAACTTTTCTTGATTATCAAAAAAATAGGAGAGGAGAAGAAGTTTGATTTTATATTCCAAAAATCCGATGAGGCTAATTTACTCTATTCTCAAAAGCGCTACGATTTAAGCGATATGATTTTAGATGAATTTGCAAAGATTGATCGAAAATCGAACTATGAAAAATCAGATAAAGAAATCAATTCTAAGGAAGCGGAAGAATCTGATATCAATCCAAACGAGGCTATTGAAGAGCGCGAGGTTCAAAAGAAAGAAATTGCGGATCAGAGAGCTCAGTTATTAGAAGAGAAAAAGAAGAAACAACAACAGGCTAGAGAGCAACGTCAGGCAGCGTATGAAGCTCGTAAAAAAGCCCTTTTAGATGCTCGTAATAAAAACAAATCAGAAACTGACACTACTGTCGATAAAAAGGATGAAAGTACCTCTCAAAAAGACACTAGTGAATCTAAAGCTGAAGTAACATCTGAGACGAGTTCCAAAACAACTTCTGATAAATCGGATACCTCTAAAAAGGAACAAGAAGTTAAAAAGGACAGTGCTGTTTCTAAAAGTCAAAGCACTACTGAGGCAAAAATGGATGCTAGAGCAAAGCGAAAAGCTGAGTATGAAGCTCGTAAGAAAAAATTAATGGAAGCTCGTAAAAAAGCTGCTCAAAAGAATAAAGATTCTATATCATAAATATTATATTTACCAGATATAAATCAAACAAATTAAAATAAACGTTCAATATTAAAAACAAGATGAGAAATTTAAAGAAGATCGCGGTTGCCTTGATGTTATTTGTGGCAGCTTCAAGTTATGTAAATGCACAGAGTAAAGTTGCGCATATCAATGTACAGCAATTACTTTCGGAGATGCCAGAGATGAAATCTGCTGAAGCTGAATTGAAGAAATTGCAAGACACTTACAGAGCTGATATTGAAGATTCAATGACAGAACTCAGAAATAAGTATACCCTTTATTCGAATGAGTCCTCTTCAAAAACTCAAGAAGAAAATGAAAAGAGAGCATTAGAATTACAAGGATACGAAAAGTCGATTCAAGATGCTCAAGCTGCTGCTCAACAAGAATTACAAAAAAAGCAAGCTGAGTTATTTGCTCCAATTTCTGAAAAAGCGAAGGCTGCTATCGATAAGGTTGCTGCTGCTCAAGGATTTGATTACGTAATTGATGCAACACAAGGTTACGGTTTAATCGTTGCAAATGGTACTGATTTATTACCATTAGTTAAAAAGGAATTAGGTTTCTAAGAAGCACATTACAGATTGTAAATAGAAAAACCGCTATCAGCGGTTTTTTTATTGAATATACTTGAGTTAAATTGCATGAAAAAGTGAATATGAATGCTCCTATAGGTGTTTTTGATTCTGGTGTTGGAGGCTTAACGGTCTGGAATACCTTAGTGCAATTATTGGATCATGAGTCGACGATTTACTATTGTGATTCGGCATATGCCCCTTATGGAAATCGGTCCAAAGAAGAAATTTTAGACCGTTCCATTAAAGCGACGAACTTCCTTATAGAAAAAGGTTGTAAATTAGTATTAGTGGCTTGTAATACTGCAACGACCAATGCGATCGCTGAATTACGTTCGTTATACGATCTTCCTTTTGTTGGGATCGAACCTGCTATTAAGCCTGCTGCACTGATGACTAAAACTGGAAAAGTTGGAGTTTTGGCAACAAAGGGGACGCTGTATTCTTCAATGTTTCACAAAACTGTTATGGACTATACTTCGGGTATTGAAATCATTACTCAGGAGGGAACTGGTCTTGTGGAAGCTATTGAGTCTGTAGAGGACCAATCAGAAGAACTCAAGTATTTGTTAGACTGCTACCTCAAACCGATGTTGGAACAAAAGGTAGACACTCTTGTTTTAGGATGCACTCATTATCCCTATCTCATACCATTGATTGAATCCTTGTCAGCATCGAAGCTTCGAATTATTGAGTCGAGTCAACCTGTGGCTCTTCAGGTTAAAAAGCGCCTTGAAGAACAAGAATCATTAACGATATCAAATAAGCCACTACATCTGTTTTATACCACAGGATCTATAGAATTACTCAAGCGATTTGTACCAAAGGTCTATCGAGAGAATTGTTACCTTCTCACGTAAGTTTCAATCGTAAAATCAAATGCGTGTTTAGCGTCTTTTGGATGGTAGAGGGATTCAGTTTGTTCCCAAACTGTCTCATCAATAGTTGGGAAAAAGGTATCAGCTTCAAAATCCCCATTGACCTTTGTAAGTATGATTTTGGTCGCAATATCAATGCATTGTGCATAGATTTGACCACCTCCAATCACAAACACTTTTTGAAATTCTTGACACGCTTCAAGGCCCTGCTCAATAGAATGAACAACACTGCAATTTTGATTTTCAATGGTATAGTTGAGGTCCCTGCTAATGATTAGATGCTTTCGATTGGCTAGGACTCCAGGTAAACTCTCAAAGGTTTTTCGTCCCATCAACATGGGGTGCCCCATTGTAGACTCTTTAAAATGCTTAAAGTCGTCTGGTAGATGCCATAGGATTTTGTTGTCTTTGCCTAAGACATGGTTATGGCCTACGGCAGCGATTAGAATCAGTTCTTTCATACCTTAAATAGCTACTTGTCCCTTGATGTGCGGGTGAGGATCGTAGTTTTGTAGACTAAAGTCTTCAAATTTAAATTCAAAGATGTTTTTGATATCTGGATTGATTTTCATTTGAGGAAGCGGTCTTGGTTCCCGGCTGAGTTGTAACGCTATTTGTTCCATATGGTTGTTGTAGATGTGTGCATCTCCAAAACTGTGGACAAAATCCCCATACTCATAACCACACACTTGAGCGACCATCATCGTAAATAGGGCATAGGAGGCAATATTAAATGGAACTCCTAAAAAGATATCTGCTGAACGTTGGTAAAGTTGGCACGATAGTTTCCCATTAGCCACATAGAATTGAAAAAAAGCATGACAAGGTGGAAGCGCGGCTTTACCGTTTGCAACATTTTCTGAAAAGGAGACTGAAGTATCGGGCATCACCGAAGGATTCCATGCAGAAACCATATGTCTTCTACTGTCCGGATTATTCTTTAATCCATCGATGAGATTTTTGATCTGATCGATTCCATCACCGTTCCAGTTTCTCCATTGAGCTCCATACACTGGTCCTAAATCACCCTTTTCATCAGCCCATTCATTCCAAATTCGAACACCGTTTTCTTGCAGGTATTCAATATTGGTGTCTCCAGCTATAAACCAAAGCAGTTCGTGTATGATTGACTTTAAATGAAGTTTTTTGGTAGTTACCATTGGAAATCCTTCTGATAGGTCAAATCGCATTTGATAACCAAAAACACTTTTGGTTCCCGTCCCTGTTCGATCTCCTTTTTCGATGCCGTTTTCTAGAACGTGCTTGAGTAAGTCGTGATATTGCTTCATAAGCGTAAATTTAGGAATTCAATTGGTGTGAACTACAGTTGGAGCAGGTCAATTACCAACAATTTATCAACTTTTTAACCCAAAATCATTCCAGCAATAGTCGCAGATAAAAGGGAAGCTAAAGTTCCTCCTAGGACTGCTTTCATTCCGAATTTAGAAAGTGTTTTTCGCTGATTTGGAGCGAGAGATCCAATTCCTCCAATTTGAATTCCAATCGAAGCAAAATTGGCAAACCCACAAAGCATATAGGTAGCCATAATCACTGATTTATTATAGCTAAAGTGAATTGAGGAAGCTACATCTTTTAGTGTGGCTAGTTGTGTATAGGCGACAAATTCACTAGAAGCTAATTTGATCCCCAAGAGTTGTCCCATGAGAGCGATATCTTCTTTTGCAACTCCAATAAGCCACATTAGTGGAGCAAATATCGTTCCCATGATCGCTTCGATAGAGAGTCCTTCAAAGGCCGTGTTATTCGCAATAAAATCGTTAGTGTTGGTTATGGTTCCAATCCAATCCAATAAGCCATTCATCATGGCGATAAAAGCGACAAAAACAAGGAGCATACCTCCCACATTTAGTGCTAACTTTAATCCTTCAGTGGTTCCATTCGAAATAGCATCCAATAAGTTGGATCCAATTTTTTGTTGGGAAACACTTAAATCCTGACTGATTTTTTCTGTTTGAGGGTGAAGAATCTTAGATACCACAATAGCTCCAGGTGCAGCCATCACCGAGGCTGCGATTAAATGCCTTGCAAACATCAGTCTTGTCTGTGGGTCTTCTCCACCTAAAAATCCAATATAAGCAGCCAACACTCCACCTGCAACGGTAGCCATTCCTCCGATCATCACCAATAGAATTTCGGACTTATTCATCTTTTCTAAATAGGCTTTGATCATTAGTGGAGCTTCAGTTTGTCCTAGGAAAATATTCCCAGCCACTGAAAGACTTTCTGGTCCAGATATCCCCAGTGATTTAGTGAGAAGCCAAGCCAATCCTTTTACTACCTTTTGAATAATTCCCAAATAAAACAACACAGAGGTTAGTGCCGAAAAGAATATAATCGTCGGCAATATTTGAAATGCAAAGATGTATCCAATGGAAGGGTCAGAGGCATCTAGGAGATTTCCTAAAAGAAATTTCGATCCAACAATGGTGTAATCAAGTACCGCTACAAAGAGACTGCCGATGGCATTAAAAAAACTTTGAACCCAAGATATTTTAAGAACACCGATCGCGAGTATAAGTTGAAGCCCCAATCCAATACCAACGGTTTTCCAAACGATTCCTTTTCTGTTAGATGAAAACACATAGGCGATTGCGATGATAACGAGCATTCCAATCACTCCTTTTAAAAGGCTGATGCTGCTAAAGGATTCGGATGGAATTAATTGATTTTGTAATAGGATCATGAGTTAATTGCGTTTGGAAATTTCATCCCTGATGGCAGCTGCGTATTCGTAGTCTTCCATTTGAACTGCTTGTTCAAGTGCTTCTTTGAGTTTTTCAAGTGAAAGCTTACTCAGAGTGGGATCTGCTTTGGTGTCTTGTGGTAATTGCTGAGGTTGCTTGTAGGCTTCAATCTTTTTAGGATCTGCCTCCTTTACGTCGAGAATAATTCCAGCTTGTTCTAGGATGCTTTCATAGGTGAATATAGAAGTATCAAATCTAAGTGCCAAAGCAATGGCATCTGAAGTTCTAGCGTCTAAAACTTCTTCTTGACCATCTTTATGACATACAATACTCGCGTAGAAAACTCCGTCGACTAATTTGTGAATGATGACCTTTTTTAATTGAATATCAAATCGCTGTGCAAATGATTTAAATAAATCATGAGTTAAAGGTCTTGGTGGTTTGATGTCTTTTTCAAGAGCAATTGCAATGGATTGCGCTTCAAAAGCCCCAATGACTATTGGTAGTTTTCGCTCACCCTCAATTTCAGTCAATATAAGAGCATAGGCCCCATTTTGAGTTTGGCTATAGGAAATTCCTTTTATTTTTAAGGGAACCAGATTCATTTACAACTTCTGCTTTTTGAGCTGGACAATATAGAAAAATATCAGCTGTTTTCACTTTTAAAAGCTTTTAATTTTTCAATAAGCTGAGGGACTACTTCAAACGCGTCACCTACAATTCCGTAATCGGCTGCTTTAAAGAAAGGAGCTTCAGGGTCTGTGTTGATTACGACCTTGGTTTTTGAAGCACTCACACCTGCGAGATGTTGAATAGCTCCAGAGATTCCAATCGCGATATAAAGATTGCATGAAACTGGTTTACCGGTTTGTCCTACATGTTCTGAATGTGGTCTCCATCCCATGTCAGAAACGGGTTTGGAGCATGCAGTAGCAGCTCCCAAGACTTGTGCGAGTTCTTCGATCATTCCCCAGTTTTCAGAGCCTTTGAGTCCTCTTCCTGCTGAGACAACGATATCAGCATCTGCAATAGAAATTTTATCAGAAGCTGTTTCAGTCGAAGTGCTTTGAGTTTTTGAACTAGAAGTAACAAGGATAAATGCTACTTGATTTATTTGGGTAGGGTTCTCGTGAACTCCAAAAGTGTTGGGAGCAATTCCAATAATCGAACGTTCGCTATTCACCTTCGTATGAGTTATTCCTTTGTTGCTGAACACATTACGAGGATAGGTTTCAGATTCTGGTAGGGCGATTACATTTGGAACATATGCAGCCTTGAGAGATGCGGCTACCAACGGGGCGATGTATTTTGAATTTGAACTCGATGAGCACACGAGTATGGTTGCAGCTTCTTGGGTTGTAGCAGACTCGATCGTCGCTGCATATGAAGATGCGTTGAACTGCTCAGAGCTTACTTTAAGAGCCTTAGAAATACCGTAAGTTCCCAATGGGCTACAATCGTCAGCGTTAAATACGAGTGCAATGGCATCAGTATTGGAGGCTGCGGCTACGGCTGCAGCATACGAAGCAACTTCTAAGTCACTTTTTTTAAAGCTTCCGTTAGAGGATTCTATAAATGCGAGTACAGACATAATGACTAATATTAAATGACTTTAGCGTCGTTGTGTAAATGGTTGATAAGTAAATCTAATTGATCAGCAGGAATCATGGTGATATTCGATTTTGTTTCAGGTTTGTCAAAAGTAATATCTGTTGACAGTTCAGCCGTCCCTTGAGGTGTGATGACTTCAAGAGGTTTTGAACGAGCAGTCATAATTCCTCTCATATTGGGAATTTTTAAATCTTTTTCTTCTACAAGTCCTTTTTGACCTCCAATTACTAGAGGTAGACTACTAGATAGCACCTCTTTTCCTCCTTCAATTTCGCGTTCTGCTTTTACAGTGGAACCTTCTATTTCTAGAGCGGTACACTTGTTGATAAATTCATATCCCAATAAATGAGCTATTATACCGGGTACCATTCCTCCATTGTAATCGATGGATTCTCTTCCAGCGATAATCAAGTCGTAATTCTTATCTTGAACGACAGCTGCTATTTCAGTTGCAACACTAAAACCGTCCTTTGGAATTGAATCGATTCGAATAGCTGCGTCAGCTCCAATAGCTAAAGACTTTCTCAATGAAGCTTCAACGGAAGCGTCTCCAACAGAGATTACATCTACACTAGCCCCGGTTTTTTCTTTAAACCACATGGCTCTAGTAAGCCCAAATTCGTCGTTTGGATTGATGACAAATTGAACAGCTGTGGTGTCAAATTGAGTGTTGTTGTCCTTGAAATTTATCTTAGAAGTAGTGTCGGGAACAGTACTGATACATACGAGTATTTTCATCTCTAAAGGGTTAAATTAGTTGCAATCATGATTACTATCAAATATACGTATTTTATTTCAATTTACTATGCATGCATAAGATTATTTTTTAGCCAAATTTAGTTCGTAAATGTTTTATTAATTCACTATTTTTGTCACCACTTTAATTAAGGAGTCCACATAGATGAAAACACTACAATTTAGAGAGGCAATAGCAGAGGCTATGTCTGAAGAAATGAGAAAAGACCCTACAGTTTACCTTTTAGGTGAAGAAGTAGCTGAATATAACGGTGCTTACAAAGCATCAAAAGGAATGTTAGATGAGTTCGGTCCTGATCGCGTTTTAGATACTCCTATTTCAGAACTTGGATTTGCTGGAATCGCTGTTGGATCTGCGATGAACGGCAATAAGCCGATTGTTGAATTTATGACATTTAACTTTGCCTTAGTAGGGATTGATCAAATTATCAATAATGCCGCAAAAATTCGTCAAATGTCTGGAGGTCAGCTCAATTGTCCTATTGTATTTAGAGGTCCTACGGCTTCTGCAGGTCAATTAGCAGCGACGCACTCCCAAGCTTTTGAAAACTGGTTTGCAAATACTCCAGGTCTTAAAGTAGTAGTTCCTTCGAATCCACGAGATGCGAAAGGATTATTAAAAGCTGCTATTCAAGATCCTGATCCCGTTATCTTTATGGAATCTGAACAGATGTACGGAGATAAGGGTGAGGTTCCAGAAGGAGAGTATACGATACCATTAGGAGTTGCAGATGTCGTTAGAACTGGAACTGATGTCACAGTTGTTTCTTTTGGTAAAATCATCAAAGAAGCTCATATTGCTGCTGATGCTCTTGAAAAGGAGGGTATTTCTATTGAAGTGATCGATTTGAGAACAGTGCGCCCTATGGATATCAACTGCATCATCGAGTCGGTGAAGAAGACCAATAGATTGGTGATTCTTGAAGAGGCATGGCCATTTGCAAATGTCGCTTCTGAAATTACCTATCAAGTACAGGATAAAGCATTTGATTATTTAGATGCTCCTGTGATAAAAATTAATACTGCCGACACACCAGCTCCGTATTCCGCAGCGCTTTTCAAAGAGTGGCTTCCCGGGGCAGAGGATGTAATTAAAGCTGTAAAAAAGGTGTTGTACAAATAAGGAATCACCTTTGATGAAAGAATTAGAGCTGGCATCTGCCAGCTCTTTTTGTTTTAAAAGATCCTTGATAACAATTTGAATTGCAGGGATTTCTTGCTTTTTATTGCAAAAATTAGTTTTAGTTTCGAATTGAAATTATTACTTTTGCGCCACTTTAAACTAAATATATAAAATGGAATCAAACGTAATTTTTATACCTATAGCTTTTGCAGTTATCGGTTTATTATTCATGTTATCAAAGATGATTTGGGTTAAAAACCAAGCATCTGGAAATGAAAAAATGCAGGGAATTTCGAATGCGATTAAAGAGGGAGCACTAGCTTTCTTAAAAGCTGAATACCGACTATTGTTCGTATTCGTCATCATCGCATCTGCTGCGTTATTTGGGATATCATTAATTGTAGATACAACATCATGGATGATTATTCCAGCATTTATTTTCGGAGCTGTTTCATCTGCTCTTGCTGGAAATATCGGTATGCGTATCGCTACTGAAGCGAATGCTAGAACTGCTGAAGCAGCGAAAACTTCATTGCCTCAAGCATTGAAAGTATCATTTGGTGGAGGAACTGTTATGGGATTGGGTGTTGCTTCTTTAGCAGTACTTGGACTTAGTTTGCTTTTCTTTGTTTTCTTAGGAATTTTCCTAGGAAACGGTGGTTCTTTTTACGATGAAATGACTTTAGTTCTCGAAACCTTAGCTGGTTTCTCATTAGGAGCTGAGTCGATTGCACTATTTGCACGTGTTGGTGGTGGTATTTACACCAAAGCTGCTGACGTTGGAGCTGACCTTGTAGGAAAAGTTGAGGCTGGAATTCCAGAAGATGATCCTCGTAACCCTGCTACTATTGCTGATAACGTAGGTGATAACGTAGGAGATGTTGCAGGGATGGGAGCTGACCTTTTCGGTTCGTATGTAGCTACTGTATTGGCTTCTATGGTACTCGGAAATTACTTGATTAAAGATATGTCATCGGCTACAAGCTTTACGGATGCATTTAACAATATGGGACCAATCTTACTTCCGATTGTTATTGCTGGTGTTGGAATTGTAGCATCGATCATCGGAACGTTCTTAGTGAAAATTAATTCGAATGATGCTAAAGAATCACAAGTTCAAAAAGCATTGGATACCGGAAACTGGGCTGCTATCGCTCTTACAGTAGTGGCGAGTTGGTTCTTAATCGACTGGATGCTTCCTGAAACCTTACAAATGAACTTCTTCGGAGAAGGATTAAAAGCCGTTCCATCAAGACACGTATTCTACGCTGCACTTATCGGACTTGCAGTTGGAGCTTTAATTTCTGCAGTGACTGCTTACTATACTTCTTTAGGAAAGAAGCCTGTTTTAGATATTGTTAAAAACTCATCAACTGGTGCAGCTACAAACATAATTGCAGGTCTTTCAGTAGGGATGAAATCTACTTTTGCTTCTGTTATCTTATTTGCTGCTGCAATCTATGGATCTTATGCTTTAGCTGGATTTTACGGAGTAGCTCTTGCAGCTTCTGCAATGATGGCGACTACAGCTATGCAGTTAGCAATCGACGCTTTTGGTCCTATTGCTGATAACGCTGGTGGTGTTGCTGAGATGAGTGAATTAGATCCTGAAGTACGTGAGCGTACCGATATCTTAGATTCAGTTGGTAATACAACTGCAGCTGTAGGTAAAGGATTTGCTATTGCTTCTGCAGCACTTACTGCATTAGCTCTTTTTGCTGCCTATGTTACCTTCACAGGTATCGATGGGATCAACATCTTTAAGGCGGATGTACTTGCTATGTTGTTTGTAGGAGGTATGATTCCAGTTGTATTCTCTGCTCTTGCAATGGAATCAGTTGGAAAAGCTGCTATGGAAATGGTACAAGAAGTCAGAAGACAGTTTAGAGAAATCCCTGGAATTATGGAAGGAAAGGGAACTCCAGAGTACGCTAAATGTGTTGATATTTCAACTCAAGCGGCTCTTAAAGAAATGATCTTACCAGGTTTAATTACCATTATCACTCCAATTATTATTGGATTGGTTTTCGGAGCTGAGCCTCTTGGAGGTTATATGGCTGGTGTATCTGTTTCTGGTGTGATGTGGGCCATCTTCCAAAACAATGCTGGTGGTGCTTGGGATAACGCTAAGAAATCTTTTGAAGCTGGTGTTGAAATCAATGGAGAAATGACTTATAAAGGTTCTGATGCTCACAAAGCAGCTGTAACTGGAGATACGGTTGGAGATCCATTTAAAGATACTTCTGGACCTTCTATGAACATTCTTATTAAATTGACATGTTTAGTTGGTTTAGTTATTGCTCCAATTTTAGGAAATGGACATGCAGCTGAGGCTCATCAAGCTCATAACACCGTTGAAGTTACTGTTAATGCGACTTCTTCTAATGACTTAGCTGAGGCAACGATCACTGTTCAAACGACTAAAGATGGTGAAGCACAAACGAAGACTTACACTGTTAAAGGAACTGAGGCAGAAATTCAAGAACAACTTAAAAAAGTTGAAGCTGAATCTGCTGCAGATGGTGAAATCATCGAAGTGCGAGTTGAAAAGAAAAAGAGCTAGAATCTACTTCGTCTTATATACAACAAAGCCCACTGAAAAGTGGGCTTTTTGTTTAGTGTGATAATTAAGGATTTTAGAATAATCCGTTGATTTCAGCGTTGATTTTATTGATAACCTTTCCCAAGTGTTCAGGGTTGTTTACAAAGTCTAGATCGTCTACATCGATAACCAAGAGTTTGCCTTTGGTATAACTTTGAGACCATGCTTCATAGCGTTCGTTTAGTCTGCTTAGGTAATCAATAGAAATGCTGTTCTCATAGTCTCTTCCTCTTGTTTGTATTTGTTTGACAAGGTTGGGAATCGAACTTCTTAGATAAATTAGTAAATCAGGAGGATTTATTAAGCTCTCCAGTAGCTCAAAGAGATCGGAGTAGTTTTTAAAATCTCTGTTGGTCATTAGTCCCATTGCATGAAGGTTGGGAGCAAAGATAAAGGCATCCTCATAGATGGTTCGATCTTGAATGACGTTCTTTTCTTTTTTTCTAATCTCTAAGATTTGTTGATATCTGCTCTTTAGAAAAAAGATCTGAAGGTTAAAACTCCATCGTTCCATTTGATTGTAAAAATCATCTAGATAAGGATTGTCATCTACTTCTTCAAAATGGGGTTCCCAATTAAATTGCTTAGCGAGTAAATTTGTAAGTGTCGTTTTTCCTGATCCAATGTTTCCAGCGATTGCTATATGCATAGAAGTGAGTTGTTTGGTTATTTTTGTTCACCTTCAAAAAGGCGATACAAGATAGAATAAACTCACCAAGTATCAAAAGGAAGCGAATGAATAAATAAGTGTATTTTTGATTAAACCATTTTTGGTTTTAAACATCTAATCATTTAAAAACTATATATGAAAACAATTAGTATCCTTTTTTTGACATTAAGTTCGAGCATTGTTCTTTATGCGCAATCCTTTAATGGTCAAGCTATCTATGAGTCCAAAACCTCTGTAGATTTTAATTTTGGAGGAAGAGATATGCCTCCTGCTCAGAAGAAGATGATTGAAGAGCGAATGAAGAGTGCTTTTGAGAAAACCTTCGTTTTAAATTTTGATCGCACCTCATCTACTTACAAGGAAAAACAAAAACTAGAACAACCTGGTGGTCAGGGTGGATTTCGCTTTTCGATGATGGGAGGAGGTGGAGACGATCTCTACTATAAAAACATTCAGGAACAGCGTTATTCAAATAGTACCGAAACGTTCGGTAAATTGTTTTTAGTGCAAGATTCCTTGAAAAAACTCGATTGGAAACTCAGTGGAGAAACCAAAAAAATTGGTAATTATACCTGTTATAAAGCAACTGCAGTTCGAAAAGCAGATCCCAATCGCATGCGATTTGGTCCACCGCCAAGAAGAGAGCAGAACGATGCTCAAGTAGCTAAAGACTCCACTAAGACCAAAACAACTTCCTTGTTTGATCAAATGGAAGCTCCCAAGGATATTGAAGTGACTGCCTGGTATACTATGGAAATTCCAATTAGTCAAGGGCCTGCTCATTATTGGGGTTTACCAGGATTAATTCTTGAAATTCAGGATGATCGCACTACCTTGTTGTGTTCAAAAATAGTTCTCAACCCAGAAGAGGCTGAAGAAATTAAAGAACCTACCAAGGGAAAAAAATTAGCTCAAGCTGAATTTGATGATATCATTCAAAAGAAAATGAAAGAGATGCAAGAGCGCTTTAGAGCTGGAAACAGAGGTGGAGATGGAAATAGAATCATGATAAGACACGACTAATTTGAAACAAAAACAATTTCTGCTATTGATAGGCTGTTTGCTTGTTGTAGCTTTTGGATACGCTCAGAAAATTACCTTGAGTGGAACAGTAAAGGATGGCCAAGGAACGGCGTTGGATATGGCTAATGTGGTTGCGATTAATTCACTTACCAATGAATTAGATGGTTTTGGAATCACCAATTCGAATGGATTGTATCGTATTGATGTAAAAATCAATAGTACCTATAGTTTAAAAATTAGTTATATCGGTTACACCACTAAAGAACTAACGATTTCAACGAAAGAACTCGATATGAATTACGATGTGGTATTAGATCCACAATCAGAATCGTTAGACGAGGTTGAGATTACTTATGAAATGCCTGTGAAGATCAAGGGAGATACCATCGTTTATAATTCGGACTCTTTTACAACGGGATCTGAAAAGAAATTAGAAGATGTTCTTAAAAAGTTACCTGGAGTTGAAATTAACGAGGATGGGGAAGTCGAGGTCGAGGGAAAGAGAGTCACTAAGTTAATGGTTGAAGGACAAGAATTTTTTGACGGTGATACTAAAATGGGGTCCAAAAATATCCCTGCAAAAGCCCTTGATAAGATCGAAGTACTCAGAAATTACTCCGATGTGAACCAGCTCAGTGGTGTGACGAACAATCAGGACAATGTTGCCTTAAATATTCGACTCAAAGATGGAGAGGATCACTTTTGGTTTGGTGAACTCACTGCTGGAAGAGGTTTGGATAATCGTTTCTTAGTGCATCCTAAGGCGTTTTATTACTCTAAAAAATTATCTGTGAATCTTATTACTGATGTGAACAATATAGGTTCGCTGCCTTTTACACCTAGAGATTACTTTAATTTTACAGGAGGCATGAGGATGCAAACAGCCAATACAGGAACCAACTTCAATGTATCCTCTGGTGGCTTGGGAATTTCTTTAATGCAGAACAATAGAGCCAAGTCAATAGACACTAAGTTTGGAGCTTTTAACTTCTCGTACAACCCGAGTGATGCGTTTACCATGGGTGGTTTTGTCATCTACTCCTATACAGGAACACAATTAGAAACCAATACTTCAAGAACTTTTATCGCTTCCAATGAAACGGAGGTAAGTACGACAGCAATTGATCAAAAATCAACCCTAGGATTAGCAAAATTTAATTTTACCTATAAACCGAATGCTGATTTGCAATGGGATTACGATATACTCTACAAGAGTTCTGAACAAGATGAAGATCGCAGTATCCTGTCAGTAGCATCTTTGGTGGATAACATTGAAGAACGCACTACTCAAAAACCGATTTCAGTAACTCAAAACACGAATTTATACTATACCCTGGATGAGAAGAACATCCTCGCTGTTCAGGCTAAGTTCTTACATCAAAATGAAGATCCCTTTTATCAAGCTATTAAAGAACAAAAGCCTTTTGTTGGAATTTTACCACTATCGGATAGTTCACTCTACAATATCAATCAAGAGCGATTCATTTCAACCAATCGATTGGATGCCAATGTGGATTATTATCTGATTACGGGAGATCAATCAAATTTGAAATTTAATGTTGGAACACTTCAATCGCGCCAATCCTTCGATTCCAATATGTTTCAACTATTAGAGGGAGGAGGTCGTACTAATTTTACGGATACCAACCTTCAAAACGATGTGAATTACAACTTTTCGGATCATTATTTAGGATTGTTTTACAAAGTGAAACTTGGAAAATTAACCCTGAACCCCGGAGTTTTAGCGCATCAATACAAAATGGTTGATGATCAACTAGCAGCTGTTTTGGAGACCAAACAGTACAATCTCGTTCCGGATCTCTTTATAAATTATGATTTAAAAAAATCAGAAAGCTTACGATTTAATTATCGTATCAGTCGATCCTTTACGGATATTGAAAATATTTCAAAGGGTTATGTGTTTTCAAATTACAACCGAATGTTTGGTGGAAATAGAAATTTAGAATCAGCTTTATATCACAGTGCTTCTTTGAATTTCTTTAGTTTCAATATGTTTAACTTTCAAAATATCTTTGCGAACCTAAGTTACAATAAGCAGTTAAATGCATTTAAGAATCAAACAGCAATCACTGGAATCAATCAAGTTAATTCGGTTTATAATTCCAATTTGGCAGATGAGATGATGAATGGTTCTGTCAATTATCAAAGAACCTTTGGAAAGATTAAGTTGAGTTCCTCGGTACAATTAGCAAGTAATACTTTTAACAACATCATCAATGATCAAGCAAGAGTTTCTACGTCGTTTACACAATCGTATCGAGCCTCATTAAGAACCCAATTTTACGCTGCACCTAATATTGAAATGGGATATTCTTATGTGGACAACCGCTACGATAACGGTGGTTTTGCTAATAAATTTTATACCGATAGTCCTTTTGCGAAGTTTGATGCGCAGTTTTTGAAGAACTTTATATTGACGGTGGATTATGACTACTATAACTATCGCAACGATTCGGGGACAACTTCCAATCAATATGAATTTTTGGAAGCAAATCTTTCGTATCAAAAAGAAGATTCCAAATGGGAGTATTCTTTAATTGGAACCAATTTATTGGATACAAGAGCGCTCAATCAGGATAGTTTCAACGATTTGTTTAGTTCAACTTCTGCATATATCGTTCAACCGAGATATGTGGTGTTTCAGATTAAATACGAATTGTAATCGCATAACTGAAGTATACGAGCTTCCCTTAGAATTTTCTTCGGGAAGTTTTTTTTATCTAGTTGTTTGCGTATATTTGCAGTCTAAATTAAAAGAGGAAGGATTTGACTGATTGCAACCTCTTGTAGAAATTCTACAAAAAAAATTGCTAAAGCAGTTGTTGCGGTACCTGATCGTGACATTCTACCTAGCCAATCCTTCCTATCTATAAAACAATAAAAAGGATGGCGTATTTATTTACCTCAGAATCAGTAAGTGAAGGGCACCCAGACAAGGTAGCCGATCAAATTAGTGATGCACTTTTAGATTATTTCTTAGCCTTTGATCCAGAATCAAAAGTAGCTTGTGAAACTTTAGTAACCACAGGTCAAGTGGTGTTGGCTGGAGAAGTTAAGAGTGCAACTTATCTAGATGTTCAGCGCATTGCGAGAGATACCATTAATGCAATTGGATATACCAAGGGTGAGTATCAGTTTAGTGGTGACTCTTGTGGAGTAATTTCTTTAATTCACGAACAATCTCAAGACATCAATCAAGGAGTGGATCGTGCTTCGAAAGAGGATCAAGGAGCTGGTGATCAGGGAATGATGTTTGGTTATGCTACTAAGGAGACGGAGAATTATATGCCTCTTGCTTTGGATATTTCAAACAAAATACTTCAAGAGTTGGCTAAGGTTCGACGCAATGGATCTCCAATTAACTACTTAAGACCTGATGCGAAGTCTCAAGTGACAATTGAATACTCGGATGACAATGTACCTCAACGTATAGATGCTATCGTTGTATCCACTCAGCACGATCCATTTTTGGCGAATGATGATGCCATGCTAGCTCAAATCAAGAACGACATTATTGAAATTGTAATTCCAAGAGTGATTGAGCAACTACCTGAATATGTTCAGGCCTTGTTCAATGATCAAATTAAATACTTTATCAATCCAACCGGTAAGTTTGTAATTGGAGGTCCTCATGGAGATACGGGTCTTACTGGAAGAAAAATTATTGTTGATACCTATGGAGGTAAAGGAGCACACGGAGGTGGAGCTTTTTCTGGAAAAGATCCTTCAAAAGTAGACCGCTCTGCAGCTTATGCGGCGAGACACGCTGCTAAGAATCTTGTGGCGGCAGGTGTTGCTGATGAAATCCTTGTACAATTATCCTATGCCATTGGAGTAGTTGAGCCAACTTCAATTTTTGTAGACACTTATGGTTCTTCTAATGTCGGTTTAACCGATGGAGAAATTGCTAAAATTGTAGGAAAGTTATTTGATATGAGACCTTATGCAATTGAGCAGCGTCTCAAGCTTCGAAATCCTATTTATTTAGAAACTGCAGCATATGGTCATATGGGGAAGCAACCCAAGACTATTAGCAAGGTATTTGAATCACCATACAACGGAAGAATTGTAAAAGAAGTTGAGCTCTTTACATGGGAGAAACTCGATTGTGTTGATGTTGTTAAGGAAGCTTTTAACCTTTAGATAAAGATGATGTTAGAAAAATTAAAAATAGATCAGTACACCACAAATACAGGATATACTATTGATATAGAATTGTCCTACGAACTCTTTGGAAAAGAATTAGGAACTGCTCCAGTGGTGATGGTAAATCACGCACTTACAGGGAATTCTAATGTTGCTGGTGAATCTGGATGGTGGAAAACGCTCATCGGAGAAGGAAAGTGTATTGATACCCATAAGTATACAATTATTTGCTTCAATATTCCAGGTAATGGTTATGATGGATTTGTCATCGATAATTATAAAGATTTTGTGGCTCAAGATATCGCTAAGATCTTTTTGATGGCATTAGAGCAGTTGAAAATAGATCAATTATTCGCTTTAATCGGAGGTTCTCTAGGTGGAGGTATAGCCTGGGAAATGGCAGCTTTAAATCCAAATTTAACCCAGCACTTAATACCGGTAGCTTCAGATTGGAAATCCACCGATTGGTTAATTGCCAATTGTCAGATACAAGAACAATTTTTGCTCAATTCTAAACAACCTGTACACGATGCTCGTATGCATGCGATGTTGTGCTATAGAACGCCTGAATCATTTAAACAACGGTTTGGTCGTAGTACTAATGAAGATCTACAAGTTTTTAATGTAGAGAGTTGGCTTACGCATCACGGAGAAAAACTTCAAGAGCGTTTTCAGTTAAAGGCCTATAAACTGATGAATCAATTGCTCAGATCTATAGATATTACCAGAAATGGTACAGCAGCATTCGAAAGACTCCAAAATTCCAATACCAATATTCACATCATCGGTGTGGATTCTGATATGTTCTTTACAGCAGTTGAAAACAAAGAGACCTTTAAACAACTAGCACAAGCACATAGTAATGTAACCTACGGAGAGGTCAATTCCCTTCACGGTCACGATGCCTTTTTGATCGAATACGACCAGATGGAGCGTTTATTGGATTCAATCTTTAACAAAGATGCTCAATTAGATAAAATCACTGTCTTAAAGTTTGGAGGACGCTCTCTGGCTAATGGAACAGGCCTAGAGCATGTATTGTCCATTATTGATAAAAAAGCTCATTTGAAAATTCCGATTGCTGTAGTATTGTCAGCAAGAGGAGAGGCAACTGATGCCTTGATTGATTTATTGTCTAAAGCTTCGAGAGGTGTTTCATTTACGGAGGATTTTGAAGCCTTTAAAAAAGAACAATCAAGTCCTGTTAAAGCTAGTTTGCTCGAAGAAGAGTTTAAAGCGATTGAGAAATTGCTTTCAGGGGTAGCGCTTGTTGGTGATTATTCTTCAAAAACCAAAGATCAACTTTTGTCCTACGGAGAAATAATTTCAGTTCGTGTGATTGTTGAGCTTTTGAACAACCGAGGAATTAAAGCTCGTGAAATCGATGCTAGACAGCTGATTAAAACCAATGACATTCACGGTAATGCTCAAGTGATTGAACATATTTCAAAAGAAAATGTGATCAAAGCTTTTGAAGAATTACCCAAAGGAGTGATTCCTGTATTTACTGGTTTTATCGCTTCCAATGTCGATAATGAAACGACAACACTCGGCAGAAACGGATCGAACTATTCAGCGGCTTTACTCGCTAATTTCTTGAATGCCAAAGAACTTCAAAATTACACTCATGTAGATGGAATCTTTACTGCAAATCCAGAGCTCGTTGAAGACGCTGAGCTCATTGAAAACCTGTCGTATTCAGAGGCCAATGAGTTGGCAAATTTTGGAACGAATATCTTACATGCGAAAACGATTATACCGCTTATTGAAAAGAATATTCCACTTCGTATTCTCAATACCTTTAACGAGGATAACCAAGGTACACTGATCAGTGCTAAGAGTTCTAAACAAGGAATTAAATCACTTTCAGTGATTGAAGATGTTACACTGATCAATATCGAGGGTAGAGGTCTTCTTGGAAAAGCTGGAGTCGATGCTCGAATTTTTGGGGCTCTTGGAAATAAAAACATCTCTGTAAGTATTATCTCACAGGGTTCTTCTGAACGAGGAATTGGCCTTGTGGTAAATGCCTATGATGCGACTCAGGCAATTATCGCCTTAGAGCGTGAATTTGAACAAGATTTCTATTCACAGGATGTCAACACCATCAGTGGGGTTGATCATGTATCGGTGGTTTCAATAGTCGGTCAAGACCTCAGTGGTTTTCACAAACCTTATTCTGCAATCATCAACAATGGAGTAGTTCCCTTGCTTTTTAATAATACAGTGACGGGTAAGAACGTGAGTTTGGTGCTTAAGAAGTCCGATTTACACAAGGCGCTTAATGTGATTCACGGTGAAATTTTTGGTCAATCCAAGAAAGTAAACCTCGCCATTTTTGGTGTAGGTAATGTAGGAGGAACCCTCGTGGATCAAATTATCCAAGCTGCTTATACCATCGAACAAAAGAAGGGGATCAAACTCAATATTTTTGCTTTGGCTAATTCCAAGCAGTTGTTGTTAAATCACAAAGGAATCGATCAAAATTGGAGGGCTCAACTCTCTAAGGCTACTACTTCCAATGATTTAGCTGAATTGTATACTTTTGTAGATCAAAACCATTTAGAGAATCTCATCTTGGTTGATAATACTGCTAATAGTGCTTTTGTAGATCACTATCAAGATATGGTAGCTCATGGATTTGATTTGGTGTCGTCGAATAAGATTGCCAATACGAAATCAATTTCATTCTACAACGAACTTCGAGAAGTCTTGGCTGCAAATCAAAAGCAATACTTATACGAGACCAATGTTGGAGCTGGGTTGCCACTAATTAACACCATTGCATTATTACATCTTTCTGGTGAAAATATCACTCGTATTAAGGGCGTGTTCTCAGGTTCGCTTTCCTATATCTTTAATACCTTTTGTAATCAGGAGACCTCTTTCTCAGCCCAGGTGAAAGAAGCTTTAGAAAAAGGGTTTACCGAACCCGATCCTAGAGAGGATCTCATGGGCAACGACGTCGGCAGAAAACTCCTTATCTTAGCTAGAGAATTGGATTTAGAGAATGAGCTTTCTGAAGTGGTGATTCAGAATTTGATACCAGATCATTTAGCTTCCTTGTCAAAAGACGAATTCTTAAACAGAATTGAGGAATTGGATGAAACTTTTGCAACTTTAAAAGCAAATCAAAAAGAAGATCATGTATTGAGATATGTTGGAGATCTCTCGGGAGATCTACAAAAGTCCAAAGGAAATTTAGAGGTGAAGTTAGTTTCAGTTCCAAAACAGAGTCCTTTAGGTCAGATGAAAGGTTCCGATTCGCTCATAGAAATTTATACAGAGTCCTATGGAGAAAATCCTATTGTGATTCAGGGAGCAGGTGCAGGAGCAGCGGTGACCGCTAGAGGAGTCTTTGGAGATGTATTACGTATTGTAGAAAAAGCATAATTATGACTAAGAAAAAGTTTGAAACAAACGCCATAAGAACTCAAAACGAACGCAGTTCGTTCTTAGAGCATTCCACACCTTTGTACTTGACTTCTAGTTTTGTATTTGAGGATGCTGAAGACATGAGAGCTTCTTTTGCAGAGGAGAAAGAACGCAATATCTATTCCAGATATTCCAATCCTAACTCTTCTGAATTTATTGAAAAAGTCTGTCAAATGGAAGGAGCTGAGGCAGGATTTGCATTTGCATCTGGAATGGCGGCTGTTTATTCAACATTTGCTGCACTTCTTGAAAGTGGTGATCATATTGTTTCTTCAGCGAGTGTCTTTGGATCGACATTAAGTTTGTATAACAATTTCTTTCCCAAGTGGAATATTGAAACTTCACTTTTTAAAGTGACGGATTCAATTGAAACAATTGAGAGGTTGATTCAGCCAAATTCAAGGATTCTATACGTGGAATCTCCAACCAATCCTGGAGTCGATGTTTTAGATTTAGAAGCCCTTGGAAAACTGGCTAAGAAACACAATATCTTATTAATCGTTGATAACTGTTTTGCGTCACCTTATTTACAACAACCAATCGCTTTTGGTGCTGATTTAGTGATTCATTCAGCAACCAAATTGATGGATGGTCAAGGAAGAGTATTGGGAGGTATCACCGTAGGTTCCGCTGATCTTATCGATAAGGTGTACCGTTTTGCTCGAATCACGGGTCCTGCACTTTCTCCATTTAATGCTTGGGTACTATCTAAGAGCTTAGAAACCCTAGCGGTTCGTGTAGATCGTCATTGTGAAAATGCATTGGCACTTGCTGAGCACTTAGAAGCACATCCCGAAGTTGAAATGGTGAAATATCCTTTTTTAAAGTCTCATCCCATGTATGAGGTAGCGAAAAAGCAAATGAAGGCAGGAGGAGCTATTGTGGCCTTTGAAGTTAAAGGTGGTTTAGAATCAGGTAAACGATTCTTTAATGCTATTCAAATGCTGTCGCTTTCTGCTAATTTAGGAGATTCAAGAAGTATTGTAACCCATCCTGCATCGACAACGCATTCCAAATTAACTCCTGAACAGCTTCAAGAAGCTGGAATCAGTGAAGGAATGATTCGTATTTCTGTGGGATTAGAACATATCGATGATATCATTGCTGATATCGATCAAGCTTTAGAAAATGCAAACGCTTAAAAACAAGATCTATTGGCACTAAAAAAAGACATCATTGCTCAATTAGAAAAACGCATTTTAGTACTCGATGGAGCCATGGGAACCATGATTCAAGAGTACAAATTTACGGAAGAGGATTATCGTGGAGAGCGATTCGCAGATTGGCCTTCACCACTTCAGGGGAATAATGATTTATTAACTCTAACCCAGCCAGAGGCGATTAAGACCATTCATCGCAAATATGCGGAGGCGGGTGCTGATATTATTGAAACCAATACCTTCTCTTGTACTACTATTGCTATGGAAGATTACCAAATGCAAGAATTGGTCTATGAGTTAAATTTTGAGGCGGTGAAACTCGCCAAAGAAGTCTGTGAGGAGTTTACGAAAAAAGATCCCTCAAAACCTCGTTTTGTTGCAGGGAGTGTGGGGCCTACCAATAAGACAGCAAGTTTGTCGCCCGATGTCAATAATCCCGGTTTCAGAGCCATTTCATTTGATGAGTTAAAAATAGCCTACAAGCAACAAGTTGATGCTCTGGTCGATGCTGGAGTAGATATTATTTTAGTCGAAACGATATTTGATACCTTAAATGCAAAGGCAGCATTGTTTGCTATCGAAGCTGTCAATAAAGAACGCTCGATCGATGTGCCGATTATGATCAGTGGTACCATTACAGATGCTTCTGGTAGAACTCTTTCTGGACAAACTGCTGAAGCCTTTTTAATTTCGATGGCGCATGCTAATTTATTATCCATTGGTTTTAATTGTGCTCTTGGTGCTGATGCCTTGACTCCACATCTAGAGGTTTTGGCGCAGAAAGCTCCTTTTGCAGTATCAGCGCACCCAAATGCTGGTTTGCCAAATGCTTTTGGAGCATACGATGAGACAGCCAATCAGATGGCTGCTCAAATAAAGAATTATATCGAAAAAGGACTGGTCAATATCGTTGGAGGATGTTGTGGAACAAGGCCAGAACACATAGCAGCTATTGCTCAGGAAGCTTCAAAGGGAACACCTAGGGTATTTGATCAGAATAAGGATCATCATATGAAGCTTTCTGGTTTAGAACCTTTAGTGATTACTCCAGATAGTAATTTCATCAATATTGGAGAACGTACCAATGTGGCAGGATCTAGAAAATTCCTTCGACTCATTAAGGATCGCTTATTTGATGAGGCTCTTGACATTGCAAGAGATCAGGTAGATAATGGTGCTCAGATTATCGACATCAATATGGACGATGGTCTCATCGATGGTAAGGAGGCTATGGTAGAATTCTTACATCTAATTGTTTCTGAACCGGATATTTCAAAGGTTCCCATTATGATTGATTCTTCCAAATGGGAGATTATTGAAGCGGGTCTTCAGGTCGTTCAGGGGAAATGTGTCGTTAATTCGATTTCACTTAAAGAAGGAGAAGCAAATTTTATCCAACAAGCTACATCGATCAAACAATACGGCGCAGCTGTTATCGTGATGGCCTTTGATGAGGTAGGACAAGCTGATAATTACGATCGCAGAATTGAAATAGCCAAAAGATCTTATGATATTTTGGTAGATCAGGTGAATTTCCCAGCAGAGGATATCATCTTTGACCTCAATATATTTCCAGTTGCTACCGGGATGGATGAACACCGTAAAAATGCGATTGATTTTATAGAAGCAACGCGATGGGTACGAGAAAACTTACCACATTGTAGTGTGTCTGGAGGTGTGAGTAATGTTTCTTTTAGTTTTAGAGGAAACAATCCAGTTCGTGAGGCTATGCATTCGGTGTTCTTATATCACGCGATTAAAGCGGGTATGAATATGGGAATTGTCAATCCAGCTTTATTAGAAGTATACGATGACATACCTGAGGATCTTTTGGAGCATGTTGAAGATGTGATTTTAGATCGAAGAAATGATGCAACGGAACGTCTGTTAGATTTTGCTGAAACGGTAGTGGGAACTGCAAAAGAATCCAAGGTAGATCTCTCTTGGAGAGAAGAACCCCTTCAAAATAGAATCACTAGAGCACTCGTTAAAGGAATCGACACCTATATTATTGAAGATGTTGAGGAAGCGAGATTGGCAAGTAAGAAAACGATTGAAGTCATTGAAGGTCATTTGATGATTGGAATGAATGTAGTTGGAGATCTCTTTGGTGATGGTAAGATGTTTTTACCACAGGTGGTCAAGTCGGCTCGTGTTATGAAAAAGGCAGTAGCCTATTTGCTGCCCTTTATCGAAATAGAAAACAATCAATCAGGTGAGAAAACTAAGGCAGCTGGTAAGATCTTAATGGCGACTGTCAAGGGTGATGTTCACGATATCGGTAAGAATATTGTATCGGTCGTTTTAGCATGTAACAATTACGAGATTGTAGATCTTGGAGTCATGGTTCCACCTGAAAAGATTATTGCCAAGGCCAAGGAAGAGCAGGTAGATGTCATAGGACTCAGTGGACTGATTACCCCATCCTTAGATGAAATGGTTTTCTTAGCCAAAGAAATGAAACGCGAAGGATTTCAAATACCCTTACTCATTGGGGGAGCAACGACTTCTAAAGCGCATACTGCAGTAAAGATTGCGCCTGAATACCCCTATGGAGTAGTTCATGTCAATGATGCTTCCAGAGCAGTAACGGTGGTAGGAGACTTGCTTCAAGAGGAGACCAACGAACATTACAAACAGGAACTTCAAAAAGAGTACCAGGAGTTTGCCCAGAAGTTCTTGGCTCGAACCAAAAAGAAAACCTATGTGTCACTTTCGGTAGCAAGAGCCGATAAAGTAGCTCTGAATTGGGATGAATTTCAAACAGTAGAACCGAAGGAGAAAGGGGTGAAGATTTTAGACTTAAATCTCAACGATCTAAAAGCATTTATCGATTGGACTCCCTTTTTTAGATCTTGGGATTTACACGGAAAATATCCTGCTATTTTAACCGATAAGGTTGTTGGAGAACAAGCGACGAGCTTGTACAAAGATGCTCTTGGTACTTTAGAGGAACTCATCGCTCAAAAGCAACTGCAAGCCAAAGCTATTTTTGGAATTTTTGAAGCGAATAGTAATGATAGTGATGATATTGAATTTGCTAATGGCAAGGTGTTTAGAACGCTTCGTCAACAGCTTAAGAAGCGAGATGGTGCCTCCTATAGAGCACTTAGCGATTATATTGCTCCTAAATCCTTAAATAGGACGGATTATATAGGTGCTTTCTGTGTGTCGGTATTTGGAGCAGATGAACGCGCAAAACAGCACGAGCAAAATCACGATGACTACAACGCCATCATGGTTAAAGCCATTGCTGATCGTTTTGCTGAAGCAGCTGCTGAATTCCTCCACAAAGAGGTTCGAACCAATTATTGGGGGTATGCTAAGGATGAGGTTTTAACTAATTATGAGCTCATCGCTGAACAGTATAAGGGAATTAGACCTGCCCCAGGTTATCCAGCTTGTCCAGATCACTTGGAAAAAGAAACGATTTGGGAATTACTAGATGTCGAAAATGCAATTGGGGTAACGCTTACTGAAAGTCTTGCTATGTGGCCAGCAGCATCTGTATCTGGATACTATTTTGCACATCCCGAAGCCAAGTATTTTGGAGTTGGAAAAATTACTAAAGAACAATTAGAGGAGTATGCCCAAAGAAAGGGAATTGCGATTGAAAAAGCAGCAAAGTGGCTCGCTCCTAATTTAGCAAACGAATAAGATTATGAAAATTACCGATCATATCCATCAGGCAAAAGACACCTTGTTTTCTTTTGAAATAGTACCTCCAGTGAAAGGGAAGGGAATACAAGAATTGTTTAACAATATCGATCCGCTGATGGAGTTTAAACCTCCATTTATCGATGTGACTACTTCGAGAGAACAGGCCATTTACATTCAAAAAGAGGGTGGATTAGAAAAGCAGATTACCAGAACTAGACCAGGAACAGTTGGAATCTGTGCTTCAATTATGAATAAATACAAGATCGATGCGGTTCCTCATGTTATCTGTGGAGGTTTTACCAAAGAAGAAACTGAGTACATGCTGGTTGATTGTCAGTATTTGGGAATTGAAAATGTGATGGCACTCAGAGGAGATGCTCGTAGAGAAGAGGCCTTTTTTGCTCCTACAAAGGGAGGGCATACCTTTGCATCGGAGCTCGTTACTCAAATAAAGAATTTAAACAAAGGAAAGTTTTTATACGAATCAACAGAGGATGGAATTTTTTCTGATTTCTGTGTAGGTGTAGCTGGATACCCAGAAAAGCACATGGAGGCTCCTTCACTAAAGACTGACTTACAAAGATTACAACACAAGGTAGATCAGGGAGCTGATTATGTCGTAACACAGATGTTTTTTGACAATCAAAAGTACTTTGAATTTGTAAAGGCAGCGAGAGCAATAGGAATCACTATTCCAATCATACCAGGAATTAAGCCTATTGCAGTGAAGCGTCATTTAAATATCTTGCCACAGGTGTTTAAAATAGACCTTCCACAAGATTTAGTCGATGCAGTGGAGGCCGCTAAGGACAATAAAGCTGTGAGAGAAGTTGGAACTGAGTGGGCAATTCAACAATCCAAAGAACTTAAGGAGGCTGGAGTACCTGTTCTTCATTACTATTCTATGGGTAAATCTGATAATATTTACAATATTGCAAAAGCCTTGTTTTAAAAACAATTAAATTCATCCCTCTAAAATATACTCATATTGAGCTAAATTGTGATGAATTATGCTAATTATGTAAAAATCACTTGATTTCGTTTGCTCAACTAAATTTAAATACTAATTTAGCAGCTCAATAAATAAACGATGAACACTCAATTTTATACAAACGCTTATTTTTACTTCTATTTTAATAGGGGCTAGGGGCTTTATATAGTATTTGAGAAATCAACATAAAATTATAGAAGTCCCGCAAAAGCGGGATTTTTTTTTAGAATGAGTTTAACGATAGCAATACAGGGGATCAAGGGATCCAATCACCATCAAGTAGCTTTAGACTATTTTGGAACTGATATTTCACTCAGTGAGTGTGATAGCTTTGATCAGATGGTTCGTCAGATACTCGAAGGTAGTGTTGATAAGGGGGTGATGGCCATAGAAAATTCTATTGCGGGTTCTATTATACCGAACTACGCACTTGTTCATCACAACAAGCTTCATATTATTGGAGAACACTATTTAAATATCCATCACCACCTCATGGCTTTAGAAGGTCAATCATTGGAGGATATTAAAGAGGTGCATTCGCATCCTATGGCACTTCTTCAGTGTAAGAAATTCTTTGATGAGTACCCTCATATAAAGTTAGTGGAGTCTAGTGATACTGCTGATTCTGCTAAATACATTCAGGAGAAAAAGCTCTTGGGTGTGGCTGCTATTGCACCAAAGAAAGCTGCTGAATTATACCATCTGGAAATCATAGCTGATGATATTCAGACGATTCAACACAATTCGACTCGTTTTATCATTATTAAGTCAAGTAATAAGGAACTTCCAAAGAGTGAAATCAACAAGGCATCTCTTCGTTTTGTATTGGATCACAAAAGAGGATCCCTTGCTACGGTGCTGAACGTATTAAGTGATTGTTCGATTAACCTAACGAAGATTCAATCCTTACCGGTAATTGACGTGCCTTGGAAATACGCCTTTTTTGTAGATGTGACCTTTGACAAGTATGAAGACTACCAAAAAGCCCATTCACTATTGGAAATTATGGCAGAAGAATTTTTAGTCTTAGGAGAATATAAAAATGCTCGATCATGATTGAAAATGCCCATAGATTACAATCTGTAAAAGAGTATTACTTCTCACAAAAATTGAGAGAGGTAAGAGGTTTAATGGCCCAAGGAAAGCCAATCATAAATATGGGAATAGGTTCTCCTGACTTGCCACCTTCTCAAAAGGTGCTCGATGCACTTACTGATGCTATTTCGCATCCATCAGCACATCAATACCAATCGTATCAGGGACTCCCTGAGTTAAGAGAGGAGATGGCGAATTTTTACAAGACCTATTACGGAGTGTCTCTAGATCCCACTAGTGAAGTATTGCCTCTGATGGGATCCAAAGAGGGAATCATGCATATTTCTATGGCCTTCTTAAATCCTGGAGATAAGGTATTGGTTCCAAACCCTGGATATCCAACCTACACCTCTGTAACGCGCTTGGTAGAAGCAGAGCCTTTATTTTACAATTTAGAAGAAAAACACAATTGGTTTCCACAGGTAGCTGATTTAGAACAAATGGATTTAAGTCGGGTAAAACTCATGTGGCTCGGATATCCTCATATGCCTACTGGGGCTGTAGCTGAAGATGCTGATTTGGAGGCTTTAATTGCCTTTGCTCAAAAGCATCAGATACTACTTGTAAAGGATAATCCATACAGTTTTGTGCTCAACAAAACCCCCAAGAGTATCCTTGCCCTAGAAGGTGCTAAAGAAGTCGTTTTAGAACTTAATTCGCTCTCAAAGTCATTCAATATGGCAGGTTGGAGAGTTGGAATGCTCATGGGAAGAGCTGATTTAGTAGAAGCGGTTCTCAAAGTAAAAAGCAATATGGATTCTGGAATGTTTTACGGAATTCAAAAAGGAGCCATAGAAGCCTTAAAAGCTCCTAAGTCATGGTTTGATGGACTTAACGAAATTTACGCTAAACGCAGAAAGGCGATCTTCGCATTAGCTGACAAACTCAATTTGAGTTATGATCCTTCAGCTGTAGGAATGTTTGTGTGGGCAAAGATTGGCGATGATCATACCACAAGTGAAATGATGGTAGATCAACTCTTATACGAGTTTAATGTCTTTATCGCACCAGGAACAATATTTGGATCAAACGGTGAAGGCTATGTGCGTTTTTCACTTTGTGTTCCTGAAGAAAAAATTGTTGAAGCATTAAATCGATTTAACTAAGATGAACGTATTTTTAATCGGTGTAGGTTTAATAGGAGGGTCTTTTGCTAAGGACCTAAGAATTCAATACCCTGACACCACTTTCTACGGAATCAGTAGAAGAGAGGCAACTCTTGACAAGGCTGTGGAGCTTGGAATTATCGATCACAAGGCTATTATGGATGATTTGTCTAAGGCTGATGTCGTCATCCTCAGTATTCCAGTGGATGTCAGTGTTCCAGTTCTTGTCGATGTATTGGATCGAATTTCAGAAAAATGCTTGGTTTTTGACGCAGGATCGATTAAAGAACCGATTTGTGAGGCGGTGAAGAATCATCCCAATCGCAAAAACTTTTTAGCTTGTCACCCTATTGCAGGTACTGAATTTTCAGGGCCAGAAGCAGCTTTAGAGGGTCTGTATAAAGATAAAACCATGATCATCTGCGAAGTGGAAGCTACCGCTTTTAAACTTCAAGAAAAAGCAGTTGAGCTCTTTAGAGCAATTGGGATGCGAATTCGCTATATGAATGCCAAGTCACATGACAAGCATATAGCATATGTGTCTCATCTATCACATATTAGCTCATTTATGTTAGGGAAGACGGTTATTGAAAAGGAAAAAAATGAAAATGATATTTTTGACATGGCTGGATCAGGTTTTGAAAGCACGGTTCGACTTGCCAAAAGTTCACCAGCAATGTGGACACCTATATTTGCTGAAAATAAATCTAATGTCATAGAAGCATTAGAAGAATATATCTCTAATTTAACAGCATTCAAAAAATTGATGGAAGATGATTCCTACGAGGCTGTTTTTAACGAGATGGAACAAACGAATAAAATAAAGGAAATATTAAATGGGATTCCCCATAATAATTAATTAAAATGATGGAAAATTCAAAGAATTTGAGAAAGTGGTTGGATGATATGAACTTAGATCATCCCCTAGTGATTGCAGGACCCTGTAGTGCTGAAACAGAAGAGCAAGTATTGAAAATAGCTCATGAGCTGAAAGATACTGATGTCAATTATTTTAGAGCAGGTATTTGGAAACCTAGAACAAGACCAGGAGGATTTGAAGGTGTTGGCGCTTTGGGATTAAAATGGTTGCAAAAAGTTAGAGAAGAGACGGGATTAAAAACAGCTACTGAAGTTGCCAACAAAGATCACGTTAAACTCGCTTTGGAATACGATGTTGATTTATTGTGGATTGGAGCTCGTTCTACTGTATCTCCATTTATTATTCAAGAGATAGCTGATGAATTAAAAGGAACTGATAAGATTGTTCTTATTAAGAACCCTGTAAATCCAGATTTAGCATTGTGGTTAGGTGCTGTTGAGCGTTTGTACAATGCGGATATTAAAAACTTAGGGGTAATTCACAGAGGTTTCTCAACTTATGAGAAAACAAAGTACAGAAATATTCCAGAATGGCAATTGGCAATTGAATTACAACAACGATTCCCCGATTTACCAATCATCAACGACCCTTCTCATATAACTGGAAAAAGAGACATGGTTCACGAGGTTTGTCAAACGGCGCTTGATTTAAATTTCGATGGTCTAATGATCGAAACGCATCACGATCCTGAAAATGCATGGTCTGATGCACCTCAACAAGTGACTCCAGCTTCTTTGATCAAAATGATGAAGGACTTAAAAGTGCGTAAGCAAAATGATCCTGAACAGGCATTTAACAACGAAATTGGAACACTTCGTTCTCAAATCGATGTGATCGATGAGCAATTGTTAGAGAGCTTAGGAAAACGCATGAAAATTTCTGATGCTATTGGACAATTAAAAGAATCACACAATGTATCTGTATTGCAGAGTAGTCGTTGGAATGAAATTTTAGGAAGAATGATTTTAGAAGGTGAAAAGAGAAATCTTTCGGAAGAATTCGTTTTAAAACTATTTAAAGCCATTCACCAAGAATCGATTAACCACCAAGAAAAAATAGTAAACCACTAATGAAGATAGGGGGCTTTTAAGCCCCTTATTTTTTATCTTTAGACCGTGAAAGGAATCGTATACAAATCTACTGGAAGTTGGTATGTTGTGAAAACAGCATCAGGTGATGTATACGAGTGTCGTATTAAAGGAAAATTTAGAATCAAGGGAATCAAGAGTACCAATCCAATTGCTGTTGGAGATCAGGTTGAATTTGATGTAGAAAAAAAGGGAGATGATACTATTGGTATCATTCATTCCATTGAGGAGCGCAAAAACTACATAATCAGAAAGTCGGTTAACCTCTCCAAGCAAACTCAAATCATCGCCTCCAATATTGACTTGGCATTGCTGTTAGTGACCATTGATAATCCTCCCACTCTAACAGCTTTTATCGATCGTTTTTTAGTTACTGCTGAGGCCTACGATATTCCTGTAGTGCTCGTTTTTAACAAGTCAGATTCGTATACCGATCAAAGTAGAGAGGAAGCTCAATTTCTGCAAATGCTCTATAAGTCTATTGGATATCAATGCGTTGAAATTTCTGCAATCAAAAATATTGGTTTGGATCAAATTATCGACTTGATGAAAGATCAAACAACTTTGGTTTCAGGTCATTCGGGTACTGGTAAATCAACCTTGATCAATGCGATATCACCTGGACTCGAATTAAAGACTACTGAAATTTCAGAATTGTACAGTCAAGGACAACACACAACCACTTTTGCAGAAATGTATGATTTATCTTTTGGAGGAAAAATCATTGATACCCCTGGTATTAAAGGATTTGGTGTTGTTGATATGGAACCAGAGACCATGGGGGATTATTTTCCAGAGTTTTTTAAACTAAAATCAGCTTGTAAGTTTAACAACTGCCTTCATATAGACGAGCCTCATTGTGCTGTTAAAGAAGCATTGGACGAAAATCGCATCGCTTGGTCTCGATACCGTTCCTATATTCAAATGATGGAAGGTGAAGATGAACATTACAGGGTTAATAACTATAGTGAATAAGAATGAGAGCTGTAATTCAAAGAGTTAAAAACGCTAGTGTTGTAGTCGAAGGTGAAACGATTTCTGAAATTAATTCAGGTCTTTTGGTCCTACTAGGAGTGACCCATACAGATGAACAAACTGATATCGATTGGTTGTCTAAGAAAATACTCAACTTGCGTATATTTAATGATGAGAATGGAGTGATGAATCAGTCGCTTTTGGAAGTAGATCAGGATTTAATTGTTGTGAGTCAGTTCACATTGTACGCTGCTACTAAAAAGGGGAGTAGACCTTCGTATATCTCTGCAGCAAAACCGGTGCAGGCCAATGAATTATACGAGCGATTTGTAGGGGCCTGTGAACAGCAATTAGGAAAAAAAGTAGGTACAGGGGTCTTTGGGGCCGATATGAAAGTGTCGCTTTTAAACGACGGTCCGGTAACCATTAGTATCGATACACATAACAAAGAATAAAATGAATATCAAAAACGCACAATTAGCAGTAGATGAGTGGATTAAAACTCATGGAGTTCGTTATTTTAATGAACTGACCAATATGGCTCAACTCACAGAAGAAGTAGGAGAGGTTGCTAGAATTATCGCCAGACGCTATGGTGAACAATCTGAGAAGGAATCGGATAAAGACAAAGATCTCGGTGAAGAATTGGCTGATGTTTTATTTGTAGTACTTTGTTTAGCAAATCAAACCGGAATTGATCTTCAAGAGTCGTTTGATAAAAAATTAGACCTCAAATCTGAACGCGATCACGATCGACATCACAACAACACTAAATTACAATAAGACCATGTCTTTATTAACTTTTGAATTGTCTTTGCCTAAGTCAAATAACCTACAAGCAGACATACAGATAACAGGTTCTAAAAGTGAAACCAATAGACTCTTGTTACTACAAGCGCTTTTTGATAAAATCAGAATTCAAAACACTTCCAATTCTGACGATGCAGTTGCAATGGCAGCTGGATTAAAGATTCATCGAGGAGAAGTAGATATTCATCACGCTGGAACAGCTATGCGTTTTTTGACCTCCTATTTTGCCTCCAGTGAGGGTAAAGAGGTCGTTCTTACGGGGTCTAAACGTATGCAAGAACGTCCCATAAAGATTTTAGTGGATGCCCTTCGATCGCTTGGAGCTTCAATTGAATATACCAAGGATGATGGATATCCACCATTGAAAATTACTGGAAAAAAATTAGAACAAAACAAAGTAGTTATGGCTGCCAATGTCAGTAGTCAGTACATTTCATCTTTGCTTTTGATCGCTCCGAGTCTTCCCAATGGATTGGAGTTGCACCTCCAAGGAAAAATCACTTCCGTTCCTTATATAAAAATGACTTTAGCTCTTTTAAATAGTATCGGAGTATCAACCAGTTTTGAAGGACAAATCATCAAAGTTGCACACAAGTCAGCTGTGAGTGAACAAGAATTAGTGGTGGAGTCTGATTGGAGTTCTGCCTCTTATTTCTACAGTCTTTGTGCCTTAGCTGATATAGGTTCTCAAATTAAACTCTCCTCCTATAAAAAGGACTCGCTTCAAGGAGATTCTGTACTTGAGAAAATCTACACAGAACTAGGAGTTGAAACGACTTATGAAGGACATTCAGTAGTACTTAAAAAGATTGCTGAAGTATCAAAGGAGGTGAAGAATTCAGGTTTGGTATGGGATTTAGCAAATGCTCCGGATATAGCTCAAACTATAGTAGTGACTTGTTTTGGTTTGAGGGTCTCTTGTTCTCTGAGCGGATTGCATACTCTTAAAATAAAAGAGACCGATCGACTTGTAGCACTTGACAACGAACTCTCTAAGTTTGGAGCCAAGGTAACTGTCGATGATCAATCACTTGAGTTAGAAGCCTTTGAGGGTGATTATCATTTGGGGGTCTCTGTCGCGACTTATAACGATCATCGAATGGCGATGGCTTTTGCTCCACTAGTCCTATTAGTTCCCTTTAAAGTTGAAGATGCGATGGTAGTTACCAAGTCATTTCCTGACTTCTGGGAGGACATGCAAACCATAGGAATAGGAGTATCTCAATAGTTTTATGGCCATTTACTTGACAACCCCCTAGTTGAGGTTGTATATTTGCAACCTTTATAAAAATTGAAACTGTACAATTATGAAGTTATCTCATTTTAATTTTGATCTTCCAAAAGAACTCTTAGCAGAATATCCATCTGAGCACAGAGATGAGGCTCGTTTGATGGTCATCAATAGAAAGGATGGAAGTATTGAACACAAATATTTTAAAGACCTAATCGATTATTTTGACCAAGATGATGTGATGGTACTCAATAACACTAAGGTGTTTCCAGCGCGTCTATACGGTAATAAAGAAAAGACTGGAGCTAGAATTGAAGTGTTCTTATTAAGAGAACTAAATGAAGAACAACGTTTATGGGATGTACTGGTTGATCCAGCACGTAAAATTCGTATTGGAAACAAACTTTACTTTGGTGATGATGATTCACTAGTAGCTGAAGTAATTGACAATACTACTTCGAGAGGAAGAACCCTTCGTTTCTTATACGACGGATCGTACACAGAGTTTAGAAAAAAACTGAGAGATCTTGGAGAAACACCACTTCCAAAATACATTAAAAGAGAGGTAGAACCAGATGACGAAGAACGTTATCAAACCATCTACGCTAAAAATGAAGGAGCGGTAGCAGCCCCTACTGCAGGATTACACTTTTCAAAACATTTGTTAAAGCGTTTAGAAATCAAAGGAGTTAATTTTGCAGAATTAACTCTTCATGTGGGATTGGGTACCTTTAATCCTGTTGAAGTCGAAGATTTATCAAAACACAAAATGGATTCTGAAGAATTAGTAATACCAGATGAATCCGTAGCTGTTGTCAACAATGCTAAACTTCATAAAAAAAGAGTTTGTGCGGTTGGTACAACGGTAATGAGAGGATTGGAATCTTCTGTCAGTTCAGAGCAAACTTTAAACCCCTACGAAGGATGGACCAATAAGTTTATTTTTCCACCTTATGATTTTAGTATTGCAAACTGTATGATTACCAATTTTCACACGCCTAAATCAACTCTTTTGATGATGATTTCAGCATTTATGGGGCATGATTTGATGAAGAAAGCTTATAAAGAGGCAGTAGATCAAGGCTATAAGTTCTATTCTTATGGTGATGCTATGTTGATTTTATAATCAGTTGGAACTCGAATATATTAGAAACCCGACTATTTCAGTCGGGTTTTTTTATTCTATGATTTTTTCATCCATTTATGAGTCAACCACTTTCGAACTGGTTGGTCGTAGCATTTAAATGAAAAGTGTCCTATTAGTATGGATATCATGAGGGTTGCTAAAGAAGCGATGATCAAATGTGGTAATTTATCTGTAGAGGTCGGATCGATATGAAGCTCATTACGTACAACCCAAGCCATAAAGATATACATGATTGGATAATGTGTGATGTAAAGTGGATAGGAGAGATTTCCTAAAAATGTAGCGAATTGTTTTCCTCGTATTGATTGGATTTGACCACAGGAACCCAGATAGATAAGTAATGGAAAAACGACGATTACGATTAAGGAATCGTATATGCCATTGAGATATCCCTCAGCTCCTCCTATTCTTGGAATGGCTAAAACGGTAATCAATAGTAGTGTTGTCCATAGGAATGCATTGTTAAGCTTCTTGGGTTTGGAGATTCTAGAGAGTAATAATCCAGCTAGAAATGGATAGAATAAGCGTGTGAATCCTACGTAAATTTGTTCGGGATTCAATGCCCAGCCTCCAATGAGGTCTCCTCTTGTGATAGCCATATGAATCAATATGCTTCCTGTGATAAAGGCTAGTACAGCAATCCATTTATTTGAGAGTTTACGTAGCCATAAGGCGTACAAAATATTGGCGATGTATTCAAAGAATAAGGACCAGGCAGGTCCGTTCAAGGGGTGCATCTCTGTCCAACCTCTAATCTCCATTGAGGGGGTAAGTGGTAAAAGTGTCATTCCAATTAGCATGATGAGTAGTAACTTCCAAACTGGTGTCTCTGAAATGAGTGGGAAAAGAGGCCCAAACTGAAAATAATAAAGTAACGCACCAATGATCATGCCTAATACAATCATCGGGTGTAATCGTATCAATCGTCTCTTAAAAAAGCTCTTTAGATTCATTGAATTCCAACGATCGTCATACGCATACCCAATGACAAATCCCGAGAGTGCAAAAAAGAAATCTACTGCAAGATACCCATGGTTGATCATTAATTTGGTATGATCTCCATTTGCGAATACTTCAAAAATATGAAAGAAAACAACAATTATGGCAGCGATACCTCTTAGGGCGTCTAAAATGAGATAATGAGATTTCGAATCTTTGTACACATTCTTATTATTAATTGGTTAGTTTTTAAATATATAAATTTTATTCATTGGTGTATTTCTGTTTTTTTAATAATATTCCGATCAGTGCTTAAGAGTTGTCTATATTTGTACCAAATTTTGATCGATGCCTAAGAAAGATATTCGTTCCATGAGTAAAGACGCTCTAAGAGATTTTTTTGTCTCCAGGGGAGATAGTGCTTTTAGAGGAAATCAAGTGTATCAGTGGCTTTGGCAAAAAGGAGCTCATCAGTTTGAGGATATGACCAACCTCTCCAAAGAAACACGTGCACTATTAGATGAGTATTTTGTAATCAACCACATAGCTGTTGATCAAATGCTGCGATCTGTTGATGGTACCATTAAAAATGCTGTTCGACTTCACGATGGTTTGATTGTGGAATCGGTACTTATACCTTCCAAAAAGAGAACCACAGCCTGTGTTTCTTCTCAAGTTGGATGTAGTTTGGACTGTAAGTTTTGTGCGACAGCTCGATTAAAGAGAATGCGCAATCTCAACGCCGATGAAATATACGATCAGGTAGTTGCCATAGATCGTGAAAGTCGTTTGTATCAGAATATGCCTCTTTCAAATATTGTATTTATGGGGATGGGAGAACCGCTGATGAACTATAACAACGTTCTCAAGGCTATCGAGAAAATCACTTCTGATGAGGGACTCGCGATGTCTCCTAGGAGAATTACGGTATCCACTTCTGGAATTCCTAAAATGATTCGCAAAATGGCTGACCAGGAGGTTAAATTTAATTTAGCTGTTTCCTTACATTCAGCGATTGATGAAGTGCGAAGTTCTATAATGCCATTTAATGAAACCTTTCCTTTGAGTGAACTAAGAGCAGCATTGGAATATTGGTATTCTAAAACTAAGAATCGAATTACTTATGAATACGTTGTTTGGAAGGGTGTCAATGACCAACAAAAGGATATTGATGCTTTGGTGCGTTTTTGTAAATTCTCGCCAGCTAAGGTCAATTTAATAGAGTACAATCCCATTGATGGAGGTGATTATCAGCAAGCCTCAGAGGAAGTGATTCAAAACTATATCAAAACCTTGGAAGAACATCGCATCACCGTTACTGTGAGACGATCAAGAGGAAAGGATATTGACGCTGCCTGTGGCCAATTAGCTAATAAATCCTAATATTTTATTGTTATTCTTGAATGAGTTCGACCTGAGCATGGGGTTGGAACAGATAGATTTTATTGGTCTTGAGTTCCATGCATTCATAGCGTTTGACTCTTTTAGAAACTTTTTTAAAGACGCGATTGTTGGTGGTTTTAAATAGGCTTCCATCGGGAAGTTCATAGATAAAAGCACCAAAGCTATTTTTGGTATCGTACTGTTTTAAAGCGATAGAAAGCACTGCATCGGTATCTGAACTCGCTTTCGGATTTTTAAAATGCTTTGCTAATACGGGTAATAAATGCTTTGGAAAAATCTCTGGTCTCAAAAAGGGTAACATCATATGTTGAAAACAATGCTTCCATTCTCTGCCATGGGGTTTTATTCCCCTTCCATAGGTTTTATAGGCTAGTAAGTGTGCAAGTTCGTGAATCAGCGTAATTAAGAAACTGTAGGGGTTTAACGATGCGTTGATAGTAATCAAATGCCTTCCACTTAAATCTCTGCGGTAATCACCGTGTCTTGTCCTGCGTTCCTTTACAATTTTAAGATGTACCTCCTGCTGCTTGATTAGTTCAAACACGGGTTGCACAGCTGTTTTAGGGAGGTATTTTTCGAGTAGTTGTTCCACCTGTTAAATTTATGAAAAAGATGTCTAAAGTAATTGTGCTGTTTGTAATTTTGCATCATGAAAAAAAGATCAGTAGATATAGTAGTAGCTCCAAGAGTGCCTCACTTTGTGGGAGATGGATTCAGGGTTCAGAATTTTATTCCTTCCGCTTATGGATTGGATATGCAAGCGATGGATCCCTTCATTATGTTAGATTACAACGCTCCATTTTATTTTGAAGCGACAGATACTCCTAGAGGAGTTGATGTTCATCCACATCGTGGATTTGAAACGGTTACGGTTGCTTTTAAAGGTAAGGTGGCTCATCACGATTCTGCTGGTAACTCAGGAGTTGTAGAAGAAGGTGGAGTTCAGTGGATGACAGCAGCTTCAGGAGTGCTTCACAAAGAATACCACGAAAAGGAATTTGCTAAAAATGGAGGAATTTTTTCAATGGCTCAACTTTGGGTCAATCTTCCTGCAAAACACAAGATGGATCCTCCAAAATATCAAGGTTACACCAAGGAAGATATTCCAGTTGTAAGTCCTTCAGAGAGCTTAGAGGTGAAGGTGATCGCAGGTAGTTTTCAAGGAGTCAATGGACCAGCACATACGCACACACCAATTCATTTATATCGAATTGAGATGGATAAGACTACTTCTTTAGAGCTGTCTTTTCCTTCAAATTACAATACAGGAATCATTGTAGTAGACGGTGTGATTGCGATCAATGAAGGAGATGCTATTGAGGTTGATCACTATATTCGAATGGCAAATGACGGAGAAGCTTTTCGTATAAATTCACTAACAAAGGTAACATTACTGCTGATGAGCGGCGAACCAATTGGGGAGCCCGTTGCAGCTCAGGGACCCTTTGTAATGAATACAAAGTCAGAAATCATGCAAGCAATGCGAGACTTTTATGAGGGTAAATTTGGTCACTTAAATTAAGGAGTCGAATTCGATACCTCGATTATTTTTCCATTGAATAAAGGCGCTCTGTGGAGTGCAAAGTCTAAAAGGTATTCTGCCATCATTGCAGGAGTTGTTGGAGGTTCATAACCAGGAAAGGCTTCTTGTAGCATTTCAGTATTCACAGCTCCAAGTGCCATCACATTAAAATGAGGGCCCTTGTCTTTGTATTCCTCAGCAAGTAGTTCTGTCAATGTAATGATCGCTCCTTTACTGGAACTATAAGCCGCAAGCCCAGGAAACTTTAAAGAACCCTGTACTCCTCCAATAGAGCTGATGTTCAAAACGTTAGCATCGGTATTCATATAAGGAACGACTGTCTTGATTAAGGCAGCAGGCCCAAAAACGTTGACTTTGTAAACTTCTAAAAAGTCTTCCTCATTTGTTTGTTCAAATGCTTTATTGACAAGCGCTCCTGCATTGTTGATGAGAATGTCTACTTTGGAATTCCATTGTTTTTCAACAAAATTTTTAACCTTTGAAATAGACGCATCATCGGTGATATCAAATTCAAAAGAATGTAGATTCCCTAGTTTTAAATTTTCAATAGGCCTTGCATTTCTGGAAAGCGCTAGTACCTGATGGTTTAATTTTGCCGCTTGTTTTGCGAGTTCATAACCAATTCCTCTACTACATCCAGTGATGATGATTGTTGACATACTTAACCTTTTAAATAAACTTCACGAACCTTTTTAAATAAATCAGAGGAGTATACAAATGAACTCACTGCCTCATTATCAGTTTTAAAGATTTCTTTGTTGGATCCTTCCCATTCTTTATATCCGTCTTTTAGAAACAGAATTTTATCTCCAATTTCCATTACAGAGTTCATATCGTGAGTGTTGATAACCGTTGTTATATTGTATTCTTGGGTGATTTCTTGGATGAGGTTGTCAATAATCATTGCTGATTTAGGATCCAATCCGGAGTTGGGCTCATCGCAAAATAAATAGTTAGGGTTCATTACAATCGCTCTTGCAATGGCCACTCTTTTTTGCATTCCGCCAGAGATTTCATCTGGAAATCGATTAAAGGATTCCTCTTTTAAATTGACTCTTTTTAAAACTTGAGTAGCACGATCGTGCATCTCGGATTCGGATTGATCCGTAAACATCTTGAGTGGAAATACAACATTTTCTAAGACGGTCATCGAATCGAATAAGGCAGACCCTTGGAATACCATTCCCAAATCTTTTCGAATATCCATTTTCCCGTCTGAATCTATGTTTTGATAATCTTTACCATCAAAATACACATGTCCCGAATCAACTTCGTAAAGTCCAAGTAAACATTTTATCATTACGGTTTTACCCGATCCGCTCTGTCCAATAATTAGATTCGTCTTCCCTTTTTCAAATTGAGTACTAATTCCCTTGAGAACGTGATGGTCTCCAAACGATTTGTGTATGTCTTCTAATTGAATCATTAGCCTAGAATTAGTTGCGTTAAAATGTAATTCGTTATAATAATCATTATAGTAGTCCATACAAATGCGGTCGTACTTGCCTTTCCTACATCTAAGGCACCACCTTTCATATAATACCCGTGATAAGAGGGAATTGTGGCTAATAAAAACGCAAATATCATTGTCTTGATAAAGGCGTAGATCACATGATACGTGTTAAAGTCGAGTCGGATTCCATCAATATAATCTGTCGCAGTAGATAAATTAGCGATAACGATGGCTGCATAACCACCTAAAACACCAAAGTACATGGCTATAGATATTAAAAAAGGATACATCAGCAAAGCGATAATCTTAGGGTATACTAAATAATTTAAGGGGTTAACTCCCAACACCTCTAATGCGTCAATTTGTTCGGTAACCCTCATGGTACCAATACTAGAAGTGATAAACGAACCTATCTTACCTGCCAATACAATTGAAATGAGTGTAGGAGCAAATTCTAATATGACGGTTTGTCTGGTAGCAAAACCAATTAAGGATTTTGGTAGTAGTGGATTTTCAAGGTTGAGTGCAGTTTGGATTGCAACGACTCCTCCGATAAAGAAACTTATAAAAACAACAATACCCAGAGATCCAAATATTAATTCTTCAATCTCTTTGAAGATTAGAGACCTCATGATATTTTTCTTGGTAGGTTTATGAAAAACCTCCTTAAGCATTATCATGTATCGTCCTATTGCTGCTAAGTGTTTCATTAATTAAGTATCGATGCTATAAAGGTAAAAATACTAATCTTAACACAGAATTGATATCTAATTTCTTTTTTACTTTTTTAAAAACCTTACTTTTGATAAACAAATCACTAAATGATGAAATTAAATACCCTTTCTCTAGTACTCTCATCCTTTTTAATTGTACTTGCCATTAACCTTAGAGCACAAACATCAAATTCTGCTCCTAAATTAGTAGTTGGAATAATTATAGATCAAATGCGTTACGATTATATCAACAGATTTTGGAATGACTATTCCGATGATGGATTTAAACGACTGATTGCAGATGGATTTAACTGTGAAAACAATCACTTTAATTATGCGCCGACTTATACAGGTCCTGGTCATGCTTCTGTTTACACGGGGACAACTCCTGCAGTTCACGGAATCATTGGAAATGATTGGTATGATAAGGAATCTAAAAAAATGGTTTACTGTGTAGCTGATGATCAATACAGTTCTGTAGGAACAGTATCCACTGCTGGACAAATGTCTCCTCATCGAATGGTGACTACAACGGTGACGGATCAACTTCGCTTACATACCCAAAAGGGATCTAAAGTAATTGGTGTATCTGTGAAGGATCGCGGAGCTATTCTTCCTGCTGGACATATGGCTAATGCTGCTTATTGGTTTGAGGGGAAGAAGGATGGTAATTGGATCTCCAGTTCTTACTATATGGATGAACTACCAAATTGGGTTAAGAAATTCAACAAAAAGAAATCGGTATCTCAGTATAAAAAAGATTGGACCTTATTAAAACCTATTGAGGATTATCAAGAATCAGTTGTGGATGCCAATAATTTTGAAGGTCAATTTAAAGGAGAAAACACTAGTAGTTTCCCCCATAAGTTTACAGAATTATGGGATGCCAATGGTTTTTATGATGTCATTAAATCTTCTCCATATGGAAATAGTCTTGTAACTGATTTTTCTATTGAAGCCCTCAAGAAAGAAGAATTGGGTAAGGGTGACTTTACTGATTTTCTGGCGATAAGTTATTCATCTACAGACTATGTAGGACATATGTTTGGGGTAGATTCAAAAGAGGTTCAGGATGTTTATTTGCGCTTGGATTTGGAAATTGCACGCTTACTTCAGACACTTGATGAACAGGTAGGGGAAGGAAATTATTCCTTATTTCTAACGGCAGATCACGGGGCGGTTCAGGTTCCAGCTTACTTAAAATCAGTGAAGATACCTGCTGGACTCGTCAATGGAGCTGAAATTAAATCTGATATCGAATCTTATGTTTTAGATCGTTTTGGACCTGATTTAATTGAAAATATATCGAATCACCAAATCTTTTTAAATCGTGAAAAGGTAGATGATATGGGTTATGATTTAAAATCAGTTCAAGAGGCCATCGCTATGAGACTATTAGCTCAAAAAGATATTTACAAGGTCTATACAGCCTATCAAATGTGGCAAAATGAATATATTGAAGGAGTAGAGGCCATTGTTCAAAACGGTTACAATCAAAAACGTTCTGGAGATGTAATATTTGTTTATAAGCCTGCTCATATCACTTATTCTAATTACGGATCTACTCATGGTTCACCTCTAGATTATGATACTCACGTGCCTTTAATCTTTTTTGGAAAAGGATTTAATAAAGGGAAAACGACAGTAAAAACAGCTATTTATGATATCGCTCCTACTGTAGCAGCAATGTTGAAGATCGCTTTTCCAAACGGAACTACAGGTAATCCTATCGAAGAGGTTCTTGACTAGTTTTAGGGAATCAGTTTTTTAAAGATTCTGTTCCAACGAAAATTTCGAATATAAGCTCCTTCTGCCTCTGTGACTAGGTAAGGAGCTTTTTCTTTTTTAGCCTTTAAATAACCTTGAAGTTGATCGATGATGAGTTTTAACCTGGCTTGTTTGTATGCGCTTTTAAAACTAGCGATCAGGCATAGTGTAAGACCATAACGCAATCCATACATGGCTTTACCTTGAAGTAATTTAGCCTTTTTGTGATAAGCTTTTCCTAAAGGACGAAGGTGTTTGACTTTGAGGTGGTCTAGGGTTTTGATTTGATACCCATGATATTGAGCTAGAAGTTCATCGGCTGTATCCCATCCCATGGCAATTCTCAATCCATTCATTTTCAGAAAGCAATCAACACTATAGGTTTTAAATGCACCTCGAACATGATTTTTGTCCATGGGATGATTGAGTTTCCAGGTGCCATTTTTATCTAGCTCATAAGCAAATCCTCCCGCAATTCCAATTTGAGTATCTGATTGAAAACAGTTGATGACCTCTTCAAAATAATTGGAAGGAAGTATGATATCTGCATCCAGTTTAACGATTAAATCGATAGAATCGAGGTCGATTTCTTGAAGACCGTAATTAAAAGCAGCGACAACCTTTGATCCAGGCATATGATCACTCGAGGAACAGTGGTTTAAAACCTTTAGCGCTGACTGATTGGATTGAAACTCTCCGAGAAGTGTTTCGGTACGATCTGTTGAATTGTCATTGACAACAACTACCTCCTTAGGTAGAACTGTTTGAGAAAAGACACTGTTTAAACAATCAATGATAAAATCCTCTTCGTTATGGGCAGCTATGACGAGAGAATAGTTCATTCAATCTAGTATCTATAAACGATCGCATTGATGTTCATACCAGCACCTACACTAGCAAAAACACATACATCTCCTTTGGTTATTTGATGTCCTTCTAGTTGATTTTTACGAACTAAGTCAAAAAGAGTTGGTACCGTCGCTACTGAGCTATTTCCAAAGGTTTGAATATTCATAGGCATCACTCCCTCGGGAACTTTCATCTTGTAGAGGCGGTAGAGTCTTTTGATGATCGCATCATCCATCTTTTCATTGGCTTGATGGATAAATATTTTTTTGATATCTAAGATGTCAACACCACTTTGATCGATTGCAGCTTTGATGGCTGCAGGAACATGAGTTACGGCAAATTCGTAAATCTTACGCCCGTACATCTTGATGTAACGCTGATCTTCGGTTGCCTCCTCCTTATAGGATTCTCCGAAGAACAAGTACTTAGCTTCGTCAAAGGCAAAAGTTTGTGAGCCCAACGAAAGGTATTCTCCTCCGTCTTCTGTTACTTCAACAATTGTAGCTCCAGCTCCATCGGCATAGATCATGGAATCTCTGTCGTGTGGATCGACAACTCTCGAAAGAGTTTCTCCTCCGATGACCAAACATTTTTTAGCCATACCAGCCTTGATAAAGGCATAGGCTTGAATCATACCCTCAACCCATCCTGGGCACCCGTATAGAACGTCATAGGCCACACAATTAGGGTTTTTAATTCCCAAGCCGTGTTTAACTCGAGTCGCTAAACTCGGTAGGGTATCGGATTGATTTTGACCGTGTTTAACATCACCAAAGTTGTGTGCAAAAATGATGTAGTCTAATTCTTCTTGGTTAATTCCAGCATCAGCAATTGCTTTTTTAGAAGCGTCGATACCCAAATCAGACGTATTGAGATTGTGATCTGCGTATTTGCGCTCTTCAATCCCTGTAATTGCCTTGAATTTTTCAATGATAACGTCATTTTCAGCATCAAATGCTGATCCATCCATATCTAAAAATTCGTGATTTAAAAAAGTGTTGTTCTTTACGATTTGAGAAGGGTAATGAGCCCCTGTTCCAGTAATGCTAATTTTCATAATTGACGTTGTCTTAACACAAAGGTAAATTAATTTGTATAAAACCAATAAAAAAGGCTTGTAGAGAATAGGAGGAACTCATACAAGCCTTTCAAAATCAATGTTTTATTCTTCGTAATCCGAGATAGGATTACAACTGCAAATAAGGTTTCGATCTCCATAGGCATCATCAACTCTTCTGACACTAGGCCAGAATTTGTTATGAGCGATATAGTCTAGTGGGAATGCGGCTGTTTTTCTGGAATAGGGTAAGTTCCATTCGTCCGAAGTCAACATGCGCTCCGTATGTGGAGCATTTTTTAATGGATTGTTATCCTGATCTTTTGAGCATTGTTTGATTTCAGCACTTATGCTTATCAAGGCGTCGCAGAATCGATCTAATTCTCCTTTGCTTTCACTTTCAGTGGGTTCAATCATCATCGTCCCAGGTACTGGGAATGACATTGTTGGAGCGTGAAATCCGTAATCCATCAATCGCTTTGCAATATCGATAACTTCGATTCCGTATTCTTTAAAAGGACGGCAGTCGATGATCATCTCATGTGCAGCTCTACCTTGTTCTCCTGTGTAGAGAATTTGGAATTCAGACTCCAAACGATGCTTCATATAGTTGGCGTTGAGAATTGCAATTTTTGTGGATTGTGTTAATCCTTCTTCTCCTAACATCTTGATATAACCATACGAAATTAGGCATACGAGTGCTGAACCATAGGGAGCTGCAGAAATCGCTTCAGTTTCATTTTCATGTCCTAACTCCATCAAAGGGTGTCCCGCTAAAAATGATTTGAGTTGTGGAGCAACGCAAATAGGCCCTACGCCAGGTCCACCACCCCCATGAGGGATAGCGAAGGTCTTGTGGAGGTTGAGGTGACATACATCCGCTCCAATTGTCGCGGGATTCGTCAATCCAACTTGAGCATTCATATTGGCTCCGTCCATATATACCTGACCACCGTGATCGTGAATCAGTTTTGTAATTTGTTTTATAGAGGATTCAAACACTCCGTGAGTAGAAGGGTAGGTAATCATCAACGCTGCTAAATTCTCAGAATGCTGAATTGCTTTTGCCTCCAAATCTTCAAGGTCGATATTTCCTTTCTCGTCAGTTTTAGTTACGACAACTTTCATGCCAGCCATAACTGCCGATGCTGGATTTGTACCGTGAGCTGAGGCAGGAATCAAACAGATGTTTCGATGAGAATCTCCTCTCGATTTGTGGTAGGCACGTATCACCATCAGACCTGCAAATTCTCCCTGAGCTCCAGAGTTAGGTTGAAGTGAAGTGGCCTCAAAACCAGTGATTACTGCTAATTGACGTTCGAGTTCTTGAAGCATCTCAATATAGCCCATCGCCTGTTCTTTAGGAACAAAGGGGTGAATTGAAGCCCATCTCGAATCACTTAAAGGCAATAATTCAGATGCGGCATTGAGTTTCATAGTACAGGATCCCAAAGAAATCATAGAGTGGGTTAGTGATAAATCTTTGCGTTCTAAAGATTTGATATAGCGCATCAAATCAGTTTCTGAATGATAACTTCTAAAGACCTCATTGATTAAGAAATCTGATGTTCTTTGAAGTTCAGACGGAATGACTTCTTCCTCATTGGTTTGTATGGAAGCTTTCTCAATAGTTAAGGCTTTTGAAAAAATACTGAGGATTTGATCTAAGTCTTCTCTAGTTGTCGTTTCGTTGATTGAAATTCCAATTCCTTTTTGAGTGTATAAGAAATTGACTTCCTCCGCTTCGGCAGCAGCTTTGACAGCTTTTTGATCTGCATTCACGAGTAGGGTGTCAAAATAGGATCTATTGAGGAGTTCAATCCCCATATTTTGTAAACCAAGGGCTAAGTCCTTAGTATTTTGGTGAATCTTAGAAGCGATATAGTTCAATCCTTTTGGACCGTGATATACAGCATACATACCAGCCATCACCGCTAAAAGAACCTGTGCAGTACATATATTAGAGGTAGCCTTATCTCTTTTAATGTGTTGTTCACGAGTTTGAAGTGCCATTCTAAGAGCTCTATTGCCATCAGCATCTTTAGTCACTCCAATAATTCTACCTGGGATTGAGCGTTTGTATACTTCATGTGTTGCAAAATAAGCTGCGTGAGGACCTCCATATCCCAAAGGAATCCCAAATCGTTGAGTGGTACCGACAACGACATCTGCACCCCATTCTCCTGGTGGGCTAAGGAGTACTAAAGACATCAAGTCTGCAGCGACAGCTACTTTTATATCTTTTTCTTTTGCATTGGAAACAAAATCTCTGTAGTCATTAATTTCACCTAAAGATGAAGGGTATTGTAACAGGCAGGCAAAGTAATCTTCTGAAAAATCAAATGATGTTGCATCACCAACTACTAGTTCAATTCCAATTGGATTCGAACGTGTTTTTAAGATGGATAGTGTTTGTGGAAGTACTGTTTGATCCACAAAAAACTTTACGGCATCCATTTTCTTCTGATCTCTAGTTCTTAGACCAAAGAGCATACTCATCGCTTCAGCTGCAGCAGTTCCTTCGTCTAACAAAGAGGCATTGGCAAGCTTCATTCCAGTCAAATCTCCAACAGCTGTTTGAAAATTTAATAGTGCTTCCAAACGACCTTGTGAAAGCTCCGCTTGATAAGGAGTATAGGCAGTATACCATCCTGGATTTTCTAAGATATTTCTCTTAATCACTGAAGGAGTGATCGTGTGGTGATAGCCTAATCCAATGTAAGTTTTAAAGAGTTTGTTTTTGTTAGAGAGTTCTTCCAAGTGAGACAAATAATCGAATTCACTTAAAGGACGTTCTAATTTAAGAGGGTTAGAAAGGCGAATATCACTCGGAATTGTTTGTTCGACAAGTTGATCTAAACTACTCACCAATAGGGTTTCAAGCATGCTGCTTAAATCTTCATTGTGAACCCCGATATGCCTTCTGTTAAAAACGTCTGTATTCATATTATAGCTCAGTTTAAAATAATGGAGCAAAAGTACATATAATCAATATATTTTTAAGAAAATAAAAGCATCTTATGGCATCTATTTTTTAACAAAATGAGAGTGGTTATTAACTTTTCTATACTTTTGAAAGATGAAGCTATTGGCTTATCTTTTTAGGATTTATCTCAAAAGCAGTATTCACATTGCTCTAGCTGTTAGTTCACTTTTGTATATCAGTATGAATTCTCATCAAATTGAATACCAAAAGTCACTCTATGAATTGGTGTTTTTTGGATCAATTGTAGCTTATAATTTCATAAAATATGGTCTAGAAGTCAAGAAGTATGTTATCAGTTCTAAACGAGTAATGATACCGCTATTACTGATCTCTGTCATTTCTATCGGGATATCTGTAGTAGCGCTTTTTGAGCTTACTTACAATCAGATTTTCTTGGTCCTGCTCATGGGATTTTTGATTTATTTATACACCATTCCATTTATTCCATCGCTACCAAATTTTAGAAACCTCTCGAGAATTAAAATTTATATTGTCGCACTGGTATGGGCAGGAATCACCACACTGTTACCTTTGATAGATCATTCGACTGATTTTCTAATAATCGAGTTTGTACAGCGATTTATTCTGGTGCTTATTTTAATGATTCCCTTTGAAATTCGAGATTTAAAATACGATGCTAATTCCCTAAACACATTAGCTCAAACACTAGGAGTCAATGGAGTAAAAAAGTTTGGTTATCTATTGGTGTTGTTGTGGCTATTGAGTTCTCTTTACTTAGGATTAAAACCCATAGCTCTTGTGATTTTTATCGCTTTACTTCTCATATTGGCACTTGCCTTATCCAATAGCGAACGCAAAAGAGTTTATACTGAATTTTGGGTTGAAAGCATTCCAATTGCTTATGCTTTTATTGATGCACTTTTATCAAATTATTAGTATCTTCAATTTTCGAATTTTAAATAACCTCAATAACATCATCAAATGAAAAAATTAAATATCTATATCGCCTTGATTTTAGTAATGAGTTTGTTTGCTTGTAATGGACATCAATCATCAGATACTCATCAATCTGCCAAAACTGAAGAAGTAACTTCAACTGTCATCATGAGTTCACAGCCCATCAGTGTGCTCGATGAGGTTCAAATGGATGAGATTTTGTTAATCGATGTAAGAACTCCAGAAGAATACAAGGCAGGACATGTTGAAAATGCTTTAAATATCAATTTCTTTGACGAGAACTTTACAGATCAAATCAAGGAATTGAATACCGATAAAACACTGTACCTCTACTGCAGATCAGGTAAGCGTTCGATGAATGCCTCAAAAGCATTGTCTGCTTTAGGCTATAAAGTTGTGAACCTTGAAGGAGGTTACAATGCGTATTCAGCCTCTAAGTAGTCATCTTAAAGCAGTCCAGAGCGCTTAAGTAAAGCCTCGATGTTCGGTTCTTTTCCTCTAAATTTCTTATAGAGCTCCATGGGTTTTACAGTGCCACCTTTGGAAAGAATATGCTCTTTGAACAAGGAAGCAACTTCTTCGTTAAAGATGCCTTTTTCTTTAAAGTATTCAAAAGCGTCGGCGTCTAAGATTTCTGCCCACTTATAGCTGTAGTAACCAGCTGAATAACCTCCTTGGAAAATGTGAGAAAAAGCAGTGCTCATACAGCTTTGATCTATTTGTGGATACAAATCAGTAAGTTCAAAAACAGAGGCTTCAACTTCTTCAATTGATGTAGGTAATTCTTTTGGGTTTGTGCTGTGCCATTTCATATCCAAAAGACCAAAACTGAGTTGTCTCATGGTGGCTAATCCTTCCATGAAATTGGAGGCTTCTTTAATTTTTTTCACTAGATTTAGTGGAATGAGCTCATCACTTTGATAGTGTTTTGCAAAAAGTTCTAATGCTTCTTTTTCATAACACCAATTTTCAAAAATTTGAGAAGGTAATTCTACAAAATCCCATGAAACAGAGGTTCCTGATAAACTTTTGTATTGAGTGTTTGCAAGCATTCCATGGAGCGCATGTCCAAACTCATGAAATAAAGTCGTCACTTCATTAAAAGTGAGTAATGAAGGCTTCGAAGCTGTTGGTTTGGTAAAATTACAAACGATAGAGACGTGAGGTCTAATGTTCTCTGAGTCTGTTTTGTATTGTGATTTATAAGAAGTCATCCAGGCTCCATCTCTTTTACCAGCTCTGGGGTGAAAATCTGCGTAAAAAAGTGCGACTTTCTTACCATGATCATCAATTACATCAAATGTTTTAACTTCTGGATGGTATACATCTACTTGATGATTGGCTTTGAATTGAAGTCCATATAGTTTTCGTGCAACTTTAAAAACTCCGTCAATAACACGATCTAATTCAAAATAAGGTTTTAAAACTTCATCATCCAATTCAAATTTTTCCTTCTTGAGTTTTTCAGAATAATAAGCCGCATCCCATTTTTGCAATTGATCGATACCGTCTTTAGAAGCGTATTCACTAAGGATTTTAAATTCTCTTTCAGCAGCTGGTTTTGCTTTTACACTTAATTGCTCTAGGAATTCAAATACTTTTTTTGGAGATTCAGCCATACGCTCTTCTAGGATGTAATGAGCATGTGATTCATATCCCAAAAGCTGAGCTCTATCGTATCTGAGTTTGACAATGGATTGAATGATTTTTGTGTTGTTATTTTCATTGTCTTGAAATCCTCTGGAGGAGAAAGCTCTATAGAGTTTTTCTCTTAAAGCTCTTTTTTTAGAGAATTTCATAAAGGGTATATAACTTGGATAAGACAGGGTGATGAGCCAACCATCGAGATCTTTCTCAACTGCAGCAGCCTTTGCCATTTCGATAAAACCTTCAGGAAGTCCTTCTAAGTCTTCTTCTTTATCAATGAGAAGTTCATAGGCGTTAGAATCTGCAAGTAAATGTTGACCAAATTCTAAAGACAATTTGGATAATTGCTCATCAATCGATCGGAGTTCCTTTTGTTTTTTTAAATCGAGTAGGGCACCATTTCTGGTAAAACTCTTGTATTGTTTTTCAAGTAACATTTGTGATTCAGAATCCAAATCTAATTTTTGATCAACTACCTCTTTTACTCTTTCAAATAGGGGTTGATGCAGTATAATATCGTTTCTAAATGCGCTTAACCAAGGTGAGATTTCTTGAGCAATCGCTTGAATTTCAGGACTGGTTTCAGCTGAATTGAGATTAAAAAAGATTGATGAGATGCGATCTAATTGAGCTCCTGATCGGTCTAATGCAACTATGGTATTTTCAAATGTTGGTTCGCTCTTAGAATGTGCAATAACATCGATTTCACCTCTTGCTATTTCGATGGCTTTTTCAAAAGCTTCTTTGTAGTGTTCAGTTTTGATTTTTGAAAAGGGAGCCTGGTCAAAGGCTTCTAACAAAGGATTTTGCATAGCTTTTGTATGAGTTGTACTAAAAAAAAGAAAGTATTATTGTTTGATGGTTTTAGCTCCTTCGATTACTTTTGTTTTAAGAGATGCTTTGTAGTCAACTATTTTTTGAAGCAACTCAGGGTTGGAGCTTCCGATGATTTGAGCAGCTAAGATCCCCGCGTTTTTAGCACCATTTAAGGCTACAGTCGCTACTGGGACTCCTCCTGGCATTTGTAAGATTGATAGAATTGAATCCCAACCATCGATGGAATTACTGCTCTTTATTGGAACTCCGATTACAGGGAGTGGAGACATAGACGCTACCATTCCTGGTAAGTGAGCAGCACCTCCAGCACCAGCAATAATGACTTGAATACCTTTCTTATGTGCATTGGTACTAAAATCAAAAAGTTTTTCAGGTGTACGGTGTGCAGATACAATATCTACTTCCACATCAATTCCTAGTTCTTTTAAAAAATCTACAGCATCCTGCATCACAGGAAGATCGCTAGTCGATCCCATAACAACGGCAACTTTACTCATAGTTTTACTTTTTAGTGGTACTTATTACCCGTATGGTTTTTTTTACCCATGCGGCTTTTTCTCTTGCGTTTTTTAAATCTTCATCTACGATAGTTACGTGTCCCATCTTTCTAAAAGGACGCGTTTCTCGCTTACCATAGATATGTGGATTCACCCCTTTTTCTTTTAAAATCACCTCCATGTTTTCATAAATCACCTCTCCTTGGTACCCTTCTTCACCAACTAAATTAACCATTACTGCTGACAATACACTGTCGCTATTTCCCAATGGTAAATTTAAGATCGCTCTCAAATGCTGTTCATATTGACTGGTAATACTGGCTTCAATAGTGTAATGGCCAGAATTATGTGGTCTTGGAGCTACTTCGTTGATCAGAATTTCTCCTGATGCTGTCATAAAGAGTTCAACAGCTAAAAGTCCAACAATGTCTAAGTGTTTGGCAACCTTCATCGCAATTTCTCTGGCCTTAGTGTCGATGGATTTATCAATTTGAGCAGGACAAAGAACGTATTCAACTTGATTGGCCTCTGGGTGAAATTCCATTTCAACCAAGGGATATGAAATAGCGTTTCCATCTGGAGTTCTAGCGACGATCACAGCAAGCTCTTTTTCAAAAGGAACCAAGGCTTCTGCAATACATTTATCAGCAGTCAAGCCCTCTAAATCTTCTGCTGTACGAACGACTTTAACTCCTTGGCCATCATATCCAAATTGAGCAGACTTCCAAACAAAAGGAAGTGATTGACTCTTTTGGGAAACAGCAGTCTGAAGTTCTTCTAAAGAGCGATAAACCTCAAAATCAGAGGTTGGTAAATCGTGTCCTATATAAAATTCTTTTTGCTTTGCCTTATCGACAATGAGATTTAAACTTGAAGGTTTTGGGTATACCAAAACTCCCTCAGATTCTAATTGCTGTAGGGCTTCTATGTTGATGTGTTCAATTTCAATGGTTATAAGATCTAAGCCTTTTCCGAAATTGTAAACCGTATCGTAATCCATTAAATCCCCAACTGAAAATTCGTTTGAAGCAATTCGAGATGGCGCCTCTTTACTAGGATCTAAGACTTTGGTGTAGATATCCCATTTGCGAGTTTCTTGAAGGAGCATCTTTCCCAATTGCCCTCCACCAACAATTCCTAATTTAAAATCTGAAGAGAAATAATTCATGTTTTTACTTTGGAAAGCAAAAATACAGCTTTATTGCTTAATCACCAGTCAGATGGGTAAAAAAGAGATATATTATCATTATCTTTGTGGCTTCTTATTTTGAATCAAATACCGACTACACAATGATTAACTTAGTATTATTTGGAAAACCTGGTGCAGGTAAGGGTACCCAAGCAGAATTTTTAAAGACACAGTACAATTTAAAACACATCTCAACAGGTGATGTATTTAGATACAATATATCACAGGGAACTGATCTTGGAAACCTCGCTAAGTCCTATATGGACAAGGGAGATTTAGTTCCTGATCAAGTGACCATCGATATGTTACAAGCTGAAGTGGATAAGAATCCCCAGGCTGGTGGTTTTATCTTCGATGGTTTTCCAAGAACGACTGCTCAAGCTCAGGCTTTAGACGCTTTCTTGCAAACCAAATCAATGAAGATCAGTGCTTGTGTGGCTTTAGAAGCAGATGAAGATGAGTTGACTAAACGTCTTTTAGAACGAGGAAAAATAAGTGGAAGAAGCGATGATCAAGATGAAACTAAAATCAGAAATCGCTTTCAAGAGTACAACGATAAAACAGCTCCTTTAAAGGATTTTTATCTAGGACAAAACAAGTTTTACGCTGTTGATGGGATTGGTGAGATTTCAGAAGTTACCAACCGTATTGCAGCTGTAATTAATAATTTATAACAGATGACTGAAGGAAATTTTGTAGACTATGTAAAAGTGCATTTATCTTCTGGAAACGGAGGAAAGGGGTCTATGCATTTCCACAGAGAGAAGTATATCGCCAAGGGTGGACCTGATGGAGGAGACGGTGGTCGTGGAGGTCACGTAATTGTAAAGGGAAACAAAAACCTTTGGACTTTGGTGCACTATAAATTCAAAAAACACTTTAAGGCAGAACACGGGGAACACGGTTCTAAAAGTAGAAGTTTTGGAGCTGATGGTAAGGATGTGATTTTAGAAGTACCGCTAGGAACCGTTGTGAAAGATTCTGAGACGATGGAAGTGCTCTTTGAAATCACAGAGCACGATCAAGAAGTGATTGCGTTAGAGGGTGGAAAAGGAGGTCTTGGTAACTGGCATTTTAAATCATCTACTAATCAAACACCCCGTTATGCGCAGCCTGGTATTCCAGGTCAAGAACGTTCGGTAACTTTAGAGCTTAAAGTTCTGGCAGATGTTGGATTGGTTGGGTTTCCAAATGCTGGTAAATCAACCTTATTATCGGTTATTACCTCTGCAAAACCTAAGATTGCAGATTATGAATTTACCACTCTAAAGCCCAATTTAGGGATTGTTCAACACAGAGATTTTCAAAGCTTTGTGATGGCTGATATCCCTGGTATTATAGAAGGAGCTGCTGAGGGAAAAGGTTTAGGACATTATTTTTTGCGCCATATTGAGCGCAATGCAACTCTACTATTTTTAATTCCTGCAGACAGTAAAGATATCGTTAAAGAATACCGTATTCTCATCGATGAGTTGAGGAGATATAATCCTGAACTATTGGATAAAGAGCGTTTTTTAGTGATTTCTAAATCTGATATGTTGGATGATGAACTCAAAGAAGAGATCAGTAATGAACTTAAATCTTCTCTACAAGATAGCTCATTCTCATTTATCTCATCAGTAGCACAGCAAGGAATTCAAGAACTCAAAGACAAACTCTGGGAGTTGATTAAAAATAATAAGGAAGACTAATGCGCGTACACTTTATCGCAATTGGAGGCTCCGCTATGCACAATTTGGCTTTAGCGCTTCAGGCTAAAGGAGACCAAGTTACTGGTTCTGACGATGTAATTTTTGAACCTTCAAAATCCCGATTAGAGGCTGTTGGTCTACTCCCTGAATCATTTGGTTGGTTTGAGGATAAGATTACTTCAGATATCGATATGGTGGTTCTTGGTATGCATGCCAAGGAAGATAATCCAGAACTGAAGAAAGCCTTGAAATTAGGGCTTAAAGTCTATTCTTATCCAGAATTTTTATACGAGCATTCGAAATCCAAAACAAGAGTAGTGATTGGAGGGTCGCATGGAAAGACCACTATTACTTCGATGATTTTACACGTATTAAATTTTTGGAATAAAGAGGTGGATTATATGGTAGGAGCTCAACTAGAGGGCTTTGAACGTATGGTGCATTTAACCGATACCAATGAATTTATCGTTTTAGAAGGAGATGAATATCTTTCCTCACCAATAGACCGACGCCCTAAATTTCATTTGTATCAACCCAATATTGCCCTTTTGAGTGGGATAGCATGGGATCATATCAATGTATTTCCAACTTTTGAAGACTATAAAAAGCAGTTTTCGATATTTGTCGATCAAATTATAGATGGTGGAACGCTGATATACAATGCTGAGGATCAAGTATTAAGTGAGGTAGTTTTGGAGAAAGATCATCCCATTCGAAAAATACCCTATCATACTCCTTCCTATCACTTAGAAGGAACTCAAACGTATATTGCAACAGAGGAAGGGGATCTTCCTTTGGAGATTTTTGGAGCACACAATCTCAATAATCTCGCTGGAGCCCAATGGATATGCCAATTGATGGGAATTGATCCTATGGAGTTCTACGAGGCAATTACTAGTTTTAAAGGGGCTTCAAAACGATTGGAACTTGTTCTTGAAAACGATCAACTGACTATTTTTAAAGATTTTGCTCATGCACCGTCTAAGGTAGTTGCAACGACCAATGCTGTTAAAGAGCAGTATTCCAATTCAAATTTTATTGCAGTCTTAGAACTTCATACTTACAGCAGTTTAAATCCAGAGTTTATTGTTCAATATAAAGACTCATTAAAGGCTGCTGATAGGGCCATCGTTTTTTTCGATCCACATGCTCTAAAAATAAAGAATATGGAGTTGATTAGTCACCAACAGATCAAAAAGGCCTTTAACGATTCTGAATTGGAAGTCTTTGACGACCCTCAACAACTAGCTCAAATGCTCTACGAATTACAAACTCAGAAGGCGACCTTGCTATTTATGAGTTCAGGTAATTTTGGAGGATTGGAGTTAACGCGAATAGTGAGAGGTTAGTCGTTTATCGAATTCTGCTCTATAGGTCACAAAAGAGGGTATTTTTATCCTATGTCACTTAAGAACTACCTACCGATATCACTTTGGGATTCTGCTGATCAACCTCGGGAGAAACTGGATCGTTTAGGACCTAAATCACTTTCCAATGCAGAATTAGTGGCTATTATTTTACAGAATGGTTATACAGATGTGTCAGCACTTGATTTGGGAAAACAATTCTTGTCTCATTTTGATAACAACCTCAATTTTGTTTCAAAATCTTCCATTCACGCCTATCAAAAAGTTAAGGGAATTGGAAAGGCGAAAGCAGTGATGTTAAAAGCAGCTCTTGAACTCGGAAAACGATCCTATATCCATAGAGAAAAAGTTCCCAATTATGTGAATTCAAGTGAATCAGCATATCGAAATTTTAAAACCTCATTGGAGGATCTCTCGAGAGAAGAATTTTGGGTGGCCTACCTTAACAAAGCCCATCAACTCATAAAATTAGAGCAATTGAGTAAAGGTGGGATGACTTCTACAGTAGTTGATATTCGGGTGCTTTTAAAGAGAAGTATCGAGCTCGAAGCGGTTGCCATTGTAGTGGCGCATAATCATCCTTCGGGTAAATTACAACCTTCAAGGGCTGATAAGAACTTAACTCAAAAAATAATCAAAGCTGCTCAAACAATGGATATAGCGCTCTTGGATCACATTATTGTAACCCCGACAAATTACTTTAGTTTTGCAGATCATAGTTTATTATAAATACTTAATTTTAGGCTATAAAATCGACTATGCTACTGATCTATTCCCATCAAATCACTTCGAGATTGCGATACACTGCTAAGCAGGTATTTGGGGCGATTATAGGTGTTGAAATTAAATTGACATCAGAGGTTTCGGATTTTGTAAAACATCAAGGACCAAAGATGTCTTATGCCAAACATCCTTTGGGTTCTGAGTTCTTTGTGAAATGTCACGATCTCTTGTTTGAGCAGGGAATCAATGATCATACAATCAAAACTTTTAATTGGAAAGAGTTGAGTTGTTTTTTTCAAACGACGGAACAGTCTAAAATTCCCTTTGATTTTTTAGCTGCTAGTTTCTATTTATTGAGTCGATATGAAGAATACTTGCCTCATCTCAAAGATCATCATGGTCGATTTCCCGCTAAAGATAGTATGGCATTTTCTGAAGATTTTTTAAAACGACCAATAGTCGATGCTTGGGCCTATGCTTTTTTAGAGTTGTTACTTGAAGCATTTCCAAATTTAGAACGCAAGAAAAGGACCTATAGCTATCAACCATTAATAGATGTGAGCAGTTCTCATAAATATAAATACAAGGGGTTTATTAGAGGTTTATTTGGAATTTTTAAAGATCTTTTTGGGCTAAAAATGAAGCAACTATTGAATAGAGTAGTGGTAGTTTTTGGATTTACGAGAGATCCTTACGACAATTTTAATTTTTTAAAATTAGTTCACAAACCCTATGGTGTTAAGCCTTATATTTTCTTCTTATTTGGTAAGTACGGTACCTATGATAAAAATATTTCACCCTATCGAAGATCTTTTCAGCACTTGATTAAATCCGTAGCTGACGATGCAATTGTAGGTATTGAACTCTCTTATGAATCTTTTTCGTCTATCAACCGAATGAAGTACGAATGGATGAGTCTATCATCGGTGATCCACCGTCAGATCAAATCGGTTCGAATGCGCTTTAATCGTATTGAAATTCCCAATACCTACAGTGATTTTGCAGAGTTGGGAATTCGAAGAGATTATTCCATGGGATATACCCATCAACCTGGTTTTAGAGCAGGGACCTGTACGCCCTTTAATTTTTATGACATTCATTTAGAGTTGATGCATCCTGTAAAGGTCTATCCTTTTGCAATTCAAGATTACAGTCTGCTCAAAGAGAAAAGTGTTTTGGATTGTGTCAAGCGAATGAGAGAACTTTACGATGCGGTTAAAGAAGTGGATGGAGAGTTTAGAGTGTTGTTTTCCAATGAACTTCTGGGCTCTCATATGAAATTGAATTGGAAACAACTTTACGAACAACAATTAAAAGCATTTCATGTTTAAGCACTGTAGTGACATCTTCTTTGATTTAGATCATACCCTTTGGGATTTTGAGAAAAACTCAGCGATTAGTTTTCAAATGGTTTTCGAGGAGATGAATTTCAATATTTCATTAGAAGACTTTCAAAAGGTGTATCAACCGATTAATTTTGACTATTGGAAATTGTATCGCGACAATAGGGTTAGTAAAGAGAAGCTTCGTTATGGTAGACTTAAAGATACCTTTGATCTCATGGGGGTAACAGTTACCGATCAGCAAATTAACCGTATCTCAGCGAGCTATATCAGCTATTTATCCCATCAAACACATTTGTTTCCAGGAGCAGTTGATATTTTGAATTACCTCAATGTCAATTATCGACTTCACATCATAACCAATGGATTTTCTGAGGCTCAATTAAATAAGACCAAGGCTTCAAAAATCGATCACTACTTTGAATGTTTTATCGATTCGGAGCAGGTAGGAGTAAAGAAGCCGCATCCTGATATTTTTAAATACGCTCTCGATAAAGCCAAAGTGAAACCTGAGCAATCTGTGATGATTGGAGATAATTTAGAGGCGGATATCTTGGGAGCTAAAGCGGTAGGCTTGTCGTGTGTTCATTACAATATTCACGGTGATCCTCATCACGAACACTGTCCTATTATTGAAAACTTAACGGATCTAAAGAACTTCTTTTAGTAAGGATAAAAGTCCTTCCACCTGGTTTTGAGATCTTCTAAGGTTTTTTGTTCTCTGGGGTTGTTGCCTGGCTTATAAAATAGTTCGCCTGAGATTTTTTCAGGCAAATAGTTGGTTGGAATAAAGTTTCCTTCGTAATCGTGAGCGTATTTGTAATTGTCACCATAGCCTAAGTCTTTCATAAGCTTGGTAGGTGCATTTCTGAGTTCTAAGGGGACTGACAAGTCGCCGCTTTCTCTAACCTTAGCTAAAGCGAGGTCTATTGCAAGATAGCTTGCATTGCTTTTTGGTGAATTTGCTAAGTATATTGCTGTTTGTGAGAGAATGATACGCGCTTCTGGATAACCTATGGTCGTTACTGCCTGAAAACAATTGTTGGCTATGACCATGGCTGTTGGATTGGCATTTCCAATATCTTCTGACGATAAGATCAGCATTCTTCTAGCGATGAATTTCACATCTTCACCTCCAGCGATCATACGCGCTAACCAATAGACTGCAGCATTGGGATCTGATCCTCTGATGGATTTGATAAATGCTGAAATAATATCGTAGTGTTGCTCTCCAGTTTTATCGTAGAGTACAGTATTTTTTTGAAGGCTTTTCATCACCAACTCATCGGTGATTTCAACAGTATTTCCTTCTGTTTGATTGACCAATAACTCAAAGTTGTTGAGTAGTTTTCTTCCATCGCCACCTGAGAGTCTGAAGAGCGCTTCAGTCTCTTTGATCGTTATTTTTTTATCTTTTAAGAGTACATCTTTTTTGATGGCTCTTTCGAGTAATAATTTTAAATCATCTGTACCAAAATCTTTGAGAATGTATACCTGACAACGTGAGAGTAGGGCGGGATTGACTTCAAAACTTGGATTTTCTGTAGTAGCTCCAATTAAAGTGATCCAACCTTTTTCAACTGCTGCTAAGAGGGAATCTTGTTGAGACTTCGAAAAACGGTGAATCTCATCGATAAACAGAATGGGGTTCTTGGCGGTGAACAATCCTCCAGCCTGTTTCGCCTTATCGATGACTTCTCGAATGTCTTTTACTCCTGAATTAATAGCAGAGAGTTGATAAAATGGACGTTTGCTCTCAGTCGCTATAATTTGGGCTAAGGTAGTTTTACCGGTTCCTGGAGGCCCCCAAAAGATCATAGAGGGAAGGATGCCTTGATCTAAATGTTTAGGCAATGCCCCCTCTTTTCCGACCAAATGTTGTTGGGAAATATAATCCTCGAGTGATTTAGGTCTTATTCGTTCAGCTAATGGTTCATTCATAAGCTAAATGTAACAAAGAAAACCCATTTAGTAAAGCAAAAGCTTAGGAGATCCGTTGACGAAGTGCTTCGTATAGAAAGACACTACAAGCAACCGATACATTGAGAGATGCAATGGTTCCTGCCATTGGTAATTTTGCTTGAAGATCTGCTAGTTTAAGTAGCGCAGGAGCGATGCCAACATCTTCTGATCCCATAATGATTGCAAGAGGTTGCTTTAAATCCTTATCATAGATGAGTTCATCTGCTTTTTCAGTAGCAGCTATTACAGTTATTCCAGAACCTTGAAGATAGTATACAGCATCTTTTAGGTGATCAACTTTAGCAATAGGCACCTGAAAAGCTGCTCCAGCAGAAGTTTTTATGGTGTCTGCAGTTACTGGTGCTGCTCCTTTTTTGGGAATAATAATTCCGTCTACGCCTGTACAGGAAGCTGTACGAATTATCGCACCAAAATTTCGAACATCAGATAAACAATCTAAGAGCAGAAAAAGTGGAGCTTCCTTTGTTTCAACAACCTTATTGACTAATTCTTCGAAATTCGAAAATTCTATAGGAGAAATCATTGCTACCGCCCCTTGGTGGTTGTGAGGAGTCAATCGATCGAGTTTTTCAACGGGTACATAAACGGTATGAATCCCTTTTTTTCTCGATTCAGTCTCTAGAGACTTAATAAGAGCTCCTTGTAAGCCTCTTTGCATAAAGAGCTTGTCAATTGATTTATCGGCATCTATAGCTTCTAAAATAGCTCTAATACCGTAAATCTTTGTTTCTTTTTCCATTAATCTGAATTATAAAACAAATATAAAAAAAAACCACCCTGAATAGGGTGGTTTAATTGATTTAAAATCTTGAGCTTATTGACAAATACTTAAGATTTTAGCACCAGCTGATGGATTTGCACCAGATAATGCAGTTTGCTCTTTGGTTCCATCAAGTTTTGTATAAACAATGCTAAACTCAACTTCTGAATCCCATGGGCCTTTTACCCAAGTAAAGCTCATAGTAGAAGCCCCTGCTGGAATAGTAACAACTCCAAAGGCATTATAGAAAACAGGTCCATAACCTCCAGCTGCATAAGCAACTTGGAATTGCTCATCTAAGTTAGAAACTAATTCAGGCGCTAATACTGGAGTATCACCCCAATAATCAGGTAATCCCATTTTAGTTTCAACTCCATCTACTACAACTGAAAAGTAGGCACCGTTCCATCCATCACCGTAGGTATCTACCATATTGAAACGATAGTTACCAGCTACTGCAGCAGTAGGAATACATTTGATAACAGTATTATACTTGTAGGGAGATGCGAAATAAGATCCTTGAAGTGATCCAGATGCATCAGAGTCAGTAAATGATCTACCATCAGTTAAGTTTAATTGTAAACGAACAGGAAGTGAATCACCTCCAGTGTAATCTGAAGCACTTAATCCTAAAGCAGTAACTGCTTCTTGAAGTGTAACAGAAACATTAGTTCTTGGTAATCCGTATGGTCCAGGAGTAAACGCAGACGCTGGGATTGCTTTTAAAAGAACTTCATTTCCTTTAAACTGTAAGTAAACTTCAACATTATCTAAAAGAGCTCCATCTTCTGGATCTTGCTCTTCAATATCAACATCAAATTTAGAGTTGAGGTCATAAGAATTGAATTCACCTGAGTTTAATTTTACAGTACGTAAAATTGCTCCATATGTGGTTCCTTCAAAAACTTTATCGATTGGATTATCAGACTCTTGACAAGAAAAGGCTGTTAATGCTATCGTGATTGCTAAAAATATATTTAAAATTTTATTTTTCATGATCATTTAATTATTTAAGATTAGAAGGACCACCAGCATTCCAGAATACGCGTTCAGTTAATGAAGTACGTTGTGTAACGTTCGCATTTGTAGACGCATAATTTGCAGGATAATACATAATTAATGGGAAATCTCCTGGGTTAGGTTCAATATTAGGTTGTAGGTTACTTGGTAATCCATACTTACGATATGTATTGTAAGCATCAATTCCACCACCCCATTGAGCAATCCAGAATTGTTCAGCATAGATATTAGCTTTTGTATCAGCATCAGCTGCATCGTAATCAGCTAATATATTATCAACATAAGCTGTAACATCTGCTGCAGCCATTGCAGGTCCACCTTGAGAATCAGCTTTATTAATAGACTTTGTAGCACCAGCTTCTAATGATGCAGCTCTAGTCGATGGATTTAACATTCCATCCATGAAGTCTATCCAAGATGAAAGCATGATCGGAGTAATTCCATTACCACCATTACCTGCACCTAACGCTTGAGACTCAAAGGAACTATCATCATAAACTCCTCCAGCTGGATAAATACCATGGAGTGTTCTTAAAAATCCATCAGGTGGGATACCATTGTCATTCCCATGATCTCTACCCCAATATCCATCCATAACAGCGCAATAAACTTCATTAGTTGCTTGATAGTGAGTTGGAGCAGTATATAAAGAACATTCTAATGTTTCTTCATTTGGATCAGCTCCTTGTCCAGGTGCTGCTGCCACTTGTCTGTAGAAATAATAAGCCATTCTTGGATCTTTTCCTCCATGACCATTTAACATTTTATTCATGTACCAGTTCGCCATATAAGAACCACCACCGGTCGCAGTATATGATGAACGATACCATGGATGTCTAGAATCAGGATTTACTTGGTTTGTTCCCCAATGGAATTGGAAATCTGATGATTCAGAATCAATAAAATTAGTAACTCCATTAAATCCAGATGCATTGCCTAAAGTGTAATAGATTTTTTTCTTGATAGCACCAGCTGCTTTAGCCCATTTAGCTGCGTTTCCATCATAATAAAAATCATATGCAGGTGCAGGTCCACCAGCAGTAAATCCTGAAATTGCTTCATCTAACAATCCTAAGGCAGCATTATAAACTGATTCACCAGAATCAGCAACAGGAGCAAGGTTTCCTTCACCACCTTTTAGTGCTTCAGAATAAGGAACATCACCAAAGAAATCTACTAGAGTAACCATAATGTAAGCTTGCATGGTTTGTCCCATAGCTTTGTGAATTGTTAATCCAGATTCGTCAGCTAAAAGATTCATTAGTCGGATATCCTCCATCATTCCTTGGTATGCTGAAGTCCAGCTTCCATCAAAACCTCCAGGAGAATATACTTGAGCGTAATTTCTTCCACTCATGTAGTTGATACGTGTCAATGCAGCTCCTCTATTTGAGAAACCTTGAACCCAACCAGCAAAACTAATTTGAACGTTGTTCAAAAAGAAGGTTGCATCAGCTTGTGACGGGTTAAGTGCATTTGGGTTATCTGTTAGGTCTAAATCCGTTGTCTCACAAGAAGTCAACGTCAATAAACCTGCAGTAACGGCAATTAATATATTTTTTATTTTCATGATAATCTTGTTTTAATTATTAGAATGATAATTTAACACTTAGACCATATTTCTTAGAACTTGGACCATTTAAGTAGTCAAAACCTCTACCATTTCCAACACCTACCCCAGCAATGTTTGGATCCCAGTTGGTTCCAGCAGGCGCATTGTAAGCGTTGAAATACATATTGTATCCAGAAGCTGTAATATCAATTGCTCCAAATGGAGTTTTGTCTAATAATGATTTAGGTAGACTATATTTAAGCGATACTTCAGCTAATCTCCATACAGATGCATCATAAACTAACATTTCGTCTGGTCCATAAAGAATATTGGAGAAGTAATAAGTTGAGTTGTTGATTTGAACACTATTTGGTGTACCATCAGCTTGAACTCCTGGTAAGATAAAAGAATCTTTTCTGTATTCAGTTTCTTTTACAACCCCTCTTCCCATTAGAGTAGCTACGGTATAGGTAAATACATCACCACCATGAGTGTGAGAAATTAAGAAATCTAAAGATAAATTCTTATAGGACATACTGTTGTTGATGTTTAATAACCAATCAGGATTAGCATCACCAATGATGTTAGTTCCATATGTGATATCATAAGATCCTTGAGAGTTTACTACAAAATTTCCAGCATCATCTCTTGTAATAGCAGATCCAACTATAGTCCCTAATGATTCTCCAACTCTAGCAACGTTTCCTAGAGTAGAGAAGCCAGAATATACAATTTCATCGGTATCAAGACCTAAATCAGTAACAATTGCATCTGATGTAGACCAGTTTACAAATGAAGACCAGTTGAACCCATCATTTGAACGGAACCAATCCATAGTTAAATCAATTTCAACACCATCATTTTGTATTTCTCCAATGTTTGTTTGTGTACTTGTATATCCAGTTGATGGATCTAAAGGACGAGAAATAATCAAATCAGTTGTTGTTTTGTTGTAGATTGATATATCAGCTGATAATCTATTGTCAAAAAAGCGACCTTCAAGTCCGAATTCTAATTCAGAAATTAACTCGGGTTTTAATTGAGGGTTACCTAATTGTGATCCAGAAGTATTAGAAATAATCATGTTTCCATTAGCATCACTAAATCTTTGTGTGTTTAATGATAAAACTGAAGCAATAGGATATCCACTTGGGAAGTTAGCTGACGTACCATATCCAGCTCTTAATTTTAAATAATTAAAATTTTCAGATTTTAAATCAGCAAAAGCAGTTGTTGGAATAAAAGATACAGAAGCAGATGGATAAATAATCGATCTGTTTTCTTCAGATAAGTTTGACACCCAGTCTTTACGTCCGGATAAAGTTAAATATCCATAATCTTTATAATCTAATGCAGCTTGAGCATAAACTCCAGCAATATTTCTTTTTGCATAATATTGAATTGGGAGCTGTTTTTCGAAGTTGAAGTGTCTTAAAACTCCAAATACTTGCTGCCCAGTAGATGCAACACCATTTCTATCATAAACATCGGAACGAGATGTAGCACCAGCTGTAAAAGTTAAACCATAATCATCACCTATGTTATAATCTCCGTTGATAGAGATGTTGTGGTCAAAAATTGTTTTGGTGTTATTCCATGTTTCATACTGACCAGATTGGTTTGCAACTGATCCTGTTTTTCCACCTTTGTTAGAGTAGTTGGTGTTGTTTTCTGAATACACATCCACACCGTAACGATAAGAAGCATTTAAGTTATCGTTAATTTCATAACTTAAAGTAGCACCTCCATAAACACGATGTACGTCTTGAATATTTCCAGCGTTTGCAACAGTCCATAATGGGTGCTGAATCGAGTTGTTTTGACGATAGTAAATTGATTCACCTGTTACAGGATTTTGATAAGGAAGTCCCATCATGTCAACTGATCTTGGTGTGTAGTAAAGGTTTGCAAAAATTGATGCTCCATCTCCTCCTACATTCGAACCATATCCTGCAGCAACAGGTGGTGACTTAAAATTAGTTCCAGCATAGTTTAAAGTACCATTAACAGTAAATCCGTTGCTCAATTGAGCTGATCCACCAAAACTTAAAGTATTTCTTCTTAAATGGTTACCTGGAGTAAATCCTTCGTCAGATAAATTACCGTAGTTGGCATTAAATGACATTTTACCATCATCACTAGCTCCTCTAATGTTGATGTTAGTATTTAATACCTCTCCAGCTCTGAAGAAGTTTTCAACTGAACGATAAGGCGCCCATTTAACAATTGCGTCAGGAGCAATTCCTAAAGCGTCTAACACCGCTGGAATTCCAGTAGCTGATGATGCTGTGGTGTATGGGTGTCTCAAATATCCTGGAGTACCTGATTGTGTACCGTTAATCGCAGATTGAGCTCCCCATCCGTCTACACCACCTTCATCGAAACTAGGTCCCCAGTTTGAGAAGAACCATCCAAATGCTTGATCAAAACCTCCACCGTATTGATCTTGGTATACAGGCATAGATGCCATTTCATTCGTGAAACGCGATGAGTTAATGGTGATTTCAGTTTTCTTAGGACCAATTGCACCAGCTTGCCCGGCTTTAGTTGTGATGAGGATAACCCCGTTACGACCTTGTGTACCATAAAGTGTAGCAGCAGCCAAACCTTTTAGAACAGATACATTTGCAATGTTGTTTGGGTCGATATCCAAGAAACGCGAAGAACCGTTGTTACCATCTACGAAACTACCTTGAGCGTTGGTCTCAGTTGAGAATGGAATTCCATCCACAATAAATAGAGGTTGGTTCGACTGACTAAAAGAGTTAAAACCTCTAATTACAATAGAAGTACCAGACCCAGAAAGTCCTGATTGGTTAGTAATGTTAACCCCTGAAGCTTTTCCTGAAAGAACACGTCCAATATCTGAATCAGCTCTTTGTTCTAATTGTTCATCTCCAACTTCAGATACCGCGTAACCCAAGGCCTTTTTCTCTCTCTTAATACCTAAAGAAGTTACAATAACTTCTTCTAGTTGTTGAGAATCAGACTGAAGAGTCACATTAATCTGGTCTGAAGAACCAACAACAACATTTTGTGTTAAATATCCAATGAAGCTGAATGATAATGTATCACCTACGCTAGCATCAATTGAATAATTTCCATCAAAATCAGTTGTGGTTCCATTGGTTGTTCCTTTAACGATTACAGTTGCACCCGGAAGAGGCATACCTTGATCATCAGAAACAGTACCAGAAACCATTTTTTCTTGTGCAAACAAAAATTGCACAGCTAACGCTAAGCATAGCGTTAGGATTCCATTTAATTTTGTTTTCATTTGAGTTAGTTTAGTTACTATTTAGTTACTATGTTAAAATCCAAATTTAGATAATTAATATTTATTTAACAATTATCTATTAACAATTTCACAATTAAAATTCAATATATTACATAAATGATTGATAATCAATTGTTTAAACGAAATAGCTACTGTTATATTAAGATTCATAAGGCTTATAATCTTAAATATTTATTAATTTTATGATTATCAGTTATATCTGTAACAGATTTATCATTAAAAATTCTAATGACTGAATTTTATTTAACAAAAACAGAATATCGTTGAATATAATTTATTTGGAGTTGTTCAGTTCTTTAAAAAAACGTATCAGAAATTCTTGATCACTCATCTGATTTGAAGGCGTGTTTTTTAAAATTTCAGCTACAATTTTTTTGCCGATTACTTTTGTGAGTGATGATTTGGATGCTTTGATTTCTGTAAGAATACCTTCATCCATTTGTGCGTAAAATTCGATTTTTTCTTCAAATCGAGCTGGAAATGATCGTTCCAAAGATGTTTTAGCAACTTTGGCTTCTCGAAACACTTTTGTTTTTTTTAAGTAAAGCTGATAGGGATGCCCTTCTGTGAGTTTGATGAAATAACCATTTGCAACAGTTGTATTTTTGGTATTGCTATAATAAGGTCTGAAATAAAAAGTTTCCGATCCAATGGTAGCTTTTAATTCTGTATCTGGTAACAACATTTGATCTGTTTCGCCGCGATGTTGATAGGAGCTCATTTCTAATTCATCGGTATTGGCATTGTATCGAAGGTAGATGTCTTGAGGTATTATTTTGTCGTAATAAGTGACTTCTGCCTTTTGAAATGTGCGATCGTAATAGGGGCTTCCTTGAACAAATGAGTGTGAATTCTTAAGGTGATCTTGGTCTTTTTGAAATCGTCTAGTTTGAGCAATTGCTAATCCATCCCATTGCCCCCAAGCCAATCCTTCGCTTATTTTTTCACCACCTCTATTAAATTGTCCGTAGGTGATAATTGAAAATAAAATGCTACAGCTGAATAGTATGATTTTTTTCACATCCTTAATAGTGTATTAAAATATAGGAGTCTATATTTATTGTTCCATATATTTAAATAATTCAATAATCCATTGATTGGTGTTTTCTTTCGATCGATTATTTCTCTTTAAAAAATTATTAACACGTTCTTTGTTGCTAAAAATATCTCTTAGATTAGATTTGTATAATTTTAATTCAATGGGAGTGTCTCCATTTATGTTATAATAGTAGGTATAGTCATCTACAAAACGTGAAGGGAAGGAGCGTTCCAATCCTGTACGTGCTTGAACTGCTTCCATGTATACTTTGGTTTTGTTTAAAAATACAGTAAATGTTTTACCTTTATATAGTTCTATCATGTATCCCATTTTAACAATGCCAGAGTTTTTATCTACAAACGGTAAATAAACATATTTGTCATTATCGATCATACAGCTTAAATCGGTGGATTTGATTATTGCTTGATCTGTTTTATATTGATATTGGTGGGGAGTCATCTCAATTTCATCGGCAAAAGCATTATATCTTAAAAACACTGATTGATCTTGAACTTCATTTTTATAATATAGAGTACCTTTTAAAAACTCTTCTTGAAAATAAGGGGAACCTTTTATTGAGCCTACTTGAATATTTCTTGAATCTTTAACTCGCATCTGTCTAAAAAGATCCGCTGCAAATTGATCTGTTTGACCATAAGAAGGTGTGTTGAGGTTTTGAGCCGATACGGTTAATTGAATTGATATGAATAGAATAGAATAAAAGTAAGCTGTTTTTTTCATGAGGAATTGTGTGTTTTGAACCACAAAACTATTCTATTTTTTTTGAAATACAACATAATTTTAAGTGTAGTGATTCATTTTAACAAAATGTTATAAGGTATTAATTTATTTATTTTTTCAAGATCCTTTTGAATAATCGAAAAAGATGATTACATTTGCGGCCCTTTTAGGGGTAAATTATATTTATTTTATACTATATATGCCAACAATTTCACAATTAGTACGAACAGGAAGAGCCAGCATTACTAAGAAGAGTAAATCGGCTGCTTTGGATTCGTGTCCTCAGAGAAGAGGGGTATGTACACGTGTTTACACAACAACACCTAAGAAACCAAACTCAGCGATGAGAAAAGTTGCAAGGGTTCGTTTAACAAACGGTAAGGAAGTAAACGCATACATCCCTGGAGAAGGTCACAACCTCCAAGAGCACTCGATAGTATTAGTAAGAGGCGGAAGGGTAAAAGATTTGCCAGGAGTTAGATATCACATCGTTCGCGGTGCTTTGGACACAGCAGGTGTTGAAGGTAGAACGCAACGTAGATCTAAGTACGGAGCAAAACGCCCAAAAAAATAGTTAATTAACTAAGTAAGAAGAAATGAGAAAAAGACAGGCCAAAAAAAGACCTATTTTACCAGATCCAAAATTTAACGATCAGTTGGTAACCCGCTTCGTTAATATGTTGATGTGGGATGGAAAGAAATCAGTTGCCTTCAAAATCTTTTACGACGCAATGGAAATTGTAGAAGAAAAGAAAAATGATGACGAAAAAACGGCACTAGAAATTTGGAAAGACGCTTTGTCTAATGTAATGCCTCACGTTGAAGTAAGATCGAGACGTGTTGGGGGTGCTACCTTCCAAATTCCAATGCAAATTAGACCCGATAGAAAAATCTCTACTGCTATTAAATGGTTGATCGGTTATGCTCGTAAGAGAAACGAAAAATCAATGGCTCAAAAGTTAGCTGCTGAAATTTTAGCGGCATACAAAGAAGAAGGAGCTGCAGTCAAAAAGAGAGTGGATACGCACAAGATGGCTGAAGCCAATAAAGCATTCTCTCATTTTAAAGCATAATTATGGGAAGAGATTTAAAATACACTAGAAATATTGGAATTGCAGCACATATTGATGCTGGAAAAACCACTACTACAGAACGTATCTTATTTTATACAGGGATTAGTCATAAGATTGGAGAGGTGCACGATGGTGCCGCTACAATGGACTGGATGGAACAAGAGCAGGAGCGAGGAATTACAATTACTTCTGCTGCAACGACTTGTACTTGGCAGTTTCCATCTGAAAACGGGAAGCCGACTTCAGATGCTATGGGTTATCACTTCAATATCATCGACACCCCAGGTCACGTTGACTTTACCGTTGAGGTAAACCGTTCATTACGTGTGCTTGATGGGTTAGTTTTCTTGTTTTCTGCTGTTGATGGTGTTGAGCCTCAATCAGAGACGAACTGGAGGCTTGCAGATAATTACAAAGTTCCACGTATGGGATTTGTAAACAAGATGGACCGTCAAGGTGCAAACTTCTTAAATGTTTGTACTCAGGTTAGAGAGATGTTAAAATCAAATGCAGTTCCTATTGTATTGCCTATCGGAGACGAAGCTGATTTTAAAGGAATTGTAGATTTAGTTAAAAACCGTGCAATTGTATGGCACGAGGATAACTACGGTTCTACTTTTGACGTAGTTGAGATTCCTGAAGATATGAAAGATGAGGTTCATCAGTACAGATCAGAGCTTATCGAAGCAGTAGCTGAGTACGATGAAAATCTGATGGAGAAATTCTTCGAAGATGAAAACTCCATCACCGAAGATGAAGTACACGCTGCTTTAAGAGCTGCTGTTATGGATATGGCTATTATCCCTATGGTATGTGGCTCATCATTTAAAAACAAAGGTGTTCAATTCTTATTAGATGCTGTTTGTCGTTACTTACCTTCACCATTGGATAAGGAAGCGATTGAAGGAACAAATCCTGATACGGAGGAGCCTGTGTTCAGAAAGCCAGATGTTAAGGATCCTTTTGCTGCATTAGCATTTAAAATTGCTACGGATCCTTTTGTAGGTCGTTTAGCATTCTTTAGAGCGTATTCTGGACGTTTAGACGCCGGTTCTTATGTGTTGAACAACCGTTCTGGTAACAAAGAACGTATTTCTAGAATCTATCAAATGCACTCGAATAAGCAAAATCCTATCGAATATATCGAAGCAGGTGATATTGGTGCAGCTGTTGGATTTAAAGATATTAAAACTGGAGATACACTTTCAGATGAGAAGCACCCTATTGTTCTTGAGTCAATGGTGTTCCCTGATCCTGTAATCGGTATCGCAGTGGAGCCTAAAACAAAGGCTGATGTCGATAAGTTGGGTATGGCTTTAGCGAAACTAGCTGAAGAAGATCCTACGTTCCAAGTAAAAACTGATGAAGCTTCAGGACAGACTATTATTTCTGGTATGGGTGAACTTCACTTAGATATTATTGTAGATCGTTTGAGAAGAGAATTTAAGGTTGAAGTCAACCAAGGACAACCTCAAGTAGAGTATAAAGAAGCACTTACTGCTGTTGCAAACCACAGAGAAGTTTATAAAAAACAATCAGGTGGACGTGGTAAATTCGCAGATATCGTATTTGTGATGGAGCCTGCAGAAGAAGGTAAGTCTGGATTAGAATTCGTAAACGAAATTAAAGGAGGTAACGTTCCAAAAGAATATGTTCCATCTGTAGAAAAAGGATTTAAAGAGGCTATGAAGAATGGTCCTTTAGCTGGATTCGAAATGGATGCGATGAAAGTTACTTTAAAGGACGGATCGTTCCACCCTGTTGATTCTGATTCACTATCGTTCGAATTAGCTGCTAAAATGGGTTACAAAGCTGCTGCTAAAGCTGCTAGAGCTGTATTGATGGAGCCAATTATGAAGTTAGAAGTATTGACTCCAGAAGAAAACATGGGAGATATTGTAGGTGACTTGAACCGTCGTAGAGGTCAAGTAAACGAAATGTCTGACCGTGCTGGTGCTAAAGTTATAAAAGCAAATGTTCCGCTTTCTGAAATGTTTGGATATGTAACTTCACTAAGAACTTTGTCTTCTGGTCGTGCAACTTCTACCATGGAATTTGATCATTATGCTGAAACTCCTTCTAATATTGCAGAAGAGGTTATTAAAGCAGCAAAAGGACTAACCGAATAATTCAAGTAAGATGAGTCAAAAAATTAGAATAAAATTAAAATCATACGATTACAATTTAGTAGACAAATCTGCTGAAAAAATCGTTAAAACGGTAAAGACTACCGGAGCTGTAGTAACAGGGCCAATTCCTTTACCAACACATAAAAAAATCTTTACAGTACTGCGTTCTCCTCACGTAAATAAGAAATCAAGAGAGCAATTTGAGCTTTCTTCTTATAAGCGTTTGTTGGATATTTACAGTTCTTCTTCAAAAACGATTGATGCTTTAATGAAATTAGAGCTTCCCTCAGGAGTTGAAGTAGAGATCAAAGTCTGATCGGAGGTTCGCCTCAACTAGTAGCTTGCTACTGTAAACATATCCAGAGCTTGTAGGCAAAGGATAAACGGAGAAAAAAATAATTAGGGTTAAATTATTTTTGACCCTAATTTTTTAGAATCTCCAAATTGCAAATGAATTTTTAAATAATAATTAATATAAATTAAAATGTCTGGGTTAATAGGAAAGAAAATAGGTATGACCAGCATCTTTGACGAGAATGGAAAAAATATTCCATGTACTGTTATTGAGACTGGACCATGCGTAGTTACCCAAGTCAGAACCGAAGAGGTAGACGGGTACAGTGCCCTTCAACTCGGTTTCGATGACAAGTCAGAAAAAAACGTTTCTAAAGCGGCTCAAGGTCACTTTAAGAAAGCGGGTTCTTCTCCAAAGAGACAAGTTGTTGAGTTCCGTGATTTTGAAGGAGATTACAAATTAGGTGATACGATTAGTGTTGATCTTTTTGTAGAAGGTGAATTTGTTGATGTTCAAGCAACATCAAAAGGAAAAGGTTTTCAAGGGGTGGTTAAAAGACACGATTTTGGCGGTGTTGGACAATCAACTCACGGTCAACACAACCGTTTAAGAGCTCCTGGTTCTATCGGTGCTGCTTCATATCCTGCGAGAGTTTTCAAGGGAATGAAAATGGCTGGAAGAATGGGTGGTGAGAACGTAACCGTTCAAAACCTTAAAGTTTTAAAAGTGGCTCCTGAGAAAAACATCTTAGTAGTTAAAGGATGTGTACCAGGTCACAAGAATGCTTACGTAAAGATATTTAAGTAATGAAAGTAGCAGTTTTAGATACAAAAGGAAAAGAAACAGGTAGAAAGGCAGACCTTTCTGATGCTGTTTTCGCTATTGAGCCTAACAATCACGCTATTTACTTAGCTGTGAAACAATACTTGACGCACCAAAGACAAGGTACTCACTCTGCTAAAGAGCGCGGTGACATCGCTGGTTCTACACGTAAGATCAAGAAACAAAAAGGAACTGGTACTGCTAGAGCAGGTTCGATCAAGTCTCCTGTGTTTAGAGGTGGTGGTCGTATTTTTGGTCCTAGACCAAAAGACCACAAAATGAAGTTAAACAAAAACCTAAAGCGTTTAGCTCGTAAATCTGCTTTGTCATTAAAGCAAAACGAGAAGTCAATTATCGTTTTAGAAGATTTTAATTTCGAGGCTCCTAAGACTAAAGATTTTGTAAATGTATTGAAGGCTTTAGGCATCGATTCAAACAAATCGCTATTCGTCTTGGGTGATACAAATAATAATGTATATTTGTCGTCACGAAATTTGAAACAATCAGAAGTTGTAACAACTTCAGAACTAAGTACTTACAAAATCTTAAATGCTAAGAGTATTGTGCTTACTGAGAGTTCGATTGCCGGAATTGAAACTAATTTAATATAAAGAGGAGACATGAGTGTGTTAATTAAACCGATCATTACGGAAAAAATGACAGCAGATAGCGAGTTGTACAACCGCTATGGTTTCATCGTTAACCCTAAGGCTAATAAACTTCAAATTAAAGAAGCTGTTGAGGCTACTTATGGAGTTTCAGTTGATAAAGTTAGAACCATGAATTACGGTCCCTCAAGAAAAACTCGTTACACTAGAACTGGCGTTCAGCACGGTAAAACCAATGCGTACAAGAAAGCCATTGTAGATGTAGCAGAGGGAGATATAATTGATTTTTACAGTAATCTATAAAGACAAGAGATGTCAGTTAGAAAATTAAAACCAATCACTCCAGGGCAGCGTTTTAGAGTAGTAAACGGATTTGACGCGATTACTACTGATAAGCCGGAGAAAAGCTTGCTTGCTCCGTTAAAAAAGTCTGGAGGTAGAAACAGTCAAGGAAAGATGACCATCCGTCAAAGAGGTGGAGGTCACAAGAGAAAGTATCGTGTGATCGATTTTAAACGTACTAAAGCAGGTGATGCTGAAGTAATTTCAATCCAATACGATCCTAACAGAACCGCTTTTATCGCTTTAGTTCAATACGCCGATGGTGAGAAGAACTATGTGATTGCACAAAACGGTCTAAAAGTAGGACAAAAAATTGCATCAGGTGATTCTGTTGATCCAGAAGTAGGTAACGCGTTGCCACTTAAAAACATTCCCCTAGGGACGATTATTTCATGTATTGAATTGCGTCCAGGTCAAGGAGCGGTGATGGCTCGTTCAGCGGGTTCATTTGCGCAGCTCATGGCAAAAGACGGTAAGTTTGTTACAGTTAAATTACCTTCAGGTGAAACGCGCTTAGTTTTAGCTGATTGTGTTGCTACTGTAGGAGCAGTATCCAATTCTGATCATCAGTTGTTAGTTTCTGGTAAGGCAGGACGCAGCAGATGGTTAGGAAGAAGACCTCGTGTAAGACCAGTTGTGATGAACCCTGTTGATCACCCAATGGGTGGTGGTGAAGGTCGTGCTTCTGGAGGACACCCAAGATCTAGAAATGGTATTCCAGCTAAAGGTTATAAGACTCGTTCTAAGACTAAGAGTACCAATAAGTATATCATAGAACGTAGAAAAAAATAATTAAGACAGTATGGCACGTTCATTAAAAAAGGGACCTTTTGTTCACTACAGTTTAGAGAAAAAAGTCCAAGCAAATATAGAATCTGGAAACAAATCAGTAGTTAAGACTTGGTCTAGAGCTTCGATGATAACACCAGACTTCGTAGGTCAAACCATCGCAGTTCACAACGGGAAACAATTTGTTCCTGTGTTTGTAACTGAAAACATGGTAGGTCACAAATTAGGAGAATTTTCACCAACACGTCACTTTAGAGGTCACGCTGGTGCTAAAAACAAAGGAAAAAAGTAAGCTATGGGAAGTCGTAAAAAACAAATGGCTGAACGAATTAAAGCCGAGAAGAAAGAGCTTGCCTTTGCAAAGTTGAACAACTGTCCAACTTCGCCTCGTAAGATGCGTTTAGTTGCTGATTTAGTTCGCGGAAAAAAAGTAGAGGAAGCATTAGCAATTTTGAAATTCAACTCTAAAGAAGCGTCAGCTCGTGTAGAAAAACTTTTGTTATCTGCATTGGCAAACTGGCAAGAGAAGAACGAAGATGCTAATATTGAAGATGCAGATCTTTTTGTAAAAGAAATTCGCGTTGACGGTGGAAGTATGTTAAAACGCTTACGTCCAGCTCCTCAAGGAAGAGCTCACAGAATTAGAAAACGCTCGAACCACGTAACACTGGTATTAGGTGATAACAATAATATTCAAAGCTAGATAATAACATGGGACAAAAAACAAATCCAATTGGAAATCGTCTAGGAATCATCAGAGGTTGGGAATCTAACTGGTACGGTGGTAATGATTACGGAGATAAATTATCAGAAGACGATAAAATTAGAAAATACGTTTTTGCTCGTTTAGCAAAAGCAAGTGTATCTAGAGTTATTATCGAGAGAACTCTTAAGTTAGTTACGATTACTGTAACGACTGCTAGACCAGGTATTATTATTGGTAAAGGTGGTCAAGAGGTAGACAAACTTAAAGAAGAGCTTAAGAAAATTACCAAGAAAGAGGTTCAAATCAATATTTTCGAAATCAAACGTCCAGAATTAGATGCCAACTTAGTTGCTGCTTCTATCGCTAGACAAATCGAGAGTAGAATCTCTTACAGAAGAGCTATCAAAATGGCGATTGCTGCTACAATGAGAATGAATGCTGAGGGAATTAAAGTTCAAATCTCAGGTCGTTTAAATGGTGCAGAGATGGCACGTGCTGAATCTTTTAAAGAAGGACGTATTCCATTATCAACATTTAGAGCTGATATCGATTATGCTTTACACGAAGCACATACCACTTACGGTCGTTTAGGGATCAAAGTATGGATCATGAAAGGTGAAGTATACGGTAAAAGAGAATTATCTCCACTAGTAGGAATGTCAAAAGGTGCTGCTGCTAAAGGTGGAAATAAAGATAAAAAACGTCGTAGAAAGTAATTAAAAAAGAGAAAGAACAATGTTACAACCTAAAAGAACCAAATTTCGCAAGGCCCAGAAAGGGCGTATGAAAGGGATTTCTCAGAGAGGTCATCAGCTTTCTAACGGAATGTTTGGTATCAAGACTTTAGACTCGCATTTCATTACGTCGCGCCAGATTGAGGCAGCTCGTATTGCAGCGACTCGTTATATGAAGAGACAAGGACAGTTATGGATAAAAATATTTCCGGACAAGCCTATTACTAAAAAGCCATTAGAAGTACGTATGGGTAAAGGTAAAGGAGCTCCAGAATATTTTGTAGCTGTTGTAAAACCAGGTAGAATTTTATTCGAAGTTGCTGGTGTTGAACACGATATTGCCAAAGAAGCATTGCGTTTAGCAGCACAAAAGTTACCTGTGAAGACAAAGTTTGTAGTTTCTAGAGATTATTCAGCTTAATTTTTAAAGAAGAACGTATTATGAAACAATCAGAAATTAAAGAATTATCAGCTGAAGGAATAGTAGAGCAAATCGCGACACTAAAGAAACAGTACGCTGACCTTAAGGTAGCTCACTCAGTGACTCCTTTAGAGAATCCACTTCAATTAAGAGAAGTGAGAAGAACAATCTCAAGATTATCAACTGAATTAACTAACAGGGATAACCAATAATTGGTTCTGCTTTATGGAAAATAGAAATTTAAGAAAAGAAAGAATAGGCGTTGTTACTAGCGATAGAATGGAGAAATCAATCGTGGTTTCAGAAGTTAAGCGTGTAAAACACCCTATGTACGGTAAATTCGTGTTGCGTACTAAGAAATATGTAGCTCACGATGAGAAAAACGATTGTAATATTGGTGATACTGTAAAGATCATGGAGACAAGACCGTTAAGTAAAACCAAAACTTGGAGACTAGTTGAAATCTTAGAAAGAGCTAAATAATTATGTTACAACAAGAATCAAGATTAAAAGTAGCAGATAATACCGGGGCAAAAGAAGTTTTGACCATTCGTGTACTTGGAGGTACTAAGAGAAGGTATGCATCTGTCGGAGATAAAATAGTAGTTACTGTAAAAGAAGCAACTCCTAACGGACAAGTGAAGAAGGGATCTGTTTCTACTGCTGTTGTAGTTAGAACTACTAAAGAAGTTAGACGTCCAGATGGATCTTATATCCGTTTTGACGATAATGCTTGTGTATTATTAAACCCAACTGGAGAGATGAGAGGTACTCGTGTTTTCGGACCTGTGGCTAGAGAATTACGCGATAAGCAGTTTATGAAGATTGTTTCACTAGCTCCTGAGGTGCTTTAATACAAGAAGGAAAGATGGCAACAAAAATGAAAATCAAAGTAGGAGATACAGTTCGTGTTATGGCTGGAGATCACAGAGGTGCTGAAGGAAAAGTACTTTCTATCGATACAGTTAAAAACAGAGCAATTGTAGAGGGAACAAATATGGTTTCTAAACACCAGAAGCCAAGTGCACAGAACCCACAGGGAGGAATCGTGAAAAAGGAAGCTCCTATTCACGTATCGAACCTTTCATTAATCGATGGTTCAGGTAATGCTACTCGTGTAGGTTACCAGTCTAGAGATGGTGAAAAAGTGCGTTTTTCTAAAAAATCAAACGAAGTAATTTAGTTATGGCATACGTACCAAGATTAAAACAGGAATACAAAGAGCGCATCATTAAAGCGCTTACAGATGAATTTGGTTACAAAAACGTAATGCAGGTTCCTAAACTCGAAAAAATTGTAGTGAGCCGTGGAGTAGGTGAAGCTGTTGCAGACAAAAAGTTAGTTGATCAAGCTGTTGAAGAACTTACAATGATCACAGGACAAAAGGCCGTTGCTACCCTATCTAAAAAGGATGTCGCTTCATTTAAACTTAGAAAAGGTATGCCAATTGGAGCTAAGGTGACACTAAGAGGTGAGAGAATGTACGAATTCTTAGATCGTTTAGTGACTACTGCACTTCCACGTGTACGTGATTTCAACGGTATAAAGGCTACTGGATTTGACGGTAGAGGTAACTACTCTTTAGGAGTTACTGAACAAATCATCTTCCCAGAAATCGATATCGATAAGATCAAGAAGATTAACGGAATGGACATCACTTTTGTAACGAATGCTCCAACCGATAAAGAAGCAAAATCATTATTATCAGAATTAGGTTTACCTTTTAAAAAGAATTAATTATGGCTAAAGAATCAATGAAAGCCCGTGAGGTGAAAAGAGCAAACACTGTAGCCAAGTATGCAGAGAAAAGAAAAGCTTTAAAGGAAGCTGGAGACTATGAGGCGCTTCAAAAACTTCCTCGTAACGCTTCTCCAATTCGCATGCACAACAGATGTAAACTTACTGGTAGACCAAAAGGTTATATGAGAACTTTTGGAGTTTCTCGTGTAATGTTCAGAGAAATGGCTAACAAAGGTTTAATACCTGGAGTTAAAAAAGCGAGCTGGTAAAATAAATTGAATATTAATTGGTTTCAGGTTTAACACAAGTTAAAAACCGTTACCGCAAATTTATAGTTATGTATACAGATCCAATTTCGGATTATTTAACAAGAATTAGAAATGCAAATTCGGCGGGTCACAGAGTCGTAGAAATTCCTGCTTCTAATCTAAAAAAAGAGATTACTAAGATCTTATTTGATCAAGGGTACATCTTAAGTTACAAATTTGAGGATAATGGACCACAAGGTTCCATTAAAATTGCCTTAAAGTACAATCAGTCTACTAAAGAGCCTGTAATCAAAAAGATTACACGTGTTAGTAAGCCTGGTTTGAGAAAGTACGTTGGTGCTGGTGATTTACCTAGAGTTTTAAACGGATTAGGTATTGCAATTGTGTCTACTTCTCACGGAGTAATGACTTCAAAACAAGCTAAAGCGGAAAAAGTAGGTGGTGAAGTAATTTGCTACGTTTATTAACAGTTAAAGAAGAGTAACAATGTCTAGAATAGGTAATAATCCAATAGCAATTCCAGAAGGCGTTAGCGTAGAAGTAAACGATAACATCATCACTGTAAAGGGAAAACTCGGAGAGTTGACTCAAGAGTACTCTAATGTATCTGTAGTTGTAAACGAAGGACAAGTAGAAGTAACAAGACCAACTGATTCAAAAGAAAACAAAGCAAAGCACGGTTTATACCGAGCGTTGATCAACAATATGATCGAAGGTGTTTCGAAGGGTTGGACTAAAGAATTAGAACTAGTAGGGGTAGGATACCGCGCTAGTAATCAAGGACAAAAATTAGATTTAGCGATCGGTTTCTCACACAATATCATTTTGGATATCGCTCCTGAAGTGAAAATCGAAACAGTATCTGATAAAGGTAAAAACCCAATCGTTAAATTGACCTCACACGACAAACAATTAGTAGGACAAGTTGCTGCTAAAATTAGATCATTCCGTAAGCCAGAGCCTTACAAAGGAAAAGGTATTAAGTTTGTTGGTGAAATTTTAAGAAGAAAAGCAGGTAAATCAGCTTAATAAGTAGCATTATGAAATTATCGAAGTCAGAAAGTAGAAAAAGAATAAAAAGAAGAATCAGAAAGATTTCTTTTGGTACGGCTACTAAACCACGTTTAGCAGTTTTTAGATCAAATAAAGAAATCTATGCTCAGCTTATTGATGACAACGCTGGTGTTACATTAGCTGCTGCGTCTTCTAGAGATAAAGAGATCAGTTCTGCAACAGGAACTAAATCAGAGGTTGCGACCCTTGTTGGTAAAGCAATCGCTGAAAAGGCTGTAGCATTAAAAATTGACACTGTCGCTTTTGACAGAGGTGGATTTTTATACCACGGTAGAGTTAAATCATTAGCTGAAGGAGCTAGAGAAGCAGGACTTAAATTCTAAATAATATTATGTATCAGAATTACAAAAACGTAGAAACTGTAAAACCAGGAGGTATAGAATTAAAAGACCGTTTGGTTGGTGTTCAAAGAGTTACTAAGGTAACTAAAGGGGGTAGAGCCTTCGGATTCTCTGCAATTGTTGTTGTCGGAGACGAGAACGGAGTTGTAGGTCACGGATTAGGAAAATCTAAAGAGGTAGCTACTGCAATTTCTAAGGCAATCGAAGATGCTAAGAAAAACTTAGTACGCATCCCATTGAATCACGGAACCCTTCCTCATGAACAAAAAGGTAAATTTGGTGGAGCTAGAGTATTCATAAAACCTGCATCACACGGTACAGGGGTTATCGCAGGGGGAGCTTTAAGACACGTATTAGAAGCGGTTGGAGTACACGACTGTCTTTCTAAGTCTCAGGGGTCTTCTAATCCACACAACGTAGTAAAAGCTACTTTTGACGCTTTATTGCGTTTAAGAGATGCAAAGACTGTTGCTGCTGAACGCGGTATATCTTTAGAAAAAGTATTTAAAGGATAAGCTATTATGGGAAAGATCAAAGTTACACAAGTAAAGAGCGCTATTAAAAAGCCTCAAAACCAAAAGCGTATTCTTGAATCATTAGGATTACGTAGAATAGGACAAGTAGTAGAACACAACGCTACTCCAGAGATCCTAGGTATGATAAATAAAGTTCAACATTTAGTTTCTTCACAAGAAGCTTAATTATAAACCAACAAAATGAATTTAAATAATTTAAAACCTGCCGAAGGTGCTGTCCACAAAGCTGGAAAAGTAGTAGGTAGAGGTCAAGGATCAGGAAAAGGCGGTACTGCTACTCGTGGGCATAAAGGTGCTAAGTCTAGATCTGGGTATTCTAAGAAAATCGGATTTGAAGGTGGTCAAATGCCTTTACAGAGACGTGTTCCAAAATTCGGTTTCAAGAACATCAATAGAAAAGAGTACACGGGAATCAATTTAGATCGTTTGCAATTGTTGGTTGACAACGGTATTGTAAAAGATGCTGTTGATTTAAATGTATTGATTGAAAATAGATTAGCAGGTAAGAACGATTTAGTTAAGATTTTAGGTGGTGGAGAACTCAAAGCTGCATTAAAAGTATCTGCTCATAAATTTACTGCATCTGCTAAAGCTGCAATCGAAGCAGCAGGTGGAGAAGCACTAAGTTTATAATCTATTATTATGAAGAAATTTATAGAGATCATATCGAACATTTGGAAGATTGAGGAATTAAGAGGAAGAATCTTAATTACCTTAGGTCTTTTGTTAGTATACCGTTTTGGAGCACAAATCGTACTTCCAGGAATTGATACAACACAATTGGCTCAATTGTCTTCTAATACCGATCAAGGTATATTAGGAATCCTCAACGCTTTTACAGGTGGTGCATTTGCTAATGCTTCTGTGTTCGCATTGGGAATCATGCCTTATATCTCTGCTTCAATTGTTGTGCAATTGATGGGAATTGCAATTCCTTATTTGCAAAAACTACAAAAAGAAGGAGAGAGCGGTAGAAAAACGATCAATCAAATTACACGTTGGTTAACAATTGGGATTTGTGTGGTTCAAGCACCAGCTTATCTCTATTCACTTGGAGCTTTAGGAGTTCCAGACACTGCCTTCGTATTAGGTAAAGGACTCGACTTCATGATTCCTTCTGTAATTATCTTGGTAACTGGTACTGTATTTGCAATGTGGTTAGGTGAAAAGATTACTGATAAAGGAATTGGAAACGGTATCTCTTTATTAATTATGGTGGGTATTATCGCTCGTATGCCTCAGTCTTTTGTTCAAGAGTTTATCTCTAGAACAACTACAGGCAACGGAGGAGTGATGTTTGTACTTATAGAGCTTATTCTTTGGTTTGTAGTCATTTTAGCTTCTGTTTTATTGGTGATGGCAACGCGTCAAATTCCAGTTCAATACGCTAGAAGAACTGCTTCGGGTGGAATTGATAAAAATGCTATGGGTTCTAGACAATACATTCCTTTAAAACTCAACGCTTCTGGGGTAATGCCAATTATCTTCGCTCAAGCATTGATGTTTTTACCAGGGTTGTTAGGTAGATCTTTCAACGAAACTGCAGTAGGACAATGGATGGAAGTTCAGTTCCAAGATATCTTTGGATTGGCTTACAATATTTTATTTGCATTCTTAATCATTGTATTTACGTATTTCTATACAGCAATTACGGTACCTACGAATAAGATGTCAGATGACTTAAAACGCAGTGGAGGATTTGTTCCAGGTGTGAAGCCAGGAAAAGAAACAGGTGACTTTTTAGATAAGATTATGTCTTTAATTACGTTACCTGGATCAATTTTCTTAGCTTTGTTGGCTGTTTTACCAGCGATTGTCGTTAAAGTATTAGATGTACAATCTGGTTGGGCATTGTTTTACGGTGGTACTTCACTCTTGATTATGGTGGGTGTTGCTATCGATACAGTACAACAAGTGAATGCCTATTTGTTAAACCGTCATTACGATGGTTTAATGAAATCAGGTAAAAACAGAAAAGTTTCATAAGTATGGCTAAGCAAGCTGCAATAGAACAAGATGGAAGCATTATCGAAGCATTGTCCAACGCAATGTTTCGAGTAGAATTGGAAAATGGGCATGTTGTAACCGCTCATATTTCTGGAAAAATGCGTATGCACTATATCAAGTTGTTACCTGGAGATAAGGTAAAGCTTGAGATGAGTCCATACGATTTAAGTAAAGCGAGAATTACATATAGATATTAAGAAACTATTAGGATGAAAGTAAGAGCATCAATTAAGAAAAGAAGTGCCGAGTGCAAGATAGTACGTCGTAAAGGAAGATTGTACGTAATTAACAAAAAGAATCCTAGATTTAAACAAAGACAAGGGTAATTATGGCAAGAATTGCAGGGGTAGATCTACCCAAACACAAAAGAGGCGTTATCGCGCTAACCTATATCTTCGGAGTAGGAAAAAGTAGAGCTAAGGATATTTTAGCAGAAGCTAAGGTAAGTGAAGATACTAAGGTGTCTGACTGGTCTGATGAGAACATTGCAGGTATTAGAGCTGCAATTGGTAATTACACTATCGAAGGTGAATTACGTTCTCAAACTCAAATGAACATCAAACGTTTGATGGACATCGGTTGTTACAGAGGAATTCGTCACAGAGCAGGGTTGCCTTTAAGAGGACAACGCACTAAAAACAACTCTAGAACCAGAAAAGGTAAGAGAAAGACGGTTGCAAACAAGAAAAAAGCATCATAATAATAAAGTAGTATAATGGCAAAGACAAATACAAAATCAGCTAAAAAACGCAATGTGATCATTGAGTCTGTAGGTGAAGCTCATATTACTGCTTCATTTAACAACATCATTGTTTCCTTAACAAACAAAAAAGGTGATGTGATCGCTTGGTCTTCAGCAGGTAAAATGGGCTTTAGAGGTTCAAAAAAGAACACTCCTTACGCAGCTCAATTAGCTTCAGAAGATTGTGCTAAAATTGCTCATGAAGCAGGTTTACGCAAGGTAAAAGTATTCGTTAAAGGTCCTGGGAACGGTAGAGAATCTGCAATCAGATCATTACATAATTCAGGAATTGAAGTAACAGAGATCATCGATGTTACTCCATTACCACACAACGGATGTAGACCGCCAAAAAGAAGAAGAATTTAATTAAGGCCAATAGGCTTATTATTCACAGAAGCTGTAGTTACGATTATCGAAGGATCAGCCTTAATTCATAATCACAGTTTCAAAATTTTATAAAATGGCAAGATATTTAGGACCAAAATCAAAAATCGCTCGTAGATTCGGAGAAGCGATATTTGGAGACGACAAATCTTTAGAAAAAAGAAATTACGCTCCAGGACAGCACGGACAATCAAGACGTCGTGGTAAACAATCAGAATACGCTGTACAGCTTATGGAAAAGCAGAAAGCAAAGTACACTTATGGTATTCTTGAAAAACAATTCAGAAACTTATTTGACAAAGCTAACCGTTCTAAAGGGGTTACAGGTGAGGTTTTACTTCAACTTTGTGAGTCTCGCTTGGATAACGTAGTTTACCGTTTAGGGGTTTCTAGATCTAGATCTGGTGCAAGACAATTAGTTTCTCACCGTCACATTACCGTGAATGGAGAGATCGTTAATATTCCCTCTTACCAATTGAAGGCAGGAGATGTCGTAGGAGTAAGAGAAAAGTCAAAGTCGCTTCAAGCGATTAAAGATGCTATTGATTCTAATAGCGCTGTTTACGAATGGATGACTTGGAATGGAGCGACAATGGAAGGTACTTTTGTAGCTGTTCCTGAACGTCTTCAAATTCCAGAAAACATCAAAGAACAATTAATCGTCGAGTTATACTCTAAATAATCAACACAAGATCCTATTATGGCATTATTTAATTTTCAAAAGCCCGATAAGGTTATCATGATTAATTCAACAGATTTTGAAGGGAAATTCGAATTTCGTCCTTTAGAACCTGGATATGGATTAACCGTTGGTAATGCTCTCAGAAGAGTGATGCTTTCTGCATTAGAAGGTTTCGCTATTTCATCGGTACGCATAGATAAAGTTGAACACGAGTTTTCTGTAATACCTGGTGTAGTAGAAGATGTTACTGAAATCATCTTAAATTTAAAACAAGTACGTTTTAAAAGACAGATTGACGATGTAGAAAACGAAACGGTACAAGTTTCTGTTAGTGGAAAGAATCAACTTACTGCTGGAGATATTCAAAAACACATCTCAGGTTTCCAAGTATTGAACCCTGATTTAGTGATTTGTAATATGGAATCTGATGTGAACTTCACAATGGATCTTTACATTGAAAAAGGTCGTGGATACGTTCCAGCTGAAGAAAACAAAAAATCAGGTGCTCCAATTGGAACAATCGCTATCGATTCGATCTTTACTCCAATTAAAAACGTTAAGTACTCCATCGAGAACTTTCGTGTTGAGCAAAAGACCGATTACGAAAAGTTAGTTTTTGAAATCAGCTCTGATGGATCAATTCATCCAAAAGATGCATTGACTGAAGCTGCTAAAGTTTTGATTCACCACTTTATGTTGTTCTCCGACGAGCGTATCACCCTTGAGGCTGATGAAATTGCTCAAACTGAGACTTATGACGAAGAGTCCTTACACATGCGTCAATTATTGAAAACTAAGTTAGTTGATATGGATCTTTCAGTAAGAGCATTAAACTGCTTAAAAGCTGCTGAAGTAGATACCTTAGGGGACTTAGTATCATTTAACAAAAACGACTTGATGAAGTTTAGAAACTTTGGTAAAAAATCATTAACTGAATTAGAAGAGTTAGTGATCAACAAAGGTTTAAGTTTCGGAATGGACTTGTCAAAATATAAATTAGATAGAGATTAATCAATCCAAAGCATCGCTTTGTGATAAAGAAATAGAACAATGAGACACGGTAAAAAAGTTAATCATTTAGGAAGAAAGAAAGCGCATAGAACTGCTATGCTTGCTAATATGGCATGTTCGTTAATTGAGCACAAACGCATCAATACTACAGTAGCTAAAGCTAAAGCATTGAAAGTTTTTGTTGAACCGATCATTACGAAAGCAAAAGCTGAAAATAATCAGACTACTGAAAAAGGAACTCACAACAGACGTGTTGCTTTCTCAAGATTGAGAGACAAGAACGCAGTTACTGAGTTATTCGGTGCAGTATCAGAAAAAGTAGCAGATCGTCAAGGAGGTTATACTCGTATCATCAAATTAGGAAACCGTTTAGGGGATAATGCTGATATGGCGATGATCGAGCTTGTAGACTTCAACGAGATTTATAACGCAGACAAGCCTAAAGCTAAGAAAACGCGTAGAAGAAAGAAATCATCAGCTCCTGAAACTCCTGAAGTTGTAGCTGAAGAAACAACTGAAGCTGTTGAAGAAACTGTTGTTGAAGCAGCTGAAGATGTAAAAGAAGAGGAAGCAAATGACAAGCAATAATGTTAATTTGTTTTTAAAATAGAATTAAGGATAAGTCTTTTGCTTATCCTTTTTTTTTGTTTTTTTGTGAAATGAAACAATTGATTTATGAAATATACAACTAGAAAACCAGCATTGATCTTACTCGCAGACGGAACTATTTTTCACGGTAAAGCCGTAGGAGGAAAAGAGGGAACTTCTTTTGGAGAAGTTTGTTTTAATACCGGGATGACCGGCTATCAGGAAATCTTTACCGATCCATCGTATTTTGGTCAGCTTATGGTGACTACCAATGCACATATCGGAAATTATGGTGCAACTGAGGTCGATACCGAATCTGATAGTGTTAAGATTGCTGGTTTGATTTGTAAGAATTTTTCTTACACCTATTCAAGAGATTTAGCACAGGAATCACTTGAAGAGTTTATCAATAAGAGTAATTTATTTGCGATTTCAGATGTAGATACTAGAGCACTTGTAAGTTACATCCGTGATAATGGAGCTATGAATGCAGTAATCACTACCGATGTTGATAATTTAGATGCTATTGCTAAAGAATTAGAAGCTTTTCCATCGATGAAAGGATTGGAACTCGCTTCAAAAGTATCAACGAAAGAACCGTATTTCTTTGGAGAAGAAGACGCTCCAATAAAGATTGCTGCTTTAGATATCGGAATTAAGAAAAACATTTTAAGAAACTTTGCAAAACGAGGAGCTTACGTAAAGGTGTTTCCATACAATACTCCTTTTTCTGAATTAGAAGCGTTTAATGCAAATGCTTACTTTATTTCAAATGGTCCTGGTGATCCTGAACCATTATCTGAATCTATAGAATGTGCGAAGGGGATGATCGAAAGTGGAAAACCAACCTTTGGAATTTGTTTAGGACATCAGGTGATTGCTTTAGCAAATGGTATCTCGACCTATAAAATGCATAATGGTCATAGAGGGATCAATCATCCTGTTAAAAACCTAAAAACAGGTAAGGGAGAAATTACTTCTCAAAACCATGGTTTTGCTGTTAATAGAGAAGAATTAGAAGCGAATCCTAATTTGGAACTCACCCATGTTCACCTTAATGATCATACGGTGATGGGAATTAAAATGAAAGGTAAGGATGTGTTTTCGGTTCAGTATCATCCTGAAGCAAGTCCTGGGCCTAATGATGCTAATTATTTATTCGACGATTTCTTTGAATTGATGAATTAGTATTTCTCAGTCAGGTCTGTTTTTATTGCTAATAATACAATACAAACTCAGTTGATTGTCAAAATTTTAAAAAGTAATTGAATAAAACATATGTCATAATAGGAAAGCGTTTGCTTTCATATATTTGCAAAAAATTAATTTATAAATAAAGCATTATGAGTATAATCGTAAGTGTACACGCAAGACAAATTTTAGATTCTAGAGGGAATCCAACAGTTGAAGTAGATGTAATTACTGAAAACGGTTCATTAGGACGTGCAGCAGTTCCATCTGGAGCCTCTACTGGTGAGCACGAAGCACACGAACTTAGAGATGGTGGAAACACCTATATGGGTAAAGGAGTTTTCAAAGCAGTTGAGAATGTAAATACCGTGATCGCTGAAGCGCTTTTAGGAATGTCTGTTTTTGAACAAAACGCCATTGATCAAGCGATGATTGAGTTAGATGGTACTCCCAATAAAGCAAAATTAGGTGCTAATGCAATCCTAGGAGTTTCTCTTGCAGTTGCCAAAGCAGCAGCTGAAGAATTAGGAATGCCATTATACCGTTATGTAGGTGGTGTAAGTGCTAACACACTTCCAGTTCCTATGATGAATATTATCAATGGTGGATCTCACTCTGATGCTCCAATTGCATTCCAAGAATTTATGGTAATGCCTGTCAAAGCTGAATCTTTTACCCATGCGATGCAAATGGGAACTGAAATTTTTCACCACTTAAAGAAAGTGTTACACGACAGAAATCTATCAACAGCAGTAGGAGATGAAGGAGGTTTTGCACCAACGTTAGACGGTACTGAAGATGCTATTGAAACGATTGAAAAAGCTGTTACGAATGCTGGATACAAATTTGGAGACGAAGTGATGATCGCTTTAGATTGTGCTTCTGCTGAATTTTATGTAGATGGTAAATACGACTATACTAAATTTGAAGGCGATAAAGGAGCAGTTCGTACTTCTGAAGAACAAGCTGAGTATTTAGCTGAATTATGTGCTAAATACCCAATTATCTCTATCGAAGACGGGATGGATGAAAACGACTGGGATGGATGGAAATCACTTACTGAAAAAGTAGGAGATAAAGTTCAATTAGTTGGTGATGATTTATATGTTACTAATGTGGAGCGTTTGTCAAGAGGTATTGAAAATGGTATTGCAAATTCTATTTTGATCAAAGTAAACCAAATTGGTTCATTAACGGAAACCATTGCAGCTGTTAATATGGCTAAAAACGCAGGATATACTTCAGTAATGTCTCACCGTTCTGGAGAAACTGAAGACAATACAATTGCTGATTTAGCGGTTGCATTAAACTGTGGTCAAATCAAAACAGGTTCTGCTTCTCGTTCTGATCGTATGGCTAAATACAACCAATTATTACGCATTGAAGAAGAATTAGGTTCAACAGCTTATTTTCCGCAATTAAATGCATTTAAAGTAAAGCAATAATCGCTTTATAATAATGAATATCAAAGGCGCTTTTTATAAAGGCGCCTTTTTTTTGTGATATTTATCATAATAATCTGTTAATCCCCTTTTTTACGCATCATATGGATTGTTTTAGTGCAGTCTTTTTATTAATTTTGAAAACCTTTAAAAATCTAAGCAATCTCAATGAAAAATAAAGCCATATTAGAATATCAAGGAAAAAAATATGAGTTTCCTGTAATTGAAGGAAGTGAAAAAGAACTCGCTATAGATATTAAGACCCTTAGAGCGCAATCGGGAATGATTACGATCGATCCAGGTTATAAAAACACGGGTTCTTGTGAGAGTGGAATTACATTCTTAGACGGTGAAAAAGGGATCTTGAGATACAGAGGATATTCGATTGAAGAATTAGCAGAAAAAGCTTCGTTTTTAGAGGTGGCTTATTTGTTGATTTTTGGAGAACTTCCTGCCAAAAGAGAGTTGGAGAAATTTCATGCTGATATCGTCAATGAATCGATGGTAGATGAGGATATGAAAAAGATTTTGGATGGTTTTCCAAAATCAGCTCATCCAATGGGAGTATTATCTTCATTGACTTCAGCACTAATCGCTTACAATCCAAAATTTGTAAACGTCAGTTCTGAAGAAGAAATGTACGGTGCAATTGTAAGAATTATCGCTAAATTCCCAGTGTTGGTTTCTTGGACTTACAGAAAACAAAAAGGTCTTCCATTAGACTACGGTGATGATTCTCTTGAGTATGTGGAGAACTTTATCAAAATGATGTTTAAAAAACCAAATCACGATTATCAGCGTAATGATACGGTGATTAAGGCGATGAATAAATTATTAATCCTTCACGCAGATCACGAACAAAACTGTTCAACTTCGACTGTAAGAATCGTTGGTTCTTCTCATGCAGGGTTATTTGCTTCACTATCTGCAGGTATATCAGCTCTTTGGGGACCACTTCACGGTGGTGCAAACCAAGCTGTTCTCGAAATGCTTCAAGCAATTGAAGAAGATGGAGGTGATACGAAGAAATATATGGCTAAGGCCAAAGACAAAAACGATCCTTTTAGATTGATGGGATTCGGACACCGCGTTTACAAAAACTTTGATCCACGTGCCCGTATCATTAAAAAGGCTGCAGATGATGTATTGGATGCACTTGGAATTGATGATCCTATCTTAAACATAGCTAAAGGATTAGAGCAAGAGGCTTTAGAGGATCCGTATTTCGTGGATCGCAAGCTATATCCGAATGTGGATTTCTATTCTGGAATTATTTACAGAGCATTAGGAATCCCTACAGAAATGTTTACTGTGATGTTTGCACTTGGTAGACTTCCAGGTTGGATTGCTCAGTGGAGAGAGATGCGACTTAACAATGAGCCAATTGGTCGACCTCGCCAAGTCTATGTGGGAGCAACCACTCGAGAGTTTGTCTCGATTCAAGATCGATAATACCCAAGCCCTTTTCTAAAAAGGGCTTTTTTTATAAAAAAATTAAGCATATTTGTAGGATATATAACAATGCACATATGCTAGATCTTAAGATTCTCAATGAAACATCAATGCTAAAAGCAGTCGTATTAGGAACCGCTTTAAGCAATGGTCCTGTTCCAAAAGTAGCGGATGCTTATGATCCTAATTCATTGATGCATATTAAGGCAGGTACCTATCCAGTTGAATCGGATATGATTTCTGAAATGGAGAATTTTTCAGAGGTTTTAAAGAAGTATGGAGTTAAGGTATTTCGCCCTGAAATCATCAAAGATTGCAATCAAATATTTAGCCGTGATATCGCCTTTGTGATTGAAGACTATATTTTTAGATCCAATATTTTACCGCACAGAGAAGAAGAATTCGACGCTATTTTACATGTTTTAGATCAAATCAATCCAGATAAAATTATCAGTCCTCCAGAAAAAGTTCACATTGAAGGAGGTGATGTTATGCCTTGGTTTGATTATATTTTTGTCGGTGTTTATACGGGAGATGATTATGAGGATTATATCACTGCTCGTACCAATAAAGAAGGCGTAGCTTTCTTGCAATCGTTCTTTCCTGAAAAGAAGGTCAAATCCTTTGAATTGAAAAAATCAAATACCAATCCTGCAGAAAACGCACTCCATTTGGACTGTTGTTTTCAGCCTATTGGGACCAAATACGCCTTAGTGCATCCAGAAGGATTTTTAAATCCTGATGAATACCAATGGATATTGGACTATTTTGGTAAGGAAAACGTATTTGAAATTACCAAAGAGGAATTGGTGATGATGGGTTGTAATGTGTTTTCAATAGCACCGACTGTAGTCGTATCTGAAAAGCGACTAACGAGGGTCAACCAATGGATGCGATCCAAAGGGTTTACAGTTGAAGAAATTGTCTATGCTGAAATAGCAAAACAAGGAGGAATGCTCCGTTGTAGTACACTACCATTAATTAGGAACTGATGAAACAGACTACGAATACACTATTAATGATTCGTCCGGTTCACTTTAGAGCCAATGAAGACACTGCGGGAGATAATTACTTTCAAAAGAATTTGGACCTGCCTAAAGAGGAGTTACTCAAAAGAGCTCAAGAGGAGTTTGACAACTTTGTAAGTCAATTGAGATCTGTTGGTGTTCAAGTGATCGTAACCGATGCTCAAAGTGAGGTAGATGTCCCCGATGCTCATTTTCCAAACAATTGGATTTCTTTTCACGAGAGTGGTATGGTGGGGATTTATCCCATGTTGGCTCCTTCAAGACGTTTAGAGCGCAATGAAGAGGTTTTGTCACTATTGGAGGACAAAGGATATACTATTACTGAAATTATTGATTATACCGCTGCTGAAGAAGAGGAGCTTTTTTTAGAGGGTACAGGGTCCATGATTTTGGATCGAGAGAACAGAAAAGCATATGCGGCAATTTCTCAGCGTACCGATGAGGATTTGTTTGTGGAATTCTGTGAGGACTTTGAATATACTCCTATTGTTTTTACTGCGAATCAAGAAATTGATGGAACATTGCTGCCAATTTATCACACCAATGTCATGATGTGTGTAGGCAGTACGTTAGCAATTGTTTGTTCGGCTTCCATAACCGATAAAAAAGATCGCAAAAACGTCATAAAGCAGCTGAAATCCGATGCGAAGGAACTCATCGATATCAGTATAGCTCAAATGAACCAGTTCGCTGGTAATATGTTAGAGGTTCAAGGTGTTGGAGATCAGCCTTTTCTGGTTATGAGCACCTCTGCTTTTAATTCACTTAGAGGGGATCAAATTAGTTCTATTGAAAAGCACTGTAAAGTTCTTCACGCTGATTTAGAAACAATTGAAATTTGTGGAGGTGGTTCTGCTCGTTGTATGATGGCAGAAGTATTTTTACCTAAATCTTGATATAAGGACACAGTTATCGAGTCATTTAGTATATTTGCACTCCATAAAAATACTTCATGAATATTCAGGATCACATCTCACTAAAGGCTAATGAGCTTTTAAAAAAAGAGTTCGATACAACTTTTGAGTCTTTTGATTTTCAGCCTACACGTAAAGATTTTGATGGAGATATTACTCTTGTGGTGTTTTCTCTGCTTAAAAAAATTAAAGGAAATCCAGTAGCTATTGGGACTGCATTAGGCGATTTTCTCAAAGAACAGCTAGATGAAATTACAGATTACAATGTAGTAAAGGGGTTTTTAAACCTTTCTTTATCAGATGCTTATATACTCGATCAATTCCACAATTTAGATTCTAAAAAAGGAATCAAAGCAAAGGGAGGGAGATTGGTTGAATACTCATCGCCAAACACCAATAAACCACTTCACTTAGGTCATATTCGAAACAACCTCTTGGGGTATTCTGTAGCTAAGATATTGGAGGCGGCGGGGCACAAGGTGTACAAGACTCAAATTATCAACGATCGGGGTATTCATATTTGTAAGAGTATGTTAGCCTGGAAGCGTTTTGGTGAAGGACAAACTCCTGAGTCAACAGGACTTAAAGGAGACAAGCTCGTAGGAAATTACTACGTGGCTTTTGACAAGGTCTACAAAGAAGAAATTGCAGCATTAATTGCATCCGGAACCGATAAAGAAACTGCTGAAAAAACAGCTCCTATTCTTTTAGAAGCTCAAGAAATGCTTCGCAAATGGGAATCTGGAGATCCACAGGTGGTTGATCTTTGGAAAACTATGAACGGATGGGTGTACAAAGGGTTTGAAGTGACTTACAAGAACCTTGGGGTAGATTTTGATTCCTATTATTACGAGAGCGTCACCTATCTCTTGGGAAAAGATATCGTCGAAGAAGGTCTTGAAAAAGGAGTCTTTTTTGAAAAGGAAGACGGAAGTGTGTGGATTGATCTCACTGAGGATGGATTGGATGAGAAAATCGTTCTAAGAGCCGATGGAACAGCTGTTTATATGACTCAGGATATCGGAACTGCGATTCAGCGTATCAAAGATCATCCTGATGTTGATGGAATGGTTTATACCGTTGGTAATGAGCAAGATTATCACTTTAAAGTGTTGTTTTTAATCCTTAAGAAATTAGGATTTGATTGGGCGAATCAATTGTACCACCTCAGTTATGGAATGGTTGATCTTCCTTCTGGAAAAATGAAATCAAGAGAGGGGACTGTAGTTGATGCAGACGATCTAATTGTAGAAATGAGTGAAACAGCTGAAAAATTATCTGAAGAACTCGGCAAATTAGATGGTTTTAGTGAAACGCAAAAGAAAGAGCTCTACAAAACAATAGGACTTGGAGCCTTAAAATACTTTATTCTCAAAGTAGATCCTAAAAAGAGAATTTTATTTGACCCTTCTGAATCAGTAGATTTCCAGGGAAATACGGGGCCTTTTATACAGTATACTCACGCTAGAATTCAATCAATTCTCAGAAAGGTTGATTTTGAGATTGACGCTAATGCCGATTTGAGTTCTTATGTGCTTCATCAAAAAGAGCGTGATCTCGTTGCAATCTTAGAAGATTACCCATCTGTATTAGAAGCTGCGGCTTCGCAGTATTCACCAGCTCTAATCGCTAATTACACCTACGATTTAGTAAAGACGTTTAATTCTTTTTACCAAAATGTATCCATTTTAGGAGAGTCAAATCAACATGTAAAAAGCTTTAGAGTACAACTTTCTAAAAAAGTAGCAACGTATATTAAAGAATCATTTGCGCTACTTGGAATCGAGGTTCCAGATCGTATGTAGTACTGTATGGTTTTTTTTAATATTTAATATCTCTTTTAAATAGTCGATCAGTGTTGATTTCGTTTAGTGAGTCTACTCGTTGGCTTTTCGAAACCGCCCTTTAATTTAAGAGATTGATCAGCTTCATTTTTATTTATACATCGGTTTAGGTGGATTATATTGAATGTAATAGTTTAATTATCAATTCATTAACATTAAAATTGTTAATAATTATTTTAGGAAATTTCGTTTACTAGGTTTTTTTAAGCTCTAATTTTTGTTAAAAAGGAATTCTTGAGCTATCAATAGGCCTTAAAAAATCCTTATATTTGCAGCCTTAGAATACCGTAAACTATGTTTGACAATTTAAGCGATAAGCTAGAAGGAGCCCTGCATAAACTCAAGGGCCGTGGACAGATTACAGAAATTAATATTGCAGAGACTCTCAAAGAGGTTCGCCGTGCTTTATTAGATGCTGATGTCAATTATAAAATCGCCAAAGAATTCACCAATTCAGTAAAGGAAAAAGCCCTAGGACAAAAAGTATTGACCAGCCTACAGCCAGGTCAATTAATGGTAAAGATTGTCAAAGATGAGCTTACGGAGCTTATGGGAGGATCAACCCAGGAGATCGATCTAAGTGGAAAACCAACAGTTGTTTTGATGTCTGGTTTACAAGGATCCGGTAAGACGACCTTTTCTGGAAAACTCGCTTTGTATCTAAAATCCAAAAAGAATAAGAAACCATTATTAGTTGGTTGTGATGTTTATCGTCCTGCTGCGATCGATCAGTTACATGTCGTTGGGGAGCAAATTGGTGTGGACGTATATTCTGACAAAGGAATTAGTGATCCTGTTGCTATTGCTATGGCTGGTATTGCCAAGGCCAAGGAGAATGGAAACAATATTGTGATTGTCGATACTGCTGGACGTCTGGCTATCGATGAGCAAATGATGGAGGAAATAGCCAATATTCACAAGGCAATCACCCCAAATGAAACACTATTTGTAGTGGATTCAATGACTGGTCAAGATGCTGTCAATACTGCCAAAGCCTTTCACGATGTCTTAAATTTTGATGGGGTTGTCCTCACTAAACTCGATGGTGACACTAGAGGTGGAGCTGCGATATCGATTAAATCGGTTGTAAGCAAACCGATTAAGTTCATCGGTACTGGTGAAAAAATGGAAGCTATAGATGTTTTTCATCCAGATCGTATGGCCGATCGTATATTGGGAATGGGAGATGTAGTTTCTCTTGTAGAACGTGCACAGGATCAATTTGACGAAGAACAAGCTCGTAAAATTCAAAAGAAAATTGCCAAGAATACCTTCGGTTTTGATGACTTTTTAGATCAGATTCAACAGATCAAAAAGATGGGGTCTATGAAAGATTTAATGGGAATGATACCTGGAGTTGGAAAGGCGATGAAAGGATTGGATATTGATGATGATGCTTTCAAACACATTGAAGCGATGATTCACTCGATGACTCCAAAAGAACGTTCCAATCCTTCAGTGATTGATATGAGTAGAAAAAAACGAATTGCTCAGGGATCTGGAAGATCACTTCAAGATGTCAATGGACTCTTAAAACAGTTCGGTCAAATGAATAAGATGATGAAGATGATGCAAGGTGGTGGAGCTAAAAAAATGATGCAAATGATGGGTGGTATGCCTTCAGGATTTCCTGGTAAATCATAAATTATATAGTAAAAAGAATGGAATTATTAGACGGTAAAAAGATATCAAACGACATCAAGGATGAAATCGCTGCTGAAGTTGCTGCAATGAAGCAAAGAGGAGAACGTGCTCCTCATTTAGCGGCCGTGTTAGTGGGTAATGATGGTGCATCTCTTACCTATGTAGGGGCTAAGGTACGTTCATGTGAACGAGTAGGGTTTGATTCAACTCTTGTAAAATACGACACTGATGTAACCGAAGCTGAGTTGCTTTCCAAGATTGATGAACTCAATAATGATGATGCGATTGATGGATTTATCGTTCAATTACCACTTCCAAAACACATTAACGAACAAAAAGTAATTATGGCCATTGATCCTTCTAAGGATGTGGATGGATTTCATCCGACTAACTTTGGTAAAATGGCCTTGGATATGGAAACCTTTTTACCAGCGACTCCTTTTGGAGTGATGGAGCTCTTAGAACGTTACAAGATTGAAACTTCTGGAAAGCACTGCGTAGTGATCGGAAGATCTCACATTGTTGGACGACCAATGAGCATCCTTATGGGAAGAAAAGGAAATCCAGGAGACGCAACCGTAACCCTAACGCATTCGAGAACTCAAAATTTAGAAGCAATTTGTAAACAAGCTGATATCGTGATTTCTGCTCTCGGAGTTCCAAATTTTGTTAAAGCAGAAATGGTTAAAGAAGGTGCTGTAGTGGTCGATGTGGGTATTCACAGAATAGCTGATGATTCAGAAAAAGGGTATTACATCACTGGTGATGTGGACTTTGAAGCTGTGAGTAAAAAAGCTTCTTATATCACCCCTGTTCCTGGTGGTGTAGGTGCAATGACTATTGCAATGCTTCTCAAAAATACGTTAATCGCGGGTCAAAACAGAAAATAATGAGCACACTTTCTCCCTTTCATTTAGCAATACCAGTTCACAATCTCGATGAATGTAGAAGTTTTTACAGAGATGTATTAGGGTTGAAAGAGGGTCGATCAGATACACATTGGGTCGATTTTGACTTTTTTGGACATCAAGTAGTGATTCATTACAAACCAAAATCAGAAGATAATTTACACACCAATCCCGTCGATGGAAAAGATGTTCCTGTTCCACATTTTGGAGTGGTACTTCCATGGGATGAATTTGAAGCTTTTTCAGATCGATTAAAGGGAGCTTCTATCGATTTTGTAATTGAACCTTATATTCGTTTTAAAGGAGAGGTAGGGGAACAAGTAACGATGTTTTTTTTAGATCCTGCTGGAAATGCCCTGGAATTTAAAGCATTTAAGGATTTAGGACAACTCTTTGCTAAGTAGCGATAAATTCACTGATCAATTGATTGATTTCTACACTTTTTAAGGAGTGGCCTAAGTCTTGAGTTAAATGTAGGCTACTTCCTTTCCAATGTTTGTGAATTAGTTGTGCATCACTCACAGGAATTATCTTGTCTCCAATGTCGTGTATGATCAATCCTTGAACCTTAAATTGATCCGCCCAATTTGCAACTGTGAATTCAGTTGTTTTAAAATTGAACTCTCGTTGAAAAAAAGATTCCATCCCATTTTGAAGACGACTATTAAGGCCTAGTAACTGATAGTAATTGTTCATAATCCCCTCTAATTGAGCTGGAGCCCCCAGGCAAATGAGTTTTTCAATACTCGAGATTGGGTTTAAGTGTTGGTTAAATAGCAACATCATCCCACCCATGGAGTGACCAATGGCAACACTTGGATTGAATTTCTCAATCATCACTTTGCCGATCTTTTGATAAAGCGGAACATAAAGTATGTTTCCACCTGAATTACCATGTGCTGGAGCATCACATGCGATGATGTTGTAGTCTTCCTCTTGTAGCTTGGCAATTAATTCTCTCCAACGAAAAGCATTGCTTTCCCATCCGTGAAATAATAGAATCGTTTCTTTATTGCCAGACCAGTGATAGGTTTGAATAGCGATTTTGTCGACAATTAAAACCTGTGCTTTAGCCTCTTCTAAAAAGGCTCTTTGATTATCTTTAACTCTTCCTTTTCGAGGGCTTACAAAGAGCTTAAAAGCTTTGTTAGCAGCCTTTTTTTGGGAGAAATAGGAAAGGCTATTGAAATAACTTCTAAAAAATCCAATCAGTAATTTTTTCTTGACTTTAGACATTACCACTGAATCATAATATTGGATATGATCGCATTGTCAGGAATTTGAAGTGCTTCAATAATTGCGGCTCTATCGTATTTTAAGATGTCAGGTAATTGGTTTCTATCGACACTGTAAAAGATTGAGGACCCTTTGATGGTAATAGATACGGAGTTCAGAGCAGGAAGAATTTTGTCGATTGTACCTATGGATTTTAATTCCTTAAAACTACTTCCAATACGAATATTATTATCGGTTTTATATCGAGAATCATAGATGCGTATCGATCCAATTGTCTGAGAACTGTCACCTTTTGGTTGTAGTCTAAGAAGTCTTGTTCCTTTTTTGTCATAAATCAATAAACTAGATGCTAATGATCCATTTTTCAACCCAATCGAGTCATTTGTGACAATCGAATCATTGGCGTATAGCGTTTCCAATTCACTAATTTTTGTCGTTTTTGAAAGTTTACCGACAGATGACTCATCAATAGTGAATTCGGAAGGATTTGTCTCACAAGCACCAAGGCTTGTAAGAGCAATAATTAAAGCGATTAAAACATATTTTTTCATTCGATAAAAGTACTAAAAAAGTTGATGAATTGATCTAAAAATGATTTGAGTAGCATTCTTTTAACTCAGCTGAAATAGCGTATCTTTGCCCCATGTCAGAGAAAAAGCAACAAATCGATGTCAGTACTGGTAAAGCCTTACCACTTATGGAGGCTTTTTATACCATTCAGGGAGAAGGTTATCACAAGGGTGCAGCAGCTTATTTTATACGTGTCGGTGGATGCGATGTCGGATGTCATTGGTGTGATGTTAAAGAGAGTTGGGATGCCGATAAACACCCAGCGACTTCGATTGATGCTATCGTCGAGTTAGCTTCCAACTATCAAACGATTGTTGTTACTGGAGGTGAACCTTTGATGTGGCCTATGCAACCTTTAACCTCAGCTTTAAAAGAGAAGGGGATGCAAACACATATTGAAACATCAGGTTCTTATCCCTTATCAGGACATTGGGATTGGATTTGTCTCTCCCCAAAAAAGACTGCTTTACCTCTAGAAGGTATCTATAAAAAAGCAGATGAGCTTAAGATTATTGTTTACAACAAGCACGATTTGCAATTTGCAGTTGATCAAGCTAAAAAAGTTTCAAAGGACTGTAAATTGTTTTTACAACCGGAATGGAGTGTTAGAGAAAAGGTAATACCTCTAATTGTTGACTTTGTAATGGAACATCCACAGTGGAAGGTGTCCTTACAGACTCATAAGTACATGAATATTCCCTAGTTATGGATGTATTAGGTGCTGCACTTCTAGATCATTTTAAGGGCTTAAACAAAGAGGATATCAAAACATTTTCTGAACTAGGAGGCTGGGATCAACTTCCCTTGGATTACCTTTTTAGATCCTTTGATCAAATGCCAATTATCGAACAAAAAGCTCTGGAGCTATCAAGGGGTACGATACTTGATGTTGGTTGTGGAGCTGGGTCTCACAGTTTGTATTTGCAATCTATGGGGAAAGAGGTTTTAGCTTTGGACCATTCAAAAGGTGCTGTAGAGGTTTGTAAGCATAGAGGAATAAAAAATGTGATACTATCCGATATCAATAGTTTTAATCCTGACCATACTTATGATACACTATTATTGTTGATGAATGGTATTGGCCTTGCTGGGACGCTTGAATCACTTCCTGATTTTTTACGAAAACTCAAAGCGTTGATAAAACCTGATGGACAGATGTTGCTCGATTCATCAGATGTGATCTATATGTTTGACCAGGATGCAGATGGGGGATACTGGATCGATGCATCTAAAGGCTATTACGGAGAAACTCATTTTCAAATGCATTACAATGGTATGGTTTCAGAATCTTTTCCATGGTTGTATATCGATTTTGAATCTCTAAAGGAAATCGCTGAACAGTGCGGTTTAAAAGCAGAGCTTGTACAAGAAGGAGAGCACTACGATTATCTATCACGATTAACTCTAAAATCCGACATCGTTTAAATTAAAATCAGTTTTCTCAACCAAGAAGGTAAAATTGACTTCTACATCATTTTTAACCTATGAAGTCATTTGTCTTGAATAAATGATCTACAAAAAGCTACTCTAATTAAATAATCCTAATTAGGACTTCTATACTTGTTAAATGCAGATTTTAAAAGTGGAATAAGTTTGCTATTGGAAACCTTGTCTGGGTAGGTGTCCAAACCGTAAACAATTTGTTTTGAATCCAGCTCTTTATAGGTGTGAAATAGGTGATCCCAGAAACCAAAGATATTTCCGTAGTTGGAATCGGTATAGGGAATGCTTTGATGATGATGTACCTTGTGCATATTGGGAGTGACAATCAACCAATTTAACCAACGATCAATAGATTTAGGAATGCAGATATTGGCGTGGTTAAATTGGGAAAGTACCACTGAAAGGGCTTGGTATAACATAATGGTTCCAATTGGAGCTCCGCTGATAATTACAGCTATACAAGTGAATGCAAACCGTACAACACTCTCAAGAGGGTGATGTCTGTTAGCAGTAGTGGTGTCTACATGATGATCGGAATGGTGAACAATATGAAATCCCCACAGGACTTTTACTTGGTGTTCTACAAAGTGTGCAAAATAAGCTGCGATTAAATCAAGAAGGATGACACCAATTAATACATTTAACCATAATTGATCTGATTGGAGCCAATTCAAAATTCCAAAATTGGTTGAACTCACCCAATCACTGCTCTTTAAAAGTAAAAATGCTAAGCTGAAATTGACTATAACGGTAGTTATGGTAAAAAAGATATTGATTCCTGCGTGTTTGACCTTATGATATGAAAACCTAAAAAGGGGAATAACAGATTCTAGGATCCAAAAGAACGCGATTCCATAAATAAGAATCAATGATCTGTGAAGAGAAGGAATTGTCGAAAAATATTCAAATATCGCTTCCATGAGTTTCAATTTACAATTTTATTTCTTTCTTAAGTGCTTCCATCACTTCAAAAGTAGCAGGACAGATCTCTGTGTTCTTAAGAGTGATTTTTCGAATTTGATGAAATTTCTTTCGGTCAGTATGAGGAAATTCCCTACAGGCCTTGGGTCTTACTTCGTAAATGGAACAGTAATTGTCCGCTCCTAGAAATGGGCACGGCATCGATTGAAAAACCAAATCATTGTCTTCATCGACTCTTAGGTATTGTTCAATAAAGCTTTGGGGCTTTAATTTAAGGTGCTTTGAGATTCGAACTACATCATTATCGGTGACTAATGGACCTGTAGTTTTACAGCAGTTGGCGCATTGTAAACAATCGATTCGATCAAATACCTGATCGTGAATGGATTGCATGGTATAATCCAAATTCTTTGGAGGTTTTTTGGCAAGCTTATCGAGGTATTTTTTATTTTCTTTTGCCTTTTCAGCAGATAGCTGTTTGAGATTTTCTAGTTGTTCTTTCATCAAGGATAAAGCAGGTATTTTTTTCTGATCGATTTAAACTTATTGATGTCCTTTTGCCAACTCATTCGAATTTGATCCTCTGTCAAGCCTTTTTCAATCTGTTGTTGTAAGAGTTCTGTGCCAGCGTGTCTTGTAAAACCTGAAGTGATAAAAAATGCATTCTTGTCGATTGAGTTTTCATAGGCTTCCAGCAACCATTTCAAACTTACTTTGTTGGGAATTTCAACAGTACTTAAATCTCTTCCGTAGCACAGTTTTCCATCTTCTTTTGGATTTTTTGAACCCGTATTAGGTTGCGGTGTGTAGCTAAAATCAAAATAGGTGCTATCTAAAAAAGAGGCTCCAAATCTAGAAAATTGATCAGCCGTTCCTCTACCAGCATTGACATGGGTTCCCTCAAAGAGTCCAAGACTAGGGTATAGCCCTATGGATTTATCGTTTGGAAGGTTAGGAGACGGTTTTATGGGGAGGTGATAGCTACTTTGGTGAGTATATCCTTCAAGTGGAATGATTCTCAGATCTAAATCTTGATCGACTCTTAACCACTGTTCTCCATGTATCATCATGGCATATTCTCCAATCGTCATTCCATAGACTAAGGGAATTTCGTTTAATCCCAAAAAACTACTGTGTTCTTTTTCCAAGACCGGTCCGTCAATATAACTTCCATTAGGGTTGGGTCTGTCAAAAACAATTAAAGGAATATTGTTTTCAGCACATGCTTCCATGACGAGCTGAAGCGTAGCGATATAGGTGTAAAATCGAACTCCTACATCTTGAATGTCGAAAATTACGAGATCGAGTTCTTTTAGTTGATCGGATGTGGGCTTCCTGTTCTTACCGTAAAGAGAAACGATAGGAAGTCCTGTTTTAGCATCTATTTCATCATGAACCTTTTCTCCAGCATCAGCATCCGTTCTAAATCCGTGTTCTGGTGAAAAAATAGTTTTAATATTCACTCGATGTGTGAGTAGTGAATCCACTATATGAATGTAGATGTCGTCTTTGAAAATGACTGATGTGGCATTGACAACGAGTCCAATTCTCTTTTCTTTGAGCAATGGAAGATAGCTTTGTGTCTTATTGGCCGCAACACGAATTTTTTGCTGAGCATAAACTGAACCAATAAATGACATAAGCAAAGCTAAAACTAGATATAAAACCTTATTTTTGAGATTATTTAAAACTGTATTCATTGAATATTTCCTTGTTTATTAGCCAGAGGTTCATCAAAGGCCTTCCACATAAAAGTAGTATATCTAGTCCTATTATAAAAATTGCTGTGAGTGCAATTGCTGTTGGACTTGTGATGATGTTGATTGCTATAGGTACAGGTGTCGGTTTAAAACAAAATATTAGAGATAAAGTAGCTGCTTTTAACGGTCATATTCAAGTGCTAAATTTTGATCAAAACAATTCCAATGTTAGTTTAGTTCCAATAGACAAAAATCAAGAATTCTACTTGGAATCACCTCAAACAAAAGGTGTTGTTCATCATCAGGCCGTGATTCTAAAAGCAGGAGTCATTAGAACTTCTGAAACTTTTGAGGGAATTATTGCTAAAGGAGTTGGAAGTGATTTTAATTGGAAACTTTTCGACGACATTTTGATAGCGGGAAGCATTCCAAATTACAAAGATGAATTAAGCAATGAAGTATTGATTTCAAAGACCTTAGCTAAGGCTTTAAAACTAAATTTAGGAGATCAGTACAACGCCTTTTTTTTAAAAGATGAATCTTCTGAGTCCTTGCCTAATCAGCGCAGATTTACTATCATTGGTATCTATGACAGTGGATTTGATGAGTTTGATAAATCCTATATCATCGTAGATATCAGACATCTTCAGCGAATTAATCGATGGAGTGAAAATCAGGTTGGCCTTATTGAGATTTTTATCGATGATTTTGACAGTTTGGATTCTTATGCGGATACCATCTACAAACAAAGTAGTTCTCAATTAGATGTTCGAACCGTTAAAGATCGTTACTTCACCATCTTTGAATGGATTGAATTATTTGACTTCAATATAGCACTTATTATAGGAATCATGATTTTAGTAGGTGGGATTAATATAGTTACCGCTTTGTTGGTACTGGTGTTGGAAAAGACTAATTCGATAGGGGTTTTAAAAGCACTCGGTGCTTCGAATTGGACTATACGTAAGATTTTTATCTATCAAGCCATTTATCTGGTAATTCGTGGTCTCTTATGGGGGAATGCGATTGGATTGAGTCTTCTGGGAGTACAGTATTTTTTCAGATTAATTCAATTTCCAAACCCCAAAGAATATTTGATGACCTATATCCCTGTGAGTATCTCTTTATCAGATATTCTAGTTCTCAATATTGGAATTGTCATCATCAGTTTTGGGATGTTGTTAATCCCATCCTTTGTCGTTTCTAAAATTAGTGTGATTAAATCGATAAAGTTTGATTAATTGTGATGCTCTTAGAGATATTTTGTAAATTCAGTTCAAATAAACCACTACAAATGAAAAAATCACTTCTTCTTATAGGTATACTATTGCCATTATTGAGCATGAGTCAAACCAAATTATCTAAAGTAGAAAAACAAATTGTTAAGACCATTCGCAAAAACTCTGCAGATCAAATCAACTTTTTAGAGAAGGTTGTTAATATTAATTCTGGAAGTTTAAATCTCGAAGGTGTTCGTGAAGTGGGATCTGTTTTTGACGATGCTTTTAGGGAAATTAATTTTGACACTAAATGGATTGAGATGCCCTCTGGAATGAATAGAGCGGGGCATTTTTTTGCAGAGCGAAAAGGTACCAAAGGAAAACGAATCTTATTGATAGGTCATTTAGATACAGTCTTTGAAGAAAATTCTCCTTTTCAAAAATTTGAGCGAATCGATGACAGGTTAGCTCATGCTCCTGGAGGAAATGATATGAAGGGTGGCGATGTGGTAATTCTTTACGCCTTAAAAGCCTTGCAAGAAAATAATTTGATTGATGATGCTCAGATCATTGTAGCCTTTACAGGAGATGAAGAAAGCACTGGTAAACCACTTTCTGTTTCGAGAAAAGATTTAATCGAAGCTGGAAAGCGATCAGATGTGGCTCTTGGTTTTGAAACTGCCACAGGATACGATTATGCAACAGTTGCTAGAAGAGGAGCTTCTGGTTGGGAGGTTAAAGTATCAGGGAAAAGAGCTCACTCATCAGGTGTTTTTAGTGAACATGTTGGAGCAGGTGCTATTTTTGAAATGGGTCGTATCTTAAACGATTTTTATGAGGAAGTAAAAGGTGAAGATTTATTGACATTTAACCCAGGGGTGCTGATGGGGGGAACCTTTGTAGAGTACGACAAGATGAAAAGTGGAGGAGAAGTATTTGGAAAAACAAATGTTGTTGCTCAAACTGCAATGGTACGTGGAGGTTTAAGATTTATAACTGAAGATCAAAAGGAGCGTTCCAGAGCAAAAATGAGAGAAGTAGTCGCTAATAATTTGCCTCATACTTCAGCAGAAATAAGTTTTGAGGATTCTTACCCATCGATGCCTCCAACAGAAGGAAATATCGCATTGCTAGAACAATTGTCACAAGTCAGTCAGGACTTAGGACAAGGTGAAGTTAAGGCCTATGATCCAGGAAAAAGAGGAGCTGCTGATACTTCTTTTGTAGCCTCGTACGTATCTTGTCTTGACGGATTGGGGTCTATGGGTTCAGGAGCTCATACGCCTCAGGAAACAGTAAATTTACAAACCCTAGAAGATTTTACACTTAGAGCGGCTATTTTAATATACCGATTGACAAAACAAGATTAATGAACAAGAACAAACTATTAGAACAATACGGATTTCTTTTTGAAGAGGAACTCATCGATGAAATGGATAAAGTTGGAAAATACATCAATGTTCCAGCTGATAAAGAAATCATTGATATTGGAGATGAACTTTCTCATATTCCACTTTTATTATCAGGAGCAATTAAAATACTCAGAGAAGATGAAGATGGAGATGAGTTATTGCTTTATTTTATTGAAAAGGGAGATTCTTGTGCCATGTCTTTTAGTTGTGGTATCGAAGGGAATAAAAGTGAAATAAGAGCCGTAATTGAATCTGATTCAGAAATCTTAATGATTCCTTTGATGTATATGGAACTTTGGATGGCCAATTACCGATCCTGGAGAAGCTTTGTAATTGATTCTTATCAAGCAAGAACTAGAGAATTACTAGAAACGGTCGATACCATTGCTTTCTTAAAAATGGATATGCGTATTCTAAAATACCTTCAAGATAAAGCTAAAGTCATAGGAGATGATTTGCTGAATACGACTCATGAACGAATCTCACAAGATCTTCACACATCAAGGGTTGTCGTATCTCGAATACTAAAAAAGTTAGAGAAAGATGGAAAGATTAAACTCTATAGAAATGAGATTAAAGTTATAGAGCTTTAAACGTCTTGATTTTTAAATAAAGCCAATTATTTAAATAAAATTTAAGTAGCTATGAAAAAGTCAATGGTTTTTTTATCAGTTCTAGTAGTGGAATCAATATTGATTTTGCTTTTATACTTCAGTATGTGAGTTCTTAACAATAAAAAAAGGCTGCCAATTACTGACAGCCTTTTTTGTATAAACTAAGATTTTGTCTATTTGACAAATTTGTAGGATCGTTCAATGAACTCCGTAAGAGCTTCCCCTTTGAGGAGTCCCTTAGAAAGTTTTGCTAAATCGACAGACTGTTTTATAAGGCGTTCCTTCTTTTTAGCAGTCTTGGAGTTTAAGATTTCAGCTACCAGTTCGTGATTTCCATTGACAACTAAATTGTACATTTCTGGCATAGTGCCCATGCCAAACATGCCACCTCCAGTTTGTTGCATTTCCTTCATTCTTCTCATGAATTCAGGCTCTGTTATGATGAATGGTGACGCATTAGAATCCAAGGCCTCCACTTTAACAGTGTAGGTTTGAGTTCCCAAAGTTTCCTCAATTGATGATTTTAAGGTCTCTTTTTCTTCATCAGAAAGCTTTGAAATTGAATCTTCATCCTTTTTGATGAGGTTGTCTAAATGATCAGCATCAACTCTTGCAAAGGTGATGTTTTCATTTGAACTTTCTAATTTCTGTAAAAGGTGAGAAACGATAGGCGAATCCAATAATAATACTTCGTATCCTTTGTCTTTTGCAGCATTGATATAACTGTGTTGTGCTTCTTTGTCAGAGGCATAAAGGATGACTAGTTTGCCGTCCTTATCTGTTTGATTTTCCTTTAATGCTTCTTGAAGTTCATTCCAAGTGAAATACTTATTGTCAATTGTTGGATAAAGTGCAAAAGCATCCGCTTTTTCCATGAACTTATCCTCTGAGAGCATTCCGTATTCGATCACGACTTTAATGTCATTCCATTTTGCTTCAAAATCCTCTCTGTTTTCATTGAAGAGACTCTTTAATTTGTCAGCAACTTTTCTGGTGATATACGAAGAGATCTTTTTGACAGCACCATCTGCTTGTAAATAGGATCTAGATACATTGAGTGGGATATCTGGAGAATCAATAACCCCTTTGAGCATCGTAAGAAATTCAGGGACAATTCCCTCTACATTATCCGTTACAAAAACCTGGTTTTGATAGAGTTGAATTCTGTCTTTTTGAAGACTTAAATCATTGCTCAATTTAGGGAAGTAAAGAATACCAGTTAAGTTAAAAGGATAATCGACATTGAGGTGAATGTGAAATAAAGGCTCCTCAAATTGCATAGGATACAATTCTCTGTAAAATTGTTGGTAATCCGCTGTCTCTAAATCAGCTGGTTGTTTGGTCCATGCTGGCTCAGGGTTGTTAATGATATGAGGTACTTCCTTGGTAGGAGCTGGATCTTCTTCTTTTGCTCCCTCAGGTTTTGGTAGGGTTTCTGTTTTGGTTCCAAATACAATAGGAATAGGCATAAATTTATTGTACTTGAGTAACAATTCTGAAATCTTAGACTCTTCTAGGAATTCTTCAGAATCTTCAGCGATATGAAGTATGATTTCAGTTCCTCTATCTTGCTTGTCAGCAACTTCTAATGTGAAATTTGGCGAACCGTCACAGGTCCAGTGAGCAGCTGGTTCATCAGTATAACTTTTGGTGATGATTTCAACAGTGTGAGCAACCATAAATGCCGAGTAGAATCCAAGTCCAAAATGACCGATGATTCCACTGTCTTTAGCAGTGTCTTTGTGTTTTTCAAGAAATTCTTCTGCTCCAGAAAAAGCGACCTCATTGATGTATTTTTTTACTTCGTCAGCAGTCATTCCTAGACCTTGGTCAATGATATGAAGTTTTTTTGCTTCTTTATCTATTTTGACATGGATCTCTGGAGTTCCGTATTCAACTTTAGCTTCACCAATAGACGTTAAGTGCTTTAATTTAAGCGTCGCATCAGTTGCATTGGAGATCAGCTCGCGTAAAAAGATTTCATGATCACTGTATAAGAATTTTTTAATCAGTGGAAATATGTTTTCTACAGAAACATTAATCTTACCTTTTGACATAGTATTGAGTTTTAATTTTTGTGAATTTTAATCACCTAAGTCAAAACAAGTGCCAAAGAAGAATTTATGACAAGATGTCACTACCAACGAATCATCACAGAGCCCCAAGTAAAACCAGAACCAAAGGCAGCTAATACGACAAGATCTCCTTTTTTAATTAGACCTTTTTGGTGAGCTTCAGCTAATGCGATAGGAATTGATGCTGCTGTAGTATTTCCGTAATGCATAATATTGTTGTAAACCTGATCGTTACGGAGTCTGAATTTCTTTTGAATAAATTGAGCAATTCTGAGATTTGCTTGATGAGGGATTAGTAAGTCGATGTCGGATGCCTGAAGATGATTAGTTTCAAGCCCTTCGTTGATGACTTCAGCAAAACGAACCACCGCATTTTTAAACACAAAGGTGCCATTCATATAAGGATAGTAACTGATGTCTTCTGGATCATTGTCTTTGAGGATATCTGTAACCCATCTTGAGCCTAATCCAGGAGCGGTCATAGATAAGGCTTCAGCATGCGCTCCTTCACTGTGTAAGTGAGAGGATAAAATCCCTCTATTAGAATCATCTGATCTTCCAATGATCGCAGCACCTGCACCATCTCCGAAAATGACAGAGATACCTCGTCCTCTGGTAGTCATATCTAAACCTTTAGATTGTAATTCAGAGGCAATGATTAAGACATTTTTATACATGCCCGTTTTAATGAATTGATCTGCAATTGAAGTCGCATAAACAAATCCAGAACACTGAGCGCGTACATCAATAGCCCCCACATTTCTTAGGCCTAATTCCTTTTGAATATAGACTCCTGGTCCTGGAAAATACATATCAGGACTAAGAGTAGCAAATACAATTAAATCGATTTCATCTTTGTTTAAACCAGAATTTTCGAGTGCTATTTTTGCAGCTTTCAAGCCCATCGAAGTAGTGTTATCCTCAGAGCCAGGAGTGACATGTCTTCTTTCTTTAATTCCGGTACGTTCCTGAATCCATTCATCACTTGTGTCAATGATCTTAGCTAAATCGTCGTTGGTGACCACATGATCGGGAACGTAAAAACCTAATCCTTTAAAATAAGAAGTGTACATGTCGAGCGCTTTAATTTACCTAAATATACAATTTTATTATTTCTTTCTAATTAAGTAAAGTCCTGTAAAAGTAATGAGTCCATTAAGGGGTAAGAGTTCGTATCCCACTTTGTAGCCACCTAGGTAATCAGCTGGTATGTTTCCAATCGCTGTGGCTGAAATTATCGAAATCAAAGTCACGAGCCATACCCATTGATCATTGACTTGGTATTTCGTGAAAATCCCAAAGCTATAGAAGCCTAATAGGGGGCCATAGGTGTAGGAAGCCACAGTGAGAAGACTGTCGATGATATTTGAAGTTAAAACGTATTTAAAAATAATGATGACGACCATTAAAAATAAACTCATCAAAATATGTGTCTGTTTTCTAATTTTTTTTTGACGTTCTTCAGTTTTATTGTTCAATCCTATAAAATCGACACAGAAAGAAGTTGTAAGTGAGGTTAATGCAGAATCAGCACTTGAATATGCTGCCGCTACTAGGCCGAGTAAGAAAGGCACAGCTACCCACATTCCCAATCCAGAATTTAGAGCAATTTGAGGAAAGAGCAAATCTGTCTTTGCTTGCCCATCCATCATAGGAATACCAATATTGTTTTTCTCAGCATAAATAAACAACAGAGCACCCAAAAGCATGAAAACAAAGGTAACAATAACTAAGCTAATGCTCATACTGATCATGTTTTTTTGTGCGTCTTTGATCGTTGCACAGCTGAGATTTTTTTGCATCATATCTTGATCTAAACCAGTCATTCCAATGGTGATAAATGCTCCTCCAATCAGAGATTTTAAAAAGTAAGAACGATTGTTGAAATCATCTGAAATCCATACCCTGGAATACTTTTTAAGTTCTTCTGAAGCAAAGAAATCTCCAATGCTCCAACCTAAATTTTGAGCGATAAAATAGATGGAAAAGATGACCGCTAGAATCATAAAAAGTGTTTGAAGAGAATCGGTCCAAACAATGGTTTTGATTCCCCCTTTAAAGGTGTAGAGCCAAATCAATAAAATAGATATCACTACAGTGAGTTCGAAAGGAACGTTCCAAGCGTCAAACACAAATTGTTGCAGAACGATGGCGACTAAAAAAAGTCTAAAAGATGCTCCGAGTACTCTCGACATAAAGAAGAAAAAAGCTCCTGTCTTGTAGGAGGTAGGTCCAAAACGGTCTCGGAGATATTCGTAAATGGAAGTAAGATTGAGTCTGTAATAAAGTGGTAGTAACACGAAAGATACAATAAGATATCCAAAGAAATAACCGATGACTACTTGAAGATAGGTGAACTCAGTTCCCCCAATCCATCCTGGTACAGAAATAAAAGTTACTCCAGATAGAGAGGCTCCTACCATTCCAAAAGCGACTACATACCATGGTGATTTCTTGCCTGCTCTAAAGAAGTCTTCATTGGAATCATTTTTGGAAGTGAGTAACGAGATGCCTATGAGCATTAAAAAATAGGCTCCTATGATTAGTGTAATGTTTGTTGGACTCATAAATTTTTTTTGCAAATGCAAAGTACAAAAACTTCCTACATAAATCTAAAGTTGTAATTTTGAGGCATGGAATTTTCATCGAAACTTTTAGAGGAGGCCGTAAATGAGGTATCTCAACTTCCAGGAATAGGAAAGCGAACCGCACTTAGATTAGTTTTGCATTTGCTGAGACAGCCTGCATCTCAGACTCATGATTTGGCTACGTCTTTAGTTCGATTAAAAGACACGATTAAGTATTGTAAAGATTGTAATAGTATATCTGATGATGAACAATGTGATATTTGTGCCAATCCATCGAGAGATGGAGAGGTGATTTGTGTTGTTGAAGATATCAGAGATGTGATGGCTATAGAAAGCACCGCTCAATTTAAAGGAAGATACCATGTATTGGGTGGAAAAATTTCTCCAATTGAAGGAGTTGGTCCTCAAGATTTGACAATTGAAGCATTGATTGAACGATTAAAATCTGGTTCGATTAAAGAACTTATCTTTGCTTTGAGTTCTACAATGGAAGGAGATACTACGAATTTTTATATCTATCGACAATTGGATGGAATGGATATAAAGACTTCTACAATTGCTCGAGGAATTGCTGTTGGAGATGAGTTGGAATACGCAGATGAAGTTACCTTGGGTCGAAGCATTTTAAATCGCATTCCATTTGAAAACTCAATGAAGACATAATAACGAATTATTATTCTTATTTTTAAGTATTAATAACACTATGGCAAAATTTGAATTGAAATTACCTCAGATGGGTGAAAGTGTAGCAGAAGCTACTTTAACTTCTTGGCTAAAAGAGGTTGGTGAGACAATCGAACTCGACGAAGCGGTTGTTGAAATAGCAACTGATAAAGTAGACTCAGAAGTTCCTTCAGAAGTAGAGGGGACTCTTGTAGAGAAACGATTTGAAGTCAATGATGTTGTCAAGGTTGGAGAGGTGATTGCTGTGATTGAAACCGATTCAGAGGTGAGTTCGAAACCAGTTGTTGAGACTGTAGCTGAAACAACCCCTGCAGAGGAGCCAAAGGAAGCTCAGCAGATTGAAAAGCAGGTGGAAAAAGCTCAGCAACAATTAGAGCCAGTACAGGAAACCTCAGAACGCTTTTATTCTCCACTGGTTAAAAATATAGCAAAGAAGGAAGGTGTTTCATTGGCTGAATTGGATCAAATTACAGGAAGTGGTTCTGAGGGTCGAGTGACAAAGAATGATATTTTATCCTATTTAGAAAATAGATCAGGTGAGTCAACAATTGCTACTGTAAAAGTTGAGACTCCAGTTGCAGAGCAACCTAAAGAAGTTGCTCCCCCTCCAGTAGCATCATCAGCTCCACAGACTCCGAAAGTACCGACTTATATTCACAGTGCAGATGATGAACGCATTCCTTTATCTCGAATGGGCAAACTCATTGCCGATCACATGAAGGCTTCAATTGCTACTTCAGCACATGTTCAGAGTTTTATTGAAGTCGATGTGACTAATGTGGTTGCATGGAGAACGAACGTCAAAAATCACTTTGAGCAACGAGAAGGTGAAAAGTTAACCTTCACACCGATCTTTTTAGAAGCTGTAGCTTATGCTTTAAAAGAGTATCCTTTGTTAAATATCAGTTTAGAAGGAGATACCGTTATAAAGAAAAAAAATATCAATTTAGGAATGGCTGCGGCCTTGCCAGATGGTAATTTAATTGTACCAGTGATTAAGAATGCCGATCGATTGAATTTAGTCGGAATGGCAGCTCAAGTAAATGATCTAGCTAGAAGAGCAAGAAACAATCAATTAAAACCTGAAGAAATTCAGGGAGGTACCTATACGGTGACCAATGTGGGGTCTTTCGGATCTGTTTTTGGGACACCCATCATCAATCAACCACAGGTTGGAATTTTAGCATTGGGGGCCATTCGAAAAGTTCCCGCTGTTATTGAAACTAAAGATGGGGATTTAATAGGAATACGTTCTAAAATGTTTTTGTCGCATTCTTATGATCACAGAGTGGTCAACGGAGCCTTGGGAGGTATGTTTATTGCCAAGGTTAAAGAGTATTTAGAAAATTGGGATATGAATCGTTTAGTTTAATCTCATGGAATTAAAACTCACTAGACCTATATGTTTTTTTGATCTCGAAACCACCGGAATCAATGTCTCTAAGGATCGCATCGTTGAAATCTCAGTACTTAAAGTATATCCTAACGGAACAAAAGAATCCAAGACTTGGCTGGTGAATCCTACAATTGAAATTCCTCAGGAAGCCATTGATATTCATGGGATCTCCAATGAAAAAGTTGCCAATGAGCCTACTTTTAAAGAATTGTCTCGTGAAATTTTCGACTTGATGAAAGACTCCGATCTAGGAGGGTACAACTCGGATCGTTTCGATATTCCATTACTTGCTGAAGAAATGCTTCGAGCTGAAATGGAGTTCGATATGAAAAACAAAGTCGCTGTAGATGTTCAGACTATCTTTCACAAGATGGAAAAGCGAAACTTAGAGGCCGCCTACAGATTTTACTGTGACAAAGATTTAACGAATGCACATTCAGCGGAAGCTGATACCGAGGCGACTTATGAAGTATTAAAAGCTCAGTTAGATCGCTATCAGGAATTAGACAACGATATTCAAAAGCTATCGGAGTTTACACAGCGCAAAAAGTCGTTAGATTTTGCTGGTTTTATTGTAGAAGATGAACATGGAGAAGCGCTATTTTCATTTGGAAAACACAAAAATAAAAAGGTAAAAGAAGTGTTGGCTAAAGAACCCGGTTATTTTGGTTGGATTCAAAATGCTGATTTCCCACTCTACACTAAGAAAATACTCACTCAAATTCGATTAGAAGACTTTAATAATTAGAGCATGAAACTCATTTGTATTGGTAGAAATTATGCTGCTCATATTGCAGAGTTAGAAAATGAACGACCAACTGACCCAGTTGTATTTATAAAGCCTGATTCTTCGGTTCTTCCTAAGGAACAAGATTTTTATATTCCTGAATTTAGCGATGATGTCCATCACGAGGTAGAGCTATTGGTTAAAATCAAAAAAGTCGGAAAACATATCGACCCTAAATTTTCGAATTTGTATTACGATGAAATAGGGCTGGGGATTGACTTTACGGCTCGCGACCTACAATCCAAACTCAAGGAGAAAGGTCTTCCATGGGAAAAAGCTAAGGGATTTGATGGAGCTGCTGTCATTGGAAAATGGGTTTCAAAAGACCATTACCCAGATTTAGAAAATCTAAGCTTTCTATTAGAAAAAAATGGTGAAGTTGTTCAAGATGGGAATTCGAGTCTCATGCTCTGGCAAATTGATGAACTCATTTCATATGTATCTAAGTACTTTATGTTAAAAAAAGGAGATGTCATCTTTACGGGAACTCCAGCTGGCGTAAGTAAGGTGAATCCTGGAGATGTTTTAGAGGGTCGTATCGAAGGAGAATCATTCTTTAAGGTCAACGTTAAGTAGGTTTTTGATGAAAGCTGAGATTATTACCATTGGTGACGAGATACTTATTGGACAAATAGTCGATAGTAATTCAGCATTTATAGCTCGAGAACTCAATGAGGTTGGAATCAGTGTAGTTCAAATTACTTCTATTAGTGATGAGCCCAATTCTATACTCCATGCACTAGAGCAGGCGCAATTAAGAGCAGAATTAGTCATCACCACTGGTGGTTTGGGTCCTACCAAAGACGATCTCACCAAGCAAACCCTCTGTGATTACTTCAAAGATGAATTAGTTGAGAATCCAGAACTGCTCAAACATATTGAAGATCTTTTTGCAAAGTATGTAGAGACTCCAATCAATGAGTACAATCGATCACAACGCTTTCAGCCTTCCAAAGCAGAATTGCTCTTTAATGCCTATGGAACAGCACCTGGGATGTGGATGTCCAACGGTAGAGGAGTGGTGGTCTCGATGCCTGGTGTTCCTTTTGAAATGAAAGCAATGGTGAAGGAACAATTACTGCCAAAAATTGTGGAGCGTTTTAATAGACCTTACATTATTCATAAAACACTGGTGACCTATGGTCCTGGAGAAACAGCGATTGCGGAGCATATAGAAGCATTCGAAAAAAAGTTGCCAAAGCAAATAGGATTGGCTTATTTACCTAATTTAGGAAAAGTTCGACTGCGTTTAACGGCTAAGGGTTCTGATCATAAACAATTGGAATATTTAATCGATCAATCTTACGGAGAACTTAAAAATCGATTAAAAGATTTTGTGGTTTCCTTAGGTGATGATGTGGATATTGAATTGGAAATTGCTCGATTACTTACTGAAAAAAACAAAAGTTTAGCTATAGCTGAGAGTTTTACAGGAGGTGCACTATCGGCTCGTTTTTCACATAACCCTGGTGCATCAGCTTATTTTAAGGGATCTGTTGTGTCCTACGCAACAACGGTCAAAGAAGAGGTGTTAGGAGTTTCAAGGCAATTGATCAAACAGTACTCAGTGGTTAGCTCACAAGTTGCTGAGGCTATGGCAATTGGAGTCAAAGATAAGCTAGAATCTGACTTTGCAATTGCGACTACCGGAAACGCTGGACCGTCCAAAGGTGATTCAGATCAGGAAATTGGCACGGTCTTTATTGCTATAGCGACTCCAAATGGGGTTTGTTCAAAAAAATACAGCATGGGAAAAAACCGCGAACGCACTGTAGAGAAAGGGGTTAATCGTTCTTTATCACTTTTATTTGAAGAAATTTCAAAATTCTAGATAAGAAGTTTTGTAGAGCGATAAAAATGATTTAAATTTGCAGCCTGTTAAAATAACTCAAGAAGAATAGAGATGTCTAAAGTTTGTGAAATTAGTGGAAAGAAAGCGATGGTTGGAAACAATGTTTCTTTCTCTATCAATAAAACAAAGAGAAGATTTGAAATAAATCTTTCAAAGAAACGTTTTTATATTCCTGAAGAGGATAAGTGGATTACGTTGAAAGTATCTGCAAAAACTTTAAAAACGATTAATAAAAAAGGAATTTCTGCCGTTTTAAAAGAAGCGGGAAAAACTGGATTGGTAAAATAATCCTAAAAAGGAACAACGATGGCAAAAAAAGGGAATAGAATTCAGGTTATTTTAGAGTGTACTGAGCACAAAGAGTCAGGTATGCCAGGAACATCTCGTTACATCACTACTAAGAACAAAAAGAATACGCCAGATAGAATGGAAATCAAAAAATTTAATCCTATCTTAAAGCGTATGACTGTACATAAAGAAATTAAATAATAGAAGACCATGGCAAAGAAAACAGTAGCATCTTTACAGACTAGTTCGAAGCGATTAACCAAGGCTATTAAAATGGTGAAGTCTCCAAAATCTGGAGCTTATACATTTGTTGAATCTGTGATGCCACCAGAAATGGTTAATGATTGGTTGAACAAAAAATAATCCTCGGATTAACAATATTAAAGCTGCTTTTTAAGCAGCTTTTTTTTTGTGTTAATGCTTGGGGATAGTTGTATCTTTGCCTTTAAATAGTTAAGAATATGAGTTTTTTTAAGAAGATATTTTCATCTGAAAAGAAAGAGCGTTTGGATCAAGGATTGGAGAAATCTAAAACTTCCTTTTTTAGCAAATTAGAAAAGGCTGTTGTTGGTAAAGACAAGGTTGACGATAAAATTCTAGATGATTTAGAAGATGTGCTCATTAGCTCTGATGTTGGGGTAAGTACGACTCTTAAGATTATTGAGCGAATTGAAGCTCGCGTTAAGAAGGATAAATATGTAGGAACTGATGCTCTTAACTCCATTCTCAGAGAAGAGGTTGCTGGATTGCTTTCTGAAAACAATTTGGATGATGCTGAGGATTTTTCAGTGGAAACTACTCACAAACCCCATGTAATAATGGTAGTAGGAGTCAATGGAGCTGGTAAGACTACAACAATTGGTAAATTAGCTCATCAATATAAAAACAAGGGATTGAAAGTTATTCTCGGAGCAGCTGATACCTTTAGAGCAGCTGCTATTGATCAACTTCAAGTATGGGCCGATCGTGTAGAGGTGCCAATTGTAAAACAAAAGATGGGTTCTGATCCTGCTTCTGTAGCTTTTGATGCCCTAAGTGCAGGAGTTGCTCAGGGAGCTGATGTGGTTATTGTCGATACTGCAGGAAGACTGCATAACAAGGTAAATTTGATGAATGAGCTCACCAAGATTAAACGCGTGATGGATAAGGTGGTTCCAGAGGCTCCTCATGAAATATTGTTAGTATTGGATGGTTCTACGGGTCAAAATGCTTTTGAACAAGCAAAACAATTTACTAAGGCAACAGAAGTAAACGCCTTGGCTATAACTAAATTAGACGGTACTGCAAAAGGTGGTGTTGTAATAGGAATTTCTGATGAATTTCAGGTCCCTGTTAAGTATATTGGTGTTGGAGAGAAGATGGAAGACCTTCAAGTGTTTAACAAAATGGAATTTGTAGATTCATTCTTCAATAAAGTTTAATAATGAGAACCAAAAGCCTTAAGAAAAATAAAATCAATGTAGTGACACTTGGATGTTCGAAAAACATCTATGATTCAGAAGTTTTGATGGGTCAATTGAAAGCCTCTAACAAGGATGTGGTCCACCAAGGAGAGGGAAATATTGTAGTGGTCAATACCTGTGGATTTATTGCTAACGCTAAAGAAGAAAGTGTCAATACAATTTTAGAGTACGCTGTACAAAAAGAGGAAGGCCTTATTGATCAGCTCTACGTGATGGGATGCTTATCCGAGCGTTACAAACCAGATTTAGAGAAAGAAATTCCCGATGTAGATCAGTATTTTGGAACAACAGATTTGCCAAATCTCTTAAAGGTGTTGGAGGCAGATTACAAACACGAGCTCATTGGTGAGCGTTTGACGACTACACCAAAAAATTACGCCTATTTAAAAATAGCAGAGGGATGTAATCGCCCTTGTTCATTTTGTGCAATTCCGCTCATGCGCGGTAAACACAAATCGACTCCCATCGAAGATTTGGTCAAAGAGGCTGAGAAATTAGCTGCTGATGGAGTTAAAGAACTGATTTTAATTGCTCAGGATTTGACCTATTACGGGTTGGATCTTTACAAGAAAAGAGCACTTGCAGATCTTTTAAAAGAATTGGTTAAAATCGAGGGAATCGAATGGATTCGTTTACACTATGCATTTCCAACTGGTTTCCCCGAGGATGTATTGGATTTGATGAATCAGGAGCCCAAGATTTGTAATTATATCGATATTCCTCTTCAGCATATTTCCGATTCGATACTCAAGAGTATGAGAAGAGGTACGACCAAAGAAAAGACGACAAAACTCATCGAAACTTTTAGATCTAAAGTACCTGGAATAACCATTCGTACCACACTCATCGTTGGATATCCTGGCGAAACTGAGGAAGATTTTCAGCAGTTGAAGGAATGGGTGTCCCAAATGCGTTTTGATCGATTGGGATGCTTTACTTATTCTCACGAGGAAGATACCCATGCCTATCAGCTTGTGGATGATGTTACCGAGGATGTGAAAGAAGAAAGAGCAGCTGAAATTATGGACCTACAATCTCAAATTTCATGGAAACTCAATCAAGAAAAGGTTGGAAGGACTTATCGTTGTATGGTGGATCGAAAAGAAGGAAATTACTTTGTAGCTCGAACGGAATCTGATTCTCCTGATGTTGATAACGAAGTGTTAGTCGATGCGACTAAACACTATCTTAGGATTGGTCATTTTACGAGTATTAAAATAGACGAAGCAGCTGATTTTGATCTCTATGGAACTCCTGTTGAGGACTAAATAGATTTAATTTCGCTGTCTTATTCTCTTTTTTTCGTATTGGTAAATTTCTTTACCCAAAGCACTTAGAAAAGGAATTCCGATCTCATCGTACTCGTAATTATTATCGTTAAAGATTTGATTCTTATTGACCAAAATAGTTGCGATTAAGATAAATTCAACCTTGTTTTTAGAATTGGTAATATAGGCGCAATCAGTTAAGGTTCCATAGGCATAACCTACCTTATTATAGATTTTAAATTCTTCTGGAATGGGTTTTTTGGAGTCTCCAAAGAGAAAGAATTTTCCATAACTATCGTAGTATTCTTTGGAGTCATATCCCACTTCTCTTGGAAGACTACTCATGCTTTTGAGTAAGAAATTTCGTTGTTCAACTGATAAATTAAAACCTTGGTCCTGACCGAAAAGTTGAGGAAAGATTACTCGTTTTAAGACTTCGTATTGGCTTTGAATCGGATAGTAATTCTTAAAGCTAAAATCAAAGGGTTCGTAAATAGTGCTTTCTCCGTACACGAATCCTGTTCCCTTCTTAAGATGATTCATGTTTAAAGCGGTTGAGGGCTTGTCCTTGTCGAATTGTAGTACTTGTGAAGAATCGCTTTCTGGATTGAGAATTATAGCTGTTCGATTTAACCTGTTGGCATTCGGAGTAGAGAGTCGATGTGCAATTCTAAAGTGATTGATCCCTTTGGAATGCAAAGTTGAATTAATGTGTTCCCTGCCAAGAAATTCATAGAGTCGATTATATGCAGAATTACTACTTACCGCAAATAGTTCTTGAAGGGTCTTTTTAAAACTTGTGGTAAGGGTGTCAGTGACTAATTTGTAGGGTGTTTTAAAGTCAATTTCCATCTGATGAAGTTTTTCTAGACTCATCACAGCTACTGGAAATTTTACAGTACTTGCAGGATAGAAATAATTGTTGTCATCTACCTTGTAGCGGTGTTCTTTTAATTCAATACCATTTGCAGTTCTATTGATTTGAGCAAATAGAATTTGAACCTGATAAGCATCGGAAGATTCAAAAACCGGAGCCAGTCGTTTGTCTTTTGAAGAAAGTGCAAAGTCCAATGCATTGCTGTATTTTTTTGTAGAGACACAACTCAAAAGAGTTGTAAAAATAAGATTGACAATTAGAATTCTGTAAATTGGCATAAATGACTAACGTTAATTTTATTCTAAAATTAGTGAATATCTCATTTAGCTGCTCTCTAGTCTGACTTATTTTTTACATTTGTAACAATGGCAAACAAACACAAAACCATTCGCCTTTTTTGGTGGATCGCTGTCCTATTATCAGTGACGGTATCCTCATGTGAATACTTTAACGATCCTGTTCAAATCAAGCCGATTGCTCGATTAGGTGATCATTTCATCTACAGAGAAGACATTCCTCCCTATGTGTACAGTGGACGTTCATCAGCAGATTCAGCAGCAGCAGTTAATGATTTTGTAAATAAATGGGCATCCAAACAAATGATGATATCAAAGGCGCGATTGAATTTACCTGCTTCTCAGATTCAAGAGTTTGAACGTCTCATCGCTAACTATAGATCTGATCTCTACACTTTAGCATATAAGGAGGCCCTTGTGAATCAGAATACAGATACGCTTGTGAATTCTAAAACGCTCTTGGATTTTTATGAGTCTGAAAAAGAAAATTTTAAGCTCAGAGAAAAAATAGTAAGGCTTCGCTTTATCACAGTTTCTGATGATTATTCCGATAGAGATCAGCTTCGAAATTCTTTGATTTCTTACAGTGAAGAAGATCAGCAGACATTAGATTCTCTGAGTATCTATTTCAAAAAAATCAACCTCAATGACTCGATATGGGTACCGATGAGTAGGGTGCTAAAGGAAATCAGTCCCTTGAATAGTAACAATGAACATTTATACTTAAAAAAATCACAATTTTTTGAAATTCAAGATTCAATAGGGGTATATTTGGGATTTGTAAAAGATGTCTTAGGAGCCAATGAAGCTGCTCCAATATCTTATATTGAACAAAATATTAGAACCGTTTTACTCAACAGAAGAAAACAGGCGTTTTTAAGATCACTTGAAAGTGATATAATCGATGAAGCAATTAAGAACAATGAATTTGAAATATATGAATAAGAAAACGATTTGGACAATTCTATTAAGTTTACTCCTAACCTTTGGATGGGGTTATGGTCAACAAGAACGAATTAAAATCGATGGAGTAGCGGCAGTAGTAGGTGATTATGTAATCTTAGAATCTGATATTGAAAAAACACTGATAGACCTCAAGAGTCAAGGTGTGACTATGAACGATATCAGTCGTTGTCAACTCATTGGGAAGTTAATGGAAGATCGTCTCTATGCGCATCAGGCAGTACAGGACAGTATATTGGTTTCTGATGAAGAGGTTCGATCGGTAGGTGAGCGTCAAATTCAACAATTATTGGCTCAAACGGGGTCTATGGATCGCATTCTCAAGATCTATAAAAAAGAATCAGAAGAGAGCTTCAGAGAAGAACTATACAAAATAAACAAATTGCGTATGCTTTCAGAACGTATGCAAAGCGATATTGTCAGTGAAGTTGAGATAACTCCTGAAGAGGTAAGACAGTTCTATAGAGCGATTCCTGAGGAGGAGTTGCCGGTCTTTGGAGCAGAACTTGAAATTGCTCAAATCGTCAAAATACCTGAGGCGCCTCAAGAAGAAAAAGACAAGGTGGTCAATCGACTCAGACAAATTAGAGAAGATGTCATTGACAATGGGGCTAGTTTTAGTGTTAAGGCTATTTTGTATTCTCAAGATCCTGGTTCAAAAGCTAAAGGTGGTAAGTATACCATGACTCGTGAAACTCAATTTGTAAAGGAGTTTAAAGATGTTGCTTTTAGTCTTCAGGAAGGAGAAATCTCAGAGCCTTTTGAAACGGCTTTTGGTTATCATATCATCTATATCGAAAAGATTAGAGGACAGGAAATCGATCTTCGTCATATCTTATTGATACCTGAAATCCCAGAAAAAGTAAAACAAGATGCCATTGCTGAACTAGAAGAGATTCGTCAAAATATCATGGATGGTAAAATGACTTTTGCAGAGGCAGCACTTGCTGCTTCAGATGAAGTAGAAACCAAATACGACGGTGGACTACTAAGAAATCCAACCAATTTTGATTCAAAGTTTGAACTTACAAAAATGGATCCAACTTTAAATGCTCAGGTTAGAAATCTCAAGGACAATGAAATATCAATGCCTATTCCTGAAGTAGATGAACGTTCTGGTTCTACAAAATATAAGATTTTGATGGTCACCAATCGCTTTGATGAACACAAGGCAGATTTTGCAAAGGATTATTTAAAAATTCAAGAATTGGCATTGACAGAAAAGCAATTTGAAGAGATTAATAATTGGAGAGTCAAACATATTGAATCTACTTACATCTCGGTTATCGGTGAATATCAAGAATGTAACTTTGCAAATAATTGGATAAAAGACTAGATAATATTCTAATTATTAATTTTTTGTACTTTAAAATCAATTTTTCTTAAAAACAATAATAGCTCTGGGTTTTATGACAAACACCCACTGAATTTTATTAATTTTACTAGCTAAAACCTAATTAAATAGCACTCTATGGCATTTGATATTGAAATGATAAAAGAAGTCTATTCTAGAATGACTTCTCGCGTTGACACAGCTAGAGAGTTAGTGGGTAGACCATTAACACTCTCAGAAAAAATATTATATAACCACCTTTGGGAGGGAACTCCTTCTTCCGCATTTGAAAGAGGTGTTGATTATGTGGATTTTGCTCCAGATCGTATCGCATGTCAAGATGCTACAGCACAGATGGCCTTATTGCAATTTATGCAAGCTGGTAAAGCAAAAGTAGCAGTGCCTACTACGGTGCATTGTGATCACTTAATTCAAGCAAAGAATGGTGCTACTCCAGATTTGAAAGTAGCCAATACGACTTCTTCAGAAGTATTTGATTTCTTAGAGTCTGTTTCTAATAAATACGGAATTGGATTCTGGAAACCAGGTGCAGGTATTATTCATCAGGTTGTTTTAGAAAACTACGCCTTTCCAGGAGGGATGATGATTGGAACTGATTCACATACGGTGAATGCTGGTGGACTTGGTATGGTTGCTGTAGGTGTTGGTGGAGCTGATGCCGTTGATGTAATGGCAGGAATGGCTTGGGAATTGAAATTCCCTAAACTTATTGGTGTTAAATTAACAGGTTCTTTAAACGGATGGACTGCTGCTAAAGATGTCATCTTAAAAGTGGCTGGTGTTCTAACTGTAAAAGGTGGAACTGGTGCGATCATCGAATACTTCGGCGACGGCGCTAAAAACCTTTCTTGTACAGGAAAAGGAACTATTTGTAACATGGGTGCTGAAGTAGGAGCAACAACTTCTACTTTTGGATATGACGACTCTATGGAGCGTTATTTAAGGGCAACTGATCGTAACGACGTTGCTGATGCAGCAAATCAGGTAAGAGATTACCTGACTGCTGATCCTGAAGTGTACCAAAACCCTGAAAAGTACTTTGATCAGGTTATTGAGATCGACTTAGATACTTTAAAGCCACATTTAAATGGTCCATTTACTCCGGATTTAGCCACTCCTGTTGGAGAAGTTGGAGAAAAAGCAGCTGCTAATGACTGGCCATTAAAAGTGGAGTGGGGTCTAATAGGATCTTGTACCAACTCATCATATGAAGATTTAACTCGTGCAGCATCGATTGCTAAGCAAGCTATTGCTAAAGGAATTAAGCCTAAGGCTGATTTTGGTATCAACCCAGGTTCAGAGCAAATTAGATATACCGCTGAGCGCGATGGCCTATTAGGAACTTTCGAGCAATTAGGTGCTAAAATATTTACCAATGCCTGTGGTCCATGTATCGGACAATGGGATCGTGAGGGATCTGATAAGGGTGAAAAGAACACGATTGTTCATTCATTCAACCGTAACTTCTCTAAAAGAGCAGATGGAAACCCAAATACCCATGCCTTTGTAGCTTCTCCAGAGATGGTTGCTGCACTTGCAATTTCAGGAAGATTGGATTTTGATCCTACTAAGGATACCCTAATCAATGAGAATGGAGAAGAAGTACTATTAGATGAGCCACAAGGATTAGAACTTCCAACTGCAGGTTTTGCTGTTGAGGATGCGGGTTATATCGCTCCAAAAGAAGATGGTTCCTCAGTAGAAGTTGTTGTAAAACCAGATTCAGAACGTTTACAATTATTAGATCCATTTACTCCTATGTCAAACGAAAGTCTACAAGGAGTAAAATTGTTAATTAAAGCTCAAGGAAAATGTACTACTGACCATATTTCAATGGCTGGACCATGGTTGCGCTTTAGAGGTCACTTAGACAATATTGCAAATAACACCCTCATTGGAGCAGTGAATGCATTTAATGGACAAACGAACTTCGTTAAAAATCAATTGACAGGTGAGTACGGAGGAGTTCCTGATGTGCAAAGAGCATATAAAGCTGCAGCAATTCGTTCTATTGTTGTAGGAGATCAAAACTACGGTGAAGGGTCTTCTAGAGAGCACGCTGCAATGCAGCCAAGACACTTAGGTGTAGGTGCTGTTCTTGTAAAATCTTTTGCAAGGATTCACGAGACCAACCTTAAAAAACAAGGGATGTTAGGGCTGACTTTTGCTAACGAAGCAGACTATGATCTTATTCAAGAAGACGATACCTTTAATTTTATTGATATTGATGGATTTGCTCCAGGTCAACCATTGACTTTAGAAGTAGTTCATGCTGATGGTTCAAAGGATACGATAATTGCAAATCACTCTTACAATCAATCTCAAATCGATTGGTTTAAAGCGGGTTCTGCATTAAATATGATTAAAGCTCAAAACGCATAATTCGTCAATTGTTTTGATAATTAGAATAAAAACCCTCCTTAAAGGAGGGTTTTTTGTTAGCAATATTTTTATTGTGCTTTATTTTTAAGTTGATTTTTTCTACATTTAAGAAAAATACATCCTCTATGAAAAGAAAAGAATCGATTAGCAGAAAACAGTTTGTCAAAAATTTAGGTTTGGGGACAATTGCTTTAGCAGCTACACCAAGTATTGTAAAAGGTGCACAGTTAAATACCGTAGCGATGACAAAGGCGTATCCCAATCAAAATTCCAACCTTCAAATCGCATTAATTGGTGCAGGAGGTATGGGTTCAGCTGACACTGATACAGCATTGCGCCATCAAGGTGTTAAATTAGTAGCTGTGTGTGATTTATACGACGGCAGATTAAAAAAAGCAAAAGAGCGTTGGGGAGACCACCTATTTACTACTAAAGATTATCGTGAAATTATTAATCGTGATGATATTGATGCAGTTATTGTTGGTACGCCTGATCATTGGCATAAACAGATTTCTGTTGATGCGATGATGGCTGGTAAACACGTTTACTGTGAAAAGCCAATGGTTCATTCAGTGGATGAAGGTCCTGCTGTAATTGCAGCTCAGAAAAAATCAGGGATGGTTTTTCAAGTAGGATCTCAAGGGATGTCTTCACTTGGTAATGAAAAAGCTAAAGAACTTCTAGCTCAAGGAGCGATAGGTGATTTAAACTACGCTGAAGGATTTTGGGCTAGAAGAAGTTCAACAGGAGCTTGGCAATACGATATCCCTGCAGATGCAAGTCCCCAAACAGTAGATTGGGATACTTATATTTCAAATACCAATCAAAGAGACTTTGATGCGACGCGTTTCTTTAGATGGAGAAACTATCGCGATTATGGAACTGGAATGTCCGGTGACTTATTTGTTCACTTATTCTCTAGTTTACACTTTATAACAGGCTCTATGGGACCAGATAAGATTTACGCTTCTGGTGGTCTTCGCTATTGGAAAGACGGAAGAGAGGTTCCCGATGTGCTTTTAGGGACTTTTGACTACCCAAATAGTAACGAGCACCCAGGATTTAACCTTTCACTTCGCTGTAATTTTGTCGATGGAACTTCAGGAACTACCTATTTGAGATTAGTTGGTAGCGAAGGATCTATGGATGTTCAATGGGACAAAGTCATCTTAAAGCGCAACACTCAAGTAGACGATAACGATCCATTTTTAAAAGAAAAAGCATCCTCTGGAGCTTCTAGTGGAGATCGAGCATCCATCAAAATTCAACCAGAAGTGATTTATGCTGCTGATGGGGATTGGAAAGGAGCTCATTACGATCACTTCTATAATTGGTTTAATGCCATCAGAGGAGGAAAAGCAGTTTCAGAAGATGCTGTGTTCGGTTACAGAGCTGCAGCTCCTGCATTACTATGTAATGACTCATTCTTCCAAGATGAAGCCATTCTATGGGATCCTGTTAAGATGAAGCGCAGGAAATGATTCCGTTGAAAGACGATCTTAGCTGCCTTAGCTGTTTATTGGGTATTTATAAATGGCCAATTTTTCAGTGAAGCGTTAAATCTACAATATCTTATCTAAAACGATCTGGATGAAAGGCCTCAATTGACATTGAGGTCTTTTTGTTTGTGAGGAGTTCACTGATGAGTTTCCCTGTAGCGGGTGCCAAACTCCATCCCATCATGGCGTGACCAGTAGCTAAGTAGAGATTGTCAAAATCCTTACTTTTTCCGATGTAGGGTAATCCATCTGGAGAAACCGGTCGATTTCCAAATCGAGCAGCCTTCTTTTCTTCCTCCGTAATTTTTAGATGATTGTAGTGATTCTCTGATGCCTTTGCAATCGCATCTACGCGTTCTTTTCGAACTTTATTGTTAATACCAGAAAGTTCCATGGTTCCTGCAAATCTGGTAAATCCCTTCATTGGAGTAATGGCACATTTAGCCTCTAAAAAAATGGCAGAATACTTGACGGGAGTTTCACGGTAAAGATCAATTCGATATCCTTTTCCAGCTTGAATTGGCATATGGAGCTTTAATTTTTTTAAAATTCCTTGACTCCAACTTCCTGCAGCCATGACTACAGCCTCAGCGACATAACTATTGTGTGAAGTAACAACTTCTTTGATCGAAGTCCCATCGTATTTAAAGTCTATCACTTCATCATGAATGAATTCAACTCCTTTTGATTCTAAATAGGTTTTGAGTTTAGGCATCAGCTCCGTTGGAGTCGTATGTGCATCGCATTTGTAATGTATGGCTCCTAAGACTTCCTCATTGAGATTTGGTTGTAATTGATCTAATTGTTGGCGATCGAGTACAGAGGCATCTAAACCATCGGCAATTAATCGCTGAGCAACTTCTGCCTCGTGATCACCAGCCTTATTAGTTTTGTAAAGCATCAATACTCCTGATTCATCCAACTGAAAATCACCCATATCCATAGAGTTGTGCATGTCTGTATAGAGATCCTTACTCAGTATATTAATGTCTCTAATGATAGGTATAGAGCGCTCAACATTTTCAGGACTCGCTGATTGGTAAAACTTCCAAATCCAATCGATGAAGTCCAAATCAAATCTGGGTTTTAAATAAAAGGGACTCGAGGAGTTAAACATCCATTTAAGGCCTTTTTGAATCATTCCTTTATTTGCTATTGAAATGATGTGACTTGGAGTCAGATAACCAGCATTGACGTAAGAGGCGCCAGTTTCATCGGTTTTGGGATCAATAATTTTTACATTAAATCCTTCTTTGGTTAAATAGTAGGCAGTACATCTACCTTGAATTCCACCACCGATAATTAGTACAGATTTAGGGTCCATTATATATGGTTTAGTGGATTAAAAGTAATAAATACTTTGAAAATTAAAACATGATAAATTCGATTAAACCTCTTTTTTTTGAAGAATTCAATTACTTTAGATCTAGAATTTAGATTATGGCCAAGAAAAAATCAGCAGCACTAGGATTTATATTTGTAACCCTTTTAATCGATGTCATCGGTATCGGAATTATTATCCCAATTGTCCCTGTTTTAATTCAAGAATTGACAGGAGAGGGACTCAGTCAGGCATCGGTTTATGGAGGCTGGCTTTTGTTTGCATATGCTTTTATGCAGTTTGTATTTGCTCCCATACTCGGAGGCTTAAGTGATCAATACGGAAGAAGGCCTATTCTATTAGCTGCTCTTTTTGGATTTGCAGTTGATTACAGCATAGCAGCATTAGCTCCTACGCTGAGTTGGTTGTTTGTGGCTCGAGTTTTAGCAGGGATTACTGGGGCTAGTTTTACGACGGCGTCTGCTTATATAGCGGATATTAGCACTCCTGAAAAACGTTCTCAAAATTTTGGTATCATTGGAGCAGCCTTTGGATTAGGATTCATTGTAGGACCTGTAATTGGAGGAATCCTTGGTCAATACGGTTCCAGAGTACCCTTTATAGCTGCAGCTGTTCTAAGTATCTTGAATTGGTTGTACGGATACTTTATCTTGCCAGAATCACTCCCTCAAGAAAAGAGAAGAATATTTGATATCAAGAGAGCGAATCCCCTTGGTTCATTTATGAGACTGATGAAGTTTCCAGCAATTTTTAGCCTCGCAATCGCTATGTTCTTTCTTTATATTGCTGGACAGGTAAACCCAGCAATTTGGTCTTATTTCACAATGTTAAAATTTAATTTTGATGAGGCTTGGGTAGGATATTCACTTGGATTTGTAGGTTTGATGGTTGCTATTGTTCAAGGAGGACTCATCCGAATGGTCATCCCATTACTGGGGGATTGGAAAGCGCTAGTTATAGGGTTTTTGTTCAATATCGTCGGTTTTCTAGCCTTTGCGTATTCTACACAGGTATGGATACTATTTGCATTTATCGTTCCCTTCTCTTTAGGAGGATTTGCAGGACCTGCACTTCAGGGTATCATATCCAAACAAGTCCCGGACAATGAACAAGGGGAGCTTCAAGGTTCTTTAACAAGTTTAATGAGTATCAGTTCTATTGTGGGACCTCCAATATTTACAGGCTTGTTTCATTTCTATACCGAAACGCCTCAAGAGCGCTATTTTCCAGGTTCTCCTTTTTTATTAGCAGCTATAATTTGTGTTTTAGGGGCTGTTCTCGCATTTAGATCCTACAAAAAGCATCACAAGTAGTTGAATCTTTTATAATTTAGATTTAACTATAAAAGTAAATTAGCTTTTGGTATCGTAATAAAAAAAGGATAGCTCTTATGAACTATCCTTTTTTGGTGCTCACGACTGGAGTCGAACCAGCACGTCCTTAAGAACACTACCCCCTCAAGGTAGCGCGTCTACCAATTCCGCCACGTGAGCCTTTTAAAAGCACTAAAATAGCGATTTTAAACAAAAAAAGTTAAGTCTTGGACTTAACTCTTTTGTGACCGGGCTGGGGCTCGAACCCAGGACCCTCTCCTTAAAAGGGAGATGCTCTACCAACTGAGCTACCAGGTCATCGCGACACTTAATTGTGTTTGCGGGTGCAAATATACCATCATTAATTTATTTTCCAAGCCGATTTTAATTAAAATTTATTTTTTTTCTTTTCCTTTACATTCTAATCATATAAACTTACTCAAATCTTATGAAAATTGTTCTAGTTGGCTATATGGGAAGTGGTAAATCAACTTTAGGAAATGCCTTGTCATCTCATTATCAAATTCCATTTATTGATCTAGATCAGTTTATTGAAGAGGAGCAAGGGATGAGTATTCCTGAATTATTTGAAACAAAAGGTGCCATCTATTTTAGAAAAGCTGAAACAAAAGTACTAGTGGCGCTAAGTGAAAGTCAGGATGATTTTATATTGTCCACAGGAGGTGGAACTCCGTGTTATGGAACTAATATGGATATCATATGTTCAATGACCTCCTTGGTGTTTTATATAAAGCTTTCAGTAAATTCTTTAGCAAATCGTTTAAAAGGAACACAGTCAACTCGACCATTGATTGCATCTCTAGATAATAGTGAACTGGCAGAGTTTGTTGGAAAGCATCTTTTTGAACGCACCTACTTCTACAACAAATCTCATCACATCATAGCTGCGGATGATCAAACTGTTGATCAAACCCTCGATGAACTGATAAAATTAATCGGCTAGTTGTACCTGATCTCCTTTTGTTGAAAAGATCACTTCAACACTTTCTTTCATAGAAGTCGACAGAGAGATTCCTTTAAAGTCTGCTTTTACTGGAAACTTTTTAAAGTTTCTGTTAACCAGTACTACAGTTTTAAGCTGTTTTAAAGGCACATTTAAGAAATGGTGGACACCGTAGATTAAAGTTCTCCCAGAAAATAATACATCGTCAACGATTACCACTGACTTGTTTTGATATTGGTCTGCTTTTAAAGAAGTTTTGATTTCAGATTTGATCGGATTTTTTTTATCCATATTGATTTCACACAACAGAATTTTCTTATCAGAAATCTTATTGAGTACATCGATGATTTTTTGTGCTAACAGGAGACCACCACCTTGAATACCTGCGATAATGATTTCTTTTTCATTGACATTGGCTTCCAAAATTTGAAAAGCGATACGCTCTATTTTATGTGCGATCTGTTGATTGTTGAGTATGATGTTTCCCATAGTTGTAAAGATAATAAGCTTTTAGTTAATCTCTGTCGAAATCATCTTGGTTTTCTTGAGCGTATTCATCTAGATCGCGTCGATCTTTTTTAGTTGGCCTTCCAGTGCCTTTTTCTCTATAATATCGTTGGGCTGATTGAATCACTTTTGCAGTTTCAAGGTTTTCAATAGGAGTAGTATCCTTTCTGTAAATATCAACTAGTTTGGCTGCAACCCTACTAGGTGGTATATCGAGGATTTCGAAGCTGTAATTGATTTGATTTTTTCTCACCTCAAGTCGGTCCATAGGATAAACCTCTCTAGAGGGTTTGGCTTTAACTCCGTTGACGCTTACCATCCCTTTTTTACATTCTTCTGTAGCAATATTTCTGGTTTTAAAATAGCGAACAGCCCATAAAAATTTATCAATTCTCATAAATGAGTGAAATCTTTGTTAATCTCTCAAACAAAAATAACGGAAAATTGTATCTTGCGGCCCATAAAATATAGATAATGCACAAGAGTAAAATACTTTTACTATTAACAGTTGTTTTTTTAGCTGTTTATTCCTGTAAGAAAGACAATGGATCAGGAGTTGTTACAATCCCGCCTGAACCCCTTTCAGATGTGGTTGGGGTAAACGCAGAACAAATTGAAGTTTTTCTTAAAACTCACACTTATAATTACGAAGCATTTGAGTCTCCGGAAGCTAATTTTGATTATGAGATTAGGGTTGACACTCTTATTGGAGGTAGTTTGAAAAAATCCTTATTTGAATTGGCAACACCAAGAACTCTATCTGTTAGTTCTGATTATTACGGAATTGATTCTGATGAGGTAGTAGATTTTACGTATTATTACATTATCGCAAGAGAGGGAGCTGGAGCTTCCCCAACGATCGCAGATTCAACACTGGTTAAATACAAAGGTCAATTGTTAGACGGGAGGGTTTTTGATCAATCTTCAAATTATTTATGGCAGTATTTGCCATTGACGATCAGAGGTTACTTTGATGGTGTATCACAACTTAAGAGTGGTACTACAGTGGTGCAAAATTCAGATGGAACTTCTGCCTATTCGGATTCGGGTATTGGATTGTTTGTTTTTCCTTCTGGACTTGCTTACTACAATCAGTCGAAAGGAATCATCCAACAGTACGACAATTTAATGTTCACACTTGAACTGGGGAATTTTGTACCTGATACGGATTATGATAACGATGGGATTCCTTCAATTCTCGAAGATCTCAACGGAGATGGAATTCTCTCCAATGACAATTCTGATGAGGATGAAGAAGTGAGATCCTATACTCCTTATACTGCCAATCATATCGATTCAGATGATGACAATGACGGGATTCCAACTAAATTTGAAATAACGATCAATGAAGATGGTACCCTATCGTTTCCTGATACCGATGGAGATGGAATTCCGGATTATTTAGATAAAGATTAATTTCAGATATTAATGTAAAAGAGAAAGCTCCTTCAATCGAAGAGGCTTTCTTTTTTATATCAATTGTTGGCTTAATTTAAATTGTAAGACAGTGAAAAAATCAATTGTCGAGGTCTTGAATCAATTCTGTCATTCACATCAGTTATTTTAGTGTTGACTAAATGAAGTTCATTTGGAGTTAATCCTCTTTCTAAACGAATATCAATTCCAATTTTGTTGAGATTGAAACCAACTCCTAATTGCATTCCAAGAGTAATGTTTTTGTCGAGATCGCTGAGTTCAAAATCTTGCAAACCGTCGTTAAACGTATCTTTGAGAACGTATTGAAATGCAGGCCCAGCAAAAACATGTAAAGGTCCCAGTAATTTATATCCTACCATAATCGGGAGGTCGATTTTAGAACGCTCAAAAATAGCAGCTGTATTTTCGATGTTGTATTCACTTGAAGTCGAGGTAAGAATGATTTCAGGCCTAAGGTAAACCATTGGTAAATCGATCTTTTTGTAAATACCAATATGATACCCTGTCTTTTGAGATGCACCACTTAAGATGTCGTCAACAGCTCCGTTTAAATCGGATTTTAAATCTCCGTTTTGACTGTAATTAAGTCCTGCTTTAATTCCGACTCCACTGTATCCTTGAGAAAATCCAAAGGCAGTGAAGGCCATAAATACGGCTGTTAGTATTGTTTTTTTCATGGTGTGTAGTTTTAATACGTTATTTAAAGGTATAAATTATTTTCTGGAAATTACTTTCTCAGAAGCTTTGACAATCGCCTCAGCGTTTAATTCATACTTTTCCATAAGTTGAGCAGGAGTACCACTTTCACCAAAAGTATCCTTGGTTCCAATGAATTCTTGAGGAGCAGGGAAATTTGTAGCAAGGGTTCTTGCCACTGATTCACCAAGACCACCTAAGATATTATGCTCTTCAGCTGTAACCACACATCCTGTTTTCTTTACAGAATTGATAATCGCTTCTTCGTCAAGAGGTTTGATGGTGTGAATGTTGATCACATCCGCAGCAATTCCTTTCTCGTTTAATATTTTTGCAGCTTCAAGAGCTTCCCAAACCAAATGTCCCGTAGCGATGATGGTCACATCAGATCCTTCTTGTAATTGGATCGCTTTTCCGATTTCAAACTTCTGATCAGCAGGAGTGAAGATTGGAACTGAAGGTCTACCAAAACGAAGATAAACAGGTCCGTCGTAATCTGCTATTGCAATGGTAGCAGCTTTGGTTTGGTTAAAGTCACAAGGATTAATCACTACCATTCCTGGAAGCATTTTCATGAGCCCTATGTCTTCTAAGATTTGGTGTGTTGCACCGTCTTCACCAAGCGTTAGTCCAGCGTGAGATGCACAAATCTTAACGTTTTTACCCGAATAAGCAATCGACTGTCTGATCTGATCGTAAACTCTTCCTGTCGCGAAATTGGCAAAGGTGCCAGCGAAAGGAATCTTTCCACCAATGGTCATACCAGCAGCCATTCCCATCATGTTCGCCTCTGCAATCCCCACTTGGAAAAATCGCTCAGGATTTTCTTTAATAAACTCACCCATTTTTAATGAAGGAGTTAGATCTGCACATAATGCCACTACATTTGGATTCGTTCTTCCGAGCTCAGCTAGTCCAGCTCCAAAACCAGAACGGGTATCTTTTTTTTCTGTATAGGTGTATTCTTTCATGGTCTTTTTTTTAGTAGTCTCCTAAGGTTTCTTTGTTTTGAGCTAAAGCATCTGCTAATTGATCGTCGTTTGGTGCCATACCATGCCAGTGGTGTGTACCCATCATAAAATCAACTCCATTCCCCATTTCAGTTTCCATAAGGATACAGATTGGTTTTCCATTTCCAGTTAAACTTTTAGCCTTGTTTAAGGTTTCGATAAGAGCTTCTATTTTATTTCCTTCCTTGAGTTCTAATACAGTCCATCCAAAAGCTTCAAACTTGGCTTTTACACTACCCATATTTAGTACTTCATCGGTAGGACCATCAATCTGTTTTCCGTTGAGGTCTACAGTAGCGATTAGATTGTCAACTCCTTTTGCAGAGGCATACATAATCGCCTCCCAGTTTTGCCCTTCTTGTAATTCTCCATCTCCTGTAAGACAATACACAAGGTGATTATCGTTGTTCATTTTCTTTACTTGAGCAGCTCCGATAGCAACAGATAATCCTTGTCCTAAAGATCCAGAAGCCATTCTGATTCCAGGTAATCCTTCGTGAGTCGTTGGATGTCCTTGTAATCTTGAATTGAGTAATCTAAAAGTAGATAACTCTTCAACTGGGAAATAACCTCTTCTAGCTAATACACTGTAAAATACTGGTGAGATATGACCGTTAGACAAAAAGAAAACATCTTCATCAATTCCATCCATGTCAAAACCAGGTTTCAAATCCATGATTTCATTGTAGAGCGTAACTAAAAATTCTGCACATCCCAAGGATCCTCCTGGGTGTCCAGAATTTACTTTGTGAACCATTCTCAACAGGTCTCTTCGCACCTGTGTGGTTAAATCTTGTAATTCTTGTGTATTAGGCATTTTATGTGGTTATAAATTCAGCACAAATGTAACCTCATTATTAAAGGAATACAAGCTTACTTATTAGTTTTTATCAACTGATAATTAGAGAATTGTCATAAATTTGAAGTAAGGGCTCTTCAATCGGTGATTCTTAGTTATATTTGTGCCCAATATGCTAGATTTTAAATTAGAACATACCGACATCAATTCGAAGGCTAGGGCAGGTCGAATCACCACCGATCACGGTGTAATTGAAACGCCAATTTTTATGCCTGTTGGAACGGTCGCTTCCGTAAAAGGAGTCCATCAAAGAGAGTTGAAAGAAGAAATCAATCCTGATATTATTTTAGGCAATACCTATCATTTGTATCTGCGTCCTAAGACAGAGATTATCAAAAAGGCTGGTGGACTTCACAAGTTTATGAATTGGGATCGAAATATTCTCACTGACAGTGGAGGTTATCAGGTCTATTCGTTATCTAATAACAGAAAAATCAAGGAGGAAGGTGTGAAGTTTAAATCACATATCGATGGCTCATATCACGTCTTTACTCCAGAAAATGTGATGGAAATTCAACGTATGATTGGAGCGGATATCATCATGGCCTTTGATGAGTGTACTCCTTATCCATGTGATTACAATTACGCAAAGAGATCCATGCATATGACCCATCGTTGGTTGGATCGATGTATCGCTCATTTGGATAAAACTCCTTTGGAATACGATTACGACCAGGCATTTTTTCCAATAGTTCAGGGATCGACTTATAAAGATTTAAGACGACAATCGGCTGATTTTATCGCCAATACAGGAGCATTTGGGAATGCCATTGGAGGTCTTTCAGTAGGTGAGCCTGCAGAAGAGATGTATGCCATGACAGATGTGGTTTGTGAAATTTTACCTGAGGATAAACCTCGTTATTTGATGGGGGTAGGGACACCGATTAATATTTTAGAAAATATTGCATTGGGAATTGATATGTTTGACTGTGTCATGCCAACGCGTAATGCCAGAAATGGAATGCTCTTTACAGCACACGGCACCATCAATATCAAAAACAAAAAATGGGATGATGATTTTTCACCAATCGATCCTATGGGGATCACCTTTGTAGATACTGAATATTCTAAGGCGTATTTGAGACATCTATTTGCAGCCAATGAATATTTAGGGAAGCAAATAGCAACAATTCACAATTTAGGTTTTTATCTTTGGTTAGTTCGTGAGGCTAGAAAACATATCATTATAGGTGATTTTAGATCTTGGAAAGATCAAATGGTAAAACAAATGGATAAGCGATTGTAGTGAAACTTATCGATAAATACATATTAAAAAGATACATCTTTACGTTTCTAGGTATGATGTTGTTATTCATTCCTATTGGGATCATGATTGACATTGCCGAAAAAGTAGGTAAGATGATTGAGAAAGAAGTTCCCCTTGCAGAGATTCTAGAGTACTATTGGAATTTCACACTCTATGTAGGGGCAATACTCATGCCTATATTCTTAAGTTTATCGATTATCTTTTTTACTTCAAAACTAGCTTCTAATTCGGAAATAGTAGCTTTATTGAGTTCAGGTATCTCATTTAAGAGGTTTTTGAAACCCTATTTCATTGGAGCTTCTCTAATCGCTTCATTGATGTTTGTTCTTGTGATGTTTGTGGTACCCAAAGCCAGTGAAGGTTATCATGAGTTCTATCACAAATACCTTGGATCTCAGAATTTGAAAACGATTTCGACTAATGTTTACAATCAAATTTCCGATAACGAATTTGTCTATGTGAGTAGTTATGACCCGGTGAGAGCAAGAGGATACAACTTTACTTTGGAACACTTCGACGAGAACGACAAACTAGAGTATAAGATTTCAGCTTTTAGTATTCGATATAAAAAATCAGATAGTACCTACCAAATGACGACCTATCAAAAGCGAACCCTATTGGATAGTATTACCTTAATTGAAAATAAAGCAACCTTGGATACGGTCTTGAATTTTAAAATATCGGATTTAACACCGGTATCTTATATTGCAGAGACTAAAAATCTCATGGAGCTCAATCAATTTATTAAAGAACAAAAAGCCAAGGGAGCTGCGAATATTAACTCCTATTTATTAGTTCGATACAAGCGTTGGTTTTTACCGCTTTCTATCTTTATTTTGACTCTAATAGCTGTATCGGTATCTGCCATTAAACGCAGAGGAGGTATGGGGTTAAATTTAGCCATAGGGGTTCTAGTAGCCTTTATGTATATCTTCTTTGATCGGGTATTTGGAACCTTGGCCACTCAGTCGGGTCTATCGCCTTTTTTAGCGGTTTTTATACCCAATGTTCTCTTTGCTCTTTTGGGATTTTATCTGTTAAACAATGCAAAACGCTAAGCCATTTCACTATTTGCAATTACACTTTATTGTGTTGTTGTGGGGGTTTTCAGGAGTACTTGGAAAATTAATTAGTTTTGGAGCGCTTCAATTGGTTTGGTATCGATTAGGTATCGCCTCACTTGTATTATTTTTGTATACAATAATCAGAAGAAAGACTTTAAAAATCCCTAAATCGATTCAGTTGTTGTCTGCCGTTGCTGGTATTACTATTGCATTTCATTGGATCTTTTTCTTTTACGCTATAAAGATTTCAAATGTATCCATTACTCTAGCCTGTATGTCTACTGGAGCTTTTATGACTGCTATCTTAGAACCGATTTGGTATAAGAGAAAAATGGTGCTTTACGAACTCTTATTAGGGCTTTTAGTAGTCATTGGATTAGCGATTATCTTAGAAGTTCAATTTGAATATTTAATGGGAATTATTTCTGCGCTTGTAGCTGCATTGCTCTCTTCAGTTTACTCGCTTATCAATGGACAATTGATAAAAAAGGCTTCTTCAAATGCCCTTGTTGTACAACAGTTATTTATTGGTTTTCTGTTTTTATCCCTAATACTTTGGTTGAATTCAGAGCTGAATATCGAACTCCTTTCAATTGATCAAATGGATCTCATCTATGTGAGTGTTATTGCCGTTTTCTGCACTGCATACGCAATAAAAGCATCTACAGAATTGTTAAAATATATTTCTCCCTATTCGATGATATTAACTCTTAATATGGAGCCTATATATGGTATTGTTTTGGCGGTTTTGATATTCAAAGAAAGCGAAAAAATGCCTGCTCTTTTTTATGTAGGAGCACTCATCATTTTAATATCAGTGGTACTGGATGTAATGATGAAGATTTGGTCTAAAAAATCTCAAAAGCAAAGACTAGAATAGGAGATTGTTATATATTTGTAGATCAAATCAACTACAATTAAATGAATTATGGAGTATTTAGATTTTGAATTACCATTAAAAGAACTTGAAGATCAGTTAGATAAATGTGTGACTATTGGTAAAGAAAGTGAAGTAGATGTAACAGATACCTGTAAACAAATTGAAGAAAAGCTTTCTCAAACTAGAAAAGATATCTATAAAAATTTGACAGCTTGGCAACGCGTTCAATTATCTAGACACCCGGATCGTCCTTATACCTTAGATTACATCAGAGCTATTTGTGGAGAATCGTTCTTAGAGTTACACGGAGATCGAAATGTTAAAGACGACAAGGCGATGATAGGAGGTCTTGGAAAGATTGGAGATCAAAGTTTTATGTTTATCGGACAGCAAAAAGGTTACAATACGAAGACCAGACAATACAGAAACTTTGGGATGGCGAATCCAGAAGGGTATCGCAAGGCACTTCGATTGATGAAATCAGCAGAGAAATTTGGTATTCCTGTAGTGACGCTAATTGATACTCCGGGAGCTTATCCAGGGATTGAAGCAGAAGAGCGAGGTCAAGGTGAGGCGATTGCTAGAAATATTTTAGAAATGACTCGCTTAAAAGTGCCAATCATCTGTATCATCATCGGTGAAGGAGCCTCAGGTGGTGCTCTCGGAATAGGTGTTGGGGATAAGGTGTTAATGCTTGAGAATACTTGGTATTCTGTAATTTCTCCTGAATCTTGTTCTTCTATTTTATGGAGATCATGGGAGTATAAAGAACAAGCTGCAGAGGCTTTAAAATTGACAGCTCCCGATATGAAAAAACTGAAGTTAATCGATGAAATTATTAAAGAACCAGAAGGGGGAGCTCATAGAAATAGAGAAAAGACTTTCGAAATTGTTTCTAAGAAAATAATGAGTCATTACAAAGAACTCAGTAAATTATCACCAAAAGAATTGATCCAGTCTCGTATGAATAAATACACTGAGATGGGATCCTTTAAAGACTAAAACTCTCATTATCAACTCTTTTAAATCAACCGACTCTTTTGAAGTCGGTTTTTTTTAGGGTTATAAACAATAATTCGAAGTTATCAACAGTTCAATTGTTAAAGAGTGGTTGATATCCAGCTCTTTAAATAATTAGCTTAAGCATAAAAATAGTATACATTAGCATTAGTGGAAAAATTAAAACCAACCATAGAACGAAATTTGTCAAAAGCTTCCTTAGTCAACTTGGAACGCGGAAAAATTCCACCTCAAGCTCTTGATTTAGAGGAAGTTGTGTTAGGGGCTATGATGATTGATAAAAAAGGTGTTGACGAGGTCATCGATATACTTCAACCAGAGGCCTTTTACAAACAAGCGCATCAATACATCTACGAAGCTATTATAAAGCTTTTTGAATCCTCTGATCCGATTGACTTATTAACCGTTTCAGACCAATTAAAGACTGATGGAAAACTCGAATCCGTAGGAGGGGAGTATTATTTGGTTAGTTTGACCCAAAAAGTGGCTTCTTCAGCTCATATTGAGTTTCACTCACGTATCATTTTACAAAAGTATATACAGCGTTCGCTAATTAAGATTTCGAATGAAATTATCGAATCTGCTTATGAGGATGCGACTGATGTATTTGATCTATTGGATGAGGCAGAATCTAAATTATACGATGTCACTCAAGGCAATATCAAAAAATCTGCAGAGACGGCTCAAAATTTAGTAATTCAAGCTAAAAAGAGAATTGAAGAGATCTCTAATAAAGAAGGACTCAGTGGAATTCCATCAGGTTTTGATAAACTCGATAAATTAACCTCTGGTTGGCAACCTTCAGATTTAATCATTGTGGCTGCACGTCCAGGTATGGGTAAAACAGCGCTTACGCTTTCAATGGCAAGAAATATTGCTGTAAATTCTAATATAGGTGTTGCTTTCTTTTCTTTAGAGATGTCATCAGTGCAGTTGATCACTCGTTTAATTTCTTCTGAAACAGGTCTTTCTTCTGAAAAACTCAGAACAGGTAAATTAGAGAAACACGAGTGGGAACAACTCAATGTAAAGGTGAAAGCTTTAGAGTCTGCACCATTGTATATTGATGATACTCCTTCACTCTCTATTTTCGATTTGAGAGCAAAGGCGAGACGTTTAGCTTCTCAAAAAAATATCAAATTAATCATAATTGATTATTTGCAATTGATGTCTGCTGGAGTCAATACCAAGGGAGGAAATAGAGAACAAGAAATTTCTACCATCTCTAGAAACCTCAAAGCATTAGCAAAGGAACTCAATGTGCCCGTAATTGCACTTTCTCAGTTGTCTCGTGCCGTTGAAACTAGAGGAGGCTCCAAGAGACCGGTGCTATCAGATTTGAGGGAATCTGGAGCGATTGAGCAGGATGCCGATATCGTATCATTTATCTACAGGCCTGAGTACTACAAGATTGACGAATGGGATGATGAGGAACGCTCTCCAACTGCAGGTCAAGCTGAATTTATTATAGCGAAGCACCGTAATGGAGGTCTCGATGAAATTCGATTGAAGTTTGTTGGAAGTCTTGGTAAGTTTGATAATTTGGATACGTTTGATTCTCCTTTTGAGTTTCAATCTAAGATGAACGCCAATGAAGATAATCCATTTACCACAAAGGATTTCCCGTCGACTAACGATGCTTTTGACACATCAGACGATGATTCAGAAGTGCCCTTCTAAGAGAGGTCTCTAATAAGTTTTTTAAGTACTTTTTCTACTCCAAAATCATTGTTGGAACTCGTTTGATGAGTTGCTGCTTTTAAGAGATTTGGATGAGAATTTTCCATGGCAATAGCGTATTTGGCCTCTGAAAACATTTCAAGGTCGTTGTTGTAATCACCAAAGACCATCGTCTGTTCTTTTGAAATGCCCAAGTGCTGTTGAAGTGTTCGAAGTGCATAGCCTTTATTGCAGTTCAAATGGGATAAATCAACCCAATTGGGTCCCGATATTTTAACCTGAAGACGATCTTCAAACTGTTTGACTTTAGGATAGATATTTTTTTCTGATCCATCAACGTGATAGAGGGCAATTTTGATGATTTCCTCTGGACATTCATATAAGGTGTCGATATAATTCGTCGTGGTATAGTACTCGTCTACAAATTTTTTAAAGTGTTTTTGATCTGAACGGATGTAGGCGCTTTTTCTAGTGCAGAGGACTGTATTGATATCGGTATGTCTTTCTAGTAATTCAATGGGCTCTTCAACTAGTTCTTTTGGGAAGGCTATATATATCAGTTCTTGATCATTCTTTTTGATCATTCCTCCGTTTTCTGCAATAAAGTAGATGTGATCAAAGATGGGTTGAAGTTTTTCTACAATGGAATCGTATTGTCTTCCACTAGCAGCTACAAAAAGAACCCCTTTGTCTTTTAATTCTTCAAATAGTTCAAAAAATTGATCACTCACCTGATGTTCGCTGTTGAGGAGTGTACCGTCCATATCAGATACGACCATTTTTATCGATGAAAAGTCAGGTAAGTTCATAGGTTCATTTTAAAATGTGAAGATAAAAAAACCCGTACAATTTGTACGGGTTTTGTAAGTGAGTTCAATCAGAGTTATTATTTAACTTTTTCTACAACTGCTTTAAAAGCTTCTGGGTGGTTCATCGCTAAATCTGCTAATACCTTTCGGTTTAACTCGATGTTGTTAGCTTTAACTTTTCCCATAAACTCTGAGTAAGACATTCCATTTAGTCTTGCTGCTGCATTGATACGAGTGATCCAAAGTGCACGGAATGTGCGTTTTTTGTTTCTTCTATCTCTGTAAGAGTAAAGCATCGCTTTCTCAACAGCATTTTTTGCTACAGTCCAAACGTTCTTTCTTCTTCCGAAGAATCCTTTGGCCTGCTTCATTACTTTTTTTCTTCTAGCTCTTGAAGCTACTGAATTTACTGATCTTGGCATAATTTAAATTGTTTTTTGTAGTAGGCGGCTATAGCACTTTTTTGAGCCTAACTCCAGGGTTAATAATTACCTCAGTTGCGATTATTTTAAACGCAATTGTTCTTTGATTGAATTGACATCATTGTCGTGAACGAGTCCCGAATGTGTCAAAGCTAGCTTACGCTTTTTAGACTTTTTAGTCAAAATATGACTTTTAAAAGCGTGCTTTCTCTTGATTTTACCAGAACCTGTAAGCTTAAAACGCTTTTTAGCACTGGATTTTGTTTTCATTTTAGGCATCTTCTTCCTATTTATAATTAAAACTCACTTAATTTTTCTTGTTGGTCTTGGGTGCAATGAACATGGTCATACGTTTACCTTCTAGTGTAGGCATTTGTTCAACCTTTCCTATTTCTTCCAATTCCGAGGCTAATTTTAAAAGTAAAATTTCACCTTGATCTTTATACACGATAGAGCGTCCTTTAAAAAATACGTATGCTTTCAATTTAGCTCCGTCTTTTAAAAACTTTTCTGCGTGTTTCTTTTTAAACTCGTAATCGTGATCATCGGTTTGTGGTCCAAATCGAATCTCTTTAATTACTACTTTAGTCGCTTTAGCCTTTAATACCTTTTCTCGTTTCTTTTGCTCGTAAAGAAACTTTTTGTAATCCATAATCTTACAAACTGGTGGATCAGCTTTTGGAGATATCTCCACTAAATCATACCCTTGTTCTTTGGCTTGATTTAATGCATCTCTGGTGCTGTAAACACCAACCTCTACATTATCTCCGACCAATCGTACTTCGCGTACTTTAATGTCTTCGTTAATATTGTGAGGATTAGTAATCTCTCTTCGTTGTCTGAAATTATTATTTCGTCTTTTTATTGCTATGGCTAAACGATTTAAGTTAAACTTATTTAAATGACTTTAAAGTCGAATTTATTTCTTTATTTACTATTTCTGCGAAGGCTTCAACGGATATTGATCCTAAATCTTCACCCCCGTGTCTTCGTATGGAAAGGCTGTTATTTTCAGCTTCCTGATCACCTACGACAAGCATGAATGGGATTTTACTCATTTCTGCCTCTCTAATTTTCTTCCCAATAGTCTCGTTTCTAGAGTCTATGAGGCCGCGAATTTCGTGATTTTCTAGTGAATTTAAAACTTTTTCAGCATATTTTTCATGTTTTTCGCTCACAGGTAAAATAATTGCTTGCTCAGGAATGAGCCAAAGTGGGAAATTTCCACCGGTATGTTCCAGCAATAAAGCGATAAAACGTTCCATAGAACCAAAAGGTGCTCTGTGGATCATTACGGGTCTATGTAGCTCATTATCACTTCCTTTATAGGTGAGATCAAAGCGCTCAGGAAGGTTGTAATCTACTTGGATGGTACCTAATTGCCACTGTCTTCCTAAAGCATCACTAACCATAAAATCGAGTTTAGGTCCATAAAAAGCTGCTTCACCAGATTCAATCACATAGTCCAGTCCTTTTTCTTTAGCTGCATTGATAATTGCATTTTCAGCTTTTTCCCAGTTTTCAACTGATCCAATATACTTATCTGGATTGTCTAAATCACGAACCGATACTTGAGCCGTAAAGTTTTCAAAACCAAGCGATCCGAGTACGTAAAGCGATAAATCGATCACATTTTTAAACTCTTGATCTAATTGGTCGGGCGTACAGAAAATATGAGCGTCATCTTGAGTAAATCCTCTTACACGAGTTAAACCGTGAAGTTCTCCAGATTGTTCATAGCGGTATACCGTTCCAAATTCCGCATAGCGCTTTGGAAGTTCTCTATAGCTAAAAGGCTTTGTGTTGTATATTTCACAGTGATGAGGACAGTTCATCGGTTTTAATAAAAACTCCTCATCTTCTTTCGGAGTCTTGATGGGCTGAAAACTGTCTTCTCCGTATTTAGCGTAATGACCTGAGGTTACATAAAGTTCTTTTTGTCCGATATGAGGGGTTACTACCATTTCATATCCAGCTTGTTTTTGAGCTTTCTTTAAAAAGTCTTCTAAACGAGAGCGAAGTGCTGCACCTTTAGGGAGCCAAAGGGGTAGTCCTTGTCCCACTTTTTGAGAAAACGTAAAGAGTTCCAATTCTTTTCCTAGCTTTCTATGATCTCTTTTCTTCGCTTCTTCTAGAAGAGCTAAATATTCAGTGAGGTCTTTTTGCTTGGGGAATGAAATTCCGTAAACACGAGTGAGCTGTTTCTTTTTTTCATCACCTCGCCAGTAAGCACCAGCTACACTGAGAATTTTGATCGCTTTTACAATCCCTGTATTTGGAATATGTCCACCTCGACAAAGATCTGTAAAGGTGTCGTGGTCACAGAAGGTAATTTTTCCGTCGTTTAAGTTTTCGATCAGTTCTACCTTAAACTCATTGCCTTCAGACTTGTATTTTGCTAAAGCGTCAGCTTTAGATACTTCTCGCATTTTAAAGTCGTGTTTTCCTCTAGCGATTTCCAATGCTTTATTTTCAATCGTTGGAAAGTCTTTTTCAGAAATGACTTTTCCTTCAGGTAAATCTACGTCGTAGTAAAATCCATTTTCGATTGCAGGACCGATAGTGAGTTTTACTCCTGGGTATAATTCTTCTAATGCCTGAGCAATGATGTGTGAACTCGAATGCCAAAAAGCTTTCTTACCTTCCTTATCTCTCCAGGTGTATAGTACCAGAGAACCATCAACTTCAAGCGGGGTTACGGCTTCTATAGTCTCATTGTTAAAACGTGCTGAAATAACAGCTCGAGCTAATCCTTCGCTAATGTTCATAGCAACGTCCATCGGTGTGCTCCCTTTTTTGAACTCCTTTTGAGTTCCATCAGGTAAGGTAATTTTAATCATAGTGCGCAATAAATTTCAGTGAGCAAAGATAAGCTCTTGACTCCAAGGAAACAATTAATTTTCAGTTAAGTATTGAGGCTTATGCAAATAGGTAGGCAATTGTGATTCCCAGTGCAATGACAAGGATTTTTTTAATATTGAATTTATGACCGTCAGAACTCTCGAATAGTATGACTGTAGAGATGTGTAACAACACTCCAATTACCAATGAATTTGATGCTAATACTAATTGAGGGAAGCTGTTCAGATATTCCATAGTGAAAGAACCCAATGGAGTCATTAACGCGAAGATGGTAATTAGGCATATTGATTTTAAAAAACGGGTTTGAGAATCAATTAAGAACATGCTTAAAATAAAAACGATCACTAATTTGTGAATTATAATTGCGTAAAGAAGACCTGAATCTGATTCGAGTGGAATCCCTTCTATAAAGGCGTGTATAGAAAGTGAGATCCAAAGCAACACTGGAATAGAATTGGATTTTTTGTCGAGGTGAAAATGCCCGTGTTCCGCCCCTTTTGATAAAAATTCCAAAATAATTTGTAGTAAAATACCCAAAGCAATAAACAACCCGATCGTCTTAGAATCAGCACTTTCGTATACTTGTGGTAGGAGTTCAAAAATGATGATTGAAAGTAAGAAAGCACCGCTAAAAGAAAGACTTAAAGCAATGATGTTTTTGTTTTTGGGCTTCAAACTGTTTGCGATAAAAAAACTGATAAGTACCGCTAAAAAAGGTGCAATTAGAAGCATTGATAAAATTGGTTTTCACTCTGTGATGAATATGGGATAAAATTAGCGTATTTTTGCCAAATAGTTTGCTATGAGACAGAACAATAATTTTAAGATGATTGCTAAAACCCTTTATGGGTTTGAGGAGCTTTTGGAAAAGGAGCTCAGAGCTCTTGGTGCATCAAAGACTGAAATCGGTGTTAGAAATGTGAGTTTTGAAGGGGATAACGGTTTTATGTACAAGGCGAATCTCAATTTGAGAACGGCGATAAAAATAATCAAGCCCATCTATGAATTTAGAGTTCGCAATGAAGAAGATCTCTATAAACAAGTCTATTCATTGGCCTTAGAACACTATTTAAGTGAAGATCAAAGTTTTGCCATTGATACCACTTTGGCTACGGATTTGTTTTCTCATTCACTGTATGTTTCTCAAAAAGCAAAGGATGCTATTGTCGATAAGTTTCGTAAGAAAACAGGGCGTAGACCGAGTATCGACCTCAAGAATCCCGATGTCAAGTTCAATCTTCACATTCAGAGAAATCACTGTACCCTATCACTCGATTCTTCTGGTAGTTCACTTCATCATAGAGGCTATAGAACCGCAACTAATATCGCTCCAATTAACGAGGTATTAGCAGCTGGAATCTTACTGTTAAGTGGTTGGGATGGAAGAGGTCATTTTTTAGATCCCATGTGTGGTAGTGGTACTTTTTTAATCGAAGCAGCGATGATCGCTTGTAATATACCTGCCAACATCAACAGAAAGGGATTTGCGTTTGAAAAATGGAAGGATTTTGATTCTGAACTCTATCAAAAAATTGTAGAGACCAGCTTAAATAAGGTCAAGGATTTTTACTATACCATCAAAGGTTACGACAAAGCACCCTCAGCAGTTCGAAAAGCTATTGAAAACGCTGAAAACGCTAATTTGTCGGAGTATATCACAGTGGAGCAAACTTCCTTTTTTGAATCCAAAAAAGCTACTGAAGGACCCCTACATATGGTGTTTAATCCTCCCTATGGTGAACGACTCAGTATCGACATGGAAGCGTTTTACGCCTCTATTGGTGATACTCTTAAAAAATCCTATACTGGTACTCAGGCTTGGTTGATTAGTTCCAACCTCGATGCTTTAAAACATGTGGGCTTAAAAACATCAAGAAAAATTAAGCTTTATAATTCTCAGTTGGAGTCCAGATTGGTGTGTTACGATATGTACCATGGAAGTAAAAAGAGAAGAGACTAAAGTTCTATGACCTCTTTTACAAACGGAATCTTAACGAAGAGTTTTCTGCCTTTTTCAGTCTCTACACTTGCGAATTTTGGGCTTAATACCATTGAGAATATTGCGGCGATAAGTGTAGCTGTCAGCGAAGATGAAACAATCCATTCAAAAAGGAGGGATCTAAATCCAAAGAACAGGATCGCAAAACATATAAAATTATACAGAACGGCTTTGAACTTTTGCATGATTTAATTCCTTGTATTGAATCCTCTGTTGTTGTTTAAATCGACTTCTTCAACTCCATCGGTTGGAAAAAATTCTTTTTCTTTTTTGTGCTTTCGAGGCTTTTCAAAAAGTGGAATCAAATAACTTAAGGTATAGTTGTAACTCGCTCCAAACTTCGAATCTTCTGTGATATTTTTAAATCCAGGAACCCAATTATTGGGGTAACTCAGACTGTTGTCATGTGCTAATAACATTCCAATTCTAATAGATCCCCCCAAATAAATATTTGAAAAGAGTTCTGTTTTAATTCCCAATACGAGTTCTAGCCATGAAGCAGATAATCCTTCAATAGGATTAAGATTTAATCTCGAGGGATCAAAACTTTCAGAGTTCCAGTAGCGATCTGTGTTGTAGAAGTCAAAATCGTTTAAAGTTTGAGAGTAAGAGGCGTGAGCGAATCGCAAACCAAATGTTATCATGGAATACATCCCATACCAATTTTCATAATTATTGTAATCACCACCAACTTTAAAATAAGAACCAGATGAGGTGTAGTTATAAGTATCTTCAAATACAGTTTTGGTTTCTTCACCTAGCTCTGCAGCGAGATACCACCATTGATTTAATCTAAAATCAGCACCCAATTCAAAACCTGAATAATCCTTGTTTTTGAGTTCTAATAATTTTTTGCTCAAATCTAAATTGATCTTGATTCCATAAGATTCCATTTGAGTAGTAGAATCTTTAAAGGTAGAATTAGCTACAGTCTCTTGTGCAAGAACAAAAGTTGAAGCCAGAAAAAATAATAGACTAGTGATAGATCTTAACATGGACTTCATTTTCATTTGTTACACTTGAATTTTCAATGCGGAAATTTTGAATCCAGCTCTGATTTAGTTCTCGATCGATCTTCAATTGCTCAAAATTGGCAATATAACCACATGCTTTCGATACATAGACTGCTTTGAGAGCATAACTAATCGTCAATAATTCAACTTCACCATTGAGGATGCCATCGACGATAGAAGCATTTCTAAATAAATAATAGGAACTTGAATTTTCACTCGGATTTAAAGGAATCAACAATTCATATCCAGTATTATCGGACGGAACCATTTTGCTCAAAGCGGTTGATTTATCTTTTCCAATAATCACCAAATCAGTAGGTTCTTTTGCTGATGCTGTATCATTGCTGTCGTAAAATCCGATTCTGAGTTTAGGAGTGTCTCCAGCAATACATATATCGTCTTTTTCACAGGAATTCATCGACAATAAACCAAAAAATAGAATAAGTATTGAAGCTATCTGTCGCATGTGTGAGCTTATATTTTCTCTAAAAGTACAACATTTTCTACATGATGTGTCTGTGGAAACATATCAACTGCTTGGGACTTGATTACTTTGTAGTGATCTCGTAACAAATCGAGATCTCTCGCTTGTGTTGCTGAATTACAACTCACATACACGATGCGCGTTGGATTCGCCTTTATGAGTTGATCGACCACATCTTTATGCATTCCAACTCTAGGTGGGTCCGTGATAATGACATCAGCAGCTCCGTGAGTTTCGATAAATGAATCACTAAAGACATTTTTCATATCCCCAACATAGAATTCTACATTTTCTATATTATTGATCTCTGCATTAGATTTAGCGTCTTTGATCGCATCTTCCACAGATTCAATTCCGATGACTTTTTTGGCATCTTTAGCTACAAATTGAGCAATGGTTCCAGTTCCTGTATAGAGATCATAAACAATCTCATCACCAGTTAAAGCAGCGAAGTTTCTAGCAATCTTGTAGAGTTCGTATGCCTGTTTAGAGTTGGTTTGATAAAAAGATTTCGCTTGAATCTTAAACTGTAAACCTTCCATCTTTTCAAGAATGTACTCTCTGCCCGAAAAGGTTTGAATGTTCAGATCGTAGATACTGTCGTTTTGTTTTTGATTAACAGTAAAGAGAAGGGATGTTATTTCAGGGAACGTATTTTTTAGAAAATTAAGAACCAAATCGATGTTTTTTGGTTCATGAGCTCCAAACTGAACTAATACCATTAATTCACCAGTACTTGCTGTTCGAATCATTAATGTTCTAAGTAATCCCTTGTGCTCTCTTAGGTTGTAAAACGTAAGCTGATTCTCTGATGCGTATTTTCTGAGCGCATTGCGAATTTGGTTTGAAGGATCTTCTTGAAGATGACATTTTTGAATGTCTAAAATTTTATCCCACATTCCTGGAATATGAAATCCAAGGGCATTTCTATTGGTAAGTTCTTTACTAGAATTAATCTCTTCATAAGAGAGCCAGCGATGAGAAGAAAAAGAAAACTCCATCTTATTTCTGTAATTGTATATCGCAGCAGATCCCAAAATTGGCAGGTAATGTTCTACTTCGATCTTTCCTAATCTAGTTAGATTGTTTCTTACTTCTTTCTCCTTGTAAAACAATTGATGTTCATAGGAAATATGTTGCCACTTACATCCCCCACATACTCCAAAATGTTCACATTCAGGATCCGTTCTCTTTTCTGACAACTTGTGAAAGTGAGTCACTTTTCCTTCGTAATAAGCTTTACGCTTTTTATAGGTTTCAACATCTACGATATCTCCAGGTACAGCATTGTTTAAAAACACCACTTTGCCATCAGGAGCTTTTGCTACGGTTTTTCCTTTAGCAGCTGTATCTACTACTTCGAGAGACTCAAATATTTGTTTAGCTTTCTTTTTTCGCATAGGCAAAAATAAATCTTTTTGTTAGCCTAGGAGTCCTTTCAAAACAATTTTATTATTGTATTTTTGGAACGGTGGATGATTTCTCTCCAAAAAAAGAAGGAATTGTTAAAGTTCAATACTAATTATTTTTATTTATGAACCAATCAGAAATTCTTAGTTCTAAGACAGCAATTGAATTAGAAAATCAATTTGGAGCCCATAATTACCATCCACTTCCCGTAGTTCTTTCTAAGGGAGAAGGTGTTTATGTTTGGGATGTAGAAGGAAAAAAATACTACGATTTTTTATCTGCATATTCAGCAGTAAATCAAGGTCACTGTCATCCAAAAATTGTCAATGCTTTGATAGAGCAGTCAAAAACACTTAGTTTAACATCCAGAGCTTTCTATAATGATAAGTTAGGACAATTTGAAAAATACGCTACTAAGACTTTTGGTTTTGACAAAATGCTACCTATGAACACTGGAGCTGAAGCTGTTGAGACGGCCATTAAATTGTGTAGAAAATGGGCCTATGAGAAAAAGGGAATTCCAGAAAATGCTGCAAAGATTATTGTTTGTGAAAACAATTTTCACGGAAGAACTACAACCATTGTTTCCTTTTCAAACGATCCAGTAGCTCTAACAAACTTTGGTCCATTTACTTCAGGATTTATCAGAATACCTTACAATGATACCACTGCTTTAAAAGAGACTTTAGCTTCAAATGAACATGTAGCTGGATTTCTTGTAGAGCCTATTCAAGGAGAAGCTGGGGTATATGTCCCAGATGAAAATTATTTAATTCAGGCAAAAGCACTTTGTGAAGCTCATGGTGTACTTTTTATTGCTGATGAGGTTCAAACGGGTATTGCAAGAACAGGTAAATTACTTGCCACCTGTGGTAATTGTAGTTGTGATAATCGCCATTGTAGTGGAGCTCCAGAAGTGAAGCCAGATGTATTGATTTTAGGAAAGGCCATCTCAGGAGGAGCATATCCTATTTCTGGAGTATTTGCAAATAACGATATCATTGAAGTCATCACTCCTGGTTCACACGGTTCTACTTTTGGTGGAAACCCAGTAGCTGCTGCCGTTGGTATTGCAGCCCTAGAAGTAGTAAAAGAAGAGCAGCTTGCTCAAAACGCTTTCGATCTAGGAACACTATTTAGGGCTGAGCTTCAAAAGTACATCGACAACTCAACTATAGTACTTAAAGTAAGGGGTAAAGGCTTATTAAATGCTATTGTGATCAATGACACTGAAGAAAGTGAAACGGCTTGGAACATCTGTGTCGCTTTAAAAGAAAACGGTCTCTTAGCAAAACCAACACACGGAAATATTATTCGATTTGCACCACCGCTAGTGATGACTAAAGAACAATTGTTAGATTGTGTTTCAATCATTACAAAAACACTAGAGAATTTCGAATAGAATCACGATATAGTTTAAATAGAAAAGCAGATCTATCGATCTGCTTTTTTTATGACATTCTTTTGTGAATTCTACTTCTTATTCAAAGTCTTTTGGATCTAAATTGAAGAAGCGAACGGCATTGTTAAAGAAAATATCTCTCTTTTGATCGTGCGATAAATAGCCTGCATTTTCAATAAGACCTATGGATGTTTTTAGAAGACCTGGCCACATCATTAAATCGGTTCCATAAAGGATTCTTTTTCCAAATCCAGCTTGTACTAATCTTTTGATATAGGCGTGAACTTCCGCTTTGGGATAGCTCCATATAAATCCAGCAACATCAACATAAACATAGGCATTAGCTCCCATAAGAGCAATCATTTCATCCACCATCGGGTATCCAGCATGCATCACCCATATTTTTAATTTGGGATGTCTCGCCAGCATGTCTTCAAGTAAGAATGGACGTCCCAACGAAGCTCTGTATTTTGGATTTGTAATGTTGATGGTTCCATTTCCTCCAGTTCCCATATGGATTCCAACTGGAATTTGAAGTTCTTCAGCGATTGCAAAGTATTCATCAAGACTTATATCACTTGGAGACATTCCTTGGTATTGAGGAGCAACTTCCCCCATTACTTTATAAAACCCCGAACTGATAGAATCTTTAAATGCCTCTGGTGTCATTTGATTCGCATTACTTATTCCTAAGGAAGGAATAATTCTTTTTGGTGCCTTGTTTTTCATTCGGTGTATGATATGAGCATCCCCACTAATCACATAAGTCACATTCAAACGCTCTGCTTCTTCTAAAAGCAAACGCTCGTATTCCTCTGTTGATTGAGCAACGGGTAGGGGGTCAGCACATCCCTCTTTTAAAAATGCAGGGGCATCTTTGTGTGGATCACCACCAGGCATATCGCTTAAAAACCATGGACAAAGGTCTGATCCGCCAGGTCGTACATTCATTGCATGTACGTGTACATCGATAATTGGAAGTGGTTTTTTCTTTTGGGCTAAGGTAATCGAAGTTGTGAACAGTAGGATTACAACAGCAATAGGGGTTAAGTACGTTTGGTTCATTTGTTTTTTAATTGTATTATTTACACAATAATAAACAAAAAAAAAATTACTTTTTAAATTGAATTTGACAATGAGCTCTTGAGAAGTGCAGGTAATAATAGAAAATCACTGATAAGAGCTGTTATTACAGTGATGGTACAAAGAATTCCAAAATTTTGAACAGAGGGTACAGAACTGGTAGCGATAACTAAAAATCCTCCTGTGAGCGCTATGGTAGAACCTAAAAGTGCTTTTCCTGTGTAGTGAATTGATTGATTAATACTAATTTCCATGGAGTGTGATTCAACTCGAAACCTTCTAAAATTATACAACAGATGAATACTGTCATCCATAATGATTCCAAGCATGATTGGAGTAATCATTGCGGTCGTTACATCAATAGGGATGTCAAAAAAACTCATAGTCATCAATACGAATCCGATAGGGATGATATTTGGGATCAAGATTAAAAAGGCAGTTTTAATTTTCTTTACAAAAAATAACAAGCATAGGTATGCTGCTATAAATGCAAATAAAAATGATTTTAATTGTGTTTCAAGAATGAATTCGTTGAGTTTGGAATACAAGACTGCAAAACCATTAAATTTCAATTGGATCCCCGTATTTTTGAAAATTTTATTAAAATCACCTTCTATAAATTCAATCAACAATTTTAACTCTTTGGTGTTTAATTGGGGCACGTTTAAAGTCATCAGTAACTCTCGCCCCTGAGCGCCTAAAAAATTATAAAACGTTGAGGACTCTTTTGTGTTTTCAAAAGTTTCAATAATCTTTTTTTGATCGATGGATTGATTTGAAAGTTGGGGATATCGTTTGTTGATAAAATCTTGAAGACTCACCAGCGAAATAGGTGTGTTGATATTTTTGTTTTTTGCAATGCTATTTTCAAATAACCGAAGTTTTTCAAATGTAGATGCATTCAACAATTGAGCTGCTGAATCAGCATGGATCGTTAATTGAATTCGCGAGCTTCCGTGAAGTTGATGCTCAATAAGTTCTAAATCACGTTTTGTAGATCCATCGGCTAATAAGTCTAATGATCTCGTGTCAATTGATATACCTGCAATAGATAGAATACTTGCCAATAAAATGATAGTGAAGCCGCTGATAATAGATTTTCTATGAATTTTTGTAAGTCTATTAACACCCTCTAGAAGTGGCTCTGTAAAGTGATCAAAAATCCGCTTTTCAGAAAGTTTATTCTGGGGTGAAGTTTGGAGGTAACTAAATCCAATCACATTGATAAGATATACAAAAACAAAACTCAAAAAGAGCCCCAAACTGCTCAAAAACCCCATGTCATTAAAAGCAGGTAATGGCGAGAGATAGAGTGCAATATAACTGATCATTGTAGTTAGAGTGGTGATACTACAGGGTACAATGCTTTTTCGAAGCATCATTACAATGCGATCAACTAATGGTAATTGATGTGCCTTTTGAGATTCTTTATGAAAAATATTGGTAATGTGAATACTATCAGACACACCGTAAACTAGGAGTATCGTAGGTATTAACATAGAAATCATGTTCAGTTGATATCCCATATATGAGGTGATACCAAAGAGAATCACAATTGGTGCGGAGATCGATGCCAGCGCAATGGGCAGGTATTTGATATGAGGGAGTAGTAAAAATAGCAGTAAACTAATCAGTAGTATAGTCATGACTCCGAACCAAATACTTTCATTAAAGATTTCTGTATTGTAGGCATTGTTTAAAATAGGGGGGCCACTTAAATGATACTGATCAAAATTCGATGCGAAAATTGCAGTGATTTGATTTACTAACTCTGCACGTTTGGATTCAATTTCAGGTGTTGGATTTAATTGAATATAGATGAATAGATTTTTTTGATCCTCAGAGATCAATTGATTGGTCAGTACGGAAAAATCTTTAAATAATTGATTACTGCTTTTAGTAGATCGCTTGGAATCATATAATGGAGCGAGGATTAACTTTGATGATGAAATAACAGGATATGTAGCCTTTGCGACACTAAAACTTTCAGCTACAAAATCGGATACTTCGAGTTGCTGATGTGTCTTTTTAAGTTGATAGATGATAGCTTGATTCAGTTCCTCTTGTAGGGGAATCATTCCAACGATGATTTCATCAGAACCGTACTCTTTTTGATAATTGGTATATTCTTGATACTGGGGATCGTCATCTAAAAACCAGATTGAAAGAGAATTGTCAATCGTTAAATTATTGAGGATCAAATAGGTGCTCATCAACATCCAAAATGCTATAACTCCAAGAATCCAAACACGAAAACGGATGAGAATTGCAATGTATTTTTTGAGGGACTGTTCCATTAATACGAAATTAAAAAAAGCAGACCCATCGGTCTGCTTTGTACATAAAAAGGAGTGCGTATTACAAGTTGCATGAAAAAGACACTTTAATACTTACACTCCTCTCAGAATTTTCATAAGACATAAAGCACCTCCTTTCTATATTAAGTTAAACTTTTGCTGTTGTCACAGCAACACATAACGAAAGTATTTAATAATGATTCTAAATTTAAAAAAATCAGTTATTTTTTAGAAAACTTTAAGATTTAAAAGTCAGTTATTGGTGTGATAAGTTTCAAGAGTTTGTAGATCCACATAGTCTAATGTTTTGAGGTGTGTCGCTTTTAAATTAATCTTGGGTGCTACTCCTGCTTTGTGAGCTTCCATCCATCGAGAGACGCACAGACACCATCGGTCACCCGCTTTCAGTCCTTTGAAATTGTATTGCGGATAATCTCTGGTCAAATCATTTCCTCTAGATTTTGAGAATTGTAAAAACTCCTCCGTTACAATTGCACAAACCGTATGTGTACCTGCATCATAGAACCCAGTATTGCAACATCCATCGCGAAAGGATCCGGTCATGGGGTTAAGTGAACAGGTCTCTAATGGTTGTTTATATACGTTTAAAGCAGGTTCTTGCATTGATGATGTCTTATTTTATTTGATTTTTGAGGAATCGAATCGATATGGAATTAAATATTTTGGGTTGTTCTACATTCACAACATGACCGCAATTGGGGACGATTTCCAGCTTAGAGTATTTGTGTTTTTCTGCAATTTCTTTTATACTGGGTAAAAACATATAGTCTTGTGCTCCCATCAGATACAGTGTAGGAACATTAACTTCAATTTGTCTAAATAATTTAAGTAGTGGTTTGAGTTCTGAGGTTAATCTAAACCATCTTATAAATTCTTTTTGAGCCAATTTTTTTGCTTCGCGAACAAACAGTAATCGAGATTTTTTGTGATTGTTCTTAGGCATGATGATATAGGCAAATAGTCGGTATAACCAGAGGTAGGGAACGATCGATTTACAGATGTTTCCAAATTTCATCAAGAGCCGCGATTTCAAGTTTAACTTAACAATAGCACCACTTAAGATCATAGATTTGATTCGATGTGGATTTGTTTCGCTTATTTGTCTTATTAAAATAGTTCCTAGAGAAACACCTATAAAATGAGAGGATTTAATTTTTATTTGATCTAAAACATCGAGTATGTCGTTTGATATGGCCTCGAATGTATACTCTTTGTTGAGTGAGTCACTGAAATTAAATTTTGACTTTCCATGCCCTCTTAAATCAATTAATAGTAAATTAAATTCCTTAGATAAATCTCTTAATTGATGATGCCATATCGAAGAACTTCCTCCTGCTCCATGTACAAAAGTCACCCACTCGGTGGATTTTGGATTTTCATAGGTTATGTAGTGCAGCATCGTTGATTTTAGTTGTATAATTCTAGACTATTGTTGTGCTTGTAATTCTTCCAACATCATTTGAATCGACTGTTCGTCTATTCCCTGAGCCTTTAATATAATATAAAAAGCAGCCATGATGGCACTTAGTATTAAAGCTATAATGGCTACCACCTTAGCAGTTTTAAGTTGTTTGTAGTTGTCGTAAGCTTCAGGATTTTCTGCATAAATCTCTTCTCCTTTTTTTACTAGGTAGAGTGCTATTCCTGAAAGTAGAATCCCAGAGAATCCCGTAAAACAACAGCAACCTACAAAGGCTAAAATTCCGAGTACTAATGCAGTGGTTGAGTTTGGTATTTTGTTCATGGTATGAATTTTAAAATATAGTTGCTCAGCACCATAATTCCTGTGATGATCAATAGAATGTTGGTAATGGTATTTGCGTATTTATAACTGATAAACATTTGAAAAGCAATGTTTCCAAAAAGGGCAACGAGACTATAGATAGCAGGATACATATAAAAAGCTTCGACAAAGCTTCCTTCTATAATCAGAGCTAAAGAACGTTGTAAACCACATCCCATACATTCAACTCCAAAATAGGACTTGTTGAGACATGGTAGCATGAATTGGTTTAATATAGTTTCCATCATTATAAATACTCTAAAGTAAAAATAGTTATTAATTTTAAGAACCATAAATTAAACAATCAGATATGTTTAAAATAGGAGATCAAGTATCGGTTATCGATGAAAAAATCGAAGGAATCATTAGTGATGTTTCAGGAGATCGAATCGTGATAGAAACACGAGATGGGTTGAGTTTTTCTTATTCTAGTAAAGAAATCGTTAAAATAGCTAACGAAATATCAGTGACGAATCAGCAAGTATTCAATGCTAAGAAAATTAAAAATGATTCTCATCAAAAAAAGAAGAGCACGATTGAGAGACTTAAATCAAAAACAATTTTGGAGGTAGATCTTCATATCGAAAAGTTGACAAGTCACTCCAAGGGAATGGATACGTATGACATTCTTGAATTACAAATCAATACCGCTAAACATCAGATTAAATTTGCTGAATCGAAACAAATTAATAAAGTTATTTTCATCCATGGACATGGTACTGGAGTATTAAAAAAAGAGTTAGAATTTTTGCTCAGTCAATATCCTTCAGTGACCTATACGGATGCTTCATATCAAAAATACGGATTTGGGGGAGCTTTAGAAGTCCAATTTAACTAATTTTGTTACCTATTAATATCTTTCAAAGTGTTTAGAAAAGTTTATTTTGACAATGCTGCAACAACAGCAGTTCGAGAAGAAGTCGTAGAAGCGATGGCTAAGTCTTTAATGGAAGATTTCGGGAATCCTTCTTCAACTCATGGGTTTGGAAGAAGTTCGAAGTCCATTGTTGAACAAGCGAGAAAAGATATTGCCAAAGCTCTCAATGCGCATTCCTCTGAAATCATTTTTACTTCTGGGGGAACTGAGGCAGATAATTTGGTGTTGAAATCAGCAGTTAAAGATATGGGGGTTGAGCATATTATTTCAACTGGAATTGAACATCACGCTGTGGTTCACACGCTTGACGAATTGGAACAACTGGGATTGGTAAGGGTTCACAATTTGAATTTAAACTCAAAAGGAGAACCTGATTTAAACCAGCTTGAAGAGTTGCTAAAATCTTTAGAGGGGAAGGTGTTAATCAGTCTAATGCACGTCAATAATGAAATTGGGAATTTATTGGATTTAGATAGGGTTATAAATCTTTCAGCTCAATACGGAGCTTTGTTTCATTCAGATACCGTACAATCCGTAGGTCATTTTCAGTGGGACTTACAAAAACAAAAAGTTGATTTTCTGGCGGTATCTGCACATAAATTTCACGGACCCAAAGGAGTTGGTTTTGCCTATATTCGGAAGGGACATGTTATTAAGGCCCTATTCAGTGGAGGTTCTCAAGAAAAGGGGATCAGAGCTGGTACCGAATCTATTCACAATATTGTGGGTATGGCAAAGGCACTTCAATTAACCCAAGAGAACTACCAGCAAGAGCGAACTTATATCGAAGGAATTAAACGTTATTTTATCAAAACACTATCAAAAGAAGTTCCTTCTGTTGTTTTTAATGGAACTTCTGCAGATTTTGACAAAAGTACCTATACGATGGTCAATGTTTCAATTCCAATTGTCAATGAAAAAGCTAGTTTGTTGCTCTTTAATCTAGATTTAAAGGGAATTGCTTGTTCAAAAGGAAGTGCTTGTCAATCAGGAAGTCAAAAAGGATCCCATGTCCTTTCTCAGATACTCGATGAAAAGGCTTTGGAGTTTCCCGCCCTTCGATTCTCATTCTCTAAATACAATACTAGAGAAGAAGTAGATTATGTTGTTGAGGTTTTAAAGGAATTGTTAGGTTAAGAGTTTATTCCTCTTTTTCGTATGGAAATTTTCTTCCGGCGGATCGCATCATTGCATCGATGAGGTCTTTGGTATTCTTACCTGTTTTTCGATCGATGTCTTTTTCGTATTTCCAAAGTAATTTACCACTGATTCCATCACTGAGTTTGATTGCTATTCTACCAAAACTCTTACCTAAGAAGTAATCCATCAATGAGAAATCTTCGTCTCTAACTCCCTTAGATAGTAGAACATTCAAAGCGATATTTCCAGTGATGATGACATCCACCCCTAGTATGTCACAGAGTTCTTTGGTGGTGTACAAATCAATATTTGAATGATTGATATGATTCTTGCTTAACAGAGTGTTGGTTTGCTCAATGTTCTGAAAATCAACAGAGATTTTTTTACGTTTTTTAATCTTTAAAAAATAGGATTCCAAGGCATCTTGAACAGCTTCTCCTTCATTGATTTCAAGGCTTTTTTTGGTTTTGGAGTCTATATTCGTACTCAAGTTAACTTGAGAAGAAAAGGGGAGTATCGCCAATAATTTATGGTTTTGACTCAATTGTTCGAAATTGATATTTTCATAAATATTCTTTTGAGCAAGCACTTTGGTAGAAGCTATTAAGATCAATAGCAGTGTGCTCAATCGATAAAGTTTGTTATTTCTTTTTCTTGAAATAGGCATGAAACTCCTTGCTGTTATTTAATTGATCAGTAACTACTACGCGAAGATGGTAAGAATTGTTGTCCCCTGCAATTTTATCGTCAAAATTATATGTTAAGGTTTGATCCTTAGGCTCGTATTCTAATAAGATCCATTGGTCGTTAATATATCCTTCAAAGGATTTAATACCACTTTCAATATCTTCAGTTTTGAGAATTAGTTTGCTGTAGTAATTGAGTAGCGCTCCATCTTTGAAGTTTTTGGCCTTAATAGAAGGCGGAATAGTGTCAAATTTAATTTGATAAATCCCCATATTGTTAATCCCTGCTATTAGTTTTCCATCCTTTTGCTCATTATTGACATAGGCAAAACTCTGATCTCGAGTTTTAATTCCTAAAAAAGCATATGGTCGTAAAGACACGTCAATAGAATCTAAAGAAAGTTCAACTTTAATGGGTGTTTTTATATAAAGGTTGTCAGGACTGAGTTCTAAATGGTTCGTCTCCGAAAATACGAGAACATCTTCTGGTTCGTAAAAGGTGTTTTTTTTGAAATGAACATTGACATTTGAAAAACTTAGATGCTTCTCATTCTGAGGATTTATAGTGATAGCGCCATCTAATTTTTCCTTTTTGATTTCAGCCTCCATTTCTTGATATTCAATGGGGACCTTAATAATAGTTTTGTTTGATGCTGCGTCAAAAAGGTGAATTTCAAGAGTGTCCTTGGTGGTTTGATCAACTTTTATAATGCCGTCATCGAGGTATTGCTCATAGATCGCTAAGTTACTGTAATCTTTTTTAAACAAAAACATGATGCGTTCTCTAAAGCGTACTAAATGCTTGTAATCCATCAGAGTGTTGATGTGTTTAGAGTCTTCAAATGAAAAGTGATTAAAACGCATTCTCATAAGTAGCTGATCTTTGAAAAGTTGATCAACCTTGTACAGTCCATTGTGATTTGCAGCCAAATCTTGTCGATCATATGCTTTGATGCCAAAGCCGATTTGGCCTTTAGCAGAAACCTTAGTAGCGATATAACTTCCGTCTTTTTGTCTGCTAAAAGGAATCTGAACTTTGAGTTCGCTTCTATTTATCACAGCGTCACTGCTGATGGGATAGACATAGAGTTTTTGTAGCACTGGTGGATTCGTGTCTTTGATATCGATATCGAAGAGTAGGGGGTTTTGAGGATTCGAATTTGTAGATTCTCTGAGCTCAAAATGTAAATGAGGGGCAGTTGAACCTCCAGTGTTTCCGGAGAAAGCAATCAGTTGGCCTTTTTCAACTGGAAATTGATCAGGCTTTAAAAAGGTTTCAATTGCAAAGCTTTGTTTTTGATATTGTAATTCTTTAATATACTGTTCGATTTCTGGTGAAAACTTTTGAAGATGGGCATAAACGGATGTAAGACCATTGGGATGAGTAATATACAGAGCCTTTCCATAGCCACTAGTCGAAATTTTAATTCTGGAAACATAACCCTGATTAATCGCTAGGACAGACAAGCCCTCTCTGTGATAGGTTTTGATGTCTAATCCAGCGTGGAAATGATTGGTCCTTAATTCTCCAAAATTTCCTGCTAGGATCAAAGGAATCTTAAGAGGTGAATGTGGTGGATTGTTGATTAACTGCGCTTTCACTGGAAGCATCAGAAGTAAAGCAACAATAGATTGATAGAGGGTTTTTCTCATAGTTTTAAATTTAAAAATTATTGATGAAACAAATACCTATTGTATTTTAAATATTACAATTTTAAATCTCTAAAGAGATATGTGTTAAATACCAATGATAATTCGGTAGAAATCTCTACTTTTGTTAAAACGCATAGTTATAGATGAGTGATTTTGTGTCCCTTGTATCGTCTCTAGAAATCAAGTTGAAAAAATTGATTGAAAGACTCAACAGTGAAGAAAAAAAGAATCATATGTTGAGTGTTGAACTAGAAAACCTAAAGGATTACAATAAGCATCTTGAGCAAGAGCTCAAAAACTGGGAAGACCAATACAATGCTTTAAAACTCGCTAATTCTATGTTGGGCAGTGATCACAACACTACCGAAGCTAAATTGAAGATTAACACATTAATAAAAGAGTTGGACCATTGTATCGGTTCGCTCTCTGCATAAAATGGCAGATAAGTTAAAGATAAAACTTTCCATTGCCGATAGAGTGTATCCATTGACGATACATCCTAAGCAAGAAGAAGGTTTGAGAAAGGCTGCAAAAGAGATTGAGCAGCTTGCTAAGAACTTTGAAAAGAATTATGCAGTAAGAGATAAACAAGATGTATTGGCGATGTGTGCCTTGCATTTTGCCTCTAAATTGGAACAACAGCAGATCGATGAAGATCAGATGTCGGACCAAACTCGTGAACGCTTAAACGCACTTCACACAATCTTGGATGAGGTTTTGGATTAGATACGTTCTTTAAAAATAAAATTATTGCCCACATTAATACTTATTTGACAAACTCAACGTTACATGAATTAAAAAAGGTGAGTCGAGATTGTTAGGATATGCCTGCTTGACTGGAAATCCGATCATTCTGTTAACCTAAAACCTGTTTATAGGAGTTTGTTCATTTCTATTGATGTGGGTTTTTTTTATATAAATAGTAAACCAAATGGATAATAGTACACTAATAATTATTGGGATTGTAGGCCTGGTGATTGGATTTGCAATCGCAAAAATTCTAGAAAAAGGAAAGGCCTCTAAGACCATTGCTGCAGCTAAAAAAGAAGCTTCAGGCATCATTAAAATCGCTCATAAAGAGGGTGAAAATATTAAGAAAGACAAGATTTTTCAGGCAAAGGAAAAATTCTTAGAACTCAAAGCAGAACACGAAAAACACATCGTGGCCAAGGATAAGAAAATCAGTGAAGCTGAAAAACGAACTAGAGATAAAGAATCTCAAGTAAGTTCAGAACTTTCTAAAAGTAAAAAACTCAACGAACGTCTGGATGAGCAACTTAAAGAGATTGCCCACAAAAACGAATATCTTGAAAAGAGAACTGCTGAGGTGGAAAAAATGCACCAAAATCAGGTTCAACAACTAGAGGTAATTTCTGGTTTATCTGCTGATGAAGCTAAACAACAATTAGTTGAATCGCTTAAAGACATTGCAAAAAGTGATGCTATGGCCTTCTTACAATCAAGTATGGAAGAGGCTAAACTCACGGCTCAACAGGAGGCTAAAAAAGTGATCATCAATACGATACAAAGAATCGGCACAGAAGAAGCAGTGGAGAACTGTGTTTCTGTATTTAACTTAGAATCGGATGATGTAAAGGGTAGAATTATAGGTAGAGAAGGTAGAAACATCAGAGCTATTGAAGCTGCAACTGGCGTAGAAATTATTGTTGACGATACTCCTGATGCCATTATTCTTTCTTGCTTTGACTCTGTTAGAAGAGAAGTGGCGCGTTTGTCGTTACACAAATTAGTCACCGATGGAAGAATTCACCCAGCGCGAATAGAGGAGGTTGTTCAAAAAACAGAAAAACAAATCGAAGAAGAAATTATCGATATAGGGAAGCGCACTGTTATTGATTTAGGGATACACGGCTTACATCCAGAACTTATCAGAGCTGTAGGTAGAATGCGTTATCGTTCTTCTTATGGTCAAAATTTACTTCAGCACTCAAGGGAAGTTGCTAAGCTTTGTGGAGTGATGGCGGCAGAAATGGGGCTCAATGCTAAATTAGCTAAAAGAGCAGGTCTTCTACACGATATTGGTAAAGTTCCCAATACAGAGGCTGAAGTAGAAACTCCTCATGCAATCTTAGGAATGCAATGGGCAGAGAAGTACGGAGAAAAGCCAGATGTTTGCAATGCTATTGGAGCTCACCACGACGAGGTAGAAATGAAATCTTTAATCGCTCCAATCGTACAAGTATGTGATGCGATCTCAGGTGCACGTCCAGGAGCGAGAAGACAGGTTTTGGATTCATACATCCAACGTTTAAAAGATTTAGAGGATATTGCCTTTGGATTTAAAGGAGTTCAGAAAGCTTATGCAATTCAAGCTGGTAGAGAACTTAGAGTCATCGTTGAAAGTGAAAAAGTAAACGACGATAAAGCTGCTGAATTATCATTTGAAATCTCTCAAAAGATTCAAACGGATATGACCTATCCAGGACAGGTAAAGGTTACAGTAATTAGAGAAACTAGAGCCGTAAACGTCGCTAAATAAAAAGACAAATAAGTTATAATAAAAAAGACCTAAGAGTAATCTAAGGTCTTTTTTTGTGTTTGATAACTTGTTTTACTTATTCTTCAGTAGTTTCTTCGGAAAGTTCATCTTGATCTACTTCATTTTCTTTATCAAATTGATGTGATAAGATATTTAAACTCTTCAATTTTTCTTTGAGCACATCAACTTTCTCTTTTCTAGCCTCAATTTTATTGTGAACATCTTTAACTAATGGAGAGTCATCTGAGGCATTTGAAAAGAATTCGAGGTTGTTTTCTAATTGTCTTATTTCAGCTTTTTCTTCATCGATCTTTCTTTTGATAAATGATTTCTCTCTCTTGACTTCATACTCTAGGTTTTCAGACTTTTTGATCGCATCAAGAGTGTTTTCATACTTGATTATTTCAGCTTCTTTTGGATCGATACCCAATTTTTTTAAGCGAGCTTCAAAGGCTTTGTTGAATTTGTCCTCGATATTCTTTTTGTTTTTTGGCACGTATCCAATGCCATTCCATGACTCACTAATTGATTTAAGAGTTTCTAAATCTTTTTCTTGATCTTTTGAAATCTTAAATTTTTCAATCTTGAGAATAAGTTCCTCTTTCTTTTTGAGATTTTCTAACTCAGCTTTTTGATAACTATTTTTAGAAGCGTGTAATTGGTCAAAGTAATGATTACAAGCCGCCTTGAACTCCTTCCAGATTTTATCAGAATGTTTTCTTGGAACGTGACCAATTTTCTTCCACTCTGATTGAATGCGTTTCATCTCTTTTGTAGAAGCACTCCAATCTTGACTGTCTTTTAAGGATACTGCTATTTCTAATAGCGCTCTCTTTTTAGAGAGATTGTCTTGTTGATCCTTTTTAATCTCTTTGTAAAACTTGTTTTTAGCTCGATTAAAAGCTCTTGTAGCATCTTTAAATCGCTTCCAAGTGGCTTCGTTATTTTTAGAAGGAACTTTCCCAGCTTTAAAAAACTGATCTCTGAGCTGCTCAATTTCTTTGATTTGTTTTTGAACGCCTTTGTGAGATTTTGAAATGGATTCAGCTATGGAGAGGATGTTATCAGAGATTTTATTTTTTGTCTCTAAATTAGCTTCATAGGACTTTTCAATATCCGCAAAATGTTCTTGTCTTTTATCGTGAATTAATTTAGTAGCATTGCTAAAACGCTCCCATATTTCTTCTCTTTTTTCTTTGTCTACTGGTCCTAATTCTTCTTTCCATATCTTGTGAAGGGTTTGAAGCTCGTGAAATGCTTTTCCGATATTTTCTTCTGATGCTAAAGCTTCAGCCTTTTCGATTAGTTTCAGTTTTTCTTCGAGATTGTGTTTGAAATCTAAATCTCTCAACTCTCTATTGAGATTTAAGAAATCGTAAAAGATTTCAATATGGTGGTGATAGGTTCTCCAAACATTGTTGTAATCTCCTCTAGGCACAGGACCAGCGGTTTTCCACTGTGCTTGAATATCTTTAAAATTGTGATAGGTAGTATTGATATCTTCTTCAACATTTACCAAGCCTTTTAAACTTTCAATCAGTTCTAGTCGTTTAGCTAGGTTAGCTTTGAGTTGCGTTTCTATGTTTTTGTAGTATTGATCTCTTTTTTCACGGTATTCTTTAAAGAGTTCTTTAAATTGACGTTTAGCAACTGAAGAATATCTAAAATCAATTTCATTTCCGCCATTTTGGATGAACTCTTCTTTCTTCTGATCTAATAGCTCTTGAAATTTTTGATCAAATTCGTTCTTGATCTCATCGACGTGCTTTCTGATTGCCTGAATCTTCTCATTTTTTACTAATCTTTGAAATTCACCGACAAGGTTTTCCAAAGACATAGAATGGTAATCCAATAGAGGAATTCGATGACGCTCCTCGTTATGATGGTCTTCAGCATCTTCAGCATTCGATTCTTCGATCGCTTCGATGTGATCGTCTTCTTTTGGAGTTTCTTCTTGAATTGCTTCTGAAGATGTACTCTCAGAATTAGAGTTCTCTTTAGTATTTGATTCTTCTTGTTGATTAGCTACTTGAGCTTGTTCTACTTCGCTTGGAAGTTTACCGTCTTCTGATAACATTTTTTTAATGTTTAGGGATCAATTTCGAAGTAAGATACTAACAAGCTAGTAAATAGCAAAGACTTGACGATTAGAATTTTCAATTAGCCCTATAAGTTTATGAGAACTTTAAGAGTTCCAAAGTTCCCAAGCTTTCTCAGCCTGACCTACCAACATCTGATATCCATTGGAGATTTGAGCTCCTCTTTGAGCTCCTTCTTTTAGAAATGCTGTTTGCTCAGGATTGTAAATTAAATCAAATAACAAAAACTCTGAGGTGATTCCCTCATAGGGTAATTGAGGTTTTTGATCGATATTGGGGTAGGTGCCTACAGGTGAACAATTGATGATCAGCGGATGATACACTAGCTTATCTGCTTTAAGACGGTCATATGAAAGCTGTCCTTTTTTTGGATTTCTAGAAACGAATAGATAATCGATGCCGAGTTTCTTTAAAACATAGGCTACCGCTTTCGATGCTCCACCTGTTCCGAGAATTAAAGCCGAATCGTGATGAGATTTTAAATAGGGTTCTAAAGCCTCCTGAAACCCATAGGCATCGGTATTGAAACCGATTAATCCATTTTTGGTTTTTTTGATCGTATTGACAGCTCCAATTTCTGTTGCTTCTTCAGATAACTGGTCCAAATAAGGGATGATTTCTTGTTTGTAGGGGATGGTGACATTAAAGCCACGTAGATGTTCTTGAACTGCGACTTTTGTTTTAAATTCTTCTATGGTTTGAAGGTCAAAATTCTCATAGGAATGATCGATAAGCCCTAGTTGATTAAATTTTTCTGTAAAATAACTTCTTGAAAAGGAGTAGTCAATATTCCTTCCAATCAATCCAAATCTATTTTTTTTGTTTTGATCCATAGTGTTCTAATGCAATTAATACCAGGACTCCTGTCAATATAAAGCCCAAGGCAAACAAATTATCTTTTGTGCTTAAATCTGGAAGGAAACGCTGGTAGTTGTATACAATTTTGTTTCCATCCGTATCGAGAATGAACTGTCCAAGTTCATCTTTCATGTATTGAAGTTTTTTCCAAGGCCATACAACACCTAACGAACCACTGATAAAGCCAATGATGGTAGCGGTAGTAATTTTTTGATAGCGTTTGAGTACGAAATTGATCAAATGTGATAAACTAATCAATCCCAAGATGGAACCCGTAGAGAAAACCGTTATAATTTTTAAATAATAAAGGTTTTCAGGAACCTCAAAAAAAGCTAAATCCCATGAAAACAAGGCAAAAATGGCATTTAATAGAGCATTAACAGACTCAACCATCAGCAGTACGTAATTTCCCATAAGTATGAGAATGAATGAACCTGATAGACCTGGGAGTGTCATTCCAGATACTCCAATAAAGCCACAGAAGAATACAAAAAAGAGATTGTCGTTCTCTTGTGCGGGATCTAAAGAGCTAATTGCGATACCAAGTAGTATGCCCATCAAAGCGAATCCAATACTTGTGCGATCCCACTGTTTAAAGTCTTTTCCGATGTAGTAAATCGATCCGAGAATCATTCCAAAAAACAGGGACCATACTAGTAGTGGAGCAGTTGATAGAAAGTGATCGATCACCAGAGAAACACTAAAATAGCTAAAGACCATTCCAGCTAGGATGTAGAGCATAAATCCACCATTAATATAGGTAAACAGTGATCTAAACCTTCCGTTGATAAGAAGTATAACAGCCTTGAAGTTAATTTTGGTCAACGAATAGATAAACTCTGTATAAAATCCAGCTACAAAAGCAACAATGCCTCCAGATACTCCTGGAACCTTATTGGCAGCACCCATTCCAAGTCCCTTGATAAAGAGAAAAAACTTATCGATTAGACTTCTTGATTGTGCCATTTTAAGGAGTTTTTCGGACTGATTTTTCCAAGATGTAAATTAATAGAAATCCTCCAATAGACAATAATAAGGAAATTATAAATTCTGAACTGTTTCCACTGTGAAATGGAGATACATTTTGATCTGCGATAACGAACTCTTTACCTTCGATAAGTTTGGACTCTAAGACTTCTTTCCACGGCCAAATCTTGTTGAGTGAACCCAAGATAAAACCAGTGAGTAGGGCTAGAGTTGTGTTTTTATAGTGGTCAAAGGTCCATTTGAGAAGTTTTGAAAAACTCAGTAGGCCAACGATGGCTCCAGCACCAATAATTGCAATCGTTTGTAGATCTCTTTGATGTACGGCATTGAGGACCGTTTCATAGGAGCCTAGTAATACCAGAATAAAGGATCCTGAAATACCTGGAAGAATCATCGCACAAATTGCCAGTGCTCCAGACAAAAACAAATACCAAGGATTATTGACGTAAACTCCAACTTTAATTTGCGTGATATACAAGGCAATCAAAACTCCTAATAAAAGTGCAATCCATGAACCTGTTTTGGAACGATCGATATCTTTTCCTACAAAAAGCACTGACGCAAGAACCAAACCAAAGAAAAAGGACCAGAGTTCGATGGGATAATTGTGCAACAGAAACGAGATTCCTTTGGCAAAACTCACTACAGAAATTGCGATTCCAAATAAAAGTGATGCTAGAAAATTACCATTGATAGCCTTCCAAAATTCATTAAAACCATTCTTAAAGAGGATCTTAATGGTTTTTAGATTCAATCGGTTAATGGTTTCAAGGAGTTCTTCGTAAATCCCAGAGATAAAAGCAATAGTTCCACCTGAAACTCCAGGGACAACATCTGCGGCACCCATAGCCATTCCCTTAAGGGTATTGAAAATATAAAATGTTTTTGATCGTTTACTCATGTAAACAAAAATACATCAACTGAGTTAATTGGACTTAGTATTTAGAAATAATCTCTTTAGCCCAACTGGTACTAAGAGATAATATTCTAGAGTTTTGAAAGTTTTTAAGTATATTTTTATCTATACTCAATCCCTTTTTGAGGTGTTTTTCAGCTTTGAATAGTTGCGTCGTATCGTGAAATAGAGATGCTAAGAAGTAGTGGATTTCAGCCTGTTCAGGATAAAATTCCAAGGCTTGTAATAGAATTTCAATCGCAGAATTTACATCACCAATAAGCACCATAACTTCTGCCCAAGACACCCATGTTTCCAACTCGTAATTTCCGTATTCTACTGCTTGTTTAAAGGCGTAGTCAGCTTCAAAGTACTTAAACATCGCCGTGTTAATCTCAGCACAACGTTTCCAATAGAGTGGGTTTTCTGCATCGATATGAATCGCTTTGTTGATGTAATAGGAAGCTTTTTCAAAATTGTTAGTGGTAAAGTAAAAGTTGGTGATTGCCAACCATCCCTTATCTAATAGAGGATCTTCGTGAACGGTTTGGTAGTAGTAACTCTGAGCGAGATCTAAATTGCCCAATTGTTCATGACATTGACCCAATCTCAAATAAGCATGAGAAGTAGGATCTTCTAATTTAATAGTGATCTCATAATTTTCAATGGCCTCCTCATAACGCTCTAATTTTTCGAGAACCATTCCCTTTTCGTAATAGGCTCCAATAAATCGATCGTCAGAATAAATTGCAAAATCAAAAGAGGAAAGGGCTTCTTTGTAAAGTTCCAGTTCTGCGTACATTTTACCAAGTTGATGCCAAGCTACTTCACAATAGGGGTTTTTGTTGAGATAGTTATTGAGGTATTCGATTCCGCCTTTATAATCTTCTAAATATTCAAAGCAATAAACAGCATTGTAGAGTGCCGCATAATCTTCAAAATCTAAGTCGACACAAGTAATAAAACACTCTTTTGCTTTAATAAAATCTTCTAAAAAGAGGTATTCCATTCCCATCAAGGTGTAAATATCGGGTTGATCGGGTTGAATTTCTAACGCTTTTTGAAGTGCTCCAATAGCCTCTAAGTGTTTGTCTTGCTTTGAGTAAATATTCGCTCTTTGAATGTAGATTTCATCGTTAAACTGATCGATGAGTTCTATGGTGTCCAGTAGTTCTTCTGCTTTTTCTAGCTTGTTTTCAAAGACCAGTACTTCTACATCAAGTAATTGCAAATTGATCACTTGAGGATGCTGATTCAGTCCTAGTCTAATCGCTTTCTTAGCAAGTGAAATCTTCCCTGCATTGAGGTAGTAATGAATAATTTCCTCGAAATCTTCTGCGTCGAAAAAGTAGACCTCATCAGTCTTTAACATCGACTCGAATTTTGCGATAGGTAATTCAGAATTTTCGTTTTCGTCTAATGACATAGTGAATTCTTGTGTTCCTGATGTAAATAAATTTAGAAGTTATCCTTTGCCAAATGAAGTAAAGAGGCTCTTTCTTATTAACAAAATAGTTAACAGTTTAAGAAGGATAAGTGTCTAAAATGGAAAGAATTATATCACAACCCTTCAGGAGTTCTTCTTCTGAAATGGTTAGTGGAGGAGTTATTCTTGCAGCTTTTTTTTCAAACAACAACCAAAATAAGATGAGATTTTTTTGTGTAGCTTCAAGGATTAAGTAATTAGCGATTGCTTCGTTTTCAAATATCAATGCAAGCATTAATCCTTTACCGCGAATCGATTTAATAAGTGGATGTTTTAGTTTTTCTCTAACTAATTGCTCTTTTTTAAGAGTTTCAATAATGAGTTGGTTGTCATTTTTAGTAAGCTCTTTTAAAGTTGCTAGTGCAGCAGCGGCAATTACTGGATTTCCTCCAAAAGTGGTAATATGTCCTAATTTAGGATGATCACTTAGTAGTTGCATATGCTCATATGATGAAATAAATGCTCCTCCTGGAAGGCCGGAACACATCCCTTTTCCAATGACCAGTATATCGGGTACGCAATCGAATTGTTCAAAAGCAAAAAGACTACCCGTTCTTCCAAATCCCGGTTGAATCTCATCTAAAATAAGTAGGGCTCCAACTTCACTACAGCGTTCTTTTACTTTTTTGAGGTATTCGTTCTGTGGTATGATAAATCCTGCTCCACCTTGAATAGTTTCTAAAATTACAGCAGCAGTTTTTGAACTGATTTGTGCCAAGTCCGCTTCGCTGTTAAATTCAATAAAGTCAACATCACCGATGAGGGGTTCAAAAGGTTTTTTGTTTTCTTCCTTACCCATTAAACTGAGCGATCCCATGGTGTTGCCGTGATATGCATTATTGGCAGCTATGATTTGACTTCTGCCAGTAACTCTTCTAGAAAGTTTAAGTGCCCCCTCTATGGCTTCAGTTCCTGAATTGACTAAATAGGTACAATTAAGTGCGTTTGGAAGTAAGTCGGCTAGGAATTTTGAATAGTCTACAGCTGGTTTAAGTTCGAATTCACCATACACCATCACGTGCATATACGAATCGACCTGATCTTTAATCGCCTTGACAACAGCAGGATGACTATGCCCTAAACTGCAAGCTGAGACCCCTGCTACAAAATCCAAATGAGCTTCTTTTTGGTCGTCAAAGATATAGGAACCACTAGCCTTGCTCACTTTCATTTGAAGTGGGTGAGGAGTGGTTTGTGCTTGGTATTTTAAAAAGTCATCAGTTTTCACTTAATTCTTTTTTTTCAAAGGAGGCTTTGATCTATTTATTACTGGTTTTTTCGTCGGATTCATCGGATTATTTAGTCCTCTAATAATTTTGAGTTGTACGGAATCATCATAGATAAACAAATCATTCGAAGATTTGATTTGCTCGGTTCCATACCATAAAAAGCCTTCTAATTTACGATCTTCAATGGGGATGTCACGGAGTGGATAGATGGTTCCTTCAGGATTGAGAACAAAAGAGATTTCTTCGATTCCACCCTCGAGCATTTCCATGGTAACCGCACTACAAATAGTTCGATTGATCCCGATGAGTTCATCCTTGTCGTCGTATACATAGTAAATGACCTCTGTATTTTGATCAACTTGAATGTGTTCTAATTTATTGTCGTTGAACTTTCCGTTGAGAATTTTACCCTTGATTTGATTATATCCTGTTTTACTGATACTGTCAAGTGATACCACAAAAGCATTATCAATCACTTTTAGAGAATCCAAGGCTTTGGTCTTGGGATTGGACAAGAGATAAATTTCGTTGCCGGTCATTTGGCTGGGACCATTCCAAAGTATAGGTCTTCGAATAAGTTCTGTTATTCCCGTAGTTTGATCAAAGTGAATCGAATCGCATTTTCCAGATAATCCTTCTTTGAAAAATTTGGCATTTTGAAAAGCTCTGATGATTTTTTGATCTTTTTTTCCAGTGACCATAATGGTGTCTCCATGCATATAAAGCGAATCATTTTCTACCAAACTAATTGATAGGGCACGCTTGGTAGCAAAGAGCGAATCCTTGTCTTTGAAGATTTCAGCATAATGAGCTCGAAGTACTCCTTTGTTGATCGTATCAGTGATTTTGATATTATTGGTCGCTGAGGCAAAGTTTTTAGGATGGTTGAGGTATACGGAGTCTCCTTCAATTATTCTGTTGTCGTATTCTATTTTGGTGTTTTTAATCCCATAACCTTCTTGAAGTTCAGTATCGTAGAATCCACGTTCACAATACAGGGTGTATTCCTCTGCCTCAATTTTTGAAGGTCCGAATAAATAAGCGTGTTTGGTCTCTGTCTGATAATCTAATTGATCTGAGCGGAGTTCGTATTCTGGATTTGTAATACGTACCTTGTTTTTGAAAGCGTATTTTTTTAGTTTGGTATCATAGCGTCCAATGAGTGATCTCAGGGTGTTTTCTTGGTCTTTTACAACAGCTCCTGATTGGTAATAGGCCTGTTGAATTTCTCGGTTAAAATACAGTGTATCTGTTTTGAGGTTCATCTCAGGAGTGGTTAGTACCACATCATTCCAACTCTTTGCTAATTGAGTTTCTCCATTGTATTCAAGTCGCTTGGATATCAGTTCAAGAGTGTCGCCTTGAACGAGTTTTATAGATCCAATTGCCTTAATTCTATTTTCTGCTTGGTAAAAGATGGCTACATCACACCAAAGTTGAGCGCCTTTGTGTTTAAATTCTAATTGACGATCGTCTTTGGTAAAAATCGAAGCTCCGGGGTATTCAGCTTCATTTTTAGTAAAATTCCCACCGTATACGATCTCAATAGGCTCCTGTTCCTTTTGTGACCAGGCCACTGAAGTTAGGATGAAAGAAAGAATGTAAATAAAGGCTTTTTTCACGGTTCTAATAAAGTCTTACAATATTACTATAGAATTGTCTTAAATAAAAAAAAAGCCACATTTAAGTGGCCTAATCTTATCTAAATATAGTTTGTGTTCTATCAGGTCCTACTGAAACAATCTTGATTGGAACTTCGAGTTCTTTTTCAAGGTATTCAATATAACTGATGAGACTTTCAGGAAGTTCTGAGGCATCCGTAAGTCCAGTTAAGTCTTTTTTCCAGCCATCGAGCTCAGTATAGATCGGACTGACATTTTCTTCCTCAATGTTGTATGGTAAATGCGATACTTCCTCACCTTTGTAATTGTAGGCAGTACACACTTTAATTTTTTCAAAACCACTGAGAACATCTGCTTTCATCATCATCAGCTCTGTTACTCCGTTGATTTGAACAGCGTATTTAAGAGCTACTAAATCCAACCATCCACAACGTCTGGGTCTACCTGTGGTCGCTCCAAATTCATTTCCGACTCTTCCCATAGTCTCACCATCAGTGTCGAATAATTCAGTTGGGAACGGTCCAGATCCAACACGAGTGGTATAGGCTTTAAAAATTCCTATAACTCTTCCAATTTTATTAGGAGCAACTCCTAAACCTGTACAAGCTCCTGCTGCAGTAGTATTTGAAGAAGTTACAAATGGATAGGTTCCAAAATCGATATCTAAAAGCGATCCTTGAGCTCCTTCTGCCAAGATTTTTTGATCAGCACTGATCGCATCAAAAATGTATTGTTCTGAGTCGATAAAGTTCAATTGCTTTAAACTCTCAACCGCTTCAAAAAATTCGGCTTCTAATTCTTGGAGGTTGTATTGTAAATCAACATTGTAATAGTCGATCATCGCTTCGTGCTTATCGGCCAGTTTACGGTAGCGATCTTTCCAGTCACTAAGTTCTAAATCTCCAACTCTCATACCATTTCTACCGGTCTTATCCATATAAGTTGGTCCAATTCCTTTAAGAGTTGAACCAATCTTGGCCTTACCTTTGGAAGCTTCAGATGCTGCATCTAATAAACGATGTGTAGGTAAAATAAGATGCGCCTTTCTGGAAACAAATAATTTAGAAGTGTAATCTAAATCAAATTTATCGAGGTTGCTCAGTTCTTTTTTAAAGATGACAGGATCAATAACGACACCATTACCGATGACATTTTTAGAGTTTTTGTGGAAAATTCCGGAAGGAATTGTATGTAATACGTGTTTGATCCCATCAAATTCTAAAGTGTGTCCTGCATTAGGACCTCCTTGGAACCTTGCAATGATATCGTAGTCTTTTGTTAAAACATCTACAATTTTACCTTTTCCCTCATCTCCCCATTGAAGACCTAGTAGTAAATCTACTGCCATGTGTTGTTTATTTTGTATTATCTTTTGATTTTGTTCCGTAAAAGTAAAGCGAATGATTGTTGATCGTTACGTCAAATACTTCCTCTATAGTTTGTTTAATCGATTGAATTCTAGGATCGCAGAATTCGATTACTTCACCTGTATCCGTAAGGATTAAATGATCGTGTTGTCTGTCAAAATAAGACTTCTCATACTGTGCCTGATTCTTTCCAAATAAGTGTCTTCTCACCAGTTTACAATCCATGAGTAACTCAATAGTGTTGTAAAGCGTAGCTCTACTCACACGGTATTTCTTATTTTTCATTTGGATATAAAGCGACTCAATATCGAAGTGAGAATCCGATTCGTATATTTCTTGTAGGATGGCGTAACGTTCAGGTGTTTTGCGATGCCCCTTTTCTTCCAAATAGGTCGTGAACACTTCTTTAACTATCTCTTGATTTTTTTCAGAGGCCATGAGCTCGATTAATATGTTGCAAATGTAAGGCTAAAATTTAAATTCTAAATACTTTATTAATTCCCTTCATCGACTTGATTTCGTCAATGAGTTTTTGTAAAGCAGTTTTGGAATTGACTGAAATCGTAATTTCGCCATTAAAGGTTCCTCCATGAGCCTCAAACGATATTTTATTTAAATTCACATTGGAGTGTCTGCTAATTACTAAAGTAATTTCATTGACAATACCCATATGGTCAATTCCATGAAGCTCAATTGTTGTATCAAATTCAGTAATACTAGAGTCGATCCATACGGCAGAAAGAATTCGATAGGCGTAATTTGATTGAAGCGCAATGGAGTTTGGACAATTTTTTTTGTGAACCTTAATCCCTTCATTAATCGAGGTGAACCCAAATACATCATCTCCAGGTATGGGATTGCAACAGGGTGCAAAGGTGTAGGGAAGTTGGTCTCGATTCGTTCCAAAAACTAAATCATCGTATTTTGGTGTTTCAACAGAATATTGTTCTTTTTGAGTCGATTTTCTTCTGATTCGATTTTTTAAGAAATTCAGAATAGCGTTATTGTACGAAGAAGAAAATTCTTTAATTGATTGATTATCAATGGATCCAGAACCTACCTGATAAAACAAATCCAAACTTGTATTGAGTTTAAAATGTTTTACCATTTTGTCGATGACTTCATTTTTAAGGGTTATTTTTTGAGATTTTAATTTTCTTCTCAAAATAGCCTTTCCTTCCTCTGCAATTCTTCTAGTCTCTTCCTTTAGAATTGATTTAATACGAGCTCTGGCCCTTGCGGTTGTAGCGTAATTAAGCCAGTTTTGAGTTGGCTTCACTGATTCAGAAGTAATGATTTCAACTTGATCGCCACTTATTAGTGTGGTGTTTAAAGGAACGAGCTTGCCATTGACTTTGGCGCCTCTGGTATGCAAACCAATTTCTGTGTGTATGCTAAAAGCGAAATCTAGTGGTGTCGCATTTTTAGGCAGTGATTTTAAATCTCCATTTGGGGTAAATACGAAAATTTCTTTTGAGTACAGATTGAGTTTAAATTCTTCTACAAAATCGACGGCATCTGATGTTTGATTTTCAAGAGCTTCGTTTAATTTATTGAGCCAAGTATCGATTCCTTTTTCTTTTTGATCTCCGTGTTTGTATTTAAAATGAGCAGCATACCCTTTTTCGGCAATCTCATGCATGCGTTCTGATCGAATCTGAACTTCTACCCATCTGTTTTTAGGTCCCATAACTGTGATATGCAGAGCTTCATAACCAGTTGATTTAGGGGAGGTAATCCAATCTCTAAGTCTGATTGGATTTGGAGTAAAGTGATCCGTAACAATGGAATAAATTTTCCAAGCTAAGAATTTCTCCTGATCAATTTCAGATTTGTAGATGATGCGAATCGCAAATTTGTCGTATACCTCTTCAAAACTGATTCCCTTAATTTTCATCTTACGATGAATGGAAAATACGGATTTGGATCTACCAGTAATTTTATAATCGATATGTTCTTTGTTAAGCGATTTTCGAACGATGGTTGAGAAGTTTCTAATGTATTTATTTTGATCGTCTTTGGATTCACTAATCTTTTCCTCGATACTTTCAAAAACTTCACGTTCGGTGTATTTTAAACTGAGGTCCTCTAGTTCTGTTTTGATGTTGTAAAGACCGATTCGATGCGCTAATGGAGCGTAGATATAGAGTGTTTCAGAAGCAATTTTAACCTGTTTGTCCTCTGGCATGGATTCCATGGTAAGCATATTGTGATAACGATCAGCAATCTTAATGATGATCACTCTTACATCATCATTGAGTGTCAAAAGCATTTTTCTGAAGTTCTCTGCCTGCATGGAAATATCCGTTTCCTTCTTGAGGCCTGCTATTTTGGTAAGACCATCTACAATTCGAGCTACGGTAGCTCCAAAAAGGCGTTCGATATCGTCGAGAGTGACACTGGTGTCTTCTACTACATCGTGAAGTAATGCAGCTGCGATGGATGTTGCATCTAATCCAATTTCCTTTGCGACAATTTTAGCGACTGAAATAGGGTGAAAAATATAAGCTTCACCAGATTTTCTTCGCTGTCCATTATGAGCATCTACAGCTGTATCAAAGGCCAGGCGAATCATTTTTTTATCCTCTGCCGTCAACGATTGATAACTAATTCTAAGAAGGTTTTTATACTCCTTAGCAATCGCTTTGTTTTCTTCTTCCTCTGTCAGTGTAATACTCATGGATTAAAAATAAAGTTTTTGTGTTTAATTTCGTTGACGAATAGCCTCAAAAATTAATACAGAGGCAGCGACAGAAACATTCATTGAATCGATTGCTCCTCTCATGGGTATGATTATGTTTTTGGTACTTTCTTTTCTCCACTGCTGCTCTAAACCTGTCGCTTCAGTACCTACCACTATGGCAGATGGTCCTTTAAAATCAATATTCGTATATTCTATAGAATCCTGAAGTGTTGCAGCGTAAATATTGATTTGATTTGCTTTTAAAAATTCAATGGCTTTTGATGTGCTGGCTGTGTAGGTTGGAACACTAAACAAGCATCCGAGACTCGCCCTAATGGTATTGGGGTTGTAAAGATCTGTTTTAGGATTTGCAATGATGACAGCGTCGACTCCAGCTGCATCTGCAGTTCTGAGTAGAGCACCAATATTACCTGGTTTTTCAGGTGCTTCAGCGATGAGTATTAAGGGATTCTTTTTTTCGATTTTAAGTGTTGATAAGTCGTGTTCTTTTGATTTGCATATGGCGATGATTCCTTCAGTAGTCGAACGATAGGCAATTTTTGTATAAACTTCATCAGAAACTTCAAAACAGCTTCTGATTTTTGTCGATTGAACTAGATTGAGAACTTCATCAACTGAGATGATTTTTGGATTGAAAAACAATTGTTGAATCTGATAATGAGCTCCCAAGGCAATTTGTAATTCTCTAGCACCTTCCAAGACAAAAAGACCTTCTTTTTTTCTCGTTCTAGATTTTTCCTTGAGCGAAATGAGGTCTTTAATTTTAGAATTAGAGGTCGAAGTAATAGTGACTATATCAATCATGAAGTAAAAATACGAAGATTGAGCATAGGGATAAAAAAAAGGCCCCTAAAAAGGAGCCTTTTGAATGGAATTAAATTTATTAATGTCCGTATTTTCCAGAATAGCGTTTGTATAAAGTGGTCTGATGTGTTTCCAATGATAGGGAACGACCATTTATATAAGCTGCGTCTATTTGATTGGTTCTCATATCGAGAGCATCTCCATTTGAAATGAATAAGGTTGCTGATTTACCAACTTCTAAACTTCCGTAGTGAGCATCAATATCGAGCATTTGAGCAGCTTTAAGAGTAATCATTCCTAGAGCTTCCTCTTTGTCCATGCCTTGTCCAACTACTTGACCAGCAAAGAAAGGTAAGTTTCTAGTCTGAAAATTAGCCTTATCCATGGTGTGAATTCCTACGTTGATTCCAGCATCTGAAAGAAGCTTTGGTAATTTGTAGTAGAAATCGTAATCCGCATCTTCAGTAGGAGGAAGTTTATGGGTTGCAGCTACAGCAACACTGACGTTGTTTTCTTTTAAGAAATCAGTGATTTTGTAGGCCATAGTTCCTCCGACAATCACAATACGATCGATGCCCAATCCTTTAGCTATTTGAACACCATCGATGATTTCTTGCTGGGTATCTGCATTGATATAAAGCGATTGAGTTCCTTTAAAAAGACCTGCAGTAGCTTCTAATACTTGATTTCTTTCAGGGCTAGAAGCCTTGTTGTAGGCCTGTGCTTGTTCTAAGAACTCTTTGATGGCAGCAACTTGCTTAGGGTAGTTCGTGTTGGTTTTTAATCCAGGATCTTCTCCTAACCACCAACGTCCTCTTGAAAAAGAACTTGGCCAATTGAGATGTATAGCATCATCGGCTTTAACTGTGGCATCTTCCCAATTCCATCCGTCCATTTGCATCACCGATGAGGATCCTGAAATGATTCCTCCTTTAGGTGCAACTTGAGCGAGTAAAATACCGTTAGGGCGCATGCTTTCGATTACTTTTGATTCAGCATTGTATGCAATTTGAGATCGAACGTGAGGAATAAAATCTCCAAGTTCATCTTCGTCATCTGAAGCTCTAACTGCATCGACCTCTACAAGTCCTAGAGAGGTCTCCAAAGCGATTAATCCAGGGTAAAGGTCTTTGCCTGATGCGTCGATTACTGTTCCCTTAGTGGGAGTGTCGGCATCTCCAATGGCAGTGATAATTCCATTTTCAAAGACCAAGGTCGCATTGGCGATGACTTCACCGTTTCCGATATGGGCGGTAGCACCAACAATACTAATCGGTTGTGATTGTTGAGCTCCCGGTGTCTGTTGTGCATTTACTACTAAGGCTACAAGTACTAGTAGAAGTGTGCTTAAAATTCTTGTCTTTTTCATAGTCATTGTATTAAAGGGTCTCACAGCTTAGGTATTTGGTTTCTTGAGTCTTAGGCTTTTGAGTTGGTTTTCCTAAGAGTTTTTCTTGAAGCATCATTTGCATGAGTTCTCCTTTTTGTTTTTGAAGCGTTTTGCGTTTTGATAAATCTTCTTCCAAATCAAAATAGACGGCACCTTCGATTAACGTCTTTTCAGCTTTCGCATAGACAGACATCGGGTGGTCGTTCCAAAGTACTAAGTCAGCATCCTTACCTTCTTTAATACTTCCAACTCTGTGGTCTAAGTGTAAGAGTTTAGCAGGGTTTATGGTGACCATTTTCCAAGCTTCTTCTTCACTCATTCCTCCGTATTTAACTGTTTTAGCAGCTTCTTGGTTTAGTCTTCTGTTCATTTCAGCATCATCAGAGTTGATGGCTACAGTCACTCCTTCACGTTGCATAATCGCAGCGTTGTAGGGAATGGCGTCATTCACCTCGAACTTATAAGCCCACCAATCGCTGAAGGTCGATCCACCAACACCATGATCAGCCATCTTATCTGCAACCTTGTATCCTTCTAAAATATGGGTGAAGGTATTGACTCTAAATCCAAATTGTTCTGCTACTTTCATTAGCATATTGATCTCCGATTGTACATAAGAGTGACAAGAGATGAAACGTTCTCCATTGATGATTTGAGCGAGAACCTCAAGTTCTTCATCATAACGTACGTCTTTACCAGCTTTTTTAGCCTTGTCGTATTCTTTTGCTCTTTGGAAGTAGTTGACAAATAGTTGTTCAACTCCCATTCTCGATTGAGGGAATCGCGAATAACTACTCCAGTTGGATTGCTTGACATTTTCACCGAGAGCAAATTTGATAAACTGTGGGGAATTTTCATAAACCAATTCATCGGCTGTAGCTCCCCATTTAGTCTTGATGATTGCTGAACGACCACCAATTGGATTGGCAGATCCGTGAAGCAATTGTAGGGAGGTGACTCCTCCTGCAAGAGAGCGATAGATTCCAGGGTGATTGGAGTCAATAGCATCTTCCATTTTTACTTCAGCAGTTGAATTATGACCTGCTTCATTAACTGCACTGAGCGCTAAATGAGAGTGTTCATCGATAATTCCTGCAGTTAAGTGTTTTCCAGTTGCATCGATTACTTGAGCGTTTCTAGCACTGAGATTAGTACCAATCTTAGCAATTTTTCCATCCTTTACCAAGACGTCTGTATACTCTAAAATTCCAGCAGCTTCACTGGTCCAAACAGTTGCATTTTTAAACAAAATTGTTTGTTGTTTTGGGAGCTGTAGATTACCGAATGCTTTGTTAGGATAGCTAACAGGCATTAACTTATGAGTATTGTATTGTTGACCTTTGTCGTTTTTTTGATCAGCCTCCGAATCTTTTGTAGCAGTAAACTTGAAGTCAGAACCATCCGGAGCAATTCCCATCCCACTTAAAGATCCGGCTTTGTCAATTCTAGCTGATAAAAGGTATTTAGCAGATTTATCTTCATTGTCAACACTGAGTTCCATCCATGAATTAGCAAAGTTGAACTTAGAATTGAGTTTTATAGAATCTTTTAAGACTTTGACAGATGGTTTATCCTTGCTACCGCTAATTTCTAATTTTAAATTAGTGTTGTGAATCGCAAGAGCGTAGTTTCCTCTGATATCTATTTCGTTTTCATCTTCAATCACATAGGCAGTATCTTGAGTCCAGTTTTGAAACAACTTCGTATCCGCTTCAAAAAGATCTCCAGAGGTGATTAAAAAGTTTGCTAAATAGCCAGTCTTGAGTTGTCCGATATTCGATTGTTTTAAGATTCGAGCAGGAGCTGTCGTCAGGGCTTCCAATGCTTTGTTTTTTGACAATCCATAGGCAACTGCTAAACGTATATTGGAAATCAAATCTTTAGGATTCTTGAGTTTGTGAGAAGTAAAAGCGAAAGGAATGCCATGCTCCTCTAATACCTTGGGATTTGATGGAGCTTGATTCCATTCTAAAAGCTGTTCTAAGGATAAGATCTCAGCCTCTGCAGGATTCGATACATCGTAAGCCTTTGGAAAATCTAAAGGTACAATTAGTGTCGCACCACTAGCTTTCACTTTTTGAGCATTTTTATAAGAATCACCACCAGATAGAATGGTATATTGTACCGCATTTTGATCACCTAACTTATCAACTCTTAGCAAATTGTCAAGACTTCCTGCTTCAAAAATTTGAGGTTGGCTTTTATTGGATAAAAAAGCTTCAATCGATCGATCTTTTGTCTGACTTTTACCCTGTTCATACCATTTAGTATCGGCGTAAAACTGTCTTAGTAATGCGAGGGATCCCATCAGTGAAGTAGGATAGGATTGATTTGAAGTAATTGATTTTGAAAGAGAAAAGTACTGAGCAGATTTATTTGAGAGTACACGTACGCTATTGGAAGCATCTAAGTTTAAAGATACCAGGGTTCCTGTACCTCTGACTATACCGTCTGAAACAAAGCTGTTGACGACTCCAAATCCTGATTGAAGTAGTTTTTCAGCCTCCTTTTTAGAGAATGAAAACCCTTCTATGGCATTTTGATCACTTAAAATGTGATCATTCCAATAAAAGCCCTCTCTAGAAGGTTCATACTGAGCTGATCTTCCGTTGGAAGAGGCTCTTTTGGGTTTTTCAGCTCCAAAATTACTGTATGCATCTATAAATGATGGATAAATGTGTTTCCCACTAAGGTCTTTAACAACGGAATTAGCAGGTATTTGAACAGATGTTCCTACACTTACAACACTGCCGTTTTGAACTAAAAGGGTCGCATTCTGAAGTGTTTGAGAAGGACTGGTGTGAATAGTAGCATTGGTAAAGGCGTAAAAGATGTTGTTTTTTACTTTGACACCATCGTGTTTGGGAAAGTACTCCTGTGCGGAAACCATACCAAAACTACTAAAAACCAGACAAACCAATAGTTTGTTGAGTTTCATATGAAGGTTTTTTAAAGTTAGAAGCATAAAGATAATAGAAGTTCTGATTCAAAAAAATAAGGTGATAAAAAAAAGCCTCCAAAAAGGAGGCTTTTGAAATTGAAAAGGGAACAATTATTCTTCTACTCTTGATACTACTTCAACATCAAAGATGACAGATGCGTTTGGAGGAATGACGTTGCCTGCTCCATTTTCTCCCCATCCTAAGTGTGGAGGAATGAATAGTCTCACTTTTTGACCGATTTCCATAAGGAGTAACCCTTCTTTAAATCCTGTGATTAGATTAGCTTCCATACTGCATTCCATAGGGATTGGGCTGTAACCTCCAGCATTTTTTCTGTTGGCGCTAAACTTGCCGTGTTCCATTGAAATGTTTTCAATATTGGAATCAAATAGGGCTCCTGATTCAAAATAGCCCGCGTAGGACACATTGACCATGTCTCCATTTTTGATTTTTTCTCCGTTTCCTTCTTTTAAAACGTACACTCCTAATCCAGAATCAGTACGCATAGCCACAGCCTTTTGAGCCACAGCCTCTTTAGCCCAAACAGAAGTTTTAGCTTCGTAATTAGCTTGAGCTTGTTTCTCTTCTTCAAAGTAGTCCGCCATAATTTTATTGGCATCGAAAGAGTTTGCAGCAGATCCATTTCTGTAAATGTCAATGTGCTTGATGTAAAGATCTTCTACAGGACGATCAGACTCAGTAGCAACGCTAGCAATTGAATCAACAACATGGAGACCTTCAACTACCTTTCCAAAAACAGAATGCCTACCATCTAAATAAGGGGTTGGCGTATGAGTGATAAAAAATTGGGATCCATTGGTTCCTGGTCCTGCATTGGCCATAGATAAGATCCCTTTGTCATTATGTGATAAGGTTTCGTCAAATTCATCTTTAAAACGGTACCCTGGACCACCCATACCTGTTCCTTGGGGATCACCAGTTTGAATCATAAAATCCTTGATGACACGGTGAAACAAAATAGAATCATAAAATGATTTTCCTTTGTACTGTTCATCTACAAATTGATTGGTTCCTTCAGCAAGGCTTACAAAATTTGCTGTGGTAACAGGTGTTTTTTCATATTCTAATTTGAGAATCATCGCTCCTAAATCGGTATCGATTTTAGCAAAAATTCCATCTCCTAAGTCAGCTCTTGGACTGGTGTTACAACTTTGGATTAGAAGTGCAACTAAAGCAAAAAATCCTAATAGTTTTTTCATTGGTACGTTATGTTTTTAGTTTGAATTTTAAAAGTGGAAAGTTAATTTAATTCTAGGAATTCTAGTAGTTTTTAACTTATTGATTTAATTTTTCTAAATACTGAGGGAGTATCGATTTAAATCGCTCAATAGTTGTTTCTAAGCGATCATTTGATTTACCTCCGGCAGCATTGTCGTGACCACCACCCTCAAAATGAGCTCTTGCAAATTCATTAACTGAGAACGTACCCTGAGATCTAAAGGATATTTTGATAATTCCTTCGTCTTTGTGTTCGATAAAAATGGCAGAAAAAATAATTCCTTTAAGAGATAAACCATAATTCACAAGGCCTTCGGTATCTCCTTTTTTGTAGTGGTGTTGTTCTAATTCTTCAGCTGAAAGTTTTAGAATTGCAGTATTGTAATCTCTGAGAATTTCCATAGAGGAGAGGCAACATCCCAAAAGTTCAAGTCTACTCTGATCGTTGGTGTCGTAAATCTCTTGATTTATTTTAAAGTGATCTACCCCCAATTCCATTAAATGAGCAGCAATTTGATGGGTAGTCGCTGTGGTATTTGGAAATTTAAATTGACCAGTGTCGGTTAAGATCCCTGTATAAATACACGTTGCAATAGTTGTATCAATGAGCGCTAAGGCACCAAATTGATTGATGAAGTGATAGACCATCTCAGAGGTAGAACTCATGGAGGTGTCGGAATACATGAATTCAGCATAATCAGAGGGCTGATGATGGTGGTCAATCATGATGTAGGTAGCTTCCTTTTTTTGAAGCACTGCTTCCATTTCAATTCCTGTTCTTGAAAAGTCATTAAAGTCGAGGGTAAATATAAGCTCAGCTTCATCGATGAGTTTTAAAGCTAGTTCCTTTTGTCGATCAAAAAGTACCACCGACTCAAAACCTGGTAGCCACTGTAAAAAAGAAGGTGCCTCATTTGGGGAAATGACAACGGCATTGGCACCCATTTTATTTAAAAAGGAACAGAGGGCTAAAGTAGATCCCATGGCATCTCCATCTGGATTCCTGTGATGAATCACCACGCACTTTGTTCCCGGTCTTAAACAATTTTTAAATTTGATATAATCTTCATTTTTCATGTTCGTAAAGATACAATTAATTCATACATTTAAGGATTTAAACACCTTCTATTAATGAAAACAACAACTGTACTAGGACTCGTATTCGCTCTTGTGACAATGAGTTGTAACAATAAACAAAAGCAAGAGGTTCCCAATGAAAAGAATTTTGATTTTTCAATTGCAGTAGGTTCTTGTAATAATGTGAGTTTACCAAATGAACTCTGGGATGATATGATCGATTTAAACCCTGATGTTTTTGTATGGGGTGGCGATATTGTCTACGCGGATGGCGGTGACATGAACACCTTAAAACTTCAATACCAACAACAAAATAACGATGCGGGTTATCAAAAATTAAAAGAGCATACAGAAGTGATCGGAACCTGGGATGATCACGATTACGGACTTAATGATGGAGGTCGTGATTTTAAAGACAAGGATGAAAGCCAGCAACTCTTTTTAGATTTCTTAGAAGTTTCAAAAGAAGACCCCAGAAGAAATCAACAAGGAGTTTATCACTCGAAAACCTACCAAGTCAAAGACGCGAAGATTAAAGTCATTGTATTGGATACCCGTTATTTTAGATCGGATCTCACCAAGGACCTCACAGGAGAAAAGCGCTACATCCCCAATGTAAATTCAGAGGCAACCATGCTCGGTGATGCTCAGTGGAATTGGTTAGAACAAGAGCTTTTAGAGCCGAGTATTGATTATAACGTTATCATCAGTAGCATTCAATTTTTATCCTCTGAGCACGGATTTGAATCTTGGGGGAATATGCCTTTTGAAGTTCAAAAATTGATCAATTTATTAAAAGCTACTAAGGCTTCTAATGTAATGATCGTATCAGGAGACCGTCATATCTCAGAATTTTCAAAATTAAATGAGGAGGATCTCGCTTATCCTCTAGTAGATTTTACCTCAAGCGGACTTACTCATTCCTATACTAGTTTTGAATCTGAAACCAACCCCTATAGAGTAGGAGAAGTAGTTTCCGATCGCAGCTTTGGTCTATTGGGATTTGATCTAAAAGCTAAAACAGTTTCTTTTAGTATCCATATGGATTCACTACCGTTCAAACAAGAGCTTTTGATCAACTACAACTAAGAGCAAACTAAAGGTTAAATTTGTTTGGATATTTACGTAAAGGCTTTAATTTCGCCAAAAAAATAACAAATGAGTTCAAATAGAACCTTCACCATGATCAAACCTGATGCCACAGCAAAAGGGCATATTGGTGCTATCTTACAAATGATCAATGAAGCTGGATTTAAAATTATCGCTCTTAAAATGACACATCTTACCGTTGAGGATGCTCGATCGTTTTACAGTATTCATCAGGGTAAACCATTTTTCGAAGGTTTAGTGGATTTTATGACTTCTGGAAAAATTGTTGCTGCAATTTTAGAAAAGGAAAATGCTGTTGAGGACTTCAGAAAGTTATTGGGATCTACCAATCCACAAGAAGCGGCTCCAGGAACTATCAGAAACAAATATGCTGAATCTATTTCTTATAATGCGGTTCACGGTTCTGATTCTGATGAAAACGCTCAGATTGAATCTGATTTTTTCTTTTCCAAAGAAGAGGTTTACGTCTAGTTAGCGAAGTACTACTTTTGTGATGAGCTCTTTACCAAGAGCCTCATTCATCATTTGGATAATCTTTGTTTTACCGTAGGATAATTCTTCTCTCAGAACTGCTGAGGAAAGACTAACAAAAAGGGTTTTGTTGCTCAATTGTATGCTTTGGGTGTAATTGGAAACACCCGATCCCATTTGTTGTTTCCACAAATCTACAATTCGTACATTGTCGATTCCTTGTTCGAGTTTATTGTCTTTGATGAACTCTTTAAGTACCTCTGATATGTTTTCAGGTTCTTTATTCATTGGGTGTCATTGATAAAGGTTCAAAAGCTTTATAGTGAAAGCTGGTAGAATCAATTGTTTGAATGATGAGCTGTTTGTTGTTTAATCGACTTATTTTTTCCCTAATTCCATTTTCAAAATTTAGAAACACTCCTTCTTCAGTAATTTCAACAGTAAAAAGTTGACTGTCATTCGAAGTTTTAAAACTTCCGTCGAGTTGAGGTTGAACTTTTTTGACAAAGCCTTTGTCGTTTTGGTATTGAAAATAGTCTACGGTGGTATTCATGGCGTATTTTTTCTTGGTCGCATTTGCGAACATCACGTGATCAATTTCCCAATATCCATTGAGTTCTTCGAGTTGAATCTCTGGACCACAAGAGCTGATTGCAATTAGCGATAAGATAAAGATTATTTTTTTCATTACAATTCAATTAATGCATAGGATTGATCTGTGGACTTGATAACTTCTTCAGTTCGATCTCTGTGAGTATCAGAAATGAAAATCTGCCCATAGGTATCCATGTTGACAAGCTTGATAAGCTGAGCAACTCGTTGATCGTCTAATTTGTCAAATATATCATCCAATAATAAGATGGGGTTGGTTTTTAATCGTTCTTTGATAAATGCGTATTGAGCTAGCTTTAAAGCGATTAAGAATGATTTTTGCTGACCCTGTGACCCAAATTTCTTAATGGGATAATTTCCAATTTTAAATTTGATGTCATCCTTATGGGTTCCTACAGTTGTGTATTGCAGTATTCGGTCTCTTTGAAGATTCGATTGCAATAAATCTTTAATCGTAGCATCGTGTAATTGACTTTTATAACTCAAGGAGACTTCTTCTTTGTCCTTTGAGATTTTTCGGTATTGCTCTTGAAAAATAGGGGCAAGCTTTTCGATAAAATCTTTTCGAACCTTGTAGATTTCTGTTGCTAAACCAGAAAGTTGGTGATTGTACACCTCAAGAGTGTCGCTATTAAAGGTTTGGTTGAGCGCAAAGTATTTGAGTAAGGCGTTTCTCTGTGCGACGATTTTATTGTAGGAAATCAAATTGTCTAAGTACATTTTGTTCGATTGAGCGATAACACCATCGATAAATTTTCTTCTGGTTTCACTTCCTTCGACTATCAAATCGCGATCCGAGGGAGAAATAATGACTAGCGGTAAAAAACCGATATGATCTGATAACTTCTCGTATATTTTGGCATTTCTCTTTAGAATTTTTTTGGAGCCTTTTTTTAAACTACATACAATTTTTTCTTCCTTTTGATCTTTATCAAAAAGTCCTTCAACAACAAAAAAGTCTTCTCCGTGTTTGATGCTCTGAGAGGATAATGGATTAAAGTAACTCTTGCCAAATGCTAAGTAATAAATGGCGTCCAAGGCATTTGTTTTGCCCACTCCATTCATCCCTACAAAACAGTTGATTTTTTTGTCAAACTGAAAATCAGCTGAGTCAAAATTCTTGAAATTAAGCAGAGAAAGCTGTTTTAAAATCATAAATTGGAGGCAGATTTAATAGTTTGTGCAAATTATCGAAAATTAACGGATAAATAAGCTTTTGAATTTGGATAAAAAAATTATTTTTGCTCTTCAAAGAAAACAAATATGGCAACTTATAACAAGAGAGGATATAAAAATTCCAAAAATGAAGAGGTTGATGTTCAAGCTCATGAAGATAGTACAACAGCAGAAGTATTTTCAACCCTAGATGCAAGTGCAGGAAAAACTGAAGCCTGGGTATCAAAAAATCAAAATATCATCTTAGGAATTATTGCAGTAGTAGCAATTGGTGTCTTGGGGTACTTAGGATATGAGCAGCTCGTTCAACAACCAAAAGAAACCGCTGCAGCTAATGAGTTGTTCTACCCTCAACAGTATTTTGATCTAGCAGTAAACGCTACGGAAGGGGGACAAGAATTATATTTAAAAGCACTTCAAGGAGCCGATGGAAAATACTCTTTAATCGACATTATTCAAGTGTATCCTGGAACTAAGGCTGCCAACCTCGCTCGTTATGAAGCGGGTATTGCCTATTTAAACCTAGCGCAATATCAAGACGCTATTACTCATTTATCGGCTTTTTCTTCTGATGATGTTGTTTTAGCAGCTTTGGCTGAGGGGGCTATTGGAGATGCCTATGTTGCCCTTGGAGAATATTCGTCAGCATTGAATCATTATAAGGATGCTTTAAGTTTGAATACCAATGATTTTTCAACTCCTAAATTCTTGTACAAAGCTGGAGTTACTGCTTTAGAATTAGGAGATCAATCAGTGGCTACTAGTTATTTTGATCAATTGAAATCGAATTATGTAGGTACTTCAGAAGCAAATTTAGCTGAATCTTATTTAGGGATGTTAGAATAGTCATGGCAACTGCGCTTAAAAATCTTTCCGATTACAATTCAGGTGAATTAGAAGACGCTTCTTCTCTTCGTATAGGGATAGTTGTCTCTCAGTGGAACGAAGAGATTACTTCGGCACTCTATCAAGGGGCCTATCAAACACTAGTCAATGAAGGTGTTCAGGAAGATAAAATTCACACCTATCAGGTACCTGGTAGTTTTGAATTGGCACACGCTAGTAAAAAAATGATTCACAAACATGCACCAGATGCAGTGATCGCAATTGGTTCGGTGATTCAAGGAGAAACCAAGCACTTTGATTTTGTGTGTCAAGCTACAGCTCAGGGGATTATGGATCTCAATACGCAGACCGATGTTCCTGTCATCTTTTGTGTTCTTACTGACAATACGCTTCAACAAGCTAAAGATCGCTCTGGAGGTAAACATGGAAACAAAGGAGTAGAAGCTGCAGTAGCTGCCATTAAAATGGCCCAACTTTCATAAGATTGTTAACAATTTTTATAATTCTTTAGTCGTTAAAGAAGGTGATTTTAAGTATTTTTGATGGAATCATCAATTATGAGACTACCTACTTTATTTAAGCAACATAAGAATAGAACCTACAGCTACGAACCTCGTTACTACAATGAGCGCAAAGAACGCATTGAGCGTTTACAGCGTGATAAAGAGGCAAGAGCAAATGCTTCTCAAGATTCTAAGGATTACTTTCGTAGAAATGCTGCTCGATCTTTTAGAGAGGATTGGCGTCGAAAAAAATCACAGGCTCAGGATAAAAACAGAAGGATTCGATTCTTTGTGATTCTCATGTTCTTGTTTTTAATGTTTTATGCTGCTGTTCAAAGTGGTTTTATTCAATTTATTCAGTAATGGCAGGAGATATAAGGCGTTTAGATCCTCATGTAGCAAATCAAATAGCAGCAGGAGAAGTGGTACAACGACCCTCATCAGTTGTTAAAGAATTGCTCGAAAATGCTATCGATGCAGGAGCTACAAAGATTGATTTGCACATTGAAAACGCTGGAAAGAGTCTCATTCAAGTTCAAGATAATGGTAAGGGGATGAACCCGGAAGATGCCCTACTTTGTTTTGAAAGACACGCTACTTCGAAACTCAAAACATCTGAGGACCTTTTTGCAATTATGACCAAAGGATTTAGAGGAGAGGCACTAGCTTCAATCGCAGCAGTTGCTCAAGTGAGTTTAAAAACTAAATGTGAAGATATAGAATTGGGCACCCAACTCATTATAGATGGTGGAGCCCAAAAGGATTTAGAACATACGATTTGTAAACAAGGGACACTCATTAGCGTTAAGAATCTGTTTTACAATATTCCAGCCCGTAGAAATTTTTTGAAGTCGGAACGAATTGAACTCAATCATATTATCGATGAATTTCACAGAGTGGCACTGGTCCACAACGATATTGAATTTTCACTTTTTTCCAATGGAAAGGCTTTATTTCAATTAAAACCTTCCAATAAACGTCAACGAATTGTACAGATTTTTGGCAATAAGATGAACGATAAATTAGTTCCTGTTGAGGAGCAAACCCCTCTTTTAAAGTTATCGGGTTTTGTAATTAAACCTGAGGCTTCCAAAAAAACTAGGGGTAATCAATACTTCTTTGTCAATCAACGTTTTATAAAGAGTCCCTATTTAAACAAGGCTGTTAGTGATGCCTATCAAGGACTGATCAAGGCTGATAGTTACCCCGGTTATTTTATCGATATAGAGGTGGATCCTAAATCTGTAGATGTCAATATTCACCCGACAAAGACAGAGGTGAAGTTTGAAGATGATCACAGTATTTTTGCCATACTTCGTTCAGCAGTTAAACACAGTTTAGGTCAATTTAACGTGGCACCAAGTTTGGATTTTGAAACAGATCAAAACCTTCAAACTCCTTACGATTACAAGAATAAATCTGCTGTAATTCCAAAAGTGACAGTGGATAAAAGCTTTAATCCTTTTGAGGAGGATTCTAACATCAAGAGCAGTACGCCCTCATATAAATCATCATTTAGCACCACTTCCTACAGGAAGGAACAGTCATGGGAAGGATTATACGCTGGAGTTCAGACCGCAAGCGAAGAAATAAATTCTGATTTAGGAACTCAGTTATTAGCGACTAATGAAGATTACAATCAGGCAGTGACCTGTTTTCAATTGGATAGGAAATTCATCATTTCTAAAAACAAGTCTGGAATGATTATTATACATCAACAGAGAGCGCATCAACGTGTTCTTTACGAGCGATTACTGAGTTGTATGACACTCGATGAGGGATTGAGTCAAGCCTTGATCTTTCCAATTCTCATTGATTTTGAATTACCAGAGTTGCGATTACTCGAAGAATTGATGCCTTATCTTCAGCAAATCGGTTTTGATTTTACAATTGAAGATCAGCAATTACAACTCAAATCCGTGCCTGTGCTCTTTAGGGCAGAACAGTTAGAGGATATCTTAAAAACGATGCTTAAGACCTATAAGGAAGAAGAGTCGGGAAGTCATTTTTCGCAATCAGATATTTTGGCAAAGGCTTTGGCTAGGTCAGGTAGTATTCGAACTGGAGACGAACTTTCTAGAGAGGAGCAACTCGCTTTAGTCAATGATTTATTTTCTTGTAAGGAACCTCAACTGAGTCCTTTTAACCGATTGACCTTTAAAAATATTAATACTCAAGAATTGTCAACAAAATACTTTCAATGAACAATATAACCGATACCGTTAAGCATTTAATAATTATCAATATTATTTTCTATTTAGGGACCGCTCTTTTTGGAGATCTACTTTATGGATGGTTTTCATTGTGGTTTCCAAAGAATGAAAACTTCGGGATTTGGCAAATTGTAACCCATATGTTTATGCATGGAGGGCTTATGCATATTTTTTTCAATATGTATGCTCTATTTGCATTTGGAACACCCTTAGAACAGATGTGGGGAAGACAAAAGTTTTTGTTTTTTTACTTTTCTGCTGGAATTGGTGCCGCTCTATTACATACAGGAGTCAATTATTTATACGTTCACCAGGCTATAGAAGCATTGGGGAGTCAAGGAGTTGATGTCAATCAGGCCTTAGAGCTCGTCAGTAGTGGAAGGTATCAAACGAACTGGTTTTCATTGGTAGATGCTTCAGTGATCAATAATTTTCTGAGTGCTGTAAATACTCCAGCAGTTGGAGCCTCAGGTGCTATTTACGGTGTCTTAGTAGCTTTTGGAATGGCATTTCCTGAGTCAAAACTCTTTTTGATGTTTGTTCCAGTTCCCATAAAGGCTAAGTATTTTATTCCTGTATTAATTGGACTCGATTTGTTTTCAGGGGTCACTGGTTATAGTATTTTTGGATCTGGTATTGCTCATTTTGCTCATGTTGGTGGTGCGCTTATTGGTTTTATCATGGCATGGTATTGGAAGAGAAACCAATTTAACAATCATCGATGGGATTAGTATACGAAATAAAGACCGCTTGGAAAAGAGCCTCAATTGCAGAGCGATTCATAGTTGCAAATCTCGTTGTCTATTTGCTGCTCCGATTGATTCCTTTTCTCTTTTCGTTCCAGACCAGTAGTCTTTTGAGTTGGTTTGAGTTATCTCAGCATTTAGGTGAATTGTTTTACAAGCCATGGACTATGCTATCCTATTCTTTTTATCACTTAGATTTTTCGCATTTATTTTGGAATATGATTCTCTTGTGGGGAATCTCAAAAATGTTCCTCAACCTATTTGACGAACGCTATTTTATTCGCGTATATCTTTTGGGTAGTTTTTTTGGTGCATTATTCTATCTGGTGAGTTATCAATTGTTCCCAGCCTTTATGGGGATGAACTCATCCTTAATCGGTGCATCAGCTGCGGTGATGGCACTTTTGATCTTTCTTTCGACTTATAGTCCTAATTACCTGCTTCATTTTTTAAGTTTTAAAATCAAGTTGTGGTACGTAGGTTTGTTTTTAGTACTCTTGGATTTAGTTCAAATACCCAATGGAAATGCAGGTGGGCATATCGCTCATTTAGGAGGAGCTTATTTAGGTTTTCTATACGCTCGTCGTATTCAGTCTTCTAAAGATATCGGAAGTTCTTTTTTTACTTATTTTGAATCGCTATTTAAGAAGTCTACTCCACTAAGAACGGTACATCGTAGTACAAAACCAAACAAAACCCAACCGATTAGTAAGGATGAGCATCAAAAGAAAATAGATGCGATCTTAGATAAGATCTCTAACTCTGGATATGAATCACTTTCAAAGGCTGAAAAAGACTTTTTGTTTAGAGCTGGAAAACAGTAGTTATGTTAAAGCGCTTTTTGAATAAACTCATCTACTTGCTCAACTTAGTTGTTGCAGTATTTTTGGTGCTTTCTTTTATCATACCCTATGTACCTTTAAGAATCATTCCGATTTTAGCAGTGGTAAGCTTGGGGATTCCACTGTTGTTTATCGTTAATATACTCTTTTGTATCTACTGGATTTACAAGGTCAAAAAACACTTTGTAATTTCCCTTTCCCTTATTGTGATTGGTCTTTTAGTATTCGATTCTTTTTATCAATTAGAGCCCAAGTCGGAACTCGTTCCTTCGCACTCGATTGATATTATGACGTATAATACGAGACTCTTTAATAAGTACGACTGGATGGATGATGAGAATATTCCCGATGAAATCATTCGTTTTGTCAATGAGCAGCATCCAGAAATTCTGTGTTTGCAAGAATTTGATATGGATTATAAAGACGCCTTTGATGAGTATCCCTATCAGGTGTTTAGCAAAGAGGACAATCATAAATCAATACAAGCTATTTTTTCTAAGTATCCCATTAACGATTTTAAGGTGATCGAATTTGAATCGAGTAACAATGCTGCCCTGTATGCAGATCTTCAAGTTGCCAACCATACCCTTAGAGTCTTTAATGTTCATTTACAGTCTTTAGGGGTTTCTGATCCCAATGAGATCAGCAATCAAGAACCCAAACGATTGCTTGAAAGAATGTCCTCCATGTTTTCAAAGCAGGAAGAGCAGGCAGCGCTTATTCGATCTGAAATCGATGCGTCTTCTAATTTCAATATCGTTACTGGGGATTTTAACAACACCCAGTTTTCAAGGGTTTATCGCCTCATTAAAGGGGATATGAATGACAGTTTTATTGAACGGGGAAGTGGATTTGGAAGAAGTTTTGATTTTAAACTCTTTCCAATGAGAATTGATTTTATAATTACAGATGATCGATTAGAGGTAGTGGATCACCAAAATTTTAATGTGTCGTTTTCGGATCACTATCCCATTAGTGCAACGCTTAGTTTATAAAAACAAACAGTCTACGTTGTCAGCTAGAATGTGAATACACAATGCTAGACCAATCAATCTTGTTTTGGGTACGAGGACTAGTAGGAGGTAGGCTCCAATCATCCAATAGCTGTGAAGTGGGTGAAACCCAATCGAACAGCGCATAGCATCAAAGATGGGATCAGCGATCACATGATCGACATCGATTAAAATACCCGTCCATAAAAGGAACAGTGCGTTTTTAAAGTTTCTTCTGTAAAAGAAAAAAGCAATTCCAATTGGAGCGATAAAGTGAATGCCGTAGTGGGTTATAAAGCGAATAACTTCCATTAAAAATTTAGTGCTTCATTCTTTAGATAGGTAGCCGCAGCGGGACCTTCATTACAGATGAGGTCCAGTGCTGAAAGATTTCCGATAAAGCCGTGCTTATCACTAAAAACCTGATGGTATTCAGTGGAATTGTACTCAAAATTTATTTTAGCATCAATAAGAAAACGCCTATCGATACTGGGATCTAAATCTTTGATGTAGGTTTCGTTATGCTTTTGAGGCATGGGAAGTTGAAGGCACTTTAATAAAATATCAACACTCTTTAAGTTAAAGTCGATTAAGTAGCGTTCTTGTTTTTCAAAGAGGGGTTTGAAGTAGTGTTCGTAAAATTCAAAAAAGGGTGAGGTGCGATAGGCCGTTTCAATTCCCCTCCAATGGGTTCGCATCCAAGGTTGACTGTGGTCAAGAAGAATATCTCTATAGTTTTGATGTCCACCTTTTCCTTTGTGAATTACCGGAATGCTCAAGATCAATTTACCTTGATCGGTAGCGATATAGGTCCTGTTTCTATAGGTTTGCTTTTGAAAATTACCAGAGATATCCCAGATAATTTCTTCTTGAGCTATTAAGGCTAAGTTGGCGATATTGGGCAAATATGCAGGGTGGAGATACATCTAATAATTATTGTGCTTTCTTGTTCTTTTTGCGCTTTCTGTAATAATCGATACCGTAACCTAGTATTAGGATTGCCAAGAAGTGTTTAAAATAAGATTGAGGTACTCCTTCGCCGTCAACAGTGGTAAAAACGCGATCCCAACGAATCTTCCAATTGGAAATACCATCGTTTATACCATCGATACTCATCCAAATAAATATGGGTTTTCCCAAAATGTGATCTTCAGGTACAAATCCCCAAAACCTACTATCCTCAGAATTGTGTCGATTATCTCCCATCATCCAATAATAGTCTTTTTCAAATCGATAGGAAGTAGTAATTTCACCATCGATTAGAACTTGAGTTCCATTTTGAGAAAATTCATGTCCCTCGTACTGAGTAATAACTTCCTTATAGAGATCTATATTAGTTGGATTGAGCTCAATTTCAAAATCTTTTGAAGGAATGGTAAAAGGTCCCATTTGATCTACATTCCAGGGAAGTCTTCTCGAATGAGGGTAGATGGTGGCATCAAATTGTCCCTTGGGCTGTACTTGTTTGACAACTGAATCAATACTTGAATAAGATAGAAGCTTTTGAGCCATTTGCTCGGTCAGACTTGCATTGCGCTCTTTGTTAATAATTTCAGAAAGAGCTAATCTTTGAGAGCGTATTAGATCGGTATCAATACCAGAACTCATGGTAGTGATCAGATAGCCGTTTCCATTTGGATTGTTATACACTCCGTGTCCGGACCTATAAAGGGCATTGGCCTGTGCTTGGTTGAGGTTCTGAGTACTATAGGTTCGCATGAACTCTTTTACACCAGCTTCGATCAATAATTTAGAGGAGACCCCATTTTGGGCGAAGATCGTATAACTAATTTGAGGTTTTGCCCGTTCATCCAAGACAAGGGGCTCACCATCGATGTGTATTTTTCCATCGATAATTGAGAATTTGTCACCAGGGAGACCTACGAGGCGTTTGACGTAATTTGATTTTTTATCAATGGGTTTGTCGACTCTAATATTCGAGGGATCTCTAAAGAATCGCACCGTATCGATAGGCCAGTTAAATACAACCTTGTCATTGCGTTTAGGAGCAGTGATACCAGGAAATCGCAAATAGGGGAGTTGTGGTTTCTTGAGGTATGATTTTGTTCCTATTATTGGCAAGGTATCGTGAACCATAGGAGCAGCAATGGGGGTCATTGGAACTCTGGCTCCGTAATGATACTTGCTCACAAGTAGAAAGTCTCCCACGAGAAGAGTCCGTTCTAGAGAACCAGTTGGAATTACAAAGGGTTGAATAAAATAAGCGTGAACGATACTCGCTGCAACAATAGCAAATACAATGGAACTGACCCATTCACCTAAAGCAGTTCTGGGATTTAAGCTTCGATTCTCTACGTAACTTACATCACTGTTGTTTACAACATAGGTGTAGAGACCAAGGGTGAGAACCACCAGCCAGGTGTCTTTTTGAGTGTTTTTCCCAAAAGACCTGATGGTTTCAATCCATACCACTGGAAACATCAATAAGTTGATGATGGGGATAAAAAGTAGAATGACCCACCAAGAAGGTCTTCCAATGATTTTCATCAAGATGTAGGCATTGTAAATGGGAACTAGAGCTTCCCATGATTTTCTTCCTGCTTTTTGATAGAGCTTATAAGTTCCGCCGAAGTGAATTAGTTGAATAATTCCGATAAACAATAGCCACTGTAGTCCATTCATAATTTTAATTTTGATCAATAACGTCTTCCATCGAGAAGACCCCTGTTTTTCCTATTATCCATTCAGCAGCAATTACGGCACCAAGCGCAAATCCCTCTCTATTGTGGGCAGTATGAGTGATATCGATGGAATCCACCTCTGTTTTATAACTGACCGTATGCGTTCCAGGAACCTCTCCTTCTCTTATGGAATGAATAGAAAGAAAGTCTTTTTCAGTAGCATCGAGTTTCCACTTATCGTAATTTCCTGCTTCAATTACTCCTTCTGCTAACGTAATAGCAGTTCCACTAGGAGCATCTAATTTTTTGGTATGGTGAATTTCCGTAAGATCCGTAGTGTACTCCTTATAGGGAGCTATCAGTTTTGCAAGAATACGATTGAGTTTGAAGAATAGATTAACTCCGAGAGAATAATTGGAAGCGTACATAAAAGCTCCGTTTTTATCTTTACAGTAAGTCACTGCTTCATCGTAGCGATCCAGCCACCCTGTTGTTCCACTGATTACAGGAATTCCTGCGTCCATACATTTGACAATATTATCAAAGGCAGCTGAGGGCATGCTAAAGTCGATAGCGACATCAACTGAGGTCAAGTCTACTTCTTGATCGGTATCTACAATAATGGGAATTTCATGTCCTCGATTTAAAGCGATTCCTTCAATCATTTTTCCCATTCTTCCATATCCTAATAAGGCTATCTTCATGATCTAATAAGTTAAGTTAATAGTCAATCCTAATACGGGAGTATTTGTGACTGGATTGAAGATCAGATCAGGGTGGTAATCCAAACTGAGATCTTCATTGACATTAAATTGTTTTAAGTGAGCATCCACATTGGCATCGATAATATTTAAGGCATACATCCCTATGGTGAGAACCAGTGAAAAGTCTCTAGCTTCCTGAGCGCGTTCTTGAGCAGTTTGTAAGGAACTGTCAGAAACATCAGGTTGTCCGATCACAATTCCTGAGTCGTTTAAATCGTAATAGGGATCTGTTGTGAATCCCATTCGTCTCGATTTAAATGCGTCTCTAAATTTGTGATAAACTTTATTGTTATTGACATAGGCATAAGCAGTACTTCCAATCGCAGCATAAACAAGGGGGATTTTCCAATAGCGTTTGTTGTATGCTTGACCTAATCCGGGTAAAACTGCTGAATAAAAAGCTGCTTTAGCAGGTGCTAAAGGATTCATTTTTTGATAGTCCCCACTCTCGAATCCTTCTAATTTTTCTTCTTTTTTCTTCTGATCACTCTGCATCATATACACCGATTCTGAATCTTGAGCAAGGCCTATGTTGCCAAGAATGAAAAAGAAGATCAATAAAAGAAGCGGGTTATTCACCTAAAATTGATTTTTTGATTTGGTTGAGTTCCTCCTCAGATGTAAATCCAATTTCAATCTTACCCTTACCAGAGGCATAAGTAATTTTAACTTTTGAATTTAACTGAGATTCAAAGGCTTTGCTCAGGTCTTTAATTTCTTGAGGAGTATCTATCCTTGTTGGTTTTACACTAGGACCTGCTTTAATTTTTTGAACCTCTCGTTCGGTTTCTCTTACTGATAGTTTTTTTGAAACAATGCTATTGTAGAGGTCGATTTGTTGCTGAGGATCTTCAAAATTAATAATGGCTTTACCGTGTCCCATGGAGATGAATCCATCGCGAATTCCCATTTGAACTAAAGGATCTAAATTGAGTAATCTCAAATAATTGGAAATCGTAGATCGTTTCTTTCCAACTCGTTTACTCATTTCTTCTTGAGTGAGCTTGACCTCTTCAATCAAACGTTGATAGGATTGAGCGATTTCAATTGGATCGAGATCTTGTCTTTGAATATTTTCAACAAGAGCCATTTCCAGAGATTCCTGATCATTTGCAATTCTTACATAAGCAGGAATACTACTTAGACCTGCGAATTTAGAAGCTCTAAAACGACGTTCACCTGAAACGAGTTCGTAGGAATTAAACTTTAACTTGCGAACCGTAATGGGTTGAATAATTCCCAATTCTTTGATAGAGGAGGCTAATTCCTCGATAGCATTTTGATCGAAATTGGTTCTAGGTTGATATGGATTGACTTTGATGCAGTTTAAATCCAATTCAATAACATTACCCACTAACTGATCTGCATTCTTGTCTGATACCGTGTTGATATCGTTTTTTGGATCGTTTAATAAGGCTGATAATCCTCTTCCTAAAGCCTGTTTCTTTGTTGCTTTTGCCATTTTAACTATTATTTGAAAGTAGTTCTTGAGCTAATTTTAGATAATTATTTGCCCCAGTACTACTAGCATCGTATTTGATGATGGTTTCTCCATAACTCGGAGCTTCACTCAAGCGAACATTTCGTTGAATGATGGTTTTAAAAACCATTTCACTAAAGTGTGTATTGACTTCATCGACTACTTGATTGGAGAGTCGAAGCCTACTGTCAAACATGGTGAGTAATAATCCTTCAATGTCTATGTTTGGATTGTGAAGTTTTTGAACACTCTTAATGGTGTTCAGTAGCTTTCCTAATCCCTCAAGTGCAAAGTATTCGCATTGAATCGGAATGATTACCGAATGCGCTGCCGTTAAGGCATTCAAGGTTAGTAAACCTAAAGATGGTGCACAGTCAATCAGAATGTAGTCATAGCTGTCAACAATCGGCTTTAAAGCTTCTTTGAGCATGTATTCTCTGTACTGCTTGTCGACCAATTCAATTTCAATCGCTACTAAATCAATATGAGCAGGAATGATATCGACATTTGGAGAATTCGTAGAAACAATAACTTCCTGTGCTGAAATCGTATGTTCTAAAAGCTGATAGGTTCCCAATTCAACCTCTTGCACATCGATGCCTAATCCAGAGGTTGCATTAGCCTGAGGATCCGCATCAATGAGGAGTACTTTCTTTTCTAGAACCCCTAAAGAAGCAGCTAAATTGACAGTTGTAGTTGTTTTACCAACTCCACCCTTTTGATTTGCGACAGCAATAATTTTGCCCATAGAACGAATGTTTTGCGGATAAAAATACAATTAAATACGCTGCTATAAAAAGGTTATTTGTTAACAGCAATATAAAATTTACTTAAGAAATTAAAATTGTTTGATTTCCCTTATTGAAGGAGAAGCTTATAACTGTTTTAAAATGAGGGAAGCTGCTTTTAAAATATTGGTACCTGGACCAAATATGAGATCCACCCCTTTTTTGTGAAGCTCTGTGTATTCGCTTTTTGGAATAATGCCTCCAAGGATGACTAAGGCTTGTGACTTATGTTTTTGCAAGGAACTCTTAAATTCTGGAATCAAGCTGCTATGACCCGCTGTTAAACTGCTTATGGATACGACATCTACTTCTAATTCGACTGCCTTTTGAGCAACTTCTTCAGGAAGTTGAAATATAGGAGTCATATGAATTTCAAATCCCAAATCTTCCAATGCAGATGCTACGGTCCCATACCCTCTATCGTGACCATCTAGTCCCATTTTTGACATTAAAATTCGAGGTGAACGACCTTTTTTAGATCTATAATCGTTTAATTGTTCTTTTATCTCTAAATAGTCTTTACTGTCTTTTACTCCAGCGAGGTACACTCCTTTTATCGGATGTGCAACAGCGGAGTATCGACCGTAAACTCGTTCCAAAGCAAAGCTTATTTCACCTAGGGTAGCACCTTTTTGTGCTGCGATGATACTGAGTTTTAAAAGATTGTCAGTGTTGTTTTTGGCTCCTAAATACAAGTGTTCCAGGGCCTCATCCACTAATTTATTTGACCTTATTCTTTTGTGCTCCTGAATACGTGCTAATTGTTGTTTTCGCACTTTTGTGCCATCGACCTTTAATATTTTGATACGCTCATCAGTATCTGTAGTAAAAGAGTTGAGTCCAATAATCAGAGTTTTACCGCTGTCAATTTTAGCTTGTTTTTCAATTGCTGCTTTGGCGATTCGCTCTTTTGGAGCTCCAGTAGCAATAAATTGAGTCATTCCACCAGCTTTGACAATAGAATCTATTAGTTTTGAAGCTTTTTGAATGAGTTCATCAGTGAGTTGTTCCACCACATAAGAACCACCAAATGGATCCACAGTTTTAGTGATTTTGGTCTCTAGCTGTAAGTGCAATTGAGTATCTCTGGCAATCTTTGCTGTTTGAGGGGTAGGCAAGGTCATCGCCTCGTCGAGAGCATTGGTGTGAAGCGATTGAGTTCCTCCAAAGGCGGCAGCAGCAGCTTCTAGTGAGGTTCTGCAAATATTGTTTAAAGGATTTTGAGCGGTAAGGCTCCAACCACTTGTTTGACAATGCGTACGAAGCATCAGTGATTTTGGATTCTCAGGATTGAATTCACTCATCAGTTGAGCCCATAGAACACGAGCAGCTCTCAATTTTGCAATTTCAGTAAAGTGATCCATCCCAATTCCAAAAAAGAAGGAAAGACGAGGAGCAAAATCATCGATTTTCATACCAGTGTCTATTGCTGTTTTTACATATTCTAATCCATCGGCTAGGGTATAGGCTAATTCTACTTCAGCAGGTGCTCCAGCTTCTAACATATGATATCCAGAAATACTGATGGGATTGAATCTAGGCATATGTTCACTACAATAGGAAATGATATCAGAAACGATTTTCATCGATGCCTTCTCAGGATAGATATAGGTATTTCTCACCATAAATTCTTTGAGAATATCATTTTGCAAAGTGCCTCTAAGTTCATTTAAGGGTACTCCTTGATTAAGTGCGCAACAGATATAAAATGCCATCACTGGTAAAACTGCACCATTCATGGTCATGGATACGGAGCTATCTCTTAGTGAAATTCCATCGAATAGCAGTTCCATATCTTCAATGCTGTCGATTGCAACTCCCGATTTACCCACATCGGCATCGATGTTTTTAAAATCACTGTCGTATCCTCTGTGAGTTGGAAGATCAAAAGCTACAGAGAGCCCTGTTTGTCCACCTCTTAAATTGTTTTTGTAAAATTCATTGGATTCTTCAGCAGTGGAAAAACCTGCGTACTGACGAATCGTCCAAGGTCTTTTGAGGTACATACTCGCATAGGGTCCTCTTAGATATGGAGGACTACCCGCTCCATATCCTTGGTGATCAAACCTTTTTTTAGAGGAACTCTTAGGGTATTTAGGTTCTATATGTTGTAGTGACCTTCTACTCATGATTCCATCTTTTTTCTTCCCAATAGGAAGCGATTCTTCTTTTTACAATTGGAATAATTGTTGTTTTTCTAGACTTCTTAACTAGAAATGGTTTTCGTTCCGCTACTTTTTTTAGGCGCTCCTTTTTATCTTTAAAAACAGTTGCTCCAATGAGCACCTCTTTATTTGCTTTATACAGTTCGAGTTCTTTGAGATGTTGTTTCTCAATTTCTTTTTGAATACGGCCATTTTTGAGATTAAATAATAAACCTTGATTCTTTTCGATGAGCTTAAATATTCCAAGTGCCTTTTGAGAAAATTGTTCGGTTAGATAGTTGATGTAATACGAACCATTGGCAGCATCTTGATGCTCGTATAACCCTGCTTCATTTTTGAGTAATAAGAGTTGATTTCTGATCAGGCGGTTACTGCTTTTGTTGGAATTTCTGATCAGACTGTCATGTGCAATTCCAGAAATAGTATCCGCAGTTGAAAGCACAGATGAGAGCAGTGAATTTGAAGAACGTACCAGATTTTGAACTGAATTATAAGCGGTGTAATAACGCGAACTCGTCTTAGAGGATAGCTCGTATGAAACTTCTACATCAAAAGCCTCTAGTAGACTAGGAATCAATAAACGCAAGGCCCTAACTTTCGCAATTTCAAAGAAAAAATGAGTTCCCACACCTAGTTTGATTGTAACCCTTTTAAGGAGATGAAGTTTGTTTTCAGATTCAAAATAGTGTAAGTATTCAGCAAGATGAGCAAGGACAAAGGCTATTTGATACACATTGTTTGCTCCTGACTCAGCAACGCTGTAATTGTCGAGTTCCAAACTCGGCTGAAAACCTTGTTCAGTTAATTCTAAAAAGGTAGTGAGAAGTTTTAAGTCACTTTTTTTTTGATTCAAATACCAATTACCAGTTACATAGAATTTTGAGAGGGGATCAATGCTAAAGACGATTTGTTTTAATTTGGAAGATTCAATTCGATCGATTAGTTCTTCGCTGAGTTGTTGAAGGCTTAAATGAACTTTTATAGTGTTCAAGTCAATACCTTCAACCAGTAGATTGAAGTTGCAATAGGGAGTAAATACCTTAAAGTGAATGGATTCTGCTCCAAGATCAATCGCTTCAAGAGCCAGTTTGTTGGCTTCTAGATCCTGATAAACAGCAATTGATTCCTCAATAGACCAATCGCTTTTAGGAAAATCAATGGATTGTTTCAGGTCTTCTTCAGTGTAAAAGGGTTTGATGTCGATTCCTTCCAAACTGTGAAAAATCATTTGCTGAGCGTAATCCTCACCCTCAAGTTGAAATTGAATCATTTGTTTCCAGGCCAAAGGTGTCAGCTTAGAAAAACGATTTTCAATTTCAAGTTTACTCATCTAATTTATTTTTGATACTGTCTTTAAATTCAATGAGGTAGACTTCCTCATTTTTTTTCTGATAGTAAAAATGCTCTCTAGCAAATTTTTCAATGGCCTTGTCCGAAGATAACATCCTAACGGTTGCAGAATCTTTTGCTAATTCCTTTTTGAGATAATCTCGTTGCTCTTCAAGTTCATTGATTTGTTTGTTGAGTTCTCTTTGTATTAAAAGAGAATTGGTGTCGAAAAACAACATCCAAATAGCAAAAATGGTCAGGATCAAGACGTATGAATTACTCAATACTGCAAACCATTTCTTGTTTTTGAAAGATTGTATCGTTTTATACATTGAGCAGTTTATTGTTGATAATTGTTTTTACAATATCGATTGCGACTGTGTTATATCTGTTATTGGGGATAATGATATCTACAAATTCTTTAGTGGGTTCTATAAATTCATCGTGCATCGGCTTGAGGTTTTTTTGATACCAACTAAGAACTTCCTCTGCATCTCTTCCCCGTTCTGTGGTATCTCTCTTAAGTCTTCGAATGAGGCGCTCATCTGAATCAGCATGTACAAATATTTTAATATCGTAAAGCGATCTAAGTTTAGGATCCGTCATAATGAGAATTCCCTCGACGATTAAAACCTTTGTTGGAACGATCTTGGTGTACGCTCCTGTTCTGTTGTGTTCTACAAAAGAGTAGTGAGGTTGTTCAATCGATTTCCCTTCTTTGAGCCTATTTAAGTGCTCTTCAAGGAGCTTGAAATCTATAGAAGAAGGATGATCAAAGTTAACCTTTCTTCGCTCCTCCATAGTTAGATGCGACAAATCGTTATAATAGGAATCTTGTGAGATGACTCCTACGTCTAAAGTGGATAATTCCTCTGTGATTTGATTGACGACAGTGGTTTTTCCACTTCCAGTTCCTCCTGCAATTCCAATAATTAACATGGGCGCTCTTTTAATTCAAAGATATGAAATTAGGTGCATTATCTAGGCTAATTTTTTTTACCTTCAGCCTATGAAACCATATCGCGTTATTGGATTGATGTCTGGAACCTCACTTGACGGTTTGGATATCGCTTACTGTACCTTTACAAATTCAGAAAACAATTGGAATTACAGAATAGACCAAACTCAATGTATAGAGTACGATCAAAAATTTAAACAACAACTCAAAGAGTCAATAGAATTACCAGAGCAAGAGTTGAAAAAGCTCGATCTGGAATTTGGAAAATGGATTGGAACGCAACTCAAAAAATTTGTTGAATCGAACAAGTTAGAGGTCGATTTAATCGCCTCTCATGGACATACGGTACACCATAGACCAGATCAAGGGATTACGGTCCAGATAGGTGATGGGGCTCAAATTGCTATGCAAACAGGAATTAAAACCATCTGTGATTTTAGAACACTTGACGTGAGTTTAGGAGGTCAAGGTGCCCCACTAGTTCCCATAGGTGATCAACTGCTGTTTTCAGAATATGAATTCTGTTTAAATCTCGGTGGTATAAGTAATATTTCATTTGAAGATCAACAGGGTGTTCGAAAAGCTTTTGATGTGAGTATTGCCAATATGTTACTCAATTATTTGAGTCAAAAAATAGGACTGGAATACGACAGTCAAGGTCATCTTGCTCGAAGTGGAAGTTTGGATATTCGTCTTTTAAATCGATTGAACGAGTTGGATTTTTACAGTCAAGACGGCCCAAAATCAATAGGATATGAATGGTTTGTTCAAGAGGTGAAACCTCTTTTTGATGCATCCCCACTGTCCATAGAGGATCAATTGCATACAGCTAGTATTCACATTGCATACCAGCTGGTGAAAATTATTAAAGAGTACCATAGAGTCGAACGTTCTAAACTCTTAATTACAGGAGGAGGAGCTTATAATGACTACTTGATTGAAATGATTGAAAAAGGATTAGGTACCTGTGTAGAAGTAGTGCTTCCAAACAAGGAGCTCATCTCCTATAAAGAGGCGTTAATCTTTGGTTTTATGGGCTTGTTGAAAGAATTTAACCAAAACAATTGTCTTAGTTCGGTTACTGGTGCCTTAAGAGATTGTTGTGCAGGAAAAGTGTTTTGTCCCAAATAAAAACGGCAGACTGAAGAGGGTTTCAGACTGCCGCTACCTAACTTAAAATTACAACTTTTATTTAGGAAAATATTGAACAAAACCTTCGATTGCTTCGTACTCTGCTAGTCCTAGCGCATCGTAACGACTTGCTGTCGCTCTGTTTCTGTCTTCTGACCGTTGCCAAAATTCACGCTCATCTGATCCAGGAAACATCGCTCGGTCTTTTTGAGATTGGTGTTTAAAAATGGCATTTCTCTTTCTCGATAAGTCTCTTGGTCCAATTGGAACTGCCATTTCAATTTCGGAAACATCCCACTCTTGCCAAGCACCTCTATAGAGCCATATATAACATTCTTTAATCCAGGAAATATTGTCTGCAATTAATTGATCTATTGCTTCAAAAATGATACTCAAACAAACTCTGTGAGTTCCGTGTGGATCAGATAAATCTCCTGCGGCAAAAATTTGATGAGGTTTTATTTTATTGAGTAAATCGTAGGTGATTTTGACGTCTTCTTTACTGTGTGGCTTCTTCTTTACAGCTCCTGTTTCATAGAAAGGAAGGTTTAAAAAGTGAGCATTACGCTCATTGACACCACAAGCTCTACAAGCTGCTAAAGCTTCACCTTTTCTTATATTTCCTTTGTAGGCTTGAACTAGAGGAGTATCAACTTCTCCAACTTTTTTGTTTTTAAGTATTTGAGTGATGCGCTGGTACTCGTCTTTAAGTTCTTTATTGTCAGGCATCATATCTTTAGCAAAATCCATAAATCGAATAACTTCATCATCAAATACAGCAATATTTCCAGAGGTTTGATAAGCAACGTGTACTTCATTTCCTTGATCTGCAAGTCTTAAAAGGGTGCCTCCCATAGAAATCACATCATCATCAGGATGAGGACTAAAGATGACGGAGCGTTTTGGGAATGGATCTCTGCGTTCCGGTCGATTGCTGTCATCGGCATTGGGTTTTCCGCCTGGCCAACCGGTAATCGTTCTTTGTAGAGCATTGAAGACCAATAAATTGATATCTTCTGCAGATCCTTTTTCAGCTACAAGATTTCCCATTCCGTATTCGTTGTAATCTTCATTGGTCAATTTAAGAATGGCTTTATTCACCTTCTCGGATAGCCAAATAGTGGCTTTTTTAATTAATTGAGCATCCCATTGACAGTCTTTTACGAGCCATGGTGTCTTAATTCTAGTGAGTTCCGATGAAGCTGCATCGTCTACGATGAAGGTACAACTCGGATGCTCTTGTAGAAAGGTAGCTGGAATACTTTCAATGATGGGTCCTTCTATGGAGGATTTTACAATGGCAGATTTTCCCTCTCCCCATGCTACGATGATAATATGTTTGGATTGCATAATGCTACCAACCCCCATGGTAATCGCCTTAGAGGGAACGTTTTCTTGACCAAAGAAGTCAGAGGCTGCATCAAGTCTTGTGATTTTATCTAAGCGAATCAATCTCGTCTTTGACTGCATAGAAGATCCAGGTTCGTTAAATCCAATATGCCCTGTTCTACCAATACCTAGAAGTTGAATATCAATCCCACCTAAATCGGTGATTTTTTCTTCGTACGATTCGCAAAAAGATTTTATTTGATCTTTTTTCAAACTTCCATCGGGAATATGGATGTGGTCTTTTGGAATATCAATATGATCGAATAAGTGTTCCTTCATGAATCTCACATAGGAGTGAATGGATTCAGATTGCATCGGATAGTACTCATCGAGATTAAAAGTGTAAACGTTTTTAAAACTTACTTCTTTTTTTTGATATGCTTTGATGAGGTAATCGTATATTTTTATTGGAGAAGAACCTGTCGCCAATCCTAAAACAAAATGTTCGCCTATTGCTACCTTTTCATTAATTGCTTTGACGATGGTCGTTGCAATTTGTTTTGAAGCTTCGTCAGAATCCTGATAGATGAGCGTTGGGATCTTTTCAAATTTCACCTCTTCTGTTGTGATGTTTTTTTCTTTTTCTGAATATAGGAGACTCATAGTATTGATTTTATGGTATAAAAATAGAAAATAAATGCATTATATGCAGTTTTTTGCAAGAAAAATTGCAAGAAAATGCAAAAAATAGCCTAATTAAATTTTTAATACAGAAAATAATTGCAATGAAAAAAATGTATCTTTGTACAAAACTCAAGAATGTTAAAGGAAGAACGACATCAAAAAATCCTTTCAGAAGTAGCATTGCACTCGAGAATATTGCTGACTGATATAGCTGATGAACTCAATGTATCTGTTGATACCATTCGCAGAGATGTAAAAGAACTCGATAAAAAGCAGCGTCTTAAAAAAGTTCATGGAGGAGCTGTTTCTCTTGGATTTGTTAGTCACAACCCTCAAACAGAAATTTACGCTCTTGAAGAAAAGCGAACTATTGCAAAAAAAGCTGCAGAACTTGTCAAAGACGGTTCTGTGATTTTAATTGATGGAGGTACGACCTGTATGGAGTTTGTAAGGCAAATTCCTGTTAAAAAAAATATCACCTGTTTTACGCTTAGTTTACCAGTAGCTTTAGAGATGATGAATAAGCCTAATGCAGAGGTTATATTCATTGGCGGAAAGCTCTTTAAAGATGGTCAAATGGCGATCGGTGCATCAGCGATCAATAATCTGTCTCAGATTCGATTGGATTATTCATTTATCGGAACTGGTTATGTAGATCCTATATTCGGTTTAACTGAGTTTGACTGGGATGTGGTACAATTGAAAAAGGCAATTATCAAAGCTTCAAAAAAAACAGTTTTATTGTCAATTTCTGAAAAGTTTAATTCGCAACAACGGTATAAAACTGCTGATATTAACGCCATCAATACCATGATTACCGAATTAGATCCAAAAGATTCAAAATTGTCTGCATTTCAAAACCTTGACATCCATATATTATAATGACTATTTTTAAAAAGACTACCGAATCCGATTCACTTCACGATGATTTAGATCAAAAAACTGCAAAAGAACTTCTTGAAGGTATTAATGATGAAGATCAAAAAGTTTCATTAGTTGTCCGAAATTGCATTGATCAAATTGAACCATTAGTTAATGCTCTAGTTGATCGTTATCAAAATGAAGGTCGACTTTTTTATATAGGAGCAGGAACTTCTGGAAGATTAGGTGTGGTTGATGCTTCTGAAATTCCACCCACCTTCGGAATGCCTTTTGACAGAGTTATCGGTATGATAGCTGGTGGTGATTCTGCGATTCGAAAAGCTGTTGAATTTGCAGAAGACGACACTGAGCAAGCCTGGAAAGATTTATTAGAATACGATATCAACAGTAACGATGTGCTGGTGGGTATTGCGGCTTCAGGTACCACGCCTTATGTGATTGGAGGAGTGCAAAAGGCTAGAGAAATGGGAATTTTAACAGCTTGTATTACTAATAACTCGGGATCTCCACTAGCCAAAGCAGTTGAGCTACCAATCGAAGCAGAGGTAGGTCCTGAGTACGTTACCGGATCAACTCGAATGAAAAGTGGAACAGCTCAAAAGTTGATTCTCAATATGATCTCTACAGCTTATATGATTAAGGTAGGAAGGGTTAAAGGGAATCGTATGGTACACATGCAACTTTCTAATAACAAACTAGTAGACAGAGGAACGCGATATGTCGCTGAAGCTTTAAATATTTCCTATGAACAAGCGAATCATTTGATTCAAAAACACGGTAGTGTCGATGAGGCTATTCGAAACTACTAACTAATTTCTTTTTCTTTTAGGTTTAGCAGATCGAATATTTTGAGAGTTCTCATTTGACCAGCACTAGTTATTTGTTCAATAATAAAAGCTACAAAATTTAAATTGGGAGCTAATTCATAAAGATTGAATACAACTTTTGAACGGATAACATATGCAAAAAAAAAGGAACCTAAAAAAGGCTCCTTATTTTGTCGGGGTGGCAGGATTCGAACCTGCGACCTCCGCGTCCCAAACGCGGCGCGATAACCGGGCTACGCTACACCCCGAAGAATTATCGGTTGCAAATATAAGCTAACTAATGAGAAATCTATATCTTTAAACAAAAAATTTTTTGAACATGAGCAAAACCTTTATTACCCTACTATTTTTAATTGCTTTTACTCAAACAATTTTCGCTCAAGATCTACCTAATTTAGTCAATGATCCCAAGATGGATATAGTCGATGTTGAAACAGTCGTTGAAGAGGTCATTTCTCCATGGGGTTTGGTCTTTTTAAAGGACGGATCCATGCTGATTACTGACAGAGGTGGAGATCTCATCTTGTTTAAAGATGGAAAGAAAACCATTGTAAGAAACACTCCTGAAGTCTATGCTAATAACCAAGGTGGTTTATTGGATTTAGAACTTCACCCTGATTATTTAAATAACGGATGGATCTATATGAGTTATTCCTCAACCGAAGGTAAAGAAAAAGGAGCACATACAGCTTTAGTGCGATTCAAATTAATCAGTGGACTCATGATTCAAATGGAAACACTTTACAAGGCTACTCCAAATACAACTAAAGGACATCACTTTGGTTCGCGTATAGAATTTGATAACAAAGGATATGTTTATTTAACTATTGGAGAACGAGGTGAACGCGATGTCAATCCTCAAGACATCAATCGTGACGGAGGTAAGGTGTATCGTTTTTATGATGACGGAAGTATCCCAAGCGACAATCCCTTTGTAGGAGTTACTGGAGCTAAAGAGGCTATTTATTCATACGGTCACCGAAATCCACAAGGAATGATTTTTCACCCTCAAAGAAAAGAAATTTGGGTGCATGAACACGGACCGAGAGGAGGAGATGAAATCAACATTGTCAAGGCAGGAAAGAATTACGGATGGCCCATAAGTACATATGGAATTAACTACAGCGGAACGCCCATCAAGTCTGACATAGATCAAACAGAGGGAATTGAAATGCCAATCCATTATTGGTTGCCTTCAATCGCTCCTTCGGGTATGGCAATGGTGACTTCACAAAAGTATCCTAATTGGAAGGGAAATTTATTAGTAGGATCTTTAAAGTTTGCCTACTTGGAACGATTGGTGTTAGATGGAAGTAAGGTGACGTATCGAGAGCGTCTTTTAAAAGACATTGGAAGAGTCAGAAATGTAAGACAAGGCCCAGATGGATATATCTACGTGGGAGTCGAAGGAAAAGGGATTCTAAGATTGGTTCCCAAGTCCTAATAAAACATCAAAACCAAGCAATGCTAGGTTTTAAGTACTTAAAGTTACTTATTGTATGTTCTTTGGTTGTGTGTGTAAATCAATAACGCTGCACCTATAATAGTGAGGTTTTTGATAATGTATTGACCTACAAGAGTAGGGGTAAACATAAAGGCCCATGCATCTTTAGGTAATACAACCATTGGTAAAAAAGTGGAAAGCATGTGGAGTAAAAAGATCGATACCGCTATTTTTGTGTATTTGGGGATCAGAAATAAAATACCAATCATCCCTTCGAAAATTCCAAATAAGGGAATAAATACCGAATCATCTAAAAAGTAATTGATGGTGAATTCACTCAAGTTTTGAACTAAAGTTTCAGCAGGAGAGATTCCAATTGTTTTTAAGATTCCAAACCAAAAATACACTACAAATAAACTAATTCTAGTGTATTTTACAACCTTGTTTTCATCTAACTTCATACAATCAATTTGTTTGTTATGCTCCAAATGTACAATCTTGACTGATAAAATCCTCTGATTTTTATCATCTACTACTTTAAGAACTTATTTTTTATATTTTTATTAAAATCACTTTCATGAAATTAAGAATCTTCTATCTCAGTTTGTTTGCTGTTGCTTTATTGTCATGTGAAGAGCAAAATTCACAAAAATATTCTAAACCAAATATTGTGCTTATCCTAGCAGATGACCTTGGTTATGGAGAATTAGGAGTCTATGGTCAAGAAATTATTGAAACGCCAAATATTGATGCTCTAGCATCTGCTGGGATGAAGTTCACTTCATTTTACAGTTCTGCTCCTGTCTGTGCTCCTGCTCGCTATATGTTGCTTAGTGGAAGACATTCTGGTCATTCATTTATTCGAGGTAACGACGAATGGAGCGAGCGAGGAGCTGTATGGGATTACAAAGAAATGATAAAAGATTCAACACTTGAGGGGCAGCGTCCGATTCCCTCCGATACACCAATGCTATCTAAAATGCTCAAAAGTGTTGGTTATAAGACTGGCATTGTGGGTAAATGGGGATTGGGTGCTCCTCATACAGAAGCGATTCCCAACAAGATGGGATTCGATTATTTCTACGGCTACAATTGTCAGCGTATCGCTCATACTTATTACCCGGTACATCTTTATGAAAACGAACACCGTGTCTACTTGGAAAACGATACCATAGCTCCTCATACAAAGATGAAGGAAGGTTTGGATCCCAATTTAGAGGACTCTTATTCAGAATTTAATTTGAATCAATATGCGCCAACTTTAATGTATGAGAAGATTGAACAATTTGTGGATCGTTCAAAAGACCATCCTTTTTTCTTGTATTGGGCCTCTCCAATTCCACATAATCCACTACAGGCTCCAAAAAAGTGGGTGAATTATTATCAAAAGAAATTTGGAGAAGAGGAACCCTATCTCAATTCTAATGGGTATTTTCCAAATAGGACCCCTAGAGCAACTTATGCTGCAATGATTTCATATCTTGATGAAAACGTCGGAAAACTTGTAAAGAAATTAAAAGAGGAGGGGATTTATGAGAATACCATCATACTATTTACCTCGGATAATGGAGTAACTTATTCAGGAGGCACCGATGGGACTTATTTTAATTCATCTGGCCCTTTTGGAGAAGCCTATGGTAGAGGTAAGGGTTTTGTGTACGAGGGGGGTATTAGAGTGCCAATGATTGTGTCTTGGCCGGGTAAAATTCAAGCTGGAACGACAACTGAGCATATAGCTGTTCAGTACGATATTGTCAAAACAATTTCTGAACTTACAGGTTTTGAGCTTGAGGGTTCTCAAGATGGAATTAGTTTTTACCCGACGCTATTGGGACAGAATCAAAAAGAGCACGAGTTTCTCTATTGGGAGTTTCCAGAATACGGAGGGCAAATTGCCATTCGAATGGGAGACTATAAATTAATACGCAAAAATCTTAAGAACAATGCTGAACCAAGCTTAGAGCTCTATAATTTAATAGAAGATCCTGCTGAAGTCAATAATATAGTTGATCAGCACCCTGAACTAGTTCAAAAGGCTTTAGAGATATTCAATCAAGAACATCATGCACCTGAAGTCGATCTGTTTAAAATTTCACTGTTGGAGAATGGGCTTTTATCAAATGATAAGCATTAGAAAAAAATCTTATTTAGATTGTAAATTAAATTGTTTTTCTATTTTTGCCATCCCAACGGGATGTAGCGCAGTCCGGTAGCGTACACGCATGGGGTGCGTGTGGTCGCTGGTTCGAATCCAGTCATCCCGACAAAAAAAACACCAAACTGTAATGATTTGGTGTTTTTTTATTTATAGAGGATTCTACGATTTCAAACCTCTTGATTTCAAAGAAGCTTTTTAGAAAATAACTGACCAGACTCCATCATTTGTTATTTTGCATATGTTGATTGGGTTATTCATATAATTCTTATGTGCTAAAAGTATTAGTTAAGGTCTTAGAGTGCATTTTTAGTAATAAAATAGCGCCAAGCGATAATTCCCAATTGAAATTTACTCGCCTTCGAAATATCTAATTTTTTTTTAGTAAACGAGGGGAGTATGACTTTGTTGATTTTAGCTGTGATTTTAAACAATTGTTTTTTGACCATTCTTTTGTTGTTTGCACCATGAAGTTACAATAAATTTGTATTCATTTGTAATTATGGAAGAGCCACTGACAATTTACGACCGACTTGGAGATGAAAATCTCAAAAAACTACTCGATATTTTTTACGATAAAATTTTCGAGAGTAAGATGATCGGACCGATGTTTAAATCGACTCCTAAGGAGGTTATTAAAGACAAACAATTTTGTTTTCTATCTCAATTTTTAGGCGGTCCACTTCGTTATAATCAGAAATACGGACCACCCAAAATGCGAATGAGACACTTGCCTCATCCAATTGATCAGGCTGCTAAAGAAGAGTGGCTGTCTCTTATGAAATCTTCTATAGCAACATTGGATGTAGATTCTGATTTTAAAGAAACACTTTACGCATGCTTTCCAAATCTAGCAGAATTTATGGTGAACCGTTAGTTCTCATAAAAAAACCAGTGACAAATCCATATCTTTGATTTATGATTGATTTTTTATACATCGTTTTGGGATTGGTGATTCTAATTCTAGGAGGAAATTGGCTTTTGAAAGCTTCTGTTGCTTTATCCTTAAAAATAAACATCCCAAAGATCGTTATCGGTATTACCGTGGTATCTTTCGCTACTTCAGCACCTGAGCTTATTGTCAGTATTAAATCTGCTATGGATGGCTATCCAGATCTTTCATTGGGTAATGTCGTGGGATCTAATACCGCAAACCTAGGATTAGTTCTTGGAATTACGTTACTTCTGGGAAAAATCGATATTACCAAATCATTTTACAAGACGGATTGGCCAGTGATGATGATAGCGACCCTTTTATTCATGTGGTTTATCTACAATGATCGAGTACTTGTGTTTTGGGAGGGCCTTAGTATGTTTGTCATTCTCATTGTTTTTATTTGGTATTTGGTACGTTTTCAAAAATCAGCTGTTATTGATGAAATGCCTGAAGATGATCAGTTACTGCCATTTATTAAGATTTTTTCATTCTTAGGGATCGGAGGAGTTGCCTTGTGGGGAGGTTCTGAACTACTTGTTAAAGGAGCAGTCGCAATGGCTTATGATTTTAGTGTATCAGAGAGAATTATCGGAATTACGGTGGTGTCTGTGGGTACAAGCATCCCTGAACTTGCCGCATCTGTTATTGCGGTTTTGAAGAAAGAAAAAGCAATCTCTCTTGGAAATTTAGTTGGATCCAATATCTTTAATCTTTTAGCAGTTTTGGGAATTACTTCAATGATTGTTCCTATTCAGGTAGTCGATCAACAACTCATTAATTCTGATGTGTTTTGGATGCTGGGTGTATCAGTTCTTATTTTTCCATTGGTGTTCTTTCCAAAGGGGATGCGACTTTCTTGGCCAGATGGATTGATTTTGCTTGCTGTTTATTTCCTTTTTATCTACAATACTATACAATAAAAAAACACCGCCTATTGAGCGGTGTTTTCTATAGTTAAATAATAATACTATTATTTTTTTTCAGCAGTTTTAACTGTTTTAATAATGCGAGCAGCGATTTTGTATGGGTCTCCATTTGAAGCAGGTCTTCTGTCTTCTAACCATCCTTTCCATCCTTTTTCAACCGTCATGATAGGAATACGAATTGAAGCTCCACGATCCGAAATACCATAGCTAAAATCATGAATAGAAGCTGTTTCGTGTTTTCCAGTTAAACGTTGGTCGTTGTATGCTCCGTACACATCAATGTGTTCTTTGACAACAGGGCGGAATGCTTCACAGATTTTCTCATAAACTTCTCTAGAACCACAAGTTCTTAATGTATTGTTAGAGAAGTTAGCGTGCATACCAGATCCATTCCAGTCAGTATCACCTAATGGTTTTGGATGCCAGTTGATTGCTAAACCGTATTTCTCACCCAAACGTTCCATTAAGTAACGAGCAACCCAGATTTCGTCACCTGCTTGCTTTGCACCTTTTGCAAAACATTGGAATTCCCATTGTCCAGCTGCAACCTCAGCGTTGATTCCTTCGATATTAATACCAGCCTCAATACACAAGTCGATGTGCTCTTCGATCATTTCTCTTCCGAAAGCATTTTTAGCTCCTACTGAACAGTAAAATTGTCCTTGTGGAGTTTGATCTCTTGGGAAACCAAGTGGCAAGTTAGTTTCTGGATCCCATAAGAAATATTCTTGCTCAAAACCAAACCAAAAATCATCATCATCATCATCAATGATAGCTCTTCCATTAGTTGAATGTGGAGTTCCATCAGCATTGTATACCTCTGTCATCACTAACCACCCTTCTTTTCTAGCTGGATCTGGATATACTGCAACTGGTTTTAAAATTAAGTCAGAAGAGCCTCCTTCTGCTTGTTTTGTTGAACTTCCGTCAAAAGACCAGTTTTCAAGATCTTCTAACTTTCCGCTAAAATCACTTACAATTTTAGTTTTACTTCTTAGGTTAGCAGTTGGAGTGTACCCATCTAACCATATGTATTCTAATTTAGATTTAGCCATAATGATATGATTTATTGTATTAAAGTTGCACAAAAATAATTAAAACTAATATTGGGTGTATAATTTTAGGGGTGTAAATATTAAAAACTTATTAAGAATTTCGACACCCTCTTTTTTTAAGGGGGTATTTTATCAATAATTAAAAAAAATATATTTATTTTGTGATATCATTAAATAAAACCTCTAACTAATGGAGTCACAACGATTTAAGGCTATAAATAGTGCACAAGAACGACAGGATATAACTATAGATGAGCAACAGAGAAGATCAACTTACTTTGCTGCAAATGTCTTTGGTGATTTCAATATGCAACAATACCTTACGTATGATGCTTTGAATGCGGTAAGAGCAGCTATATTTGAAGGGACCAAAATCAGCAGAAAAATTGCTGATCAGGTGGCCGAAGGAATGAAAACCTGGGCCATTGAAAAAGGTGCGACCCATTATACGCATTGGTTTCAACCATTGACTGGTTCCACCGCCGAAAAGCATGAGGCGTTTTTTGATTTACAACCCAATGGTCAAGCGATTGAAATTTTTGGTGGAAGCCAGTTAGTGCAACAAGAGTCAGATGCTTCTAGTTTTCCTTCAGGAGGAATCAGAAACACTTTTGAAGCGAGGGGTTTTACAGCTTGGGACCCGAGTTCTCCAGCCTTTATTTACGGTAACACCTTATGTATACCAACGATCTTTGTCTCATACACTGGTGAGGCATTAGACAATAAAGCTCCGCTTTTAAAGGCTTTGCACGCCATAGATGAAGCAGCGACAGCGGTATCTAATTATTTTGACAAATCAGTAACTAAGGTCAATGCAACTTTGGGATGGGAACAAGAGTATTTTTTGATCGACAAACAACTCGCCAATTCCAGATTGGATATCAGTTTATCCGGAAGAACGTTGGTAGGAACAGCACCTGCAAAAGGTCAGCAATTGGACGATCATTATTTTGGAGTAATTCACTCTAGAGTACTCAGTTTTATGAAAGAATTAGAGCAAGAGTGTATCAAGCTTGGAATTCCAATTAAGACTAGACACAACGAAGTGGCGCCTTCTCAATTTGAGATTGCACCAAAATATCAAGAGGCGAATTTATCAGTAGATCACAATTTACTATTGATGGATTTAATGGAAAAGATAGCCGATAAGCATCAGTTTAAGGCGCTTTTTCACGACAAGCCATTCAAAGGACTCAGTGGTTCCGGAAAACACAACAACTGGTCACTACTTACTGATACTGGAACGAATCTGTTATCACCGGGTTCGACCCCTACTAAAAATCTTCAATTTTTAACCTTCTTTATCAATACCATTATGGCTGTTGATACTTATGAAGAAGTTATTAGAGCTTCGCTCAGTTCTTATAGCAATGATTATCGTTTGGGAAATCAGGGTGCTCCATCTAAAATATTTTCAGTTTTTGTTGGGGCTCAACTAGCTTCTGTATTAGATGATTTAGAGGGTGTTTCTACTGGAAAATTATCTCCTGAAGAAAAGACGGAATTAAAACTCAATGTGGTTGGTAAAATTCCAGAAATTCTCATGGATAATACCGACCGAAATAGAACGTCTCCTTTTGCGTTTACTGGTAATAAGTTTGAGATTAGAGGGGTAGGAGCTAAGGCTAATTGTGCACAAGCGATGACAGTGCTCAATACCGTTGTTGCTCATCAACTTAAGGCCTTTAAAAAAGAGGTCGATCAATTAATTGACAAGAAAGGACTCAAGAAAGATGAGGCTATTTTTAATGTACTTAGAGAGTATATTAAAAAATCAAAGCGAATTCGATTTGATGGAGATTCTTATAGTGATCAGTGGTTAAAAGAAGCTGAAAAACGCCAACTTTTCAGTTATAAAAACAATGTTGAGGCGTTAGGAGTATACGCTGATCCAAAAGTAATTGACTTATTTGAAAAGCTCCATGTATTTACAGCTACTGAATTAAAAGCTCGACAGGAAGTTGCTTTAAAATCCTACGTGATCAATGCTCAAATTGAAGCCAAAGCATTGATCGAAATGGTCAACACTCAAATTATTCCAGCTGCTCTTTCGTATCTAGGATCGCTCTCCGCTTCGGTCATCAATATAAATCAAGCCCTGTCGAATTCTAAATCTAATTATTCAACTGAAATGGTTCGATCGATTGACAATCAAGTATCTGCATTAAAATCCTTGACAGATCAATTAATAGAAGCTGTAAGCGCTTCTGAAACTATGGAGTCTTTAGATCAAAACACAAAACTTTCTTGTGAGACTGTGGTGCCTTTAATGGATGCAGTTCGAACTCAAGCAGATGCATTGGAGCTTGTGGTTGCTGATCAGCTATGGCCAATTACTAAATACAGAGAACTGCTCTACATAAAATAGTTGGTAAATAAATGGGTTTGGGCTTCGCTACTTGTTAGCTTTCTTTTATTTTTGCCCTAAATACACTTTTATGAGTACGAATTCGAGTGAACGTTACAGTGCTAGAGGAGTATCTGCCTCAAAAGAAGATGTGCATAAGGCAATCAAAAACATCGATAAAGGATTATTTCCCAAGGCTTTTTGTAAGATTGTACCTGATTACTTAACAGGTGATGATGACTATTGTTTGGTGATGCACGCTGACGGAGCAGGAACTAAATCATCCTTGGCGTATATGTATTGGAAGGAAACAGGAGATCTATCTGTTTGGAAGGGGATTGCTCAGGATGCACTTATTATGAATATTGACGATCTAATCTGTGTGGGAGCTACGGATCGAATTACACTTTCTTCTACCATTGGGAGAAACAAAAACTTGATTCCTGGAGAAGTGATTTCTGCGATTATCAATGGAACAGAAGAACTAATTAGCGATTTGAAAACCCATGGCATCGAAATTTATTCTACAGGTGGAGAAACTGCCGATGTAGGTGATCTTGTTCGTACCATTATTGTAGATTCAACTGTTACTGCTCGTATGAAGCGCAGTGAAGTGATTGACAATGCCAATATAAAGGATGGAGATGTCATTGTTGGTTTGGCTTCATATGGTCAGGCAACCTATGAAAGCGAATACAATGGAGGGATGGGATCTAATGGATTGACTTCTGCTAGACACGATGTATTTGCATCTTATTTGGCTGCAAAATATCCTGAAAGTTACGACAACTCCGTTCCTGAAGATTTAGTGTATTCTGGAAAAAAGAAATTGACAGATGCAGTGGAAGGTTCTCCTATTAACGCTGGAAAACTAGTGCTTTCTCCAACCAGAACTTATGCGCCAATAGTTAAAAAAGTGCTTGAGTTATACAATTCGGATGATATACATGGAATGGTTCACTGCAGTGGAGGAGCACAAACTAAAATTTTACATTTCATAGATGGATTACATATTATCAAAAACAATTTGTTTAAAGTTCCACCGCTTTTTAAATTGATTCAAGAACAATCAAAAACGGATTGGAAAGAAATGTACCAAGTGTTTAACTGTGGTCATCGACTGGAGTTTTATCTCAGCCCTGAGGTTGCACAAGATGTGATTGCAATAGCAGAGTCTTTTGGAGTTCCTGCTAAAATTATCGGTAGAGTGGCTCAAAGTAGTGAGAAAAAACTTACCATTAGCAGTGAATACGGTGAATTCACTTACAATTAATCTTTAGTAGTTTTGAAGGAGGACTTAAGAATATGTTAGATAAATTAAATGTAGTAAAACAGCGCTTCGACGAAGTATCAGATTTGATTATTCAACCGGATATCATCTCTGATCAGAAACGCTATGTTCAAATCAATAAAGAATATAAGGATCTCAAGCTTTTGATGGATAAAAGAGATCAGTACATAAAGCTTTCAGATCATATCAATGAGGCAGAGGAAATAATTGCTGATGGCAGTGATCAAGAAATGCTTGAAATGGCGAAGATGCAATTGGAGGAGGCTAAAAGTCAATTACCTGCTTTAGAAGATGAAATAAAATTCTTATTAATCCCAAGAGACCCTGAAGATGCCAAAAATGTTGTCATGGAAATTAGAGCTGGAACAGGTGGGGATGAGGCGAGTATCTTTGCGGGAGACCTCTTTAGAATGTACACCAAATACTGTGAGAGCAAAGGTTGGAAAACCAATGTCATTGATCTCAGTGAAGGAACTGCAGGTGGTTATAAGGAGATTCAGTTTGAGGTGAACGGAGAGGATGTTTATGGAACTCTTAAATTTGAAGCAGGAGTACACCGCGTTCAACGCGTTCCTCAAACGGAAACACAAGGTAGAGTTCATACTTCTGCAGCAACAGTGATGGTGCTTCCAGAGGCTGAGGATTTCGATGTGCACATTGACCCTAAAGACGTTCGTATCGATTACTTCTGTTCTTCTGGACCAGGAGGGCAATCGGTAAACACGACTTATTCCGCTGTGCGTTTAACACACGTACCTACAGGACTTGTGGCCCAATGTCAGGATGAAAAGTCTCAGCACAAAAACAAAGACAAGGCATTTAGAGTACTGCGTTCGCGATTGTACGATATGGAACTCGCTAAAAAACAAGAGGAGGATGCAGCGAAGCGTAACTCTCAGGTGAGTAGTGGAGATCGTTCTGCAAAGATTAGAACCTACAACTATCCACAGGGAAGAGTGACGGATCACCGAATCAACTTAACACTGTACGATCTACAAAATATCGTAAATGGAGATATTCAAAAAATTATCGATGAGTTAATGCTTGTTGAAAATACAGAAAAACTAAAAGAAGCCTCAGAATTATTTTAATATGAATCTAGATTTGCTCCTTGGTCAAATTCAAAAAAAGCAATCTTTCCTTTGTGTGGGATTGGATGTAGATTTGGATAAAATTCCAGTCCACTTATTAGAGGAGGAAGATCCTATTTTTGCTTTTAACAAAGCGATTATCGATGCGACTCATTCCTATGCTGTTGCTTATAAGCCGAACATTGCTTTTTATGAGGCATATGGAGTCAAAGGTTGGAAGTCACTTGCTAAAACGGTAGACTATATCAATTCTGTCGATGAAAACCTCTTTACGATTGCTGACGCCAAACGAGGAGATATCGGAAATACGGCTTCTCGATACGCCAAAGCTTTTTTCGAGGATTTAAATTTTGATTCAGTAACTGTTGCGCCCTATATGGGAAGAGATTCTGTGGAACCCTTTTTAGAATTTAAGGACAAGTTTACGATTCTATTGGGGCTTACCTCTAATCCCGGAGCTTCTGATTTTGAGCTTCAAGAACTCAATGGAAAACCACTCTATTTACAGGTAATCGAAAAATCCGCCACTTATAAAAATGCACATCAATTGATGTATGTAGTTGGGGCAACGAAAGCTTCCTATTTAGCTGAAATTAGAAAGCTTATTCCAAATCATTTTTTGTTAGTGCCAGGTGTAGGAGCTCAGGGTGGAAGCCTTTCCGAAGTTTGTGAATATGGTTTTGCGAACAATGTGGGATTACTTGTCAATTCCTCGAGAGGGATCATCTATGCTTCAAGCGGAAACGACTTTGCTCAGGTAGCTGCTCAGGAAGCGCAAAAGCTTCAGCTTCAGATGAAATTAGAACTTGAGAAACGTTTGTAAAAAAAACAAAACCGATGCTCCCATCGGCTTTGCCTCACTCAAATAAAACTAAACTTTTTAAAACTTCAACACTGTAGTGGAGTTGTGTGAAGGGTAATAAAAAAACAATCTCTACATTTATAACGTAGCTATAATTGCTTTATTGTGTGAGGATTAAATTTTTTATGAAAAAATAATTGTCTTGTTATTATAGACAATTGTTTTGCGGTTTAGATGCAGTGAAATAGCCTTAGACAATACAATTTTTTCAAGATCCCTACCTTTTGAAATAAAGTCCTGAACCGAATGAATGTGAGATACCAAAGTCGTGTCTTGTTCGATGATGGGACCAGCGTCTAAATCTTCGGTCACATAATGTGAAGTAGCTCCGATAATTTTTACTCCTCTATCAAATGCAGCGTGATAAGGTCGTGCTCCTGCAAAAGCAGGAAGGAAGGAATGGTGTATATTGATAATCTTATCCTCAAACTTGCCGATCAAATTTGGAGATACAATTTGCATATAGCGCGCAAGAACGAGAAAATCGACACTGTGTTCCTCTAAAAGCGCTAATTGTTTTGCTTCAGCCTCTACTTTGGTTTCCTTGCTAACTGGAATATGATAAAAAGGAATATTAAACTGTTGAGCTACAGGTTCGAGATCAGCGTGATTTGAAATAATAAATGGAATTTCAACTTCCCAATCCCCAGCTTGGTATCTAGAAAGGATATCGTATAAGCAGTGGTTGAATTTAGATACAAATACCGCCATTTTAGGTTTTCTAGCTGTATTGTATAATTCATAAGTCATCTGATAGCGATCAGCTACTTGTGCTTTAAAATCTCTTTCAAAGCGTTCCTTGGAGACACCATCCTTTAATACGAGTTCTGTTCTCATAAAAAAGACGTTGAGGTTTCGATCTACATGTTGATCTAAATAGACAATATTTCCACCTTTTTGCTGAATGAAATTGGTGGTATTGCTAATGATGCCAATTTGATCATTGCAATAGATGATGATGCAGAGTTTCATTTAAGAAATTTTCAGTCAATTTAAGTTCCCTCTCCATATTTTGCAAGAGATATGAGGCATTATTACAAATACGTTAAGGAATGTGATACTATTAGTGAGAAAAACTATTAACCCACTTTTTGTAAAGTTTGCTGAATTGAATGGCTTCGTATTTGAACAAGGAGATGTATTCTCTATTGTTTGAAGTGTTGTTTTCCAATCCGTTACAATAAGAAATAAGGTTAAACGAAATAGAGTCTACTTGCTTTATAGAATAGATGCGCTCTTCAATATTTTGTGTTTTTGTCAATTTTTTAAGACATTTTCTAAGTAGTTTAATGTCGCTATTAATAGACTCGAAGATTCTGAATTGAAGGCTCCAGTATTTGTATGAAGACATAAGCTCAGGGTCAAATGACTCATTAACAGCTAAAGCTCGACTAATTTGGTCGATTTCAGCTACTTTGTGGTATACAGACTTTGCGCTATGCTTATTGTAATTCATACTTTAAAATTACATCTAATTGACTTATATTTGTCTAAATAAATAAGGTAAATCTAATATTTTGACTAATAAATTAAGGTTATAATAATTTTTTTTTTATGAATTTAAAGCTTGACGATAAAGATTGGAAAATACTATTTGAATTGCAGCGTGATTCGAGAATATCCATGGCGGAATTAGGGAGAAAAGTAAACTTATCAAGTCCTTCAGTTCACGCTCGTGTTTCGAAACTCGTAGATAAAGGAGTCATCCATTCGTATAAGACAATGGTGGATCACATCAAGGCTGGTTTTCAATTAAAGGCCATGATTATGCTTCGCGTATTTATGGGTAAATTGAATCCTTTTTTAGATGTTGTTCCATCTTTCAAAGAAGTTGTAAATTGCTATCGTGTAACTGGAAATGAAAATATTATCATGGAGGTAGTATTTGTTGATCAATTTCACTTGGAAAAATTTATAGACAAACTCATCAAATACGGAGAGACAAGAACGCATATTATTCTTTCAGAAGTTGTGTCGGATGCTCCACTAAATAAACCCATTAAGTTATGATTAAAAAATTGATTTATGTTTCAATTTCCTCATTGATGTTTGTCTCTTGCAGTAATGGTAAGCGCTATCACAATGAGGAAGATGTTTCAAAAAAGTCAACTGTAACTTCAACATATGATTTTGAATTAGATATTAAAAATCATCAGGTAACGCTCAATGAGGAATACGCGAATCCTAAAACATCACCCCTTTACGACAGGCATAGAGTTGATTTTGAAGGTTTGGATTTTTATGCTCCCGATGAGCGTTTTAGAGTTAAGGCGCGATTAATTGTCACTCCAAATACAATTCCTTTTATGATGCCAACCACCAATAAAAAGGTTCAAAAAGAGGAGCGAGTCTATGGAATTCTCGAATTTGAATTGTTCTCAAAAATGTATCAACTCGAAGTATATCAAAGCTCTGATTTAATGAAAACGACTCAATACGCTGATTATTTGTTTTTGCCTTTTACAGATCTTACCAATGGAAAAGAAACTTACGGAGGGGGACGTTATATAGATCTTAGAATTCCAAAATCAGACAGTATCATTGTTGATTTCAACAAATCATATAATCCTTTTTGTGCTTATAATGTCAATTATGCCTGTCCGAAGGTTCCAAAGGTGAATCATTTAGAAGTGGCGATCCAGGCAGGAGTTAAGAAATTTAATCCATAAAAAAAAAGGCAGCCGTTAAGCTGCCTTTTAATGAAGAATTGAGGTATTCTTCAATCACGACTACAGTGAAACGATTGCTGCGAGAACAAAAGAGCTTAAGCTTTTTGAAGTTCCATCTAAAAATGCAGCGTCAGATGATGAGTCTAATCTAAGTTCAGGTTTTAAGATTAAGTTTCCAATGGTTGCAGATCCCGTAAGTGTTAATGCGATTACCGAACTGTCTTCAACTCCGGTTCCAATAGCACCAAAGTCCCCAGTTTCTGCAAAATATTCACCTCTTAATCCAATACTAAATGAATCAGAAGTAGCTAGTTGTGGGTAAAGGGCAATTCCAGTAAATCCAATTTCATCAGACTTGTAAGTTGCAGCGTTGATTCCAAGGAAAAAGCTGTCGCTTAAATCAAAACCTCCAGTATAATCGATTTCATAAGCTCCATCATCCGTTAAAAAGTTGAAGAATTGACCTTTGATTCCGAATTGAGCTCCAAATGCATAGCTGCCAGTTGGGTTGTATTCAGTCATGTCAGTAGGGTTAAATACGCCTAACATTAAAGAAATATCATCTGCTAATGTGAAGTCTGCTTTTATTCCGGTGTGACTAAATGGGCCATAAGAGAATAGGTAAGAGGTTGAATAGTTGAAGTTAGCAGCAGGTGTAATCACTTCATACCCTAAAAAGGTATTAAAGTTACCCATTGATAAGGTTACTTTGTCGCTTACATTCCAATAGGCGTATAATTGGTTGACGATATTTCCTGTGGCTGAGTACATAGGTGAGGCAAAGATGGCATCAGTTCCTCTTGGTCCGAATACTAAATCAGCAACAAATCCTGATTTTTCTCCCTCATAAGATGCGATAATATTCGCCATGCCTAATGCAAATCCATCTAAATTAGCAAAAGAAGATCCTGGAGCTTCAGGCGTGGATCTAAAATAGGTGTCGATAGAAGCACTAAGTTTTAGTGGGTTTTCTTGAGCAAGTGTTACAAAAGCTACAAGTGAAAGAATTAAAGTAAATGCAATTTTTTTTGTCGGTATTAAAAAGTTGTTTAAATTCATGGCTGTAAAAATGAAGTTGATATAAATTTTTGCGAAAACTAACTAAACTAAACAATGAACGGAGCGAGCTAATCGCTCCGTTTGTTTTTATAGTGTTTTCAGTAGTTTAATGTTGGTTGAGACGGAAATCTGAATAGGCGTTCATTCCGTGTTCGTGTAGATCTAAGCCTTCTAGTTCTTCTTCTTTAGAAACTCTGAGTCCCATTGTTTTCTTAAGAGCGTAAAGGATGATAAATGAAGAAGCTACACAGAAAACACCTACTGCTACGACTCCTTCTAATTGGTATAGAAACTGATCCCATCCTGCTTTTGCTCCAAACATTCCAACGGCTAATGTTCCGAAGATTCCAGTTCCTAGGTGTACTGCGATAGCACCAACTGGGTCATCCAGTCTTAAGCGATCGATAAAACTCACTGCGAGAACGATAATGGCTCCTGCGATGAGTCCAATAATGATGGATTCCATTGGAGACATCAAATCAGCTCCAGCAGTGATTCCAACAAGCCCTCCTAAAATTCCGTTTAGGAACATGGTAAGGTCAAAGTTTTTGTAAAGGATCGTCGATAAAATAAATGCTCCAAATCCTCCTGCAGCTGCAGCTAATGAAGTGGTGACTAGTACGAGTGATGTAGTGCCAGGATCAGCTGATAATACCGATCCTCCGTTAAATCCAAACCATCCTAACCAAAGGATTAAGACTCCAGCAGTTGCTAATGGGATATTGTGACCTGGAATCGCTTTGATGGTTCCGTCTTTTCCAAATTTTCCAATACGAGCTCCTAATAGGTATACTGCTACGAGTGCAGCCCAGCCTCCAACAGAGTGAACAAGTGTCGATCCAGCAAAGTCATAGAACCCTGCGTCATCACCACCTAGGGTAGATAGGAATCCACCTCCCCATTGCCATGATCCAACAATTGGGTAGATCAATCCGACGTATAGGATCGTAAAGATCATAAAGGAACCTAATTTAATGCGTTCTGCTACAGCTCCGGATACAATAGTAGCAGCGGTTGCAGCAAACATACCCTGAAATAAGAAGTCGGTCCAATAAGTGTAACCTCCATCAGCATAAGTAGTTGTAAGACCTCCATCAGGTAGGCTTAATCCAAATCCTGAAAACCCTAAGAATCCGTTGAATTCACCTGGGTACATCAAATTAAATCCTGCGATAAAATACAAGAGTAATCCTGCGGTGATGATAAAAATATTTTTAAATAAAATGTTGATGGTATTTTTTTGTCTGGTGAGTCCGATTTCTAAAAATGAAAATCCTAAGTGCATAAAAAACACTAATGCTGTCGAGAGCATCATCCAGATGTTGTTAGCGGTAAATAATCCTGCGTCCATGTTTTTTGTTTTTAGAACAGCTTTCGCTGTGGTTGTGTAATACTTTTTAAATTTCTTAGTTGATGCCTTCGTGTCCGTCTTCACCTGTTCTGATTCGGTAGGCTTCACTGATTTCAGAGACGAATATTTTTCCATCTCCTACATTTCCAGTTCTTGCGGCTTTCATCACTGCTTCAATAGTTTTGTCTAAGAAATTGTCAGAAACTACGATCGATAACACTCTACGCTGGATATCCGTTGTGCTATAGGAGATTCCTCGGTACACATGACCTTCTTTTTCATTTCCTACTCCAGTTACATCCCAGTAACTAAAGAAATTGACTTCGATTTCATGTAATGCGTCTTTTACATCATCGAATTTTGATTTTCTGATAATTGCTTCAATTTTTTTCATAATGAATTGTGTTAAATCAGTTTTTTTAATGATTATGGATCAAAAGTAGATATATTTTTAGATATACCCCTAAAAAATAGGGGGTAACTATTAATTTTTATTATATTAATAATTTTATACCCTATAAAAATATGGGTATAATAAAAAATACATCTATTATTTTTTGATAAGTATTAAAAAACAGGGGGGGTGATAACAAAAAAAACAGGAATAGATCCTGTTTTTGTGTTTTAAAAGGGTTATTGCTTTAAAATAAAGCGATAAAAAAGCGAATTATGATGTTTTGGTAAGATAAAGACCAGCAAGTACTGCTATGATTCCTACAACAACACTCGCTAATACATAGAGTACTAGATAGGTGTATTCACCAGCCTTGAGTAAACTTTGATTTTCTAAGGCAAAAGTTGAGAAGGTGGTAAATCCACCGCAGAATCCAATAACGAGTAGGGCGTTTTGATTGGAATTGATGAGTTGATAACGATAGGAGAGGCCAATGAGGATACCGATGAGTAAGCTTCCTAATATATTCGATATAAAGGTTCCTAAATAGAAATAGCTAAATGAAGGGTTGAGTGTTTTACTAATTAGAAATCTCAGTATAGAGCCTAATCCTCCACCTAAAAAAACAAATGCTAGTGTTTTCAAGCCTTGCATTCTAGTAGTTTAATTGTTTTTTGATCACAAATAGGAGTGCAATAAATACAACAAAAGCGATAGCGACCCATTTAACTCCTTTGTAATTTTTTTGGTGTAATTTTTTATCCTTGGTATAAGAGCGAAATGTAAAGGCCGCAAAGCCAATTACAAATAATACTGCAAAAATGATTTGTCCTTTTGTGAACATATTCTCTATTTTTACACAAATCTAATGAAAATACCTACACATGAAACACAAGATTAAAGCCGTTCAAGAATTTCACAAAGCTTTTGAGTTAGGATATAAAGATAGTCCTCATGCAGATTTAGGTGCAGCAAAGAATCAACTTCGATTCAATTTAATGGATGAAGAGAACAAGGAATATTTGGAAGCAGCTAATAATAACGATTTAGTGGAGGTGGCAGATGCGCTTGGAGATATGCTTTATATTTTATGTGGAACTATCATAGAACACGGAATGCAGCATAAGATTGAAGAGGTTTTTGAGGAAATTCAGCGTTCGAATATGAGTAAATTAGGAGCCGATGGTAAGCCGATTTACAGAGAAGACGGTAAAGTGCTTAAAGGCCCCAACTATTTTAAGCCTAATATCAAAGAAATTTTAGATAAGTAATCACCATATATATAGGTATAAAAAAAGCATCTTGTTTCAGATGCTTTTCTTTTATAGAATCATTCTTTTTTTAGAATGCAGCAACTCTCCATCCATAAGGATCTTCCGATTTGTTTTGCTGAATATCAGTAATGATCTTTTTAAATAGATCAGAGTACTTGTTCTCAATGTCAGTAAGCTCATATTTTTCACCTTTATATCCAAATCCCTTAATGGGACTTACTACTGCAGCAGTACCAGCTCCAAATAGTTCTTTAAGTTCTCCTGCTTTGTGAGCTTCAATAATCTCACTTACTTTAATAGGTCGAACTTCGATATCAATACCCTTGTCTTCTGCAATTTGAATCAAACTCTTGCGTGTAATACCATCTAGGATACTTTCTGAAGTTGGTCCAGTGAGAAGTTTGTCTCCGATTCGAATAAAGATATTCATTGTTCCAGCTTCTTCGATGTACTCATGAGTGTTGGCATCAGTCCAAACGATTTGTTGAAATCCTTCTTTCTGAGCTTGTAGTGCTGGATAGAAAGATCCACCGTAATTTCCACCAGCTTTAGCATAACCAGTTCCCCCTTGTGCAGCTCTTGAAAATTTCTCAGCAATCTTAACTCGAACTTCACCTGCATAATAGGATTGAACAGGAGAACAGATAATGATGAACATATATTCATTTGCAGGAGTAGCTGCAACCCCTTCTTCGGTAGCAATAACAAAAGGTCTGATGTAAAGAGAGTTTCCATCACCAGATTTAATCCACTCTTGGTCTAATTCTAAGAGTTTAGATAAACCGTCGCAGAAGTAATCTTCTCTAAAAGCAGGCATTGCTAAACGTTCTGATGAAATATTGATGCGATTAAAATTGTCCATGGGTCTGAACAGCCATACTTTTCCAGCATCATCCTTGTAAGCTTTCATACCTTCGAATACCTCTTGTCCGTAGTGAAATACACGGGCAGAAGGAGCAAGACTGAGATTTTGATAAGGCTTCACCTCTGGGATACTCCACTCGCCATTTTTGTAGGTTGAGATCATCATATGATCTGTAAATACTTTTCCAAAACTCAGGGATTGGAAGTCTACTTGTCCTATTTTAGATTGTGTTGCTATTTCAACTTTTAAAGGAGTCCCAAATGATTTCATTTGCTTTTATATTATTAATCAATGTAAAATTAAAAATTATTAAGGATTGGGATTCATTTTTTTGGATTAATTGTTGAACTTTGAACAATGAATTTACCCAAGCGTATAGTGATCACTACAGGTGATGGATCAAAGACCCTGCATATGGAAGATTGGAATGAACAGTATCATTCCAAACACGGTGCTATTGCAGAGGCTTACCACGTATTTATTAAGTCGGGATTAGAGTATCTAGATCATCAACATATCGATATCCTTGAAATAGGATTTGGTACAGGTCTCAATGCTTTAATTACCTACAGTGAAGCTCAAAAAAACAAACTTCAAATCAACTATGTTGGAGTAGAGGCTTATCCTGTGCCATTAGAACAGGCTATTGAAATGGATTATACTACAAAAATAGAGGGAGAGGGCTTGCAAGAAGTATTTCAAAAGATGCATGAAATAGGGTGGAATAACCCAATTGATGTCAATACTGAATTCAAACTGACCAAGAGAGAACAAATGTTTCAGGATATTGATGATCAAAACAGTTTTGATTTAATTTACTTTGATGCTTTTGGATATCGTGTACAACCAGAGTTGTGGTCCAAAGAGATTTTTGAAAAGATGTATCATTCTCTAAAAGATGGAGGAGTATTGGTTACCTATGCAGCGAAAGGAATAGTGAGAAGAACAATGCAAGAAGTTGGTTTTTCAGTAGAACGACTTCCTGGACCTCCTGGTAAACGTGAAATGTTACGAGCTACGAAGTAGTGAGAAATATTCATGCGAGAGAAGCGAGAATAAATATTAAAGAGCTACGAAAATATTAACCTAAAGTTATGTGTGGGAGATTTGGTTTTGCAAAAGGTATTGATGATTTTTCAAAGAAGTTTCATATCCCAATGGAACCTCGATTTAATATTGCTCCAAGTCAGCAAATAGTAGCTGTCGATGAATCCTTTTCTGCTTTTAAAGCTCAATGGTCATTTCTTCCTAGTTGGTCGACTTCAAAAAAACCACTAATTAATGCTCGAATTGAAACATTAAACGAAAAACCGAGTTTTAAAAGGTATCAAAAGTGTTTAATCCCTGCTTCTGGTTGGTTTGAATGGAAACGAACCGCAACAGCGAACATTCCATACTATTTTACTACAGCTGATGATTGGTTTTATATGGGAGGAATTGTCATTGAGAATCAAATTGTCATTTTAACTAAACAAGCCGATCAGCACCTAGTATCCATTCATCATCGAATGCCACTTATTTATTCTAATTCTTATGATAAGATGTGGGAGTACGATCAAATAAATCATAAATTAGCCCAATCTATTGTTCCATATTCGGTTAGTGATAAAATTAATAAGGCGAATGATGATTGCAAAGATTTATTAATACCAATCGACTATCCAATACAAGGATCGTTGTTTAATTTTTAAATAAAATAGAATGAAAAAAGTTTTCTTACTATTATTCTTGGCATTCTCATATACGAGTTTTGCTCAGGATAATTACACTTCAGAAAAGAATCTGAATGCATTTAATTTATTGATATTTAAAACATTGGATGTAACTTTTGAAGACTATATCGATCATGAAAGTAGTTGGGGAATCAGTGCTCTAGTGGCACTCGAAGGTGAATCTCGATTCAATGCAGATGCACCTTATTATTATGAGACTCTTGCTATTACTCCATTTTATAGATTGTATTTTGGTGATCGTCCAAATTCGGGGTTCTTTATTGAGGGATTTGGAAACTTAAGTTTTGGTAAGGATGATCGTTGGTATTATGACTATGATTTTTGTTATGAATGTGATTATATTTACAATCCTTCTAATTCAAAAAATTCCTTTACCTCATTTAATGTGGGATTATCTCTTGGAAAAAAATGGATTACAAAAAAAGATGTAACCTTTAGTGTTTTTGCTGGAATAGGTAGAGCTTTAACGGTTTCTAATGATGGACCTGGCTTTTTTCCAAGAATTGGAATATCCATTGGTAAACGCAAGTAATTTTTTTATAAAAAGATTTTGTACTAGAAGTAAAAAGCCATTATATTTGCAGCCCATTAAGATGGAAATGGCCTCGTGGCGCAACTGAATAGCGCATCTGATTACGGCTCAGAAGGTTG
>JAYPEX010000002.1:156-4976 GCA_038125995.1 Flavobacteriaceae bacterium
TACGGCGGTCACCAGAACGGTAACGGTAACCGATGATGATTTACCGGTGATTACGGATGCTACGGGCGATCTTAGTTTAGGTACGGGCGATAGTTATGTAGGGGATACTGCTGGGGTTAGTGCGACGGATAATGTAGATGGAGATCTTACTGCGAATATTGGTGTAACGGGAGATACGGTAGACACGGCTGTTCCTGGTACTTACACGATTACTTATAATGTTACCGATAGTGCTGGAAATGCTGCTACGGCGGTCACCAGAACGGTAACGGTAACCGATGATGATTTACCGGTGATTACGCTATTAGGAAGTAATCCATCGACGGTAGAGAAAGGCAGTACTTACACGGATGCTGGAGCAACTGCGACGGATAATGTAGATGGAGATCTTACTGCAGATATAGTGGTTGTGAATCTAGTAGATGAAACCCTTGTAGGAACTTACACGGTGACCTATAATGTAAGTGATACGAACTCGAATGCTGCGACTGAGGTTACTCGAACAGTGAATGTAGTGGATACGACGGCTCCGACCATAGATACCACAAATGTTAGAACCTCTGTAGAGGATGGTGAGACTAGTCTTGGTACTGTAACTGCGAATGAAGTAGTGACATGGCAGCTTTTAGGTAAGGATTCAAACAAAATTATGATTACAGATGATGGAGTTTTAACTCTAAAAGATCCAGCGAATCATTTTGATCAAACCGAATATACTTTTAGAGTGAAAGCTACGGATGAGCACAATAACAGCACTTTAGAGACTTTAGTAGTATCAGTAATAGATATAACACCTCCAGAAATTTATGTAGATAAATTCTTTAATATAAATGAAAATCCAGAAGTATTATTAATAGGAATCTGCGAAACAGAAGAGGGATCTAATATCAAAATTTCAGGTGAAGATGTTGGGCCACTAATCTTTAATAACAACAGACTTTCATTTGCATATGCACCTGATTATGAAAATCCAAAGGATAAAGATTTAGATAATGTTTATAAAGTAACATTTACTTCAACAGATCAGAATTCAAATGAATCGATAATTAATGTTGTTGTAAATATTGTTGATGTAGATGAACTAGGCCCTGAGATTAATGGTCCAGTTAATTATGAGATTTTAGAAAACGCTCAAGAACTTGAGTTATCAAACTATACTTCTAATGAACTTGCAATATTTTCTTTACATGGAGATGATTCAGCACACTTCACGATTTCTGAGAATGGAGATTTGTCGCTTAATGAGTCTTTAGATTATGAGTCGCCATTAGATGAAAATGGAGATAATATTTACGAATTGATTATTAAGGCAAGTGATGAACTAGGAAATGTTTCAGAGCTAGCTATTTTGACAACTATAATCGATGTTGATGATGAAAAACCGGTTATCTCGTTGTCTGGTTCAAATCCTTTTATATTACAGCTCGGAGAAGAATTTATTGATCCAGGATTTAGTGTTTACGATAATGTAGATATAGATTTAGCTGATTTTGTAGAAATCACAAATGAGATCAATAATAGCATTTTAGGTCAGTATGAAGTAAGATACACTGTCAATGATAGGAGCGGTAATTTTGCAGAGACTGTAACTCGGGATATTATTGTAAGTGATCAAAATCCACCAGAAATTAATGGATTAACCACTTTTGAAATTGAAGAAAATAATTCAAGTGTTGTCATCGAAAATTACGCTAGCAATGAAGCAATTGTCGAGTGGTACTTAACAGGTTCTGATAAAGCTTTATTTGAGCTAACTGATGGAGATTTATTGATATTAGAGTCCTTTGACTTTGAAAATCCTATAGATTCTAATAAGGATAACCTTTACGAGTTTACTATTAATGCTGAAGACTCAAACGGTAATGTAGGGGTTCAGTCGATTCAAATAATAGTTTTAGATCTTGATGAAATAGCCCCATTTGTAGTTTCTGTAAATTCTGACATTGATATTGCAACACAACAAGATGACACTTCACAGTTGATCTATGCTTTCTCTGAAGTTATTACAGGTCTTGATCAAAGCGATTTTGAAATTGAAAATGGGGAGTTGATTACATTGGATGTTGCGGATACAAGTGCAACGCTTACTGTTCGATCAGAGCTTGAATACGAAGGGTATACGAGAGTGAATCTGAAGGAATCTACTTTCACTGATATTGCAGGTAATGGTAATCTTTTGCATACAGATTCTATCAAAGTTGATACTAGAGGACCTGATATGAATCTTTTTATTCCAAATGATTCTATTACCGGAATTATGAAAGAAATTATCGTTTATCGAAATCAACTACTTCGCTTCAAATTGGAGTTTAATGAGGATCTTGTAGATTTTAAAAATGAAGATTTCTCTGTAGATTTTGGGGATATTGTTCGGATATCAGCGGAATCATCGAAGGTTTGGTCAGGTCTTTATTATCCGCCTAACGATGTAGAAGGTTATCAAGGTGATGCTACCATAGTAGTTCCACCATTTTCGCTCAAGGACAGTCTTGGGAATTTAAATCAAGAGGAAAGAAGTATTCGTTTCAAGGTGGATACTAAATCACCAGAAGAAATTAGTGAATCTTATGCGATCCTTGAAGAAGGAGCAATTACTTCTAAAATAATAGGTTCTGATTTCGTGGTAGCTAAGAATCTTAAATATGAGTTGAATACTAAATTAGATCTTAATTCCAATCGAGATGAAGATTCTAAATTGAATCTTGGCTTTAAGAACGATACTATTGGGGTGCTTTTCAAGGAAGGAAAACGGGTAACCCAAGACACTAGTAATCCAGGTACCTTAAAATTTAATACAGATGGCTCATTTGTTTTCACCCCAGATAAGAATTTCTATGGAGATGTTCTCTTTCAATATTTCATTGTACCAGACGAAGTTGAAACTGACCAAGAGGTTGTAAAATATGGGCCGATTACGGTGAATGTAGAAATCTCAGAAATAGCTGATTCAGATGGTATTCCAACATTAATCGAAGAACTCTTCCCCGCTAATGATATTGATGGTGATGGTATTCCAGATCGTAAAGCTGACCATATTGTTGCCTTCCCGATGAGTAGTGCAAAAGAATTTGACGAGGCTATTGAATGGGCTACAAATGGTAATTCACAATTAGCCCCTCCTAAGCCAGAGTCTATGGGAGCAATAATTGTAGGAGAGCCTGAGGAGGATGGTAAGATTAACGCCAATAACTCAATTTCTTTAGCGGATATTGGAATTATTGATAAACCTGAAATTGACCCGTTTGAATCTAAGTCAAATTGGGTGAATGATCCGATAAAATTCTCTTTAAAACCTAAAAACGGTAGTGGTTTCGTTGACTTAGATAATGACGCGAGTAATGGTACACAGGTTCGTTTAACAGTGAATTTACCGGTTCCAACCAAGGGATCTTCTTTCATGAAAATTGGAGCTGATGGAAACTCTTTTGAATTTTTAGATGATCAAAATCTAAATACCTATGATGAAGGGGCAACATTAATTGATGAAAATAAGGATGGTCTTATAGAAAAAATTGTAATTACCCTTACCGATAATGGGTTAGGAGATAATGACAAACGATTAGGGTTTATAGACGATCCTGGAGCACTTTCTTCATTTAAACCAGTAATTAATAATATGGAGATTGGACCCTTTGATGAGAACTATATTACTGAGGAAGTCTTAATTGATTTATTCGATTTTGAAACCAACACTGATTTTGATCGTGATAATCAGAAGATCAGCTACTCTATAGCTGATATTAATCCGAAAGAGTTCTTAAATACTTTTGAAATAAATTCTTTTAATGGTGAATTAACTTCCATTTCTAACGAAGTATGGGATTTTGAGCGCTATGTAAATGAAAATGGACTTTCTTCATTTGAGGTAATTATAAGGGCAGAAGACTCTGAAGGTAATGTAGATTTAGGGAAGGTAATCGTTCAATTAAATAACTTGAATGAACCTCCTAGTTTTATTTATGAGTCAAAGTATCGTTTTGATGAAAACTTACCCGTACAGAATGTTGTTGCTCAACTTGAAACCCAATTCGATTATAATGATTCGGTTACTTTTGGATTAATTGACACCTTAGACGCAAAATTTGTCGAAATTATTCCAGAAACTGGAGAGATTTTCTTTAAAGAATCGCCAGATTTTGAGAAGAAATCGGTTTATGAATTAAAGGTTTCAGCTACCGATAGTTATGGACTTGTAGAATATGCTGATATCCAAATAGACATTAATGACCTCGATGAAATTCCGCCAGAATTGCTTGGTTTCTACAACTATGTTATTGATGAAAACCAATCTGAAATAATAGAATTAGGTTTAATTAATTCTAAAGATAACATTGGTGTTATAGGTTACGAATTGATTTCCAAAAACACCTTCTCTAAAACATATCTTAAAGTTGTAAATGAAAAACTATTATTAGACTTATCTACTGTAGTTGACATAGAATTAATTGATTTTGAAACGGGTAGAAATAATTTTACATGGATTTTACGTGCTTATGATGCAGCAGGAAATTCATCAGAAGAAACAATAATTGAACTAAATATCAAGGATGTCGATGAAGATTTAGATGGAGATGGTATTTTAGATTCTGAAGATAATTGTCCTAATATTTTTAATCCAAATCAATTAGATACAGATAAAGACGGAATTGGAGATGTTTGTGATACAGATAAAGATAATGATGGTCTTTATGATGAGGAAGAAGATAAAAATGGTACAAACCCACTAGAACGTGACTCTGATGGAGATGGAAGCGATGATTATATTGAAGGTACGTTGGATAAGGATGGAGACGGTATTATCGATGCATTTGAATCCGATA
>JAYPEX010000002.1:5076-12062 GCA_038125995.1 Flavobacteriaceae bacterium
GAGTTATGAATGAGTACGATGTTAAAAATGATGACCCACATTCAGATAGTGATGGTGATGGATATCATGATTTAGAAGAGACAGAGGACATGAATCGAACAGGTAGGCCAGATATGGTCCACCCATTAGATTCTACAAAATATCCTCCAATGGATAACGACAAGGATTTTTCATGTAACTGGCATGATCAGGATGATGATAATGATGAGAAATTGGACTCTGAAGAAGGTACGTTGGATAAGGATGGAGACGGTATTATCGATGCATTTGAATCCGATAAGATTGATGATGATGCCGATGGAGTTATGAATGAGTACGATGTTAAAAATGATGACCCACATTCAGATAGTGATGGAGATGGTCAAACTGACCTAAATGAAACTTTATGTGGTTCAGATTCTTTAGATCCTTATTCAATGGCTCTAGATACTGATTCTGATAATATTCCAAATTGTGTTGACACGGATGATGATGGTGATACGTATTTAGACACCAATGATGCGTTCCCATTAGACGCTTCAGAGTGGTTAGATACAGATTCAGATGGTATTGGTAACAATGCTGATACAGATGATGACGGAGATGGAGTTCTGGATACTAATGATGCGTTCCCATTAGATGCTACTGAAAGAGTAGATACAGATTCTGACGGTATTGGTAACAATGCAGATACAGATGACGATGGAGATGGAGTTCTAGACACCAATGATGCATTTCCATTAGATCCAAACGAAACATTAGATACAGATTATGACGGCGTGGGTAATAATGCTGATACAGACGATGATAATGATGGATTTACAGATGAAATTGAACTAATTTGTGAAACAAATCCACTAAGATTAGATTCACAGCCAGGGGATTATGACAACGATGGGATTGCAAACTGTATCGATGATGATATGGATGGCGATGGAGTGGTGAATCAAGATGATGCCTTTCCTCTTAATGAATTTGAATCTATAGATACCGATGGAGATGGAATCGGAAATAATATTGATGCTGATGATGATAATGATGGTGTATTGGATGGATTTGATGCCTTCCCTCTAGATTATAATGAAAGTGAAGATGTTGATCAGGATGGTATTGCAGACAATCAAGATAACGATCTTTTTAATGATAGATTTGATGATAGAAGACTCGAAGTTTCTGGGTTACTAACTCCGAATTCCATAGGAGTAGAATCCACTTGGAAGATTACAAATATAAATCTTCATCCATTCAACAAAGTGAGCGTTTTTAATGTTAATAGAAACGAAGTATTTGTAAAAGTAAATTACCAGAATGATTGGAATGGAACTTATAAAGATACAGGTAAACTTTTACCTTCTGGATCATACTATTATAAAATACATTTGTATGATACAGGTCAAGTTTTATCAGGCTGGTTGTTGATTGTATATTGATAAAAAATACTATGGAAACTGTAAATAAATATATTTTTTTAATGATGTCTGTTGGAATTGTAAATATAACATTTGCCCAACAGCAACCGAACTTTCTGTTTTATCAACAAAACATGTCTGTTATAAATCCTGCATATTCTGGTTCTGAAGGAAGTTTAATGTCAATAAACTATTCATCATCTTGGGTAGGGGTAAATGATGCGCCAAAAAGTGCAACATTTGTTTATAATTCAAGAGAAAAAAATAATGCTTCATGGGGATTTTCTTATTTATCGGATAAGGTTTATGTAGAGAATCAAGGAATTATATCTGTTGATTTTTCATATCGATTACAATTGAGTGAAAACACCAATCTTCATATGGGCTTAAAAGGAGGATCTTTGTACAATTCACTGTCCTTAGATGGTATCAATAGAATCACAAATGAATCCAATTCTGTACTTGGTGCAGTTCAAAATTTCATAAATCCCTTATTTGGAGTAGGGGCATATGTTAGAGGAGAAAAGGCTTTTGTAGGAATTTCTGTTCCTAATGTCTTAAATTCGAAACGCTATAAAGAAGTTAATGGCTTAGCTTTAACTGCAACCGATCGACCTCATTTTTACTTGAGTAGCGGATTAATAATAAAATTAAATGATCAAATAGGATTTGAACCTAATTTCTTATATCGATTCGTAAGTGGAGCGCCTAATCTTGTAACAGCTTTTGCGAATATTAATTTTAATGACAAGATCAAAGTAGGAACCGGAGTTTCCAATAATAATTATATTGCTGGTTTGATTCTTTTCGAAGGTTTAGAGCGACTGCATATTGGATATGGATATGAAATGAGTCAAAGAACTTTTAAGTTTGCACTCAGAGCTAATTCTCACGAATTAATGATTAGATATAAATTGGATTAAGTTAATTTGATATTAGTTAAAAAAAGTTTAATAAATATTCAAATTCTACAAATTTTTCTGAAAATTTTTTGAAAGACTTGAAGTGTAAGATTGATCGTTAAAGACTACTTGACAATGATAAACTCAGAGCGTCTATTTTTTCTATTTTCATCATTAGAACAGGAATCGCATTTTTGAATTAATTGGGATTCACCAAAACCTTTATAAGTCATTTGAGAGGCCTTAGCACCCAACTGAATTAAATAATCATAAGTGCTCTTAGCTCTTTTGTCAGATAAATACTGATTGTATACTTCTGAACCTACTGAATCAGTATGTGATCGAATCTCGATTTTTAACTCTGGATATTGAATAAGTGCTTCAGCAATCTTAGCTAAATCTTCTTCAGATGCAGGTAAAATATCCCATTTATCAAAATCAAAGTGAATCATTTCAATTTCAAAGAATTTTGCTAAATCATCACCTGCGGTTAAGGATTCTAAACTCTTTTTAAGTTCAATAACTCCCAACTCCACTACTTGAAAAACTGAATTGAAAGGCACCGAAACATCTTTTGGCTCATAACCTTCTTTATAAAGTCGAACTATCTTACCCTCGTTACTAGGATCTATTACCTCCAATTCAAAATTACCAGATTTTTCAGAATTTACATCATCTATAACTGTTTTAGAATCCATGATTTGTATTGAAACATTTGCTAATGGAAGCCCCTTATTTTGAACCGTTCCTAGAATAACTTGCTTAGGAGTAAAATCAAAAGGTTTACCAAAAATAAATGAGTAGACATCATCTCCTGAATTCAACAAACGATTCGAAGCCATATAACCTGTATACTCATCATAAAAAACCAATGAAAAGTCATCTTGATTTGAGTTCACTTCGTTTCCGAGATTGACAACAGTCGGATTATTACTTTTCAAATCAACTCCAAATAAATCGTATCCACCAAAACCACGATGTCCATCTGAAGCAAAAATCAACTGTCCAAATTTATTGAGTTCTGGAAACGATTCTCTACCAATGGTATTAATAGTTGATCCAAGATTTTCTGGTTCTCCAAAGACACCATTCGAATCAATCGTTACACCATAAAGATCAGACTTTCCATATCCTCCAGGGCGATCAGAAACAAAATACATCATAGAACCATCAGAATTGATGACTGGATGTGCTGAATTAAATTGATCTGAATTAAAATTCAAAACCTTTTCAAATTCCCAACGGTTATTTTTAAGAACATAATGAACAATTTTTAATGTCGCTTGGTATACTGCTTTTTTAGAAGGTTTAGCTCCTTTTAAATTTAATGTCACATACATGTTTTTTCCAGAAGGATCAATCTTAGCAGAGCCTTCGTGAAAAGGAGTCGCAGATGTAAGCAAACGTTTTAATTCCCCTTGTTCGTTGTAATAAGTTAACGAATTATAAGGTTTATTGGTCCAACGATCAATTCCCTTAGAGCTTAATCCATTTGAAACTAAATACAATTGATTCCCTTCTATCATAGTTGGATACTCACTAGATTTAGAAGACAATTCACTTTCGTACTTGATTGTTTTCTTTTCTGTGAAAAACTTTCCATAAAGATTGATTTCCGTTTTAAGTTCTTTTTTATTCGATTGACTTTTATTGTAACGATCATAATATTCTTTAGCCTTTTCAGAATTCCCTGAAGCATCCAATGATTTAGCATATTGATATAAAACAATAGGAACTACTTTAGACTCTTTAGAAATATAGATCTCATAATTATGAACTGCCTTTTCATAGTTTGAATTATAAAAATAGGAGTCTGCTAAGTTGCGAAACATGGAATTCGATTCATAACCTTTCGCAATTAATCCTTCATATATTTTTGCAGCATCCATGTATGAAAAATTCTCAAAAGCTTCATTGGCTTCTTTTAGTGTTGAGTTTTGAGCGCTCACCTCTAAAGTACTCATCATCATGAGTACAACCATCTGTATGTAAATTACCTTTTTCATCTTAAAAGAATCTTGGTGATTGAATTTTTAATTTATTGATTAGGGAAGAGAATTCATATCGAAGAAATACTTCATGAGATCCCTTATTGAACTGTTGTAATGCGGTAGCCTCTCTATCGTAACTATATCCGATTAACACTTGTGGACTCAACTGAAATGCTGTCATTACTGAATATGCAGTATCAAGTCGATAGGTTAATCCTAGTTGAACTTTATCATCAATTAAGAAACTACCTGAAATATCCAATTGTTGAATAATATAGGGAACAGAGCGATAAAAAACTGAGGGTTTAAATTTGAGTTGAGGACTTAAATCAAACACATATCCAGCAGATAAGTATAAATGACTCCAGTCTTCTGCAGTGAAATTCGCAGTATCGTAGTGTTTGTTTTTAAAGAGATAAGGAATTGAACCACCTATATACAATCGATCAGTGTAGTAGTAGAATCCCATACCAAAATTCGTCACAAATGGACGATCGATGTTGGCATACAGATATGCATCATTTTGATACTGATTAATTCCCGATAAATCAACGTCAAACTTATCAAGAGTTCCTTTAATCCCAAATGCTAATTTCCCTACTAAACCTAATTGTAAGTGATAAGACCAATCTAGATTCAAAGTAGTGGAACGAATCGGACCAACAGCCTCCGTAAGCACATTAAATCCAAGTCCTACCTTTTGATTGTCTAAAAGTATTTGAAATCCTACATATGAGGTCTTAGGAGCTCCTTCCATCTCAACCCATTGCGATCGATGGTGCATATAAAGACTACTGACCCCTCTAGACCCTGTATATGCAGGATTATATAGCGCTGGGTTGAACATGTACTGTGAGAACAATGTCTCTTGTTGTGCAAATGAGGTTTGCGCAATAAAAACGATTAAAATATATCTAAAAAACTTCATGCTTATCTGTTTAAATATAGGTATCCTTGTTTTAATCTGTAAACTCCATCTTCGTTGTACTTGAGTACGTAGTAATATACTCCAGCTGGAAGGGATCCTCCACCATTCTTGTATCCTCTAAAGAAGTTTCCATTAATTCCATAACCATCAGTCTCATATACTTGTGATCCCCATCGGTTAAAGATTTTGAGATTGTTATCTGGATAAAGTTCAATATTTCTGATCGTAAACACATCGTGTAAACCATCACCGTTAGGAGTCAAACCGTTGTATACTTCTAAAATTCCGTGTTTAATAATTGAACGCCTATTAGACTCAAGATAATCTGGAATCGCATTACCATTAGCATCAAGCGCATCGTAATCAGAAGCATCGTTATCCGGATCAGGGAATTCATCGATGGTTAAAATATTATCACCGTCATCATCGGGATCTAAGAAGTTAGGAATATCGTCCCCATCCGTATCTTCATAACGCTCACCACCATTTTCTAAACTATCGCCATCACAATCCATCAAATTCCATATAGTGATATTTTCAATTACTGATTGGTGTTCGCGAATCAGAGAGCATGGATCTAATGGATTGGTATTATCATCAACTTCCATTCCATCGAGCACTCCATCTTTATCAGTATCTGGATCTTTTGGATTCGTTCCAATCGTTTTCTCTTCTTGATTCGATAACAAATCAGCATCACAATCAGCTACTTTCCATCCATCACTAGGTTCTACAGTTTGATGCGATGCAATGTAAGAGCAATAATCCAAAGGATCAGTTCCATCATTCACTTCAGTGCCATCCAATACACCATCACCATCAGTATCTGGATTCAATACATCTGTAGAATCTGAACCGATTGGTTCTTCATTATTTTTAAGACCGTCATTATCACAATCTAATTCACCCCACGCTTCGGATGGAGTTACAGAAATGGAAACTGATTTAAATTCACAAGGATCATTAGGATTGGTTTGATCGTTCACCTCATCAATATCGGTTACACCATCACCATCCGTATCAGGATTTGCTGGATCGGTTCCATCTTCAATTTCGTTCTCATTAGGTAACCCATCATTATCACAGTCTAAAGCACCCCATGCTTCTGTTGGTGTCATTGTTTGACTTGCATATTCATAAGAACATGGATCTAATGGGTCCGTACCATCAGTAACTTCGTCATTATCAGTCACACCGTCTCCATCAGTATCTTTATCAAAAGGATTGGTTCCCTCTTTCTTTTCCTCTTTATTTGGTAAACCATCATCATCACAATCTAAGTTATCCCAAGCCTGCGTTGGAGTCACTGTTTGGTGTGATAGGATTAATGAACAAGGATCTGATGGATCGGTCCCATCAAAATTAAACTCTTGCCCATCAAGAACTCCGTCTCCATCCGAGTCTGGATTTAAAGGATCCGTTCCTGAATTGTTAATTTCATCTTTATTGGAGATACCATCACCATCACAATCTGCTGCTGCCCATGCTGAAGAAGCGTTTGCAACTACCTGTCCTGTATCATAAGCACACTCATCTTGTGGATCTGGATCCGTTCCATTTGGATCTCCATCTCCATCACAGTCTAAGGCTCTCCAAGTCGAAGTTGGAGTCACTGACTGACTCGCTACCACGAAATCACAAGGATTACTAGGATCTGTTCCATCATTACTTTCGTCAGAATCTAAAACACCATCACCGTCAGTATCTTCATCTATATTGGTTACAGTAATTGTAATTGATGCTGAAGAACTATTTCCAGCTGCATCTGAAACCGATA
>JAYPEX010000002.1:12162-232614 GCA_038125995.1 Flavobacteriaceae bacterium
ATATCCACTCGATTGATTCTCTGCATAGGTAAAACTTTGATCTGAAATTGTAGGTACTGTATCATCCACATCAGTAACAGTAATTGTAATTGATGCTGAAGAACTATTTCCAGCTGCATCTGAAACCGATACTGTTAAACTAAACGAATTAGGAGTCGTTTCATAATCATTCGAAGCTACAGCTCCTGATCCAGTCGATGTCAATGTAATAGCTCCCGTACTTGAATCGATTGCAAAATAACTACTGTCATTACCAGCTGTAATACTGTATGAAGTAACCGCTACATTATCAGTTGCTGATACCGTCCCAATAGCATATCCACTCGATTGATTCTCTGCATAGGTAAAACTTTGATCTGAAATTGTAGGTTGGGTTGTGTCTGTTAAATTAACAATTAGTTCATTCGAGGTAGTGTCAGTTACGGGAGAAGTATTAACATTTCTAGATGAAGTTGTAGTTGCAATAACCTCATAAGTTCCCGATGAAAAACCAGTTAAATCAATCGACCAGTTGTTGTTAGTATATGAAAGAGAAGGGGAAGTAGAAGATGTGTAAGTAATTCCATTGACGGTTACTGATAAACTATCATCGCCTCCAAAATCACCCCCCCAAGTTCCAGTCAGGGTAAAATTAGATGATGTCGTAGTTAGTGAGTCAACTGTTGGAATTATTAAATCTCCTGTTGAAACAGAATTTAAGTTTGTATTAACTATAATCCCAAGAGAGTCCCAAGTTTGATCCGATAAAGAAAACCCATCTAATCCTGCAATATCTCCGTTTGGATTTGAAGTATTTCCTTGAGAGGTAAATAAAAATAAAGCTATTTGTGAATCCCCATCGATAGTAGCTCCATAAGCATCATAAATAAACTTTGTTAAAGAAGTTTCAGAAAATGCAAATTCAATCCAAACATCAGTATTACCATCACTATCTAAATCAGTCGATGATGGAGTATAATCACCTATTTCTGTGTCATATCTAAAAATTCCAGAATTTGTTAGATCTAAATTTTGAGTTGTACCATAATATTTACTAATATATCTATCAATATCAGAATCATTGGAACTATTTTCCCATTGAGTAGTGTCTGGAGTTAAACCATCAGCAGTTGTGTCAGCAATATGAAAATTAACTTTATCTTCTTTGTCATTTGCTTCGATAAAAACTTCTGCAATATCATCAAAATCATAATCAATAGCTAAATACACATATGTTCCATTATTATTTCCACCATCACTACCCATTCTAACCCTAAAATGATATATGTCGCCAGATTGATAAGTATTTGTTGAACCAGGAATATAATCTATTTCTGCTGATGTTGTTTTTGTAGCTAACAACAATGGATGTGTAGAGTTTCCTACTAAGTCATGCCAAGTATTTGAACCATTATCATCATTGGGATCATAACTAATTCCTCTCATCACATCATACCAAGTATTAGTTTTTTTAGATGTAATAGTTGTCTGAGTATATGTTTTTATACTAGTTAATAAAAGTATACTAAAAACAAAATATTTGACTATTAATAAGAGCGTCTCCCTCATCATATGTATTATTGAAGTTTATATCTAAATATGTATGTATAATTAATCCTCCATTTCCTTCAGGACAATTAAAATCTTGTGCATTTTCAAAGAAATATTTGATTGTATAAATTTCATCACAATTATAAAATTCATATATTTTTTCATCAACATCTTCATCGAAATTTCCATTCAAATTTGAATCTTTATAAAAAATTAAAAGATTACAGTTGTTTGATAAATTTTCAATTGAAATATTTAAATTGTTTTCAGATAAATAATTTAATAAGTTATTATTAAAATCATCATAATCTTTACTACAAGATAAAATTGAAATAAATACTAAAAACTTTAAATATTTTTTCATGTTAAGGTATTAGTGAAAATTACTTAAATTTAAACTACTCATAAAACTTTAAAAGTGTTTAACAATATAAGAACTTTATTAGTAACATAATATGTTAATTTAGAGGTTAGTTCTATCATATTAATTTGGATAGTTTTTCAATAGTGGAGAACTTTCAAACAGTTAAATGTAGCTTATTTACACATTTTGGAAAGCGGCGGGAATCGAAACCCAATTCGCATTAAAATACTATAGAAAAAACATACCATACATGAGTGTATCACACTATGGGAAATGACACCAGATTTATCTTAGATCATACCTCAATGAAGGTGCTTGAAAACCACTACATCAATCCTCTTTTGTTAAATGTTGAAGAAGAGAAAATAATGAAGGTGAAAGTGTTTGGTTAAACATAAAAATCATCTAACACAGAAGTCTAGCACGTATAACAAAAAATTGGTTATAATTTTGTAACTACTTAAAAATGAACTGAATGTGATGGTGAAAATTTGGAAGTGAGGAGGGTTATGAGCCCGACGAGCTACCTACTGCTCTATCCCGCGATGTGGACTGCAAAGATACAAATATTAATAGATTCAAACCAAACGAAAGCAGAAATAAATTTTGAAGGGTTAACATAAAACTTGCATTTGATGGTAATTCATGGGATTTTCTAGCACAATTATCTAACACAGATTTAATAAGCTTCGTTTTTTGATTCACTACAACACCTGAAATCCATAGGCAAAAGGGTCGTCATCAGGGTCAATACTAATCGTATTAGTTCCATATATCTTAGCCCAGCCTTCGATGCTTGGAATAATTGCAGGGATGGTACCTATCGTTGTTTCCTCACTGATAATTCCTGTAAAGGTCGATCCAATATAACTTTCATGGATAAATGGTTGATTTAACTGGAGTTTGCCTTTAGCATGCCACTGTGCCATCCGAGCTGAAGTTCCGGTTCCGCAGGGGGAACGATCAATGGCCTTGTCTCCGTAAAACACGGCGTTTCTAGCGGTTGAATGAGCATTTAGGGGACTCCCCGTATACAGAATGTGACTCAGTCCATTAATACTTGAATCCTCAGGGTGTACAAAGGCATTTGGATATTTTGAATTGATGGAAGATCTCAGTTCTGAAGCAAAGGATATCAATTCAGAGGCATTATACGCTTCGATGCCTTTAAAGTTTTCTTGAGGATCGATGATGGCGTAGAAATTTCCGCCATAAGCGACATCGAATACCACACGATCAAGAACTGAGTGTTCCACTTCGAGTTCCTGAGCAGCTAAATAGGACTTTACATTGGTAAATTGGACAGCGCTCACTTTTGCTCCATTCATGCGGTAGTTGATCTTTACAAGTCCTGCTGGAGTTTCAAGCCTTACGACTCCAGGAACTTTTGGTTGAATTAATCCCTTTTCGATAGCAATAGTGATGCTTCCAATGGTTCCATGACCACACATGGGTAAACAGCCACTGGTTTCTATAAACAAGATCCCACAATCATTTTCAGGATTGGAGGGAGGGTAAAAGATGCTGCCACTCATCATATCATGACCTCTAGGTTCAAACATCAATCCCTTTCGGATCCAATCGTAATGGTTTAAAAAATACTGTCGTTTTTCACTCATGGATTCTCCGATCAGTTCAGGTCCGCCTTGAGCCACTACTCGTACTGGATTCCCACAAGTATGGGCATCAATACATTCAAATAGGTTTTCAGCCATGGGTTAGTTTTTAGTCCATTGATGGTTAATAAGCCTCCATAATCCAAGAGGATTGTTTTCTTTTAAAGCTTCTGGTAGGAATTCATCAGGCCAATTTTGATAACTGATGGGTCGCAACCATCGTTTCATGGAATGCACTCCTACAGCGGTGAATCGAGCATCGCTACTCGCAGGGAAGGGGCCTCCGTGTTGCATGGCTGTACAGACCTCTACACCCGTTGGAACTCCGTTAAAGATGAGTCTTCCCACTCTGCTTTTAAGGGCTTCTATAAGTTTTGATGCTTGTTTAATCGCTGAAGTAGTCCCTAAAATAGTTCCGGTTAACTGTCCTTCAAGCGATTGAATGATCGGAATTAATTCTTCAATACTTTGACAGCGAACCAATAGTGACAAGGGTCCAAAAACTTCTTGGTGAAGTCTTGGATTGTTGGCAAAGGTTGTAGCATTTACTTGATAGATCGATCCTCTTCCGGGATATGATATTGTTTCATTGCCTTTACTTTGAGCGATCAAAGTGGCATTTTCTTCCACGGTAGCCCTTCCTTTTTCAAAGGATTTATGGATGCTAGGATGTAACATGCTGACCGCTTCAATAGCACTCAATTCCTTTTTCAATGTTTCAATAAAGGTGTCTAGTTTTGGATTTTCAATGCAAAAAATTAATCCGGGATTGGTGCAAAATTGACCCGATCCAAGGGTGATGGAGCTCGCATAGGATTTGGCCCAACTATCGGATTGATCCAATGCCTCTGGGAGTACTACGACAGGATTGACCGAACTCATTTCAGCAAACACAGGAATGGGCTCAGTTCGGTTTTGAGCCAGTTGATACAAAGCAGTTCCACCCGAGACACTTCCCGTAAAACCAACCCCTTTGATTCTGGGATCTTGAACGAGTTGCTGGCCCAGTTCAAAGGTGTTGCTGTTGAGGTTTGAAAAAACTCCATCAGGCATTCCAGTTTGTTGAGCGGCTTGTAAGATGGCAGTGGCAACCAGGGAGCCTGTAGCAGGATGCATGGGGTGTGCTTTAACAATGACAGGACATCCAACTGCTAGAGCGCTTGCCGTGTCTCCTCCCGCGGTTGAATAGGCAAGAGGGAAATTACTGGCCCCAAAGACCACAATAGGGCCAATGGGTTGATTGAGCTTTCGAAGATCCACTTTAGGAATAGGACTTCTAGAGGGATCTGAAGTATCGATAGTGGGTTCTAAGTATTGACCTGAATCCAATGCCTTTGCAAAACCTTCAAGCTGCCCAATCGTTCGAGCGCACTCACCTTGTGCTCTACCCATCGCTAAGCCTGATTCCAAACAATAGGTTTCCAACAATTGAGGTCCTAAGTCTGTAATGTTTTGAGCGATTGCTCTAAGAAATTTGGAGCGGTCTTTTAATGAAGTCTGTTGGTAAATTTCAAAGGCTTCTGAGGCTTTTTGTGTTGCCAATTGACATTCAGCTGCTGTGGCAACTGAAAATTCCCATGGATTTGATGTGTTGGTGAGTGGATTAAAACTCTGAAATTTTTTTGATCCTTTTGCGCTGTAGTCAAATCCAATGAGGTTCTCTGTTCTAAGTTCCATTAAAAGGAGGTTATAAGTTTTTGTAATCGGGTAATTTTGGTCTAGTGAGCATCGCATGATCAATAATTTGTTGAACACGCGCTCGTTCTTTTCCAGTTAGTGGCATTCGAGGAAGACGGACTAGTTCAGATCCGATTCCAGTGGCCACCTCAGCCATTTTAATATTTTGTACCAACTGAGGATTGATGTCCAATTCGAGCAAAGGCATAAACCATCGATTGATCGCTACTGCCTCATCGATTTTTCCAGCTTTCATCAATTTGTAAATGGCTACTGTTTCTCTTGGAAACGCACAAACCAGGCCAGCAACCCAGCCCTGAGCTCCTAGTACCAAACTTTCAAGAGCCAAGGTATCTACTCCTGAAAGAATTTTCAGTCGATCTCCAAAAGCATTGATCAACCTAGTGATGTTGGTAGTATCGCGAGTCGATTCTTTGACAGCCTGTATGTTGTCGTGTTTGAGTAATTGTTCAAACATCTCGAGGGTTACTTCAATACCATAATCCACTGGATTGTTGTAGATCATGATGGGTAAATCAGACTGAGTAGCAACAGCGGAAAAATAGGCAACCGTTTCATCAGCTGTTGCTTTGTAACGCATGGGAGGAAGCATCATAAGTCCTTTTGCCCCTTGTTTTTGCGCCGCATGGGCAGCGGCGATGGCTTCCTTTGTGGTTTGTTCTGCAATATTGATGACTACTGGTACTTGTTGGTTGACTAAAGCTACGGTGTGTTCTACTAATATTTTTTTTTCATCTTTTGAAAGCGTACTCGCCTCCCCAAGGGTGCCTCCTAGTATAATTCCTTCGACTCCAGCCTCTAATTGCGAGTGAATATTTTTAGAAAATAGCTCCAGATCAAGCGTATCATCTGGTTTGAATTTGGTGGTAACTGCAGGCATAACCCCGCTCCATTGAACTGACATAAAATTGGGTTTAGAGTTTTACTAATGTACTATTTATAAAAAGATTCAACAATAATTTGTAGGGATATTCGATCTTAATTTAACATGGATTTGATGCTTTTAAGGATTTTCTCAAGTATCTTGCAGTAATTCTAAATCGCTTTTATGAAAAAATTAGCAACTTTTATTTTGATTTTTACTGTTTGTTGGAGTGGTGTTTATGCTCAAGACCAAGAAGATTTGTTTGCTCAATTAGAACAGGAGACTTCTCAAACTCCTATACTGCCGGAGCGAATGATTTTTACACAACGGATCCTTTGGGGAGAAAAAGGCTTGATGCGGGCTTCTAAAAAGTTTGAACTTTCAAAAGAATCGCGAGAACAGGAGTTAAAAATAAGACGTCAGATGCTCAAAGCACATCAATTGATTGGGTATGCTACACTTGCTGGAATGGTGGCACAGGGAGTCATTGGGGGGAAGCTTTACAATGGTCGATACGATTTGAAAGACACCCATGAAACTATCGGTAATTTAACCACAGCGACCTATTTTACAGGTGCTGCTTTATCACTGTTTGCTCCACCACCTTTGATCAACAAAAAAGTTAAAGGTTTTAGTTCTACAAAATTACACAAAACCATGGCGACTATTCATATGTCAGCGATGATCGCTACGAACCTTTTGGCGGAGGAGGATAAGTCAGCACATCGAGTGGCTGCTTATACTCTTTTTGGCAGTTATGCTGTAGCGGTACTTTCTTTTAAATTTTAACGATGAAAAAATTAGGATTCTTACTAATCGCACTTTTGATTTCTGTTGATCTAATGGCTCAAAATCAATCCTATGGAGTTGTAGCGAATCAAAGTTCAATTACATATAGTGCCAAACACTTACTTCACTCTTGGAAGGGGGTGAATCGAAACGTGCTCGGTATCGCTCTGGTTGATCAGCAGCAGATAGAACAATTAGCAATTGTTGCTAAGGTTAGTGATTTTGATTCCAAAAACTCGAATAGAGATGCCCACGCCTTGGAAGTCTTAGAGGCACTTTCATACCCTACCGTCAAATTTTACACCACTGCTATTGATTTAAAGCAATCGAGTTCCATCATTGAGGGAGAGCTGACCTTTCATGGGCAAACAAAAACAATAGCCCTACAGCTCGATCGGAGCTTCAACAAAGAAGGGCTGCGAATCAGTGGGAATTTTAATGTGATTCCTTCGCAATACCAGATACCACTTCCTTCATTTTTATCGGTTGCGATCGAAGACTTACTCGAAGTTTCTTTTGAACTAGTGCTGCAACCTAAAGACTAATTCAAGTCAAGGGCTGTTTATATCATAAATTTTTAATAGATTCATAAATCTTTTAATGACGTTCTAAATCAATTGTTTATGAAAAACGAAGTCCCATTAAATAAGCATAAGGATATCCCTGGAAATCCAACCAGTCCAAAATCAAGTCAGTATCCATTACGAACTTCTAAGGATGGATTGCCACTTCGAGTACTCAGTAAAGAAGATTGGGAATTTTGGAGATACAATGGATACATTGTCATCAAAGGAGCAATTTCTAAAGAACAAGCAGCAGATACTGCTCAATTCATATGGGAATTTGAAGAGAAATCACCAAATGATACTTCTACTTGGTATACCCAACAGAATCCTGATTTGCAGATGAAGGAATTGGCTTATACGGGGATGGTAGAGTGTTATAACAATCAAAAGTTGTGGAATAATAGAATGACTCAGCGAGTGTATGATGCCTTTGTTGATGTATGGGGAAGAGAAGATTTATGGGTAACCATTGATCGTTGTAACTTAAATTTTCCAGTGAAGCCCGGTCATGAATACAAAGGGTTTATTCACTGGGATTACGATCCAGAGGAAAAGCCACAACAGGTGCAAGGGGTACTTGCTTTAGTCGATCAAACCGATGAAACGATGGGAGGATTTCAGTGCATTCCAGAGCTTTTCAGGACCTATGACACTTGGAAGTTAACCCAACCAGAGGATCGTCATCGCTTTTTGCCTGACACTACCGGATTTACACCGACAAAGGTAAAGATGGAGGCAGGTGATTTACTCATATTTAATTCATCACAACCTCACGGAATCCGAAGAAACGATTCGAACAAACCAAGATTAGCACAGTATATTTCCATGATGCCAGCTGAAGAACAAAATCAGCAGCTCGTTGAGTGGAGAGTGGATTCTTGGAAGAATCGAATTGCTCCCCAAGGCTTTGCTTTTCCTGGAGATCCACGAAATTGGGAACAAACAAAATATCCCACAGCAAAACTCAACGAACTTGGAGAAAAATTATTGGGTTTAAAAAGGTGGTAATTTCTAAGTCAACGCGACCATGACTTTGTAGTTATTCTGCTACAGCTAATCGATGTTATTAATCATATAATTTGTATGGGTTTACAGTTTATACAAATATTTAATGAAGTAGTTTAGATTAATTGTTTAATCATTTCAGTTGCCTTTTCTGGGCTGATATCTCTTTGTGGAGTTCCAAACAGTTCATATCCAACCATGAATTTTTTTACGGTTGCACTTCTTAGAAGCGGTGGATAAAAACTCATATGCCAATGCCAATGCGAGTGATCTTGATTGTTCGTTGGAGCTTGATGGATTCCACTTGAGTATGGGAAAGAGGTGTTAAAGAGCTTGTCGTAGGCTTTTGTAATCACCGAAATGGCTTCTGCAAATTCTTTAGATTCGATATTATTTAAATCTCCGATATTTTGAGAATGTCTCTTGGGAGCAATCATCGTTTCAAAAGGCCAAACGGCCCAAAAAGGAATAAGGATCACAAAAGAATCGTTTTCAAATAGGATACGTTCATTGAGTATTAGTTCTTGTGTAAGATAATCTCTCAATAGACTCGATTTATTATTTTTGAAATGCTGCTTTTGTTGTTGGTCTTTTTTTATGACTTCATTTGGAAGGCTTAATTGACTCCAGATTTGTCCATGTGGATGCGGATTGCTGCAGCCCATAATACTCCCTTTGTTTTCGAATATTTGAACGTAATTGATGTCTTTTCTTTGTCCCAGGGTTTGATATTCGTGTTTCCAAGCAGCAACTACTTTTTCAATAGCGCGAACCTCCATATCAGCTAAACTCTTAGAGTGATCAGAGCTAAAGCACAGCACTTTACAGGCACCTGTTTCGGATTTTGCTTGTAATAAGCCTTCATTGATTTTAAATTCGAGAGTATTGCTTTGAAGTGCTGCAAAATCATTTTCAAAAATGAAAATATCGTTGTAATCTGGATTTTTTTCTCCATTTGCACGGATATTTCCTGAGCACAAATAACAGTTGGGGTCGTGAGAAGGTCTTTTGACGTTGGTGACCTCTTCTTGTTGACCCTGCCACGGACGTTTAGTTCTGTGAGGGGAAACCAACACCCATTCTCCTGTTAATATATTATATCGCTTGTGTGAGGAGTCTTGTAAATTTGAGTTCATGACTTATTTGATGATGTGTGTTCCATCCGAAAGGTTAACATCGTAGATGGAACAGTTGATTTTGAATTGATTTAAGTAAGCTTCTGAGATAAAGTCACTAAAAGATGCTACTTCTGAAGTTTTGATAAGATTGATAGTGCAGCCTCCAAAACCACCACCCATCATACGAGCTCCTAGAATGTTTTTATTGTCTCTAGTAGCATCCACTAGAAAATCTAATTCTTCACAGCTTACATGATACTGATGTTGTAAGCCATCGTGGGATTGGTAAATTAACTCCCCTAGACGCTTTAAATCACCTTCTGTTATTGCTTTAGAAGCTTCAATCGTTCGATTGTTTTCTTGAACGACATAGAGTGCTTTTTGATAATCCTCTACGCTTACTTGATCCTTTATGGTATTTAGGGTTGTTCCATCGACATCTCTAAGGGCTTTAACCTCTAGTGAATCTGAAATACGCTCACAAACCTCTCTTCGATTGTTGTAAGCGCTGTCGGTTAAAGAGTGCTTGACATTGGAGTTAATGAGTAGTAATTGATAAACCCCTAAATCTATTTCATAAGGCTGAGCCTTATTAGTTCTACAATCTAGATGTAAGGCATGTTTTTTTATTCCAAACATGGAGGCATACTGATCCATAATACCACAGTTAACTCCGACATATTGGTGCTCTGCCTTTTGAGATATAAAGATCATTTCTTCTTTAGACAGCTTTAATTCGAACAGTTCATTCAACCCAAATATAATACTGTTTTCAAGGGCAGCAGAAGATGACATTCCTGCGCCATCAGGGATATCGCCACTGAATACGAGATTGAAATTTTCAACAGAGATTCCTCTTTGATGCAATTGATCTATGACCCCCAAAATATAGTTCGCCCAAAGCTTGTCTTTATGAGGTTCAATGGAGTTGAGGTTAAATTCAATAGACTCATCCAAGTCTATGGCATGTGCTTTTGAAGTTGATTCGTTACTCTTTTGAAAAGCAGCTATAATTCCCTTATCTACGGCAGCTGGAAAAACAAATCCATCATTATAATCCGTGTGTTCACCAATAATATTAATTCTTCCAGGTGAAAAAATCATCAGAGGATTAGTGTGAAATTTTTTTTTAAAATATTCGGTTACTTTATTAATTAAATCTTGATTCATCCTAAAGTGAGTTTCTAATAATTATATGACTTGGATTCTCAATGCTGACACGTTCTTTTTCTCGAATCATTTGCGCTAAGAGTTCTCCCATTTTATTGAAATCTGTTGAGATAGTGCTAATTCCACCTTCAACTAGTTCTTTGAGTAATGTATCGTTATATGAAAGAATTCCGTAATCTTTTTGAATTGTTAACTGTTTTTCTTTTGCAATCTTGATGATATTTAATAAATCTTTATCATCAGGAGTAATATAAGCTTGGTTTGATTTCATATTTAAATTGGTTATTTCGCTGAGAACTTCATGCTTTAGATTAAATTTTTTGCAAAAACGCTCAAAACCTTTTTGCATTTCTAAAGGTTGTTTCGTGTCGGAAATAACTAAATTAATTTTTGAATACTTTACTAAAAAATTAATTGCTTTACTCAAGTTGTCAAAAATATCTTGATTGAAATTTTGATAAACTCCTGGGTAGTGCGAAAGCGATGGATTGGTCTGGTCAAGTATATAGACCTTGTTTTCTGGTAACATTGAAATCGACAATTCGGTGTTTTGCAGATTAGCAGGCATAATTACATAATAGTTGTAATTGCCGTTGTTTTCTGAAATTAGCTTTAAAAACACTTCATCGTTAAAGTGATGAAAAAATATGTCAACTCGGACATTAGGGTATAAATGCGCCATAAATGAATTGTAAAGTTCTTCTTTAAATGAATTTAATTCATCAAAAAGCACAAAGATCTTTTGACTTACCTCAACATTTTCATTAGATACAAAATACCCTTTTCCGACGATGGATTGTATGATTCCTCTTGTTTTTAAATCATTATAGGCGGTTAATACGGTGTCTCTAGATAGATTGTATTTGTCTCGAATAGAATTGATGGAAGGGAGTGGATCACCTTTTTTTAGTTCCCCTTTATCAATAGCTTTTTCAATAGACAAAATAATTTGTCGATACTTTGGAGCGTTGGTTGTTAGATTTAACTTTAAAGTAAACATAGGACAAATATATTAATAAATACCAAACTGGTAGGTACTGGTATGAAAATATTTATTATATTTGTATTGTGATTGAAATCAAATATTGAAATTATCAAAGGATGAAAGGTAAAATAGTAGTAACAGGAGGTCTTGGATTTATAGGTTCTCACGTTGTTGTTGAACTTCAAAATGAAGGTTTTGAGGTGGTGATTGTTGACAATCTTTCCAATTCATCAATGAATGTTTTAAGTGGAATTACGCATATTACTGGGGTTGAACCAGTATTTGAAGAGTTTGATTTGAGAGATAAAGAAAAGGTAAGTGACTTCTTTAAAAGAAATAATGATGTGGATGGAATCATTCATTTTGCTGCTTCAAAGGCCGTTGGTGAGAGTGTACAATTACCGCTCTTATATTATGAAAATAACTTAGCCTCTTTGATTTATCTACTTCAAGAATTAGAGCAATTAGCTACTGCTAATTTTATCTTTAGTTCCTCATGTACCGTATATGGTCAAGCTGATCAACTTCCTATTACAGAAGCTGCTCCAACCAAAAAGGCTGAATCACCTTATGGAAATACGAAGCAAATAGGGGAGGAAATCATCTGTGACTCCGCAAAGGTTTCCAAAAAACTCAATGCAATTGCATTGCGTTATTTTAATCCAATTGGAGCGCATGAGTCTGCTAAAATTGGAGAACTGCCTATCGGAACGCCACAAAATTTAGTTCCCTACATCACTCAAACAGCTATTGGACTTAGAGAACAGCTCTCTGTTTTCGGGGACGATTATCCGACTGATGATGGTACTTGTATCAGAGATTATATTCATGTGGTGGATCTCGCAAAAGCACATGTGGCTGCCTTAAAACGTTTGTTGGAAAAGAAAAATACTGAGAGTTATGAAGTTTTTAATATTGGCACAGGAAAAGGTTCTTCAGTTCTCGAGGTGATCAATGCTTTTGAAGAAGTGTCAAATCAAAAGCTCAACTACAAGATTGTCGGTCGTAGAGAAGGGGATATTACGGCCGCCTATGCTGATACGACTAAAGCCAACAAAGTACTTGGTTGGAAATCAGAATTAAATATTAAGGATGCCCTATTATCCGCTTGGAACTGGGAACAAAAGATTAGATAGAAAATAAGTTGACTGCTTATTTGTTTAGTTTGTAGGTAAGACCGGAGAATCATAGCTCCGGTCTTTTTATATCATCAATTTTATAATTAAGATGATGAGCTTTTGTTGGGTTTTATGATAATATATTATCAGGATATTTTAGCTTTGGTTATTCTTCTATAGTGTAATTTTATTATGTGAAAACAAATAAACTCTCTTTTTTCCTAATAATTGCAACAGCATTAATTCAAACATCTTATTTTAAGATGGTCGCTAAAGATGAGCAAGGGAACAATGTTTCTGTTCCTGGAATCATACTAAAAAACAATGATAATATCAGACGTTTTGCTCGTTCAATAGCCAGACAGGAACAAGCTAAAAATCGTTCAACAGCTTTTAAGTCTTCTGAGTTTAAAAAGGAACTGTATTTAGATTCTTTAAAAGATCACAATGTTCGATTAAAACTCGAAGAATAAGACTTATATTTATAGAGCCTAAGATCTTCATATATGAATAATATAGCCCTTTTTTTTGTCAGCTTTATAGTTGTGTTGTTAGTTGCCTCTTGTGTTGGTGATGAATCAGCAACTGCTGGTATTCCACTTAGTTGTTACGATGGTTTTAGGGACGGAGATGAAGTAGGGGTAGATTGTGGAGGAAGTTGTGATACCGACTGTCCAGTTTACATCAATCCCATTGGAGGTGAAATTATTTGGAGAACAGTTCTCAAAACAGGAACTGTTTATACGATAACCGAGCCGATCATCATTCGCGACCAATCTATATTAGAAATTCAGGCAGGTGTGACTATTAAGGTGGTTCCTCATATAGGGGCTCATATTGCCATTGCACAAGGAGGTCAACTCAATTGTAATGGATCCGCTGAGGCTCCAATAGTGTTTGAATCCTTGAGTGACAATCCCTCTGCTGGTGATTGGGGAGGAATCCTAGCGATGGGAAAAGCTACCACCAACAATCCGAATCATCAGATGACCACTGCTGGTAGTTATCTCTACGGTGGAATTGAAGATTACGATTACTCTCTAAAACTCAATTTTGTCAAAATTAAACACGCAGGTGAGATCATCAATCAAGATGTTCAAGCTGCTGTTGGTCTTTACGGGGTTGGATTTCAATCTCTGATCAATCAAGTTGAATTTGCTGAGTTGGGAGGAGCGGCACTTAAAATTGTTGGTGGAACTCCTAATTTAGGAAAGCTCTATATTCACGATGCTGCTGCTGGAATTCACACTACAGATGGATGGCGGGGATCTGTTGATGAGGTGTATTTAAAAAACATCGAAAGCAGTCCTTTTGTATTTGATAATCCAATTGATGCGCTTTCTGAGCCTAAGGCTTCAGTGGTCATGGATCGTATCAGTTTTGTAGGTTCGACCAATGAGTCTCTTTTTAGTTTGAGAAACGGCGGTGCTGAATTACAATTGTCAAATTGGTATGTGAATGGGGTTACTTCTTTTATGGATTTAGATCAAGATTCTCAAGAATTGATTGCAAATAATCAAGTTCAAGTAAATCCTATCGAATTTGAAAATACAGCTGCCAATTTTAATTTGTTGAGTCCAGAAAATCTAGATACCTCATTTATAATCAATGGAGCAACTAATGGAGCAGGAGCAAAGGATGAGCTTCCCTCTTGGCTTTATTGGGTCAATTAACCTCGAATTCTTTTACCACTGAAAAAGGATTCAAATTGGAATCCAATCCTTGAACTCTGACTTCAAACCTACCGCTGACATCCGAACTAAATAATTGTATGTTTTGAATTTTTTCAGGAATCAGCCTAGGATTCCAATAGAGTTGCGTTCTATAATCTGGCAGATTGCTATCGGACTTGTGGAGTTGATTGAAATAAGATTTTGGTGATTCCGTCAGATGTGTTTGTGGAACAGTTACAGCTTTTTGAAAGTAGGGAGCTTCCGGATTGTTGCCCGTCATGATCAATGCGCCTGCATAGGTTGTACCTCCAAGAACAAAGGGTTCGGTGTAGATCTGAATTTTATCAATCATTGTTGCAGCAATATCAAACAGCTGTTGCGTGTTTGCAAAAACAATTCCGTCAACTACTAATAAAGCGTTTTCAAAACGCGGCATCATTCGAATTTGCTTGACTCTAATCACTTCTTTTCCTTGAATGGTCGTTACGGAAACCTCAGGAATGATTTCTCTAATGGTTTCTTTAAGAGTCGCAAATCTCGTGTATTCATTGAGGTTATATTCAACTGAACTGAGGCTGTTTAAAAAGCTAATATCGGGGCTTAATACTATAGAGTCCGGTTTAAATTCAAAATAACTATTCTCTATTTGATTGTAGAGGCTTCTTTTGATAATGGCTGTTTTAAAGTTTGGATCTATTGACTTAAAAGTCGAAGGATGGATTTGTTTTTTTGGTTTGGGTAGTGTTTTGAACTTGATCAGATCTTCAATGGAATAAGTGCCTTGATCCTGAATTAACACAGAAAAATCACTGTTGGCTTTTGGTGATTGAATACTGATCGTATTTGCGTTTTCTTCAGTGAGTCTTAAAACCAATCGATCGGTGCCACGTTGGCTGATCACAGCTAAATTAGTGTCGAAATAATCACTGTTGACTTGAGCCCTGATGGTGCCTCCTCTGTGTTCAGGTAGCCATACAGAATCCTTAATTGACGTATGCTGTTTACTTGTGGAATTCCATATTTGATTGCGAATGGGGTGAGGAATACGATCTATTTTACGCACTGAAATACTGTAAGGAAACGAAGAAAGATTCGCTTCGTTAATCGTCTTAATCATCAGGTCAATCGAATCTCTTTTTTTGTATTGCTTCGCTACTTCGATTGCTATGGAATTAAATTCATTTTGCTTGATCGGTTGGGTATTTGAAGTTGATTCCTCAGTGTTTACAGCGGTTACTTTTGCATTCGTGTAAGGATTGATGATAAAAACTTCTTGGGTAAAGATTGATTCAGGTGCATTTAGCATCCAAGCAGTATACGCCTGAATCTGATAACTTCCGGTTTTCAGTGTTGGTGGGATAAACAAGTCTCCTTGTCCTAACCCATTGTTTAACAACACTCTTTTTTCCAGAGCGTTTGTGCCATTTGAAGATACGAGTCGCACATAGGCAACTTTGCTTAGATCACTTGCTTTGTGAGTCGATGTATTCAGAGTATAGATGTTAAAATAGAGATATTCAGAAGGGAAAAAGCTGGTATTATTGGTGTGTAACCAAAGACGTTCTTGAGGAGTTTCATTGAGGCTTTTTCGAAGCTCATCTCTGAGAACAACTTGTTGTGCGAAGCTGGAATAGCATAAAAATGCCAATAGGATGCTATGTAATACGCTAATCTTCATCAATCCAAAATTCAGGTTTTATATTTGAACCTATTCTAGTGCAATCACCACAGTAAGGTAGTACCATCACAAAAGGCCCTGGTTCTCCTGGAAGTGTCGACGAAAAATAGATTAATGCATCAGATTTGATAGCTTCTAAAAGAGGTCGCTCTCCCTGTCTTCCACTAATCGATGGAATGGAGGTAGGACAGGCATAAAAATAAGGAGGTCGATTTCCTTCGGGATAAAAATCTCTATAATCGACAAAAATTCTTTTGGTATCGACTCCAGAGACTTCAAAATAACCCAAAACGATTTCTTCAGTATTGGATTCCGAATAGATGTTGCTATTGATCAGTCCTGGTTGTGATTGTGTAAACACGGTTGAAGAGGCATCAGAGATTTCTTTCAACGCTTGGTAGTAGGCATAGGTTTCATTGTCGAGGGCATATTGTTTCACCTCGATACTGTAGCGATGCATTCCTTTGGGGTCTAATTTTCTAAGGAATTGAATAGGGTATTCAATCAATTGATCAGACTGATAATTATGCGTATCGACCAAGTTGATGTTTGTGGATTTGTAAGTTCCATAACACACGCGTTCTTCAGTTTCTCTTAAAATAGCTCTTACATCAACAGTGTGAAACCCTTCTGCAAAAATGATCGCATCAAAAGCACTCCAATAAGGGGCGATGATTTTGTAAGTTTCTTCAAAGTCAATACGGTAATAATTACCTGTGGAATTGGAATTACTCGCACTTAACTTAAAAGACAATCCTTCTTCCTGATCCTCGTTTAAGTCCTCCTTGGCATTAAATTCATCAATGTGGACGGATCCAGCCAATTGTTTGGCTTCAGATCGATAGGTCTTGCCATCTCTGGTTGTTATGTGCAAAGTGTAAGAGGTACCTTCAGTTGCTTTAAAAGCATTAATTGAAGTATAGGTCCCCAATTTTAATTCTTCAAATTCGAATTCACTACCATCATCAGTAATGACTTTTACTGTAGCAGCAGCTTCAACGGGTGCTTCTCGTAAATTAAAAGCGTAAGTTCTCGATAAGCTTATTTCTTGATGTTTGTACTCATCAGTTAAAATGGCGTGAACCACTAAAGAACTTATTTCATTTTCGATGTCAATATTGACTTCCTCTACACAGGAGAAGAGTGTCAATAGCATTCCTAAGCTCCAAAATGCCTTCATCCATCGATATGTTTGCGCTTTTTTCATCTTAGAATTTTAAATTATAGGAAATAGAGGGAATTGATCGTGCAAAGATAGAGACTTGATAGGCTCTAATTCTGTTGTCTTCATTGACAAAAAACATGGAATAGGGGTTGTTTCTGCCCAAAAGATTATAGATGGAGACACTCCAAAAACTATGAGCAACCTTATTGAGTTTATGAGTTCCTTCTACGTTAAATCCGAGATCTAAACGAATGTAATTAGGAATTCTGTATTTATTTCTGCTACTGTAAGTCACATAGGTCACTCCGTCTAAATCGTATTTCCCAGTAGGAAATGTGATGGGTCTTCCACTTTGATAGGTAAAGTTTGATGAAAAACTAAACCTTCTAGTGAGTTTGTAATTGGCAATGACACTTAAATCGTGTGGCTTGTCAAAGTTTGAAGGGAAGTATTGACCCTGATTGATGCGCTCATAGGGGAATTTACTGTCCAATTGAATCATTGATCTCGAATAGGTATAGGCAACCCATCCATTGAGATCTCCTTGATTTTTGCGAATCATCATTTCAGCTCCATAGGCTTTTCCATTTCCTTGAAGAATTTGAGTTTCAATTGATGGGACTAATTGAGTGTTTGCTCCTGTTTTTAGATCCGTTAAGTGTTGGTATTTTTTGTAGTAGAGATCAAATGTCAGATCAAAGTTGTTGTCCTGTTGTCTAAAGGAATACCCTAGCGATGCTTGCTGAGCCTCTTGTGGTTTCACATATCTGTTGGAAAGTCTCCAGGAATCAAAAGGGGATGCAGCAGTATTATTGCTCAATGTATGTAAAAATTGATAGGCATTGTTGATACCTATTTTAATGGAAGATCGTTCCGTTAATAGATAACGAGTACTCAATCGAACTTCACTTCCTACAAAGCTCGATTCTATCTTTCCTTTTTCTACAAAAGAGATATTGATAATGCTCGATTTTGATTTTGGAAAATTCGCATCGTACTCATTGATTTGATAGGGACCAAATGAGAGGTAATAGGGGATTCGAACGACAGCATTGAGTTGTAATTTCTGATTGAGATCCCAAACATCAGAAAGAAAAAGTGCACCTTCTAAGGCCTGTTCAGAATTGAGATTAATTTGTCCGATGAGATCCAGCTCCGTTCTAGGATTTAAAGTTCCTGGTTGAATTTTGTAAAGGGTGTTCGTATTTCCCAGTTCGAAACGATGTTTTTCCCGAAAGTATTTAGAAAGCGATGCCATGAGATTGACCTGACTCAACCCGTAGTTTTGAATAAATCCATTTTGTGCATTCCCAGTATAATCGATTTGATGTCTGTAATCCGAAAAAGAACCATTAAGTCTAAAAATGTTCTTTTTGAGATTCTTTCGAATACCTGCACTAAGCATTAAATTGGTATAAGAAAATAAAGAATCCACAGTGGCGTTAAATTGATCTTTGGAATAATAGGTGGTGATGTTGAGCTCTGAATCATTTTCGGTTTCAAAGTGAAACTTGTTAACCACATCAAAGAAATTAGCCTTGTTGTTTTTAAGGTTTTCATCTTTGAGTTTTTTTAGGATCCAATCCGAATACACCCCTCGAATTCCTGTAAGCATTGAAGATGTTCCTTTATTTATTGGGGTTTGAACGGTTCCATTAAAAGTGATAGGACCCAGGGATAGTTCTCCGTGCACTTCTTCCAAATCGGCATTCTTGGTTTGAATATCAAAAACAGAGGAAAGCCTTCCTCCGTAAGAAGCTGGAATACTTCCTTTGTAGATATTGAGCTGTCCAATAGCAATAGGGTTCAGTGCCTGAAATATTCCAAAGAAGTGCGTGGGATTGTACACGACCCCACCGTCTAATAAATTGAGATTTTGATCTGGTTTTCCCCCTCTGACATTGAGTCCTGTAGCACCTTCTCCAGCAGAACTGATTCCAGGAAGTGCAGCAGCTACTTTTAAAACATCTCTTTCGCCTAGGACTAGGGGAATGGTTTTGGATTCTTCTACATCGATATTTTCAGCTCCGGTTTCACTGGAGTTAACTTGATTGATTCGGTTTCCACTAAGGACCACTTCATCAAGTGCCTCTACTGCTTCGTTCAGTTGTAGTTGTATGCTTCCGTCACTGTAAACGGTAATGGGTTGTTCCATTGACTGGTAGGCAGCTGCAGAAATACTCAACACATAATCACCTCTTGACAATCGCAATTGAAAAGCGCCTTGATCGTCAGATTGGCTGTAGGTGCTCGTGTTTTTGACAGCGATAACCGCTTCTCTAATCGGGGCTTGAGTATCGTTCTGAAAGATGCTTCCGCTAATGTCTAACCAGAATTTAGAAGCAGATCCCCCTTGTTTTCCAATGATGATGTTCTTTTGAGAACTAGTTTGTTGAAGTGAGGATTTATCAACGAGACTAGGACTAATAATAGGTGTCGTTTCTTCGTATTGCTCTATTTCGGTATCTTGGAAAAACCCTTCAGCTATTTCATCGTAGATCTTTTTGTATCGCGTAATGATGATGGTCGATGCATCCAGTAGGTAATAGTTAAATTCAGTATCAGTAAATAAGTGATCTAAGACTTCTTGAATTGTTTTGTTGTTAATATCAACACTGACAGGGGAGTCTTCAAACCAAGATTCAGCATATCGAATTTGATAATTGGTCTGCTTGTCGATACTGTTTAGGATGGATACCAGCGATTGGTTCTCAAAATGAAAACTGTAGGTTTTCTTCTGAGCATGTACAGCAAAAGAAAGCAATAAAAATCCGATGTAAACAATTTTTTTCAAGAGGACTTAAGGAATTTAATCAGTGATTTCAAATAAGTTGAAGCGTCTGTTTTCTTTTTAATTCTCCATTCCTTGCTCCAATTTTTGATCGTTGAGCTCCATTTGGGATAGAACTGTTCGATTTTAACAGCATCAGATCGCTTCCAACCCACTTTGTCGTGAACAAATAAGGTTTCTTTGGGGTTGAATTCGTAATATCCTACCTTGTCATCCATTCTAAAACTAGAGGTCTTTTGATGGTAAATCCACAGTTCTTTACCTTGAAACGTATCGATATATTCTAACAGATAGTCCTTATTGTCAATCCGATGTTTTACAAAAATAGCTCCGTCAATCTTAAAGGCATTAACCTTGTTCATATCAATTGCAATAAGCGTAACTCCATCTGAATTCGGATGGTATAGTGCTATTTGTTGTTCGTGTAAATCGAATTTGAATTGGAGGTTACTATACTGATCGTTTTCGAAAATAATAGAGCCCTTTGAGAGCTCATAATCTTTAAAGTATTTGTGTTTGTTGTTGAGGATTCTGTGATTGTCGAAATAGCGTTTTCCTTGAAATAATTCTAAATATATAGAGGCGTTATTCAAATCCGCCCACGAATAATCTGGGGTTTTGTTGAATTCGTTTTGTGCATACCCTAGAGCGCTAATACTAAAGAAAATACATAAAAGTATTCGATTAAAACTCAATTTGGATTTCATTAAATTGATCTCATAAGGTATGCACTAAAGATAGTATTTCTTTTGATTTAATAGATTTTTTGATAAAAGAAATTTAATCGCTGAGCGTCATCTAAGGTCTTAGATTTCGATTGTTCATCTAAATACATCACTTGAAGTTTTTCGGAATCAAAGGGAATCCATGTAGGCAATCCTTTACCATTAGGGTTAGCTGTTTTAGCAAAATTCGTCCAATAGGTGCTCATTTGATCACTCAAATTACGATCACTTTCTTCCCATGGACGGTTGACCTTATCTATTGTTGCAAGGGCGTAGGGAACTTCAGCTGTATGAAAAGCTTTAAATCCAACATAGGAGCCTTCAGCAGGAACATCTCTCATAAATCGATAGACGTAAACAGGCTGATTTTGCGAAGCCATAATTTGAGCTAATGTATAGTTTTGAGCTCCAAAAAGCTGATCTCTTGCTAAATCAGCTACAGAAATCTTGAGTTCTTCCTCACTTGAAGAAGGGTAAAGACTGATCATATCATCTGCTAGAGCTCCATAATTTGATTTTAGAGATTCTTTAAAGGAGTCCATTGTTGGTGGTGGACCATAAGTCAAGCCTTCATTTTCGTTCCAGCCTGTAAGAAGTGCCACAGGATTATTCTCTCCTGCTTTAAAGAGTTCAGCGGGACTTTTAGGCATTGCATACCCATCGATATTGGGAGCAACTCTTACTCTTGCTGAAAGAAGCTTTTCTGCTGGTAAAGCTCTTAATTCTTCGAGTGAAGAAAATTCAAATTGTTTTGCAATAGCTATTCCTGTCTGTTCTGCTGTTAAAAGGCTATTTGCAAAAGCTGATGAGCTAGCTGGACTTATTGGCAAAATTCCTGCGCCACTTTGTGGAATGGCCTTTTGAAACAATCCTTTAGCTAGTGGAGTTGCAATTAAATAAGAGACACTCATCGATCCTGCTGATTGGCCAGCAATTGTAATATTGTTGGGATCTCCACCGAAGTTTTCAATATTGGATTTAATCCATTTTAAAGCGGCAATTTGATCGAGTAATCCGTAGTTTCCAGAAGTGTTGTTGGGTGACTCAGCTGTGAGCTCTGGATGTGCTAAAAACCCAAAGACTCCTTCTCTGTAATTGATACTGACGTATACAACATCTTTTTTGGCGAGTTCTGTACCATCATAGATGGGTACCGATCCTGATCCAGAGGTAAATCCTCCACCATTAATCCATACGATAACAGCTTTTTTATCATCAGTTGTCTTAGCAGTAGTCCAAACATTCAGGTATAAGCAGTCTTCGCTTATAGGTTCTTTTGGTATTAAAAATTCTTCGGACCACATAAAAAATGGCTGTGGGGGAGCTTGCATGGGGCTCGGACCAAATTTGGTGCAATCAAGAGTTCCCTGCCAAGGAGTTTTAGGCTTTGGAGCTCTCCATCGAAGCTCATTAATTGGAGCTTCAGCATAAGGAATGCCCTTAAAAGTTAGAACATCTTCTACGATTGTTCCATTAATAATTCCTTGTTCTACTTGAACTTGAGTAGTGATTGGATGATGGTTGCTACAAGAATAGCTCAATCCTATCATAGCTATTAGAAATACGAATCGTTTCATACTTAAATTGTTAAAGAAAATAAGGTGCGATGCAGTCTTGTTGATGAGTTTTAAATTAGTTAGAACGAACCAATTTAAGTAACTCTTTGTCGTGTTGTGGTCCAACATGAGACGCTACATTAAAGAACATCGTCTGTGTTTTCTTTTGGTCATAGGTAGGCCATTCGATCAATTGATCGTGATTAGGATTTCCAGTTCGAGCAAAATGAATCCAAGCACCACTTACTTGTTTGGCAATCGCATCGGTGTTTTCATTGCTTCCACCAGTCATACCATAGCACTCCGCTACATTGTCAAAAACAAAAGGCAATTCAAAACAGTGCATCGATTTGTATTTTCCTCCAAATACCGGAGAAGACCATTCAAAGAAATACATATAAACATCAGCACCATCTTTTAAGCTTGATTTGATATTTGCTTGATTTACGGCGCCTGGTCTAAACAGTAAATCAACATCAATGAGATCTCCTGGATTTTCGAGATGAGGATAGGCTTTTTTAACCGCCTTTTTGTATGCATCTGCTTTGTCTTTGTATTGCTGAGAAATAAACTGATCTACTTTAGCTTGATCATCATTGGGGATTCCTCTCCACAGCGTGGAAAAGAATTCGTTTTTAACGGTTCCAATCATCAGTGGAATGTTCTTTGAGAGCTCAAGTGATTCTTCATCTAAGATGTCGTGAGGTAATACTTCTCCATCGACAGAAGGCCCCCAGTTGTATCCAAATACTCCAGTATCGGTTCCAGTTGCTCTAAGGCGTTCGTTGATTGTTTGAATCGCTTTATTTCCTGCAATTCTCAAATCTTCCCATGGAATGGTTTGGATTTGATCTACAGATAATGCATTGAGCCCTAAATTTTTGAGTACTTCCTCTGTTACGGCACGAGTGGTTTCAGTCGTTGCTGAAGCTCCTCTAAACGCTCCTGATTGATTGATGGCCTTGTGAAACAATCCATGCGCTGAAGGCATTGCCATGAGTGCATTGACTTTAGCTCCTCCTCCTGATTGACCAAAAATGGTCACGTTGTTGGGGTCTCCTCCAAAGTTTTCAATGTTGTGTTTGACCCAAGTTAGTGCAGCCTGCATATCGAGTAAGGATTGGTTGGCAGAATGCTTGTATTTATCGCCGTAAGCAGAGAGGTCTAAAAACCCTAAAATATTTAATCGGTGATTTATGGAAACTACGACTACATCTCCATTCTTGCTCAAGTTTTTTCCATCGTAGGAAGGCAATTCTTCACTAGATCCAGAAGTGAATCCACCTCCGTGAATCCAAAACATGACGGGTCTTTTCTTGCCATCTGAAATACTAGGAGTCCAAATATTTAATACTTGATTATTTTCTCCCGGATATCCCCAAGAGTGACTAAAAACAAATTCCGATTCGTCATTTGCTACAGCAGTAGGGGTCATCAAATGAGCTACAGGTCCGTAAACTAAAGCTGAGCGAATCCCCTCCCAATTGGCTGGTGGTTGTGGGTCTTCAAATCGTTTTGATTGTGCATAGGGAATTCCTTTGTAGGAGTATATTCCTTCTTGAACTAATCCTCGAACCTTTCCGTGATTCGTGTTTGCAACAGCAGTGTCATTGCCGAATGAAATATCTTGTGCAAACACGGTGCTCATTGTTGTGAGTAGTGCTACTGCAAAAGAAAATAGGTGCTTGTTTGTCATGGTTTAGTGGGTTATTAAATTTTAGTAACAAGTTTTTTTTAAAAATTTGAAATTGTCAAATAATAAAAATCAATATAGTGTAATTGTTACACAATATAATCATTTATTTTGATATTTTTCACTAACTTGCAATACCAAATCAAGATCAATGAATTCAATTAGTTATTTAAGTCACTTGTCAGTCGACAATGTGATTTTTGGATATCACAACAAACAGCTCAAAGTACTCTTGATGAAGCTTAAAGACCATGGATATTGGATGTTGCCTGGTGGTTTTGTGAAGCAAGACGAGTCGATTTTAACTGCAGCTAAACGTGTTGCGAACGAACGCACTGGTCTTGATCAATTGTATTTAAATCAGTTCAAAACTTATGGGGATCCACAGCGAAACAAGGATTCCAGAATCGATAAAGAAAAGGTTTATAACAGTTATGTTTTTAATCAGAAAGAAGTCAATATTATTGATTCGTACTTTGTGTCTATTGGGTATTACACTTTAACGGAGTTTTCTAAAGTTGAAGTTCAATTAGGGCCTGTTGATGAAGATTGTCAGTGGTTTGCATTAGATGAAATCCCTGATTTACTTTACGATCACAATCAACTGATTAAGGATGCTTTAATTGCCCTTCGATTTCATGTGGATCACTATCCGATTGGTAAGAAGCTACTTGAAAAGAAATTTACCATGCCAGAGATTCAGGCGTTGTATGAGACCATTCTTGAGAAGTCGATCGATCGTAGAAACTTCTCAAAGAAGATCATGAAATCGGGTATCCTAGTCAAATTGGAGGAACAGCGAAATATTGGAGCTCATAGGGCTCCGTATTTGTATACGTTCCACGAAGAAAAATACGCTGAAGCGCTTCAAAATGGAATCGCTTCGTTCTTTTAAATTTTTAAATTGAAAAAACTACTACTACTTCTCGTTCTTGTTTCAACCACTTTATTCGCTCAAAATAAAGGAAGAGTTGTTCTCGATAGTTTATATTCTAAAGCTTTGGAGAATAAAATGGGAGAATCTCCCAAAAGAGCTGTAGCAGTGTATTTGCCACCTGATTACGATGCTGCCAAACATTCGTACCCTGTGATCTACTTCCTACATGGATTCTTTTCAGATCACACTGTTTTAAATGAATTTTCAGTAGCCTTAGATCATGCCATTGAACAAAAAAAAATCAAGCCTTTTATACTGGTTGTCAGTGATCAAAAGACGAGTTACTTCGGAAGTTTTTATTCGAACTCTAAGGACTTTGGAAGCTGGGAAGATTTTACGGCCTTTGATTTGGTTTCCTATATGGATGCTAACTACAGAACCATCAAAAATGCCTCAAGCAGGGGGATCACAGGTCATAGTATGGGAGGGTATGGCGCTTTAAAAATTGCAATGCGCCACCCAGATGTTTTTAGTAGTGTGTATGCTATCAGCCCCGGTGCCTTAGATGTAGTTCGGGAATACGGACCGAATAGTGATACTTTTAAAGTGCTATCAAAATACAAATCCTACGAGGATATTCAACCATCTCATTATTTTTCATATGTGATGTTAGCATTTGCAAAATCTTGGTCTTCCAATGCCAATCGCCCCCCTTTTTATTGTGATATGCCTTTTGAATATCAAGGGGATGAATTGATTGTTCACAAAGAAATACTGGAGAAGTGGCAAAAGAATATGCCCGTATATATGTTAGAGGATCATTTAGAAAATCTACAAAAACTTACTGCGATTAAAATGGATTGGGGAAGAAATGCAGGATTGCGTTTTACGCAACAATGTGAAATGTTTAGTCAGCGTTTAGAGAATTTGGGAATCAAGCATTTTGCTGAAGAATATATAGGAACTCATACTAGCGGTATCTATACGATTGACGGTAGAATTCCAAATTCTGTACTTCCGTTTTTCAATGATTATCTGAAGTTTTAGATAAGCTTAGGTGACGATATTTTCGGTATTCTTCAGGTTCAATTTCCATCATCAAAAAGATAGAAGACAATGTCTTTCCATGAGGATCTAATGCCAAAGATCGCGTAACCCCTGAATACAAAGCAGCTTCCAAAACAAAATTAAATGCGTGAAGATAAGGTAATTCATACCGAGTAACCGAACCTTTGATTCGTTCATTAAAATAGCTTTTTACTTTTTCTTCAGTAATTTGTTTTTTTAAAAACAAATAATCCAATTCATTGTATGGGATGAGTGACAAATTCGAAATGTTTCCTTTATCACCTGCTCTTGAATGTGCTATATCACCTAATTTCATGATTCAATAGTTTTGGCGGTGAGTTGAATAGTTGGTAAATTTTCATCAATTAGAATGGATTGGACCGCTATAATTTCTTTAACACTCTTGGAGGCTCCTCCTCCAGCAGCTGGGCCATTAGTATACAGCGCTTCTACTTGTTGACCTACTATAATTGCTTCTTCTTTAGTTTTAGTTCGTAGCGCGATTCTGATTCGAATCTCGTCAGGAGTTTCCTTGCCGTGATCTTTTGAAAGCGAATTGATGCCGATGAGGTCATAGTTAGCATCGTACTTGCTCAAACCTAAATGATGTAGTTTGTTTTTAATGATTTTTAATGCGAGACTTGCTCTTTCTTTTGCTTGATATCCACCATAACTCATCTGTCCTTCACCGATATATCCGTCTTTATAGCCTAAAGAAACTTTTAATTTCCCTGTTTTGTTTGCGCCTGTTGCTCCGCTGATCTCAACTTGATTTGGAGCTAATTCTCTAAATTGAACAGATGAAAAATCAGCAATGACATCTGGAGTGATATAATTTTTAGGATCGTGTATTTCGTAAAGCAATTGTTCGGTGCAGGTTGCTTTGTTAATGATTCCTCCGCTATTGGGGACCTTTGTTAGGGTGTAATGTCCATCCGAAGTAACTTCAGCAATAGGAAATCCAATCGCTTGAGGATTGGGTACTTGTTTTTTGTCGAAATCGTTAAAATAGCCTCCACAAACTTGAGCTGCACATTCTAATAAATGCCCCATGGCAGTGGCTTTACCTAATAAATCGCTATTATCGAGATCCCAATTGAATTCATAAAACAGCGGTGCCATAAATAAAGCTGGGTCGGCAACTCTTCCAGTAATGATGATGTCAGCATCTAATTTCAATGCTTCTACAATAGGTCGAAGCCCCAAATACGCATTAGCAGATACGAGTTGATTTTTTAGTACTGATAAGGAATCCCCACTTTCTATGAGTATGTAATCTTGATCTTTGATCACATTAATCACATCGTCTCCACTAATGGCAACCACTTTCAATTTGTTAATTTTTAATCGCTTAGCGATTTCAATAATTTTATCTGCTGCTGCTACGGGATTTGCAGCGCCCATATTGGATATGATCTTAATATTTTTTTTAACACAAATCGGTAGAACTGCTGTGATTCGTTCTTCTAAAAGTGGATCATAACCCAATAGAGGGTCTTTTAGCTTTTGAAGCTGGGCAAGTGCAATCGTTCGCTCTGCAAGACATTCGAAAATTAAGTAATCGATCATCCCTTCTTCTGTCAATTGAACTGCGGGTTGAATAAGATCACCTGAATATCCAGCCCCTGAACCGATACGTATGGATGCTTTTTGCTTTTTCATATTAAATTGGTAAATAGCCTAAAAGTAGGGAACTCAAAGTCATTACTACACTAATTAAAAACGCATACTTGAATGTAAATTTTTGATGTTGTGCTAAATCAATACCACATAAACCAATTAATAAAAATGTCGAAGAGGTGAGAGGGCTGAGGGGAAAACCAGTGGTCATTTGCCCCATAAGTGATGCATGTGCCATTTGAATAGGGGTGATATCCATGGTAGCTCCAACTTCTGACAATACTGGGAGTACGCCAAAATAAAAGGAATCGGGATCAAAAAACAAACTCAAGGGCATGCTGATGATACCTAGGATCGCAGGAATATGAGTTCCCATTTGTTGTGGAGTTACAGCAACAATTCCGCTAGCAAGTTCATTGATCATTCCAGATTCTTTTAAAATCCCTGTAAAAATCCCGGCAGCAATAAGGAGGCTCGCCATTAGTAAGGCTGATTTTGCATTAGAATCGATGCGTTCTTTTTGTTCTTTTAGCTTTGGAAAATTGATGCTTAGGGCTATTACGGTCCCTAACATAAAAACGATAGCTGGTGGTAAAATTCCTTTGACAAGACAATAGATGACGACAATCGTGAGCAGAATATTGACCCTAAAGTAACTTCTTTCCTTCTTGGTTAGTTTACTAGTAGGATGAATTTCATTGGATGGTATCGCTTTGTAATTTAATCGTTTGGCTTCTTTTTTTCCTAAAAAAGCAGCTATGAGTAATACAAAAACTATACCTATAAGTTGAGGAACCATCAGTGATTGGTATAGGGTAGCGACTTCTATATTGAGTGCAGATGCTGCCCTTAGTGTTGGTCCTCCCCAAGGTACCATATTCATGGTTCCAGCTCCTAATGCAACAACAGCAGCTAAGATTCTTTTGTCCATTTGGAGTTCTTCGAACAGTGGTAGCATCGCAGGAATTGCAATTAAAAAAGTGACTGCTCCTGACCCATCGAGATGAACTAACATTGATAAAATAGCGGTTCCTACAGTTATTTTGATGGGATTTTTACCCACTTTTTTTAAGATGATTTCAATGATGGGTTGAAACATTTTTGCATCAGTGAGCACTCCAAAAAATAGGATTGCAAAAATAAACATGGCTGTGATTGGGGCGATATTTTTAATCCCACTGATTGCAAAGTTTGCAGTTTCTGTGCCAAATCCAGCCAAGAAAGCACCCGCAATTGGCACCACAATGAGCGCCGTTAAAGCGGATGTGATTCTGGTTAGAATCAGGATCAATAGTGCTACTATTATAAAAATGGCAGTTAACATAGAAGTTGATCTTGTTTACGAATGTAGCTATTAATTATTTGAAATTACTTTAAAGCTGTAATTCCCAGATCTTATTTTAAATGAAATCCTTTCTGAATCGCGATCCAAAAGTTCAGTTGCATTGGATTTCTTAAGTTTTTTTCCTGACACTTTAATGTCGTTGATGGAGTTCGCTTTTAAATATACTGTTGCAGTGGTATTTGCTGGGATACTGATCGAGTATAAGGTGTGGTCTTCCTTTAATTCCCACTTGCTTTTGATGGTTCCATGCATCGAATCATAATGACCTTCGGCCCATTTTAGTTGCTTGTTAGGGTCAGGCGTGGGTTTTAAAACAATGGCTTTAAAAGCAACTTTGTGAGGGTCTCTTTGAATACCTAATGAATAGTTTTGCATCCATGCACCAATAGCTCCAAAAGAGTAGTGGTTAAAGGAGTTCATGGAATTATTTCCTCCAAATCCATTTTCAACGGTGTACGAGTTGAGTCGCTCCCAAATTGTTGTTGCTCCATTTACGACTGGATACAGCCAAGAAGGATATTGGTCATTGAGAAGTAATTGATAGGCAGTGGCGTCATATCCGTTCTTTGAGAGCGCCTCATTAATAGCAGCAGTTCCAATAAAACCAGTCATTAAAGAGTATTCAGGTCGAAGTACGCCAAGATCATCTCTATTCGGTCTATTTATGCTATTTACCAGCATTTCAGCTGCCTTTTTTTCGTTCTTAGGGTGATAGGTATTTAAGGCTAAAGGTATGGCATAAGAGGCTTGAGTGTCGACAATGCTTCCTTTTGTTGGTTTAGTGTAGTCATCAGGTTTCGGTCCAAAGCCAAATGCTTCAAAACCTGCGCTGATACTTTGATTCGTAGTTGGATTAAAATAGGTCTTGTTAAAAAAGTCTTTTCGTTCGGTATATTTATTTTTGTAGTAGATCGCATCTTCTGTATATCCGAGAATTTCTGCGGATTTATAAACAATCTCTAAGTCGTATACTTGATAGGCATTCCACATTGCGGTATTGTCATTTTTGGAATTTTCAGGACTCAGCCAGTCGCCTAAGGGTCCCTCGTCTAGTATTCCATCCTCATTTTGTTGACTCTCTAAGAAGTCGACATAACGCTTCATCGCTGGATAGTGTTCTCTTAAGAGTTCTGTATTTCCGTATTGTTGGTAAGTTTCCCAAGCCACCACAACTCCTGCAGATCCCCAAAGGGTTCCTCCGAATCCGCCTCCAACTGGAGCTACATCTGTAAATCGACCATTATCAGCTTGGATTTCTCTCATGGCTAAGAGATGTCTTCTTAAAAATTGAGAGGCATCAATCATATAAGTAGCTGTTTTTGAAAATACATTGATATCACCACTCCAGCCCATGCGTTCATTTCGCTGTGGACAATCCGTTGGTATGGACAAAAAGTTAGCTCTAGTAGACCATGCAATATTATCCCATAATCTATTGACGTTTTTGTCGGAAGTTTTGTAGTCGGCTGTTAGTTGATCGACAGAAGAAATGACAATGCTCTTTACGTGATCAAGAGGAAGTGCTTTTTTGATTCCTGTGATTTCAATGAAGCGATATCCGTGAAAGGTAAATCTTGGCTGGATGGTTTCGACGCCTCCTTTTTGAATGTAGAGGTCTTGAGTAAGTGCAGCTCTGATATTCTCAAGCATGATCATGCCTGCTTGATCACCGTATTCTTTTAAATTAGGATAAGTAACCTCTGCAAATCGCAGGGTAATTTGAGATCCTTTATTGCCTTGTTGGAGTCTAATTTTAGGAACCCCAACCATATTCTGTCCCATATCGTATACAAAAACTCCAGGACGAACTTCTTCCACGCTTTGAGCTGTGAGTTCCATACTTGGAATAATATTAGTTCCCATTTGTCCTATGAGCTGCATTTCACTGTAATCTAAATCGTATCCAATTCCATTGGTTGCTGTAGTGTTTTGAAGTGGTATTTCTACGCAGCTACTCCAATGGTGGTCATCAAAATCAGCTGAAGTCCATCCTTTTAGAGCTTCCTCATCTGTAGCGTCATAGATCTCCCCTTGAAAGAAACTACCTACTTTGATTGGGCCCTCTTTGTAGTACTTCCAATCGTTATCATTAGAGGTGATGATTTGCTCAGTTCCATCTTCATAGCTAATAATTAATTGGCTCAAAAGTGATTGACGATCTCCAAAAAAGTTCCAATAATCTTCACCTGAGTATGTGATGTTTCCACTCCACCATCCTTCTGCTACAATAGCTCCAAGTACATTGTCATTTTCGATTAGATCGGTTACATCATAAGTTTGATACATATGTGTTTTATTGTATTGGGTAAGTCCTGGGTTAAAAAGATCTTCGCTGATGCGTTTTCCGTTTAAATAGAGTTCGTAAATTCCACGAGCTGTTGCATAAATGCGAGCCTTGGCTATTTTTTTCTCTTGTTTTTTGAATGAAGTTCTCAAGTGAGGTACTGCATTTTTACTTGGATTAGCAATCATTAGTTCGTTCTTAATACCACCGACGACATAACTGTTGTTATGAATTTTGATGTCTTTAAATATCCCCTTATAGTTGCTTAAGTCTTCTTCGAATAAAGTGTTGCCGGGCTCTCTTTTATTTTTGATTTTGAGTTCTGAGAAATAAGCTTTTTGATTGGCCTGTATTTTAAAACCAATATCGGCAAGCATTGGAAAACTGATGTAATCATGTCCTTTGCCTATAGGATTTAGGTTAAAAGCGTTGTTGGCATAGGGAGATGATGAAGTAGCCTCATTTAGTTTGAAATCATTGATATAAAAATCAAATCCTCCCATTCCTCCGTCAATGACAATCTGATGTTGGTGATAGGCATTGGTTTGATTAATGATGTCTGTAGGAATCTCAAAGCTTTTAAAAGGAATGTCTTTTTTGTCTTGCTGGTCGTATCCAACTCTATAAATATGGAGTTTAGCTTTAGGTTCACGGTCTTTTAAAGGACTGATATCTAATTCAACTGCGAAATAACTTTCATTATTATTAGATTGAACCCCTTGAATGTTTTTGTTGAGATCCATCAGGCGCGAATCATTGGCTCCAAATAGAAAACTCGCTTTTGTGCTTTTTGATTTTTGGTCTAGTTGAATTTTGTAGGAGAGGTTAAAAACCGATAAATAATGAGAGGCAAAAGGAGTGTCTTCCATAGTGGTTCCAATCCACTGAGCTCCATTCCATGCGTTTATAGAGGTGTTTAAAAGCCCAGTTTCAAAATAGGATTGAGATTGATGCTTTTCATGGTGTTCATCCCAACTACTGACGTTCCAAACGTATCTAGTTCTTGGTTGAAGTGGAGTTCCCTCGTATTGGATGGCTACGGAGTGTTCAGAAATTACCTTTTTACTATCCCAAACCAATTCTTTTTGCTCATTGAATACTTGAATTTGATAAGCGGATTGTAATTGACCTTTTTTAGTTTGATCTGTTTGAATTTGCCAACTAAAGAGTGGCTGCACTACATCGATTCCTATGGGATTTGAAGTGTATTCTACTTTTAATTGAATCGGCTTTTGAGCGTAACCGAATAAACTAATGATTCCTATCAAGAGAATCGTAAGGTCTTTTAAGATTTTGGAATTCATAATTATAGGGTGAGTGATGGTTGAATGAACGGGTTTGTGGATTTGGTTTACGTTATGAATATAATAATTTGTGTACTAATAAAGCATTAATTTGTATTTATTTTTGTTTTCTTTCGTTTGTTTTTGTTTATTTGGGAATATTTGTATATTTAATTAAATAAATCACGATTCTAATGTTATTGCCAAATCAAAGAAGAGAGAAAATAATCGATTTTCTTAAAGAAGACGGTTCTGCTAAAGTTGCAGAACTCGCTTCCATATTTAAAGTGACCGATGTGACGATTCGTCAAGATTTGGAAAAATTAGAGCAAAAAGGGCTTATCATAAAAGAACACGGTGGTGCTTTTTTAAAAAATGCTCAGGATTCAGTTCAGAAAATTGAATTGATGAATAAGGATCATATGGAGCTGAAAACTTTGATTGGAAAGCATTGTTTGAACTACATTGAAGATGGTGATACCATTATTTTGGATTCTGGTTCTACTACCACTGAAATTGCAAAACAACTCAGTGGATTTAACAACTTGACAGTCATAACCAATGCTTTGAATATTGCGCTTATTTTAGGCTCGCAGCCCGGTATTGAAGTTATCATGACGGGTGGTGAATTTAAGCCTCCTACACTCTCGCTAACTGGTCAAAAAGCAGCAGAATTTTTTAAAGGACTCTATGTGAATAAGTTGTTTTTGGCAACAGCAGGAATATCACTTAAGTCTGGATTGACCTATCCTTCGATTAGTGATTTAGTGGTGAAAAAGGCAATGATCGATGCAGCAGAACTCACTTATTTAGTAGCTGATTCCTCTAAGGTTGGAAAAAGTTCGTTAGCAAGTCTTGGAGCTATAGGTTTAGTAGATTTTATCATAACGGATGATTTGATTAGCAAGCAAGATCAAAAACATTTAATTGAAAACGATATAAAATTAGTTATAGTAGATAAATAATTGAACGATGAAAAAAGAAGTACATATTGGTGTTATTATAGGAAATAGAGATTTTTTTCCAGATAGTCTGGTTGCTAAAGCTAGGGAAGAGGTGTTGGCTTTATTTTCAAAATTGGGAGTTCAGCCTATTTTGTTGGGAACTGAAGATTCAAAACTAGGAGGAGTAGAAACTTTTGCGGAGGCCAAGGCTTGTGCCAAATTATTTGCGGCTCATAAAAGTGAAATTGCAGGGGTGTTAGTGGTGCTTCCCAATTTTGGTGATGAAAAAGGTGTTGCTGATACTTTGAAATTAGCAGGATTGGATGTTCCGGTACTCATCCAAGCCTATCCAGACGAGCTTTCAAAAATGAATGTAGTCAACCGTAGAGATTCGTGGTGTGGAAAGATTTCAGTTTGCAATAATCTATATCAATATGGTATCAAGTACTCGTTGACTTCTAAACATGTTTGTTCTTTAACTGATCCGGCTTTTGAAAATGATTTTAAAGATTTCTTAGCGGTATGTCGGGTGGTTAATGGATTGAAATCAGTTCGAATTGGAGCGGTAGGTGCAAGGCCTGGAGCGTTTAACACAGTTCGTTATTCAGAAAAAATTCTTCAGAGAAATGGAATTACAGTGACGACGGTGGATCTATCTGAAATTCTAGGAAATGCCAATCGAATGAGTAATGATGCTCCTGAAGTAGTCGCTCATTTAGAGAGAATTAATGCGTATGCTCGTAAAGGAACAACACCAAATGAGTCCTTGATTCAAATGGCTAAATTAGATGTGGCACTTAAGAAGTTTATGGAGGAATACGAATTGGATGCTACAGCTATTCAATGTTGGACCTCTTTACAGCAAAATTACGGTTGTAATGTCTGTACTTCGATGAGTATGATGAGTGAAAATATGTTGCCGTCTGCTTGTGAGGTTGATGTCACGGGTACATTGAGTATGTACGCGATGCAGTTGGCTTCCGGATCTCCGTCTGCACTAGTTGATTGGAATAATAACTATGCCGATGATCCTGAAAAATGTGTGTTGTTTCACTGTGGAAACTGGGCGAAATCATTCTTACCAGACATTGAAATTAGCAATGCTCCCATTTTAGGAACTTCAGTAGGAGTAGAAAATACTTATGGTGCATTGGAAGGGAGAACTCCAGCGATGCCACTTACTTATGGTAGAATCTCCACTGATGATCCCAATGGTGTAATCAAAGTGTATATAGGAGAAGGAGAATTGACAGATGATCCTCTCGAAACTTTTGGAAACAGAGCAGTTGCTCAGATTTCAGATTTAGAGGGGCTTATGAATTATGTGTGTAAAAACGGATTTGAACATCACGTGGTGATGAACGCTTCTAAAACAGCTCATATTTTAGAAGAAGCCCTTGGAAATTATATGGGGTGGGAAGTCTACAATCATTCAAAATAAGATGAATATATCAGAGTTACAAAAGCGTTCTAAGCAGTATCGTATAGATACTTTAAAAACAATTTATGAGGCCAAAGCAGGTCATACTGGAGGGTGCCTATCGATTGTTGATATTCTCAACGTACTCTACAATCACGTGCTGAGAGGAACTTGGGAAGAAGTTTCAAGAGATCGCTATATTCAGTCTAAAGGTCATGCGGTAGAGGCTCTATATGTGGTTTTGGCTGACAAAGGATTCATTCCGAATGAAGAACTGCAAACATTAGGGAAGTATAAGAGTAGACTCATTGGTCATCCCACTAAAAAAGTCCCTGGAATGGAACAAAATACGGGAGGCCTTGGTCATGGTCTGCCCATCTGTTGTGGAACTGCTCTTGGAGCAAAAAAGAGTCGTTTGGATACAAAAGTATACACGGTGCTCGGTGATGGTGAAATGGCTGAAGGATCTAACTGGGAAGCAATGATGTTTGCTTCGCACCATCAACTCGATAATTTATGTGCTGTATTGGATTACAATAAGTTGCAGATTACTGGACTCAATGAAGAGGTGATGAATTTAGAACCACTTCGACAAAAGATTGAATCATTTGGTTGGGAGGTTCGTGAAGTTAATGGACATGATGTAGGAGCATTGGTCAATGCTTTTGATCAACTCCCATTTGTAGAAGGGAAGCCTTCATTCATTATAGCACATACCGTTAAAGGTAAGGGAGTTTCTTTCATGGAGCACAATAAAAAGTGGCATCATGGGGTTCCAACAGAAGAAGAATTAAGAATTGCTTTAAAAGAATTAGAGGAAGATGAAAGCTAATCAAGTTGTATTTGCAGAAACAATAGAACAAATCGCTGCGCAAGACAAGGATTTGTATATGGTGACTTCTGATTCTAGAGGTTCAGGAAAATTGGTCAATTTTGGAGAAATCTACCCAGATCAAATTGTAGAAATTGGTATTGCAGAGCAAAATCTAGTGGGTGTTGCATCTGGATTAGCATCTATGAATAAAAAGGTGTTTGCGGTTTCACCAGCATGTTTTTTAACGGCTCGTTCATTAGAACAGGTCAAAAACGATGTTTGTTATTCTAATAATAAAGTTGTGCTTGTGGGGATCTCTGCAGGGGTGAGTTATGGCGCCTTAGGGTCTACCCACCATTCATTACACGATTTTGCAGCCCTTAGAGCATTAAATAATATTTCCATAGTAGCTCCAGCGGATGCTTTTGAAACGGAGCATGCTGTAAAAGCAGCAATAAAAAGTAAACAGCCTGTTTATCTTCGTTTTGGAAAGAAAAATATGCCTAATTTAGGTCAAGAACTATCATCTGACTTTAAAATTGGAAAGGCAAGAATCATTAAGGAAGGTTCTGATGTTCAGATCGTAGCAACAGGTGAAACGGTTTGGCCTAGTCTTGAAGCTGCAAAACTTTTAGAGCAAGTGGGAATTTCTGCCGAGGTCATTAGTATGCACACCATTAAACCTCTAGATACCTCTGTGCTCAATTGGGAGGTCCCGATTATCACCGTGGAAGAACATTCGGTCTATGGAGGTCTCGGTGAAGCAGTAGGCTCTTTTTTGCTTCAAAACAACCACTGTGTGCCTTTTAAAATTATGGGAATTCCCGATGAAGAAACCGTATCTGGATCCCAAAATGAAATTTTTGAGCATTATCAACTCAGTCCGAATGGAATTGCGAATGAAGTTAAAAAGTTATTGAGATGAGAAACGTATTCCTTGTTCTGCTTGGTTTCATAACCATTGCGTGTACTTCAAAAAAAGAGATTGAAAAACCAAAGGTAGCTGTTGTGATCTCAACGCTCAATAATCCTTGGTTTGTGGTTTTGGCAGAATCTGCGGTTGCCAATGCCAATCGATTGGGTTATGAGGCCAAAATATTTGATTCCCAAAACAACCCTGCCAATGAATCGAATCACTTTGAAAATTTAATAGCATCTGGTTATGATGCCATTTTGTTTAATCCTACAGATGCCGATGGTTCAATATCTAATATACTCAAGGCCAAAAAGGCGGGAGTCCCAGTGTTTTGTATGGATCGAGAAGTCAATTCTAACGAAGCTGCAACTTCACAAATACTCTCTGATAATTATTCAGGATGTATTGCAATTGGAGTGGAGTTTGTAAAAACTATTGGTGAAAAGGGCAAGTATGTTGAAATACTCGGGTTGGCTGGAGATAACAATACCTATGCACGCTCAAATGGTTTTCACACAGTTGTTGATCAGTTTCCAGGGCTGGAAATGATTGCCCAACAAAATGGAGATTTTGATCGCAATAAAGCCATGGAAGTGATGGAAACGATCTTACAAGCTAACGATTCTATAGATGCGGTGTTTTGCGGAAATGATTCCATGGCACTTGGAGTTTATCAAGCGCTAAAATCAGCAGGAAAATCAAATCAGATAAAAGTGTTTGGATTTGACGGGAATGATGAGGTGGTCGAAAAGATTAAAGCGGGTGAAATTGTTGCAACAGGTATGCAATACCCTAAAGTGATGGCTAAAACTGCTGCAGAATATGCAGATCAATACTTTCAAGGAAAACGAAATTTTCCACAGCACGTTCCAGTTGCTGTTGATTTAGTGACTGTGGAAACATCAAAAAACTTTTAAGGGATGCTAAAGAAAATCATCATTATAGTCATTGTATTCATCCTAGGATCTCAGTCGATTTACTTTAAAAGACTAAGTGATCTAAATAATGAAGAAACCAGTTTTAAGGTTGATTCAGAAACTATCGAAAAATTATACAGAGAAGGTATTCTTGAAAGTGAATTGATCGTTCCTGTTGATCAGTTGATCAATGATATCAATTTGAATACAGAACTCACTTTTAAAGATTTTGGAAATCGTATGGGAATTGGTGAGTCCGCTTATTTCTTAGTTGCTGAAACATCAAACATTACGAAAATTGAGGATGGGCAAATCAGTCTTGAAAGTGGAAATGTTGTGGATGCCAAATATATTTTTGGAAATGAACTCAGAGATGCATCTAGGTTTTTGTCTCTAGAGGATTTCGATTCTCAATCTGATTTAAATTCATTGACAGAAGCCTTTAATAAATATGTCAGAAATCAAGTAGCAAACCTTGATTTAAAGGTAGGTGAGTCGATTTCTTATATAGGAGCTTGCCTAATAGATAAAAGAGAATTACCGATCCGTTCGGTTGTCGTTATACCAGCAAAAATTGTAATTCAGTAAGATGTTAGAAGTCGTCAATATCACCAAATCCTTCCCTGGAGTCAAAGCGTTGAATCAGGTGAATATGTCATTCTACCCATCAAAGGTAAATGCGATTTTGGGTGAAAATGGAGCTGGTAAATCTACCTTGCTCAATATATTGAGTGGTATTTATACAGACTATGAAGGAGCGGTACTCATCAATGGTATAAAGCAAGTTTTTCAAAATACGACGGACTCTAAAAATGCAGGAATTGCCATTATTCATCAAGAATTAAATCTCTTCTCTAATTTAAGTATCTGTGATAATATCTTTTTAGGTCAAGAACTGAAAACCTCATTAGGGCTACTAGATTACAGGAGGATGAATGCAATTTGTAGCGGTTTATTAGATCAGGTTCAGATTGATAGAGACCCATCTTGCCTCGTTGAAAATCTTAAAATTGGAGAACAGCAACTCGTAGAAATTGCGAGAGCATTGTACTCAAATGCCTCGATTATATTAATGGATGAGCCCACATCAGCATTGAGCGATGTTGAAATTGAAAATCTACACGGTCTTATTGCAAAGTGGAAGGAAGAAGGGAAGACCATTATTTATATATCCCATAAAATGGAAGAACTTTTTAAGGTTTCTGATACGTTTTCTGTGCTTCGCGATGGAAATAGTATAGCATCGGGTAAGATGTCTGAAATTACTTCTGGGGAGTTGATTCGCCATATGGTTGGAAGGGATGTGATCGTAAAGAGGAGGAATCGAGAACTGACCTCAAAGGATGTCGTCTTGGATGTTGAAGGCAAATTCAAATTGCACAGGGGTGAAATCCTAGGATTTTATGGATTGATGGGAGCTGGTAGAACTGAACTTATGGAGGAACTCTTTGGTGTAGCTAAAAAGCCCATCTCAATCTCAATCGAAGGGAAAAAGATTGCGATTAAATCACCTAGAGACGCCATTAAAAATGGAATTGGTTTTGTGACGGAAGATCGAAAGACAGAAGGACTCATCATGGATAGGAACTTGGTGTTTAATATTAGTCTGCCCAGTTTAAAAGACTTTGAACTACTCAACGCTCAAAAAGAGCGAGAATTGACCCAAAAAAATATTCAAGGACTCGATGTAAAAACTCCATCCTTGGAAATGCTTTGTGGGAATCTTAGTGGAGGAAATCAACAAAAGGTTATTCTTGGAAAATGGTTATCGACCCATCCTAAGATTTTAATATTAGATGAGCCAACAAGGGGAATTGATATCAATGCGAAGAATCAGATTTACAATCTCATCTACGACATGGCAGAAAAAGGCTTAAGTATCTTATTTGTCTCTTCTGAATTACCTGAAATATTGGCATTGTCTGATCGAGTCATCGTAATGAATGAAGGTTGTATAAGGGGTGAATTTGACGGAGCAACTACAAACGAACAAGAACTAATGCAAGCTGCATTACCTAAAAGAATAATTCATGATTAAAGCAGATGTTTTAAAAAAGTCACAATCCTTGTTAGCACTTTTTGTGTTGATGGTTTTGTTAACCATTTTTACGGATTCTTTTTTGAGTACTGAAAATATGTGGAATGTTCTCAGGCAAGTAAGTATCAACCTCTGTTTGTCGGTGGGAATGACTTTGGTGATCATTAGTTCGGGGATCGATTTGTCGGTTGGGGCGATATTAGCATTTAGTGGAGCGGTTTGTGCTGGTCTTCTCAAATGGGGTATTGCCCTAGAACCATTTGATTTGTGGATAGGATTTACTGTTTTAGGAGCTGTTATTGCTGCCGCACTAGTCGGTTATTTGCTCGGCTGGTTTAATGGCTGGGTAATCACTAAATTTACAGTACCTCCTTTTGTGGCAACTTTAGCAATGCTGACCATCGCTAGAGGAATGTCTTATCTGTATACTCAGGGGAAACCAATTTCTAATTTAGGAGAAGGTTTTGAGTTTATAGGATCTGGATGGTGGTTAGGAATACCGGTTCCCGTATGGATCTCAATAGGCGTTGTACTCATCTTTGTATTTATCACCAATAAAACTTCATTGGGAAGGTTTATCTATGCTATTGGAGGAAATGAACGTGCAGCACTCTTATCTGGAGTACCAGTTAAAAAGGTAAAGAGACTCGTGTATGCCATATCGGGCTTGATGGCTTCCATAGGGGGGGTGTTGATCACATCTCGATTAAATTCTGCGCAGCCCAATGCAGGAATGAGTTATGAACTCGACGCTATCGCGGCGATCGTCATTGGAGGGACTTCACTCTCAGGAGGTAAAGGTACTGTTATGGGAACCGTGCTGGGAGTATTGCTCATTGGAGTGTTAAATAATGGTTTAGTGCTGTTAAATGTATCTCCTTTTTGGCAGCAAGTCGTAAAGGGATTGGTCATTCTTTTAGCTGTCGTTATTGATAAATCAAATAAGAAATCCTAATGAGTCAACTATTAGCCATCGATCAAGGAACCAGTAGTACCAAAGTATTGATTTTTGACAAGAATACAAATGTCATTTCAAAGCAGACTTCAGACCTGGAAACCGAATATCTGCATAAAGATTGGGTGGAACAAGATCCAGAGGCGATTTATGCATCGGTGATTAAGGCGGTAAAAGAGCTGGATATTTCAAAGGTAAGTTGTGTTGGAATCTCCAATCAACGCGAGACATTTGTGCTTTGGGATGTCACAGGTACTATAGTTCACAATGCTGTTGTTTGGTCTTGTAAACGATCTACTTCGCTGTGTCAAACAATGTTGGATCAAAATGATTGGATTCAGAAAAAAACGGGTTTGATTATGGATCCGTACTTCTCTGGAACAAAACTCTTATGGATTATTGAAACTTATCCTCAACTAAAAGAACGAATTCAAAAAGGTGAAATCTATTTTGGAACGGTTGATACTTGGGTACTTTATAAACTAACTCATGGACAATCGTACTTTACCGATACGACCAATGCATCAAGAACCTTGCTTTTTAACATTCATACTCTTGACTGGGATCAAGAGATTATAGATCGATGGGGACTGACGGGAATTAACTTGCCGGAAGTAAAAACATCAGCAGCTTTTTTCGGCGAGACAAATTTTGAGGGACTTTCTTCTAAAATGATCCCCATAACAGCGATGATAGGGGATTCTCATGCTGCTCTTTTTGGTGAAGGATGTTTTTCTGTAGGAGATACGAAGATGACTTTGGGAACAGGATGCTCCATCTTGTCTCATATTGGAAACACTCCAAAAATATCGACTAATGGTCTTTTGACGACCATTGCTTACAGCACTCCTATAGAAACTGTTTATGCTTGGGAAGGCGCTATTGTTTCCTGTGGATCCATGATATCCTGGTTAAAGAACAGTTTAGGATTGATACAGTCGGCTCAACAAACCGAGCAAATGGCTTTTGAGGCAGCGGAGAGTGACTTGTATTTGATTCCCGCTTTTAGTGGGTTAGGTGCTCCATTTTGGCAAATGGAACGAAAAGCGTCTTTGGTTGGAATGACTTTTGGCACTACAAATAATCAGATTGTACGCGCCGCTTTAGAAAGCATTAGTTATCAGATTGTAGCGGTGCTCGATTCGATGAAGGAAGATTTGGGAAGCGCTATAGAGACCGTTGCAATCAATGGAGGGCTTTCTAAAAATAAGTTTGTTCAACATGAATTAAACAATTTAATAAGTGCAACATTAGAAATGCAAAAGAGTCAAGATGTATCCGCTTTGGGAGCTGCTTTGCTTGCAGGTTTGCAAATAAAAATGTACGATTCGCTAGTGGAGATCAAATCCTTGTTACATAAAAATACACTTAAAAAAGAGTCGTCTAGTGCTTCTCATATGAATAAATTCCAATCTTGGAAAAACATCATACAAACAAACACTCTATAAATGTAATTCACATGAAATCAATTTTACAAAATCTGCTGTTGTTGTTTATAGTAACAATGAGCTACGCTCAAACACAAAAACCTAAAATCATTTCTCCTGAAATACTGGAGGATCATTCGGTGGTTTTTAGATTACATGCTCCTCAAGCTAATTCTGTTGGAATTAGAGGAACCATGAATCCTAATTTTGATCTTATTCCATTAGAAAAAAATGATCAAGGAATTTTTGAAGTAACTTTAGGTCCTTTCGAATCGGATATGTATGTGTATACGTTCAATGTGGATGGTGTTACTACTGTGGATCCTGCTAATAATGTTGTGATACGAGATGGTTCTTATATAGAATCTAGGTTGATGATTCCTGGGGGTTTAACAGAAATATACGACGTAAAAGAAGTGCCTCATGGTAAGGTAAGTGCGGTTTGGTATCCTGCAAAAAGTCTGGATAAGACAAGAAGAGTAACTATTTATACTCCTCCGGGGTATGAGCAATCGAAAAAATCATATCCCGTATTGTATTTATTGCACGGTGCTGGTGGAGATGAAGAGGCTTGGATCAGCAGAGGTAGAGCCAACTATATATTAGATAATTTAATTGCTGAGAATCAAGTTGAACCAATGATTGTAGTGATCCCTAATGGTAATTTTAGAGCTACCTCAGCTCCAGGGGAGACTAATTTAGCTTTGAAATTAGAACAGGACAGCGCTGTTTTAGGGGCTCCAACTTCCATGACAGGTGAACTGATTCCAACTTCAATCATCGAAGATTTGATCCCATTTGTTGAGGCCAATTACAGAGTGAAAGCGAATAAAGAAAACAGAGCGTTAGCAGGTCTTTCAATGGGTGGATATCAAACACAAATGACAACTAATTTACATCCCAATACCTTTGATTATATCGCTGTGATGAGTATGGGCTTGTATGATATGTTTGGCAATTACGACCAGCAAAAGCACATCCGTCAAATAAAAGCATTACAAAATGCAAACCCTAAATTGTATTGGATCGGCTGTGGTACAACTGATTTTCTATATGAAAGTGTCGTAAAACTACGCGCATTCTATGATCAACAAGAATTCAACTACACCTACAGAGAAAGTGAAGGAGGCCACTCTTGGAATAATTGGAGGTTGTATTTATCAGAATTAACGCCAAAACTTTTTAAATAATGATCATGAAACGATTTTCTAACAAATTTTTTGATATAAGAAATCTGAAGGCTTTTGCGTTTTTAATGATTTCAATTTTGAGTTTTAGTAGTTATGCTCAAAAAATGGATTCTAATAAGCCGAGAATTGTCATTACATGTGACCCTGAATTAGACGATAATAATTCACTCATTCGTTTGTTGCTTTACAGTACTGATTTTAATATTGAAGGATTAGTCTATGCAAGTAGTCAATTTCATTGGAAAGGAGATGGAAAAGGTACGAAGTGGTTTGTGGAGGGTAGGGAATATACACGTTTTGGATTAAATATGGGTCCTATGGAATCCTGGCGTTGGTCAGAGGATGAGCGATTTATTCACGATGCTGTAGAAGCCTATGAGAATGTATATCCCAATTTAAAAATCCATGATGCATCCTATCCAACCCCTGACTATTTAAGGTCAAAAATTAAGTGGGGAAATATTGAATTTGATGGGGATTACTCAAAAGATACGGAGGGTTCAGAATTAATAAAATCCTTGATATTAGATGATAAGCCAGGTCCATTATTCTTAGCTGCATGGGGTGGTGCTAGTACGATTACAAGAGCATTAAAATCGATTGAAGATCAATATGGGTCTTCTACACAATGGAATGCTATAAAACAAAAGATTGAAGCGAAGGTGATCTTGTGTTTATCGGGAGATCAAGACAACACTTATGAGAACTACATCAAACCTCATTTTTCAGGAATCGACATTTTAGCAACGACTTATGGGAATGTACCCTTGGGATACAATGCACAAAACAGAGTTTCTGAATCCAATCAAGTTTATTACAGTCCCAATTGGACCAAGGAGAACATATTAGACCAAGGTCCTTTAGGTTCTCTTTATAGAGTATGGGGCGATGGAAAACAGATGGTCAAAGGAGATATCTTTGATTTCTTTGGTTTTTCTGGAATTTCAGAAGAGGAATTGCGTGCTAAGGGCTATGTAGTGTGGACTCCATTAAAAGAGAAGAATGCATTCTTAGGAGAAGGTGATACACACACCTTCCTCAACCTCATAGACAATGGATTAAGAGCTCATGAAAATCAGTACTACGGGGGATGGGCTGGTAAAAAATCAAAAGACGCCAACCTAGAAAGTACCTTGAGTATTTCGGGAGAACAAGAATCTTTGGTAAGTGGATTGAGTTTTATTCCCGCTGTTCAAAATGGAATTGCAGCGCGTTTTAAATGGTCTGATACCAATGATTACAGTAAGGCAAATCACGAGCCAATCATTGAAGGTCCTTTAGAGATCATAGCACATGCGGGTGAATCGGTTCAACTTCATGTTTCTGTAAATGATCCTGATGGAGACGCAGTTGAGCTCAAGTGGGTTCAATTTGAAAATGAAGATTATTCGGGTTTAGTTACCATAGAAAACAGCACATCAACAAACCCTAAAGTGAGGATTCCTTTAGATGTTAAAGCGGGTCAGAACATTCATTTAGTGCTGGAAGTCCTTGACAATGGAGCGATTCCTTTGACAAAATATCACAGGATCATTCTTAAGATTGTAAAATAAATGAGAAACATGAAAACATTAAAAATAGCATTGAGTTTATGGATGATGGCATTTGCTACAAGTTCTAGCTTAGCTCAACATCAAAAAGTAAAAACCATCATCACTACCGATGGAGAAATCGATGATGTGGATACCTTTATTCGTATGTTGTTGTATTCTAATGAATTTGATATTGAGGGATTGGTGTATTCGAGTTCGATGTGGCACTACAGTGGTGACGGATTGGGTACAAAATTTGTTTCTGAAATGCCTATGACCAAAGAGATGTATGGAGCACAAACAGATTTAAGATGGCCAGGGGTGAATTGGATGCAAGAACTGATTTTAGATTACGCTCAAGTATACGATCGTTTAATCAAACACGATCCGAGCTATCCTACTCCTGAAAAGTTAATGTCCATGGTGCGAGTGGGTAATATCGAATTCGAAGGAGAAATGGAAAAAGTAACTTTGGGGTCTGAGTGGATCAAAAACAAATTGCTTCAAGACGATATCGATGAATTGTACTTACAAGCTTGGGGAGGAACCAATACAATTGCTCGGGCACTGAAATCAATTGAGGAAGCATATGCTAATTCTGAAAATTGGGAAGCGATTCATAAAGCGGTCACGGATAAATCCATTATTTATACCATCATGGATCAGGATGCGACCTACAGGGATTACATTTCTAAAAGTTGGCCAGATATTCGAGTTTATTACAACGCATCTCAATTTGCTGCTTTTGCATATCCATGGAAACGTGTGGTGCCTGGGAAATTTCAAAAGTATTTAGAGGGGTCTTTCATGGGGCCGATAATCAATAATAGTGGATCACTTCTCAAGAAGTACTATTCTTATGGTGATGGTCAAAAACAAGAAGGTGATAATGAGCATAATCATGGAGATCTTTCGAAAATTAAAGATGCTCAATGGGGGTCTTTTGATCAGTATGCCTTTATCTCCGAAGGAGATACTCCAGCTTATTTACATCTAGTAGATTTGGGGCTTGATAATTACAAGCATCCGTGGTACGGAGGATGGGGTGGCCGTTTCATACAATCAAAAGAAAACCCATTTAAATTCGAAGATGGAGAACTAGTGGCTGATTTAAACCCAGAAACAGGTCAAAAGGATCCAATGTATCCACAAACACGATGGATTGAAGCAATTCAAAATGATTTTGCAGCGAGAGCATCTTGGTGTGTGAGTGATTTCGAAGAGTCCAATCACGCTCCCCAAATTAGTGTTCAAGAATCCACTAGACAAACTGTCAAAAAAGGTGCTAAAGTGAAACTGAATTATGCCTCTACTGATGTGGATGGTGATCAAATCACACACAGGGTTTGGAATTATACCGATGTTAGTACCGCTGATGCATCTGTTGTATTTTCAGATGTGGATGCGACTATCAAAGTCTCTAAAAAGGCAAAGTCAGGTGATGAGGTTCACATCATTGTTGAGGGAACGGATTCAGGATTGCCAGCACTTACCAGGTACAGAAGGGTGATTTTAAAAGTAGAATAGAATTTCTTCAGTATAAAGAAAGCCCATCTTACAGGATGGGCTTTTTCTTTTATAAGGGCACTTATTAGTTAGATCTACTAAATAAAAGTACTTGATCTCTGTTTTGAGTCACGATATAATTTTCTTTTCCAGAAGCTGATTTAATTTTGGCAACCTCTCTGCCATCTACTGGAATCACAATTCCGCTTTGTGCAGGAGGAATTACTTCAAATTTATCTGTCCCAGTTCCACGAAGGAGTAATCCATTGGAGGCATCCAAGCGGCCTACAAATGATTCGTAGCGATAATCATTACCAACTCCGATAATGTCTGGATAATCATCATTATTGTAATCCGTAATCATCAAATCGGTAAGAGGTGCAATTTGAGCTTCTTGGGGAAGTGCTGTGACCTTAAATTGATGATTTCCGAGACTTTCTATAAAGACAGAAAGTTCAAAATTAGCGGTTAGCTTTTGAGCCTTTTGAAATTCTTCTTTACTGAAGAATTCTTTGAGGTCTGTGTCAGCATAGTTCTTGTATAGTTTGAATTGTTTTCTGAAACGAGGACTTTGCTCTACTAAATTGTCTTTAAAAGCGATTGGATAGGCTCTTTTGATGCTGTCTTTTCCTTTTTCATAAGAAAATAAAAGGGGTTCAACAGAGCCGTTGTCATCTAAATCATCAGCGACTAGGGTTATGGGTGTTTGATCGCTCAGGTGAAAATAGTTGTTCGCTCCTATATTTCCTGCAATCAAATCCAGATCACCATCGGCATCATTATCAAAAAGGATGACAGAACTCCAGAGTCCTAAATAATCATCTAAATTGGAATGATAGCGCTCCAATCCATTCGTACCGTTTAGGTATATCTTGATAGGCTCGAATTCACCTACCACCACAAGATCGAGTAAGTCATCACCATTGAGATCCCCCCATTTAGCATCGGTTACCATACCCATTTGATCAATATCTTTGATGATAGCATTTCCACTGTCTTGAAGTCTACCTCCTTGATTGATGAGTAATCTACTCGGGTTGGTTTTTGGGAATTCTCTCAAACGCGGACCTCCACCAATAAAAACATCATCCAAGCCATCACCGTTATAATCTCCTACTGCTATTACAGAACCTTCGAAACTTTCATCAGCATTTTGAATACTGAACGTTCCTTTGCCATCATTGATAGCGATATAATTATTTTGTTGTTGGTAGTTTTTACGTTTAGAAGTGATAATTAAATCCAAGTCACCGTCATTTTCAAAATCAAAAGGACGGATACACTCTTCGATGTTTTCAAAATATTCTTTATTTGAGAATAGTGAAGAGGCATTAAAGCTTCCATCTACATTTTGAATGTATGCTGTAGGGAAATCAGATTCTGAAGATCCTAAAATGACATCTTCGAATCCATCATTATTGATGTCAGCTACTGCAAGACAGGGGCCTGATTGAGAAATCTTGTGTTGGATGAGTCGTTGTACACTGAAATCGTCAAAGTCGAGCTCTGTGTGAACAAAATTCAGGTTTTTATCGGCAGCTATTTCGTTGAAGATGGTTTGTTCTTGAACAGTTGTGTTTGATGTACTGCTATGTATAGCATCTGAGTATTTTAATGTGATGCTTTGATCAGCTGATATGTTAGAAAGCTGCTGCGTTTTTCCGTCAGGCCATACTATCGAAATGGATTCGATGGAGCTTTGAGAGCCCAATCCAAAATGAACTCTTGGATCGACGCTAGACATATATCCTCTGGTTAAGAACTGATTGTAGTATTGGCTTTTACCATCAATTGTTTTGAGTTGAATTCGAGATCCAATCCCATTTGAATTGTGCTTTGGTCCTTCCAGTTCTATTTTTAAGTAGTGATTTTGAAATGACTCCTTCTTTTTGTTGAGACTGTTGTTAAATACAAACGCTTTATCATTAATGTTGTTAACTACATAGTCTAAATCTCCGTCATTATCTAAATCTACATAAACGGCACCATTAGAGAACGATGGAATGTTAATACCCCAATCATCAGTGACATTGTCAAATTGGAATGAGTCTACGTTTTGGTATGCGTAGTTTGGAATTTTAACTGAAGGCATTGAATCGAGCAAGATCTCATGACTAGCAAAACGCTCGTATTCAAACTTAAAGTTGATAAAATCCATATCGGTGATGTCTCTAGGGAATCCGTTGGTAATCATCAAATCTTTATTACCATCGTTATTTGCATCCATAAACAAAGGGCTCCAACTCCAATCTGTTTGATAAACACCTGCCATCATTCCAATTTCGCTATATGGAATTCCAACGGGATTACCTTTTTGAAGCATGTTTCTAGACTGTTGAAACTCGTAACCCCATTGATTATTGTGAATGATATCTTGGTAATCCGATTTTCCCATGGTCGTCTTCTTTCTGAAATTGGTTTCTCCTAACATATCAACGGTGATAATATCATCGATACCATCGTTATTGAAATCACCAGCATCATTTCCCATGGAAAACTTACTTTGATGTTTGAAATAGGAACTCATTTCATTTTTAAAGGTTCCATCCCCTTGATTGATATAGAGTACATCATTAGTGAGGTAATCATTAGAGATGTATAAGTCCGTCCATCCGTCTTGGTTGATGTCTAATGCGGCAATTCCAAGGCCAAATCCTTCGATGGTAATTCCTGCTTCAAGGGATACATCTTTAAAAGTTCCATTCCCCATATTTTTAAATAACTGATCGGTGCTTTTTGCTGAACCATCTACAATTTTATCTCTGTAATTAGTCGGGCTAAACTGTTCTTGTTCGTTGTTGAGAACGTAAAGGTCAAGTAAGCCGTCTTTATCGTAATCGAAGAATAAAGCAGCCATGGTATTTTTGTCATTAACAAGCCCATACTCATGAGCCATTTCTTTAAAAGAAATTTGATTGTTGGAACCAACACCTTGATTGATGTAGAGTTTATTTTCTTTTTTTCCTTCTAACATGGCCACTCCCACAAAGATGTCCTGCCAGCCATCGCCATTAACATCCGCAATAGCAACACCAGTAGACCAAAAATCAGAGGAATCTAATCCCGCTACATCCGTAATGTCCTTAAATTTAAAATTTCCTTGGTTTAGATATAAACGATTGGAGACTTGATTTCCAGTAAAAAACAAATCCATGGCTCCATCATTGTTGAAATCGGAAGCAGCAACGCCTCCGCCATTAAAGATGTATTCATCAGTTAAGACATTGAAATCTTTGGTTTCTGTGATTTGGTTGTTGAAATCGATTCCAGAGTAATCGGAATCAACCAATTCAAATAGTTTAGAGTTTTTGTTCGAGCATGAAAAGAGTATGACACTCAAAAGTATGAAAGCAAGAATTTTTTTCATGATTTTAACTTTATAAAAGTATAACCTTATAGTTATTTATAATTAAGGTATGTGGTTTTAAGTTTATTTGATTAAAAGGTTAAAAAAACCGTTCCTATCAAATTGAATTGTAAGTGTACTTAAAAAAATGGAGTTATACAATTCTTAGGTGTTTAAATATTTAAATCAATTGTATCACTTAGTTTTAAAAGAATGTGTATATAAAACACATTATTTGTCCAAGTTTTTTTAAATATTCTTATACAAAAGAAAAAAATCACAAATTATCATACAATTGATGTGTTTTTTTTACGCATTAATAAAATATTTTTTATATAATTGTTAACTAAACTATAACGTTATAGAAAAACGTTATGAATAAACTAAATTAAATTTTAACTAAAACTAAACTTTATGAAATTAAACTTTCTTAAGTATGCATTACTGTTTGTAGCTGTTTTAAGCTATGGATTTGTAAGTGCACAACAGATTTCTGGTACCGTTTCGGATGAAAACGGACCGTTACCTGGAGCAACTGTTCTAGTAAAAGGAACCGTTAACGGTACTTTTGCTGATTTTGATGGTAATTATACCATTACTGCTGCCTCAGGAGATGTATTAGTGTTTTCTTATGTAGGTTACAATTCGCAAGAGGTAACTGTGGGAGATTCTGATACGATTAATGTGACTTTAGAAGCTAGTAACGCTCTAGAAGAAGTTGTGGTAGTTGGTTATGGTACTCAACAAAGAGGATCTATTACTGGTGCTGTCGCTTCTGTGGACGTTAGTGAAGCTGCTAAAACACCAATGACCAATGCTGCAGAGGCTCTACAGGGACGTGTTTCTGGGGTTACTGTAGTTAGTAACAACTCTCCAGGAGCGGCTCCTAAAATCGTAATTCGTGGATTTGGTACTTCTAACAACACAGATCCATTATATGTGATTGATGGAGTGCAAACGGATGACGCTTCTGTTTTGAATTCAATTAACCCTAATGACATCGAGCAGATGAACGTTCTTAAAGATGGTGCTGCTGCGATTTATGGTGCTCGTGCATCGAATGGGGTTGTTATTGTAACGACTAAGTCGGGTGGATACAATATGGAAAAAGCTAGAATTTCAGTAGATGCTTATACAGGATTTGCTGAGGCAACTAGAATTCCTGAGTTATTGACTGCTCAACAACATGGACAAATGATTTGGGATTCTATGAAGAATGACGGATTGACTCCTACACACCCTCAATACGGATCAGGATCATCCCCAGTAGTTCCTACAACCTTACAAGGATTTAGAAGAATTGCAACCTATAATCCAGTAACTTTTGAGACGCCTACGGCAAGAGTATTGCCAAACGGTACAGATTGGTTTGGTGAGGCAACTCAAGTGGCTGTTCAACAAAACGCTACGGTTACCTTAGAAAATGGTAATGCAAGAGGAAAGTACTTAATGTCAAATTCGTTCCAAAACAGAGAAGGAGTTTTTAAAACAACCTTCTTTAAACAAGGAACAACGCGTTTAAATTCTGAATTTAAAGTATCTAATAAAATTACTATCGGTGAGCATTTAACAGCTTCTTTCTCTAATGCAAACAACACAAACGTAAGTGATTTACTTTTAAGAGCTTCCCCACTTATTCCAGTATATACGGAAGATGGAGGTTATGCCGGATCTGCAGGTGGACAGTTATCAAACGTAAACAACCCAGTAGCTGATTTATACAGAAATGCAGATAATTACAACAAAACATTCCGTTTGTTAGGGGATGTGTATATGAATGTGAATCTTGATGATTTTGTTGATGGATTATCATTCAAAACACGTTTCTCAGGAATGCTTCAGTACTTCAACGGAAGATATTTAACTTCAAGAGTTCCTGAAGCTATTGAGCCACGTACAGATAACACCTTAACAGAGGTTGATTGGGCAAGAAACTCTTGGACATGGACCAATACGATGAACTACGACAAAGTCTTTGGCGATCACTCAATCAATGCTATTTTAGGTATTGAGGCAGTGGATGAGTTCAGAAAAGGTAAGTCTGTTTCTAGAACCGGTTATTTATTTGAAGATCCAAACTTCTACTTGTTAAACAACGGTGGTGGAGGTATCTTAATCGGTGATGCTTATGCAGGAGGTTCTTCATTGTTTTCATTATTTGGAACAACTCAGTACTCTTTTGCTAACAAGTATTATTTAACTGCAACTGTACGTCAGGATACTTCTTCACGATTTAAAGGAGATAACAAAACAGATATCTTCCCATCATTCTCTGGAGGTTGGGTAGTATCTGATGAAGATTTCTTCAATGCTGATGGAGCTATTTCAAGATTTAAAATAAAAGGTTCTTGGGGACAAATTGGTAACCAAACCTTACCTGCGAACAATCCAACCATTAATATTTCTTCATTAAATGAAGTTTACGCTAACTATGCGATTGATGGAGGAAGCGTTTCTCAAGGAGCAATGTTAACTCAAGTTGGAAACCCGAACTTACGTTGGGAAACTTCTGAGGCATTAAACTACGGATTCGAATTAGGATTGTTAGACAATGCACTTAACTTAGAAGTTGATATCTTCAACATTGAAACTAAAGACTTGGTAACGCCAAACCAATCGTTGATTTCTACTACTGCAATTGATGCAGGAGCACCATTGGTGAACTTAGGAAATGTAGTAAATAAAGGGGTAGACGTTTCTTTAGGATATAACTCAGATGCTTCTAAAGAATTTGTTTTTGGAGTTCAGGCGAATATTTCTGCATACAAGAACGAGGTTACGAATCTAATTTCAGCGTTCCAATCGGGTAGAAATACGCGTGTAGGATCGTTAACTAGAACTGAGGTTGGTCAACCAATTTCTTTCTTCTATGGTTACAATGTAACTGGTTTGGATTCAAACGGACGTTTTGTATACGAAGATGTTGACGGAAATGGATCTATAAATGCTTTAGATCGTCAAAACATCGGATCACCACATCCAGATTTTACTTATGGTCTTAACCTTACAGCTTCTTACAAAAACTTTGATTTCTCTGCATTTATTCAAGGATCTCAAGGAAATGAAGTGTACAACTACGAGAAAATCTATACGGACTTCCCATTCTTTAAAGATGGAAACCGTTCGACTCGTGTGTTAGATGCATGGACACCATCAAATACTGATACTATGGTTCCTGCATTGAGTTATTCAGTAACTAACAGTGAGACAGATCCTAACTCATACTTTGTTGAGGATGCTTCTTACTTGAAGTTGAAAAACTTGCAAATTGGATACACAATGCCAGATTCAATTGTAGATTCAATTGGTGCTGATTCACTTCGCTTATATGTTCAAGCGTCAAACTTATTGGTAATTACTGACTATACAGGTGTCGATCCTGAGGTTGCGATTAATTCTAACCTTTCATTAGGTATTGACGAAAATGTATTCCCAATGTCAAGAATTATAACTTTTGGAGTTAACTTAAAATTATAATCAAAATGAAAAAACACATATTATATTATTTATCATTTGCACTTGTTCTTGCTTCATGTTCTGATGAGTTTACAGAAAAGCCAGCAATTGGAGCTTTAAGTGATGAGTCTTTAGCGAATGCTAAAGGAGTAGAATTACTCCTAATCGGTGCGTATTCTGCACTAGATGGTAACACGATCGGAGGAAATGAGATCTGGGGTGGAGCGAATGGATGGGTGAATGAATCCATTACAGACAATGCTCACAAAGGATCAACCGATAGTGATAACACGGATGCCTACAATTTAGAGGTGTTTAACTGGACAGCTTCGAATCCAAACCTCTTAGGTTCATGGAAGAGTTTATACTCTGGTGCTAACAGAGCAAATGCCGTTATTGATTTGATTTCTAAAGTTGAAGGTGATTACTCAGCTGCACTTGCAGAATCTAGATTTTTGAGAGGATATTTTTACTACAATCTACAAATTAGATTTGGTAACATTCCTTACATCTCTGAAGTAGAATTTGCTGCTACAGAGTTCAATCAACCGAATCCTGGACCTATTTGGGATGCGATTGAAGCGGACTTCCAATACGCGATTGATAACTTACCAACTTCTCAATCTGCAAAAGGAAAACCAACTAAGTATGTAGCGCAAGCGTTTATGGCTAAAACTTTGATTCAACAAAAAGATTATGCTGCAGCATTATCTTTATTTGAAACTGTAATCGGTTCTGGTGAGTATTCGTTGCTTTCTGAATTAAAAGACAATTTTAATTCAACTGGTGAAAATGGTAGCGAAAGTATCTTTGCAATTCAGTTCTTTGCTGACTCAGGTCAGTCATTCAATGGAGCTGGAGCGGATACCTTAAACTTCCCTCAAGGAGGTCCATTTGGATCTTGTTGTGGATTCTATACTCCAACACAGGATTTAGCTAATGCATACAAAACAGATGCGAACGGATTGCCGTTATTAGATACTTACAATCAGTCTGATATCGCAAATGACCAAGGTATGGATGATGCTGATCCGTTTACACCTGAGGCTGGAAATTTAGATCCTCGTATCGATTATACCATAGGTCGTAGAGGTATTGATTATAATGGATGGGGTGTTCACCCAGGTCAGTCATGGCAACGTCCATCGTCTTCGGATATTGGTGGTCCATATTTGCCTAAGAAAAATGTTTACCAAGCTGGTGACGATGGTATGAGAGGTACTGGAGGCTGGGGACAGCAACGTTCAGGTATTAACTGGCATGCTATTCGTTACGCAGACGTTCTTTTATTGGCTGCTGAAGCTGCTGTTGAAACAGGTGCTTTAGAAAAAGCTCGTGGTTATGTGAATCAAGTACGTGAGCGTGCGATGAACATGACATGGGTTAAAGATGCTGCTGGAAACAATGCTGCTAACTATGTAATTGGATTGTACAATGATCCATGGACTGATGCAGCAGTTGCTCGTAAAGCGGTTCGTATGGAGCGTCGATTAGAATTAGGAATGGAAGGTCACCGTTTAACAGATTTAAGACGTTATGGAAATATGGGTGAAGTAATGACTGCATATATTGTAAACGAGACTAGAACTGTTACAACTCTTGCACAAAAGATATCAGGCGGCTATAAATCTCATTATGATTTATTCCCAATTCCACAAAACGCTATTGATTTAAGTGGTGGAATCTTAACTCAAAATCCAGGATTTTAATTTTTTAGTTTAGTTGAATACGTTATAGTATTTACTTGGAGAAGCAGGGTGAAAGCCCTGCTTTTTTTATTATATTTAACGGTAATAAGTCTTTAAAATGTACTATTTAGGATACGATTTAGGAAGCTCCTCAATCAAGGTTGCTCTAGTGGAGTCTACTACCGGTAAATCTGTAGGGGTAGTGACTTATCCAGAGCAAGAAATGGAGATGATAGCAACGCATCAGGGGTGGGCTGAACAGCATCCCGATTTGTGGTGGGAATACCTGTGTCAAGGAACTCAAAAATTGATTTCAGATACCACTATTGCTCCTGAGTTGATTAAGGGAATCGGTATCTCTTATCAAATGCATGGATTGGTAGTTGTAGATGCTAAAGGTGTACCACTTCGTCCATCGATTATATGGTGTGACTCTAGAGCTGTTGGTATTGGTATTCAAGCTTATCAGGATTTAGGTGAAGATTTTTGCGCGGCTCATTTTCTCAACTCTCCTGGAAATTTTACAGCCTCTAAGCTCAAATGGTTTGCTGATCATGAACCGGAGCTTTTTGCTAAGGTTTATAAATTCATGTTGCCTGGAGATTATATTGCCTATAAACTCAGTGGTCAATTTCAAACAACGATACCAGGCTTGTCAGAAGGTGTTTTTTGGGATTTTAAGAATGAATCCCTAGCAGATTCCCTAATGAAGTATTACGAAATTGATTCTAAATTGGTTCCTGAAATTGTGCCTACTATAGGATTACAATCAAAACTTTCAGTGGCTGGAGCAAAGGCTGTTGGATTAGCTGAAGGAACACCTATTTTTTATAGAGCTGGAGATCAACCCAACAATGCTCTTTCACTCAATGTTTTGAATCCAGGAGAGGTAGCTGCTACTGGAGGAACTTCTGGAGTGGTCTACGCCGTGACAGATCAACTTTCGGTCAAAGAATGCTCTAAGGTGAATAATTTTGCTCATGTCAATTACACCCCAAAAAACAATCACATCGGTAAATTACTTTGTATAAATGGATCTGGAATCCTCTACAGGTGGATGAAAAATAACCTTGATGTCGATTCTTATCAGCAGATGAATCAACTTGCTGAAAGTGTATCTATTGGAAGTGAGGGACTATCTATTTTGCCATTTGGAAATGGTGCGGAGCGAATGCTTGAGAACTTCAATATAGGAGCTCATATAGTAGGATTGCATCTCAATACGCATCAAAAATCACATCTTTGTAGAGCTGCTTTGGAGGGTATTGCTTTCTCCTTTGTATACGGAATGGAGCTCATGCAAAATGACGGTGTCAATTTATCGATGATTAAGGCAGGTGATGACAATTTGTTTCAATCTCAAATCTTTTCAGAAACCATAGCAACACTGATGGGGGTTGAAATTAAAATCTACAACACAACAGGGGCCATTGGAGCTGCAAGAGCTTGTGCACTCGTCGATAGAGATACGACTAAGTTTTCTCTCTTAATTGAAGAGAATGACTACAAGATGACCTATCTGCCAAAAGACAATAAAGAAGTCTTTAAATCGGCTTATGTACTTTGGAAAAAGCGTTTAGAACAAAAATTAAAAGAAGAATAAATCATATATAACAAACAAATCAATTATGGCTTTAATAGGAGATAAAGAATACTATAAAGGTATTGGTGATATCAAATACGAAGGAGCGGAATCAGACAATCCACTTGCTTTTAAATACTATAACCCAGATCAAGTAGTCGCTGGTAAAACAATGAGAGAACACTTTAAGTTTGCAGTAGCCTACTGGCATTCATTTTGTGGGACAGGAGCGGATCCATTTGGACCTGGTACGATTAATTATTCGTGGGATCAAATAGCTGATCCAATTGAATCTGCAAAATCGAAGGCTGATGCTGCATTTGAGTTCATTACCAAAATGGGATTCGATTACTTCTGTTTTCACGACTATGATTTAGTAAGAGAAGGAAGTACGATTGCAGAATCTGAAAAGCGATTAGCGACCATCGTTGATTACTTAAAAGAAAAGAAATCAGCTTCTGGAGTGAAACTTCTATGGGGAACTGCCAACTGTTTTTCAAACCCAAGATATATGAATGGTGCAGCTACTAATCCAAATTTTGAAGTAGTGGCAAGAGCAGGAGCACAGGTGAAAATGGCTTTAGATGCAACCATGGCCTTGGACGGTGAAAATTATGTCTTTTGGGGAGGTAGAGAAGGTTATATGTCGCTTTTAAATACCGATCTCAAGCGTGAAGTTGAGCATATGGGTATCTTCCTTCAAAAAGCAAGAGATTACGCCAGAGCACAAGGATTTAAGGGAACGTTCTTTATTGAGCCAAAGCCAGCAGAGCCCATGAAGCACCAATACGATTTTGACGCTGCTACAGTTGTAGGTTTCTTAAATCAATATGGCCTTCAAGATGATTTTAAAATTAACCTAGAGGTTAACCACGCAACCCTTGCGAATCATACCATGCAACACGAAATTGCAGTGGCTGCTTCTCATGGAATGATGGGAAGTATCGATGCGAACCGTGGAGACTATCAAAATGGATGGGATACCGATCAATTTCCGAACAATATTACTGAGGTTACAGAAATTATGATTGAGTTTTTAAAGTCAGGAGGGCTACAAGGAGGTGGAATTAATTTTGACGCCAAAATCAGGAGAAATTCAACAGATTTAGAGGATTTATTTCACGCTCATATCGGAGGAGCAGACACCTTTGCACGAGCGCTGATAATTGCTGATAACATCTTAACCAAATCACCCTATTCAAAGATGTTTACAGACCGATACAGCTCTTTTGATTCAGGAAAAGGCAAGGCTTTTGAAAATGGTGAAATTAATTTTGAAGAACTCTTTGAGATTGCTCAATCAGTTGGTGAACCTAAGTTGATTTCTGGAAAACAAGAGCTTTTTGAAAACATCATCAATCAGTATATTTAGTTTCAATTAAAGTATTTACTATGAGAAAAGCTTCCCTCACGGGAGGCTTTTTTATTACTTATACTAAAATAAACGACACTTACTATAAATTTTACTACAACGATGTAGTGTTGTAGATAATTTTGTATCTTTAATCATTAAATTTTACTGCATCATGAAAAAGAAAACTACACTAAAGGATATTGCTACAGCATTAAATGTTTCTATTTCAACAGTATCAAAATCTTTAAAGGACAGTCCTGAAATTGGCCAAGAAACAAAGGACAAGGTGTTGGCTTATGCTAAAGAGCATCACTACCAACCCAATTTAATGGCTTTGGCATTAAAAAACAGTCTTTCAAAACACATTGGTGTGATTGTTCCGGATTTGAGGTATTTCTTTTTCACCTCAGTAATTCGTGGAGTAGATGCCTACGCCAATCAACGTGGGTATCACGTAAGTATTGGCAACACAGAAGATTTATTGGATAATGAAAAATCAAATATTGATTTTTTACTCAGAAACCAGGTGGATGGTCTTATTTTATCACTCTCCTCAGAAACGGAATTGAAAAATTCATTTGGTCATTTAAGAGCCCTCAATGAGGTTGGAATTCCAGTGGTTCAATTTGATCGCGTTGAGGATTCAATTAAAGGGGATAAAGTGGTCGTAGATGATTTGGATAGTGCTTATAGAGCTGTGAAGCACTTCATAAATAAAGGAAAGAATAAAATAGGCTTTATATCTACAGAAAAACATATCAGTGTGGGACGTTATCGTATCGAAGGTTATAAAAAGGCGCTAAAGGATTCAGGTATCGCTGTCGATGAATCGTTAATTCAATATTATCCTGCGATGATTATTAAAGATGAACTCATTAGAGCGTATTTAGAAAGAGTTGATATCGAAGCAGTTTTATGTGTTAATGAAGTTCTTGCAGTACAGACCTTAAGGGTGATGCACGAAATGCAGATTCCAAAATTAATGGTTATTGGATTTACCAATGGTTATTTATCTGAATACTCCAATCCTCCACTGACTGCTATCGATCAACACGGTGAAGACATAGGAAGGAAGACAGCTCAAATGCTCATTGAACGTATCGAGTCTAAAAGAGATATTCCAGATCGTACTGAAATAGTTCGAACGACACTTATTGAAAGGGAATCGACAAAACTATAAACGAAGTATTGCAATTAATTTAAGCGAATCACAATTCGTTAAAGTGAGTTCATTATATTGAAAAAAAATCTCTTTATTGTTTGTAAAATTTTTAACAAATTCCTAAAAAGCAAAAAACCCGCAAAATCTTTAAGTATAGAAATTGCGGGTTTTTTAAAGTGGTACCTCCAGGAATCGAACCAGGGACACACGGATTTTCAGTCCGTTGCTCTACCAACTGAGCTAAGGTACCATGCTCTTAAGCGGATGCAAATATAAATTCAAATTGCGGAAAACCAAACAAAAACACAAAAAAAGCACTTCGTTTTTATTCTTTTTTTTTCTTTGTAGTATGAATTTAGTTTTAGATATAGGAAACACTCGAGTGAAAGCAGCTGTATTTAAGGTAGATACGATTGTTGATCATTGGGTTTGGGAGCGATCTGCTGCATTAAAAAACACTAAGAGTTTGATTGATCGATTGTCAATTACTCATGCGATGGTGGCCTCTGTGGGAGGAGAATTTAAAGAACTCATCAGCTTTTTGGAAGTTTCAGTACCTTATTTTTTTGTACTTACTACGCAATCAAAGCTTCCTTTTAAGAATGTCTACAAGTCCCCATTAACTCTTGGTGTTGATCGTTTAGCGGTTGTTGCAGCAGCTCATTTTTTGTATCCAAATAAAAATTGTTTAATTATCGATGCAGGGAGTTGTATTACCTATGAATTATTGACTAATTCTGGAGTGTACTTAGGGGGAGGAATCGCTCCGGGAGTTCAAATGAGGTATAATTCAATGAACACTCAAACAGCAGCGCTGCCACTTTTGTCAAGACCCGATGAAATCAATAACTACGGTTCCAGCACTGAATCGTGTATGCATTCAGGTGTTATATTAGGGGTCTGTTATGAAATTGAAGGCTGGATCGGTTCAGTTGAAGCTGAACTGCAAAATTTAACAGTGATTTTAACAGGTGGAGATGCTAAATACTTGTCTAAACAATTAAAAAACACCATATTTGCCCAGCCCAATTTAGCCTTAATTGGTATCAATCAGTTACTTCAATATCAGATAACGCATGCTTAAGAGAATTATAATCGTATTTTTTTTAGTCCTAGGGACACAACTCCACGCTCAAAAATACACCTCATCTCCATATTCTTATGTGGGATTCGGTGAGATGTTATCTTCTACGACCGTAGAGAATCAAGCCATGGGTAAGATGAGTATGTATACCGATAGTATTCATCTCAATTTAAACAATCCAGCTGCACTTGGTAAATTAAAAGTTACTAATTACGCGATAGGATTGTCATCTTCATATTCTTCTTTAGCATCTAATTCACAAAAATCAGATAACCTTGCATCTCGATTAGAATATATTGGTGTTTCGTTTCCGCTTGCAAAGAAAGTAGGTTTTAGTTTTGGAGTAATGCCTTTTACGGCGATGGATTATCGACTATATGCGGAAAGTTCTGACAGTGATGGGACCCAACTTGATAATATATTCTCAGGTAATGGAAACATCAATAAATTGTACTTTTCACTAGGATCAAAACTTTTTAAATATTTAGATGTTGGGGCGTCTATGTATTCTAATTTTGGAACGATTACTAAGGAACGCATTCAATCGATACCTGATGTTTTTAACGGGACGATCGATCGAAGAACTTCACGCTTAAGAGGTGTGAATTACAATCTCTCAGCACATTTGCAACTTCCTTTAACTGAAAAACTCGATTTGTATGCTTCAGCTATACATACTTCGGTTAATGAATTGTCAAGTGAGAATTTAAAAGAGATAGGGACAGTAAATTTAGAAAATGGTACCGATATTGAAGTTAATTCTGTAGATCTCTCGTTAACAAGTTTGGATCAAACAAGTTTAGTATTACCAGCTAGAAATTCAGTAGGAGTTGGTTTGGGGACTGATAAATCTTGGTTCTTTGGAGCGCAATACACCAGTTCAGATTTGTCGAATCTAGAAAATGAGTTCTTATCACAGACCAATGTGAGTTATCAAAAGAGTTCATTAATAAGTGTTGGAGGATTCTTTATTCCAAATGCGAGTAACTTTGCTTCCTATTTCCAGAGATCAGTTTACCGAGCAGGAATTCATTTGTCAAATACCGGTTATGTTATTAATAATCAAGAAATAAAGGACTTTGGCGTGAATTTTGGTATGGGTATACCAGTGGGAGGCGTATTGTCAAATTTAAACACTACTTTGAGTCTTGGAACTAGAGGTACTAAAGAATCTGGTTTAATCAAAGAAAACTATGTTAAATTGAAGATAGGCTTATCATTAAATGATATTTGGTTTGCTAAAAGACAGATTAATTAATTAAATTTGTATCCTTGTAAAATAACATTGTGTAAAAAATACAAACTAATAAACTAAATAAAATGAAAAAGAATTTGTTGATACTGGCTATTGCAGTTTTAGGCTTTGTTAAATTAGGTCAAGCCCAGGCTCAAAATCCTGAGTGTTTAACTAATTTATCAATTTATACAGAATACGTAAAAGTAAAAAATTACGATGCTGCTTATGAGCCTTGGAAGCAAGTTTATGATACTTGTCCTTCTTTGAACTGGGCTAACTTTTTATACGGTGAGCGTATTTTAAAAGACAAGATCGACAAGTCTGAAGGATCAGAGAAGTCAACATATATCAACATGTTGTTGGACCTTTTTAAGAATTCTCAAGAGTATTTTCCAAAGAAAGTGAATTTAGCTGATGTGAAAACAGACATAGCACTTTTGATGAATGATGAAAAATTGGCTTCAAAAGAAGAGGTTTTTAACATCTTGCACGAGGGTTTTACTAAAGATCAAAAAAACTTTAAAAATCCAAAAGCACTCTATTTGTATTTCTCAAATTTAGTTGACTTACACGAAGAGGGGGTAAAAGATCTTAATGAGGTCTTTACAATATACGATGAGGTAGTAAATCAGATCGATGTTGAGTTTGCTAGCCTTAACGCTACTTCAACAAAATTACAAGAAAAAGAGGAGGCTGGGACACTCACTTCTAGAGATCAACGTATGTTAAAGGTTGTTGAGTCAAACTCTAAAGCATTTGATCAAATAGCAGGATCGATCGACACCAAATTAGGACGTTTAGCGGATTGTGATAATTTAATTCCATTGTATGAGAAAAACTTCGAAGCGAAGAAAGGTGATGTTAAATGGGTTAAAGGAGCTGTAGGTAGAATGTTTTCTAAAGAATGTACAGACGACCCTATGTTTGTTAAATTGGTTGAAGCTCAAACGGCATTGGATCCATCTGCTGACACCTATTTCTATTTAGGTATGTTAAAACAAAAGCAAAATGATTCAAAAAGTGCTGTTGAGAACTTCAATAAAGCAGTTGAATTAGAAACTGATGCCAAGAAAAAATCTTCAATTCTCTACAAGATTGCTTTGACTTATAAAAATACTTCTAAATCTAAAGCTAGAGATTTTGCTTTAAAAGCTGTTGCTGAAGATGGTTCGAATGGAAATGCTTATTTGTTTATAGCAAACTTATATGCTAATTCTGCAAACGATTGTGGTGAAACCACTTTCGAAAAGAGGGCAATTTACTGGAAAGCTGCTGAAATGGCTAAGAAAGCAGGTCGTGTAGATATCAAGCTTAGAAAAAGAGCAGAACAAACTGTAGAGAGTTATGAGCAAAGAGCTCCATCGAGAACTGATATATTTGAATCAGGTATGTCTGGAAAAGTTCTTACGTTCAAATGTTGGGTAGGTGGAAGCGTAAAAGTTCCTACTTTAGATTAATGAACTCAAAATATACCCATAAGGGATTTGTAATGGCCACAGTACTTACTGTGGCTTTACTTTTTAATTCCTGCGAGTCTAAGGATCAAAGTGAATTGTTGGGTATTGATTTAAAAGTCTTTCCTCAGGGGGTGGCTAAAAATTTTAAACTCTATTACAACGAATACAAGGAAAATAAGAGTGAGTTAATAGCAGTTAGAGATACGACTTCACTTTCTGCAATCTTAGAAGCTCCATTGAGTGAAGATTACCAGCAATTGATTTTTCCCTATAGAATCTTTCCAGAAGGCATTCAGTTGACTCTCGTAGACGATGATGGAGCTCGAACCTATATCAATGCCGATTATGGAAAACTCTATGTTTTGACTTCATTAGTTGATTTAAGAGGTAGTGTTTTGATTGAACTTCCAGATGGATCGACTCTTGAAACCGATCAACTCTATTGGGATCGTAAAAATGATTGGGTTTTTACAGATAGAGATTTTAAATACACAAATCGAGAAGATAATAGTATAATGAATGGTAAGGGAATGGATTTTAAAAGAGATTTTACGTATTTTAATGCCCATCAAACTTATGGTACCATGGTTTTAAAAGAAGAATAATTATGTTAAAAGTATTGAGATTTACAGAGTATTTATACGTTGTTGTAGCAATTTTATCCATCGTTAAAATAGCGAATAGATACCTGAATAATACAGGGGAGGATATTACAATTTTTGTATTATTTGGACTTGTTTCTGTCGGAATGTTCTTCTTTAGAAGAAATTATCGAAAGAAATTTGATAAAAGAAAAAACAACTCCTAGTTGGAACAACACTTTTTTATAGTAGGTTTTTCACTGTTGTTTTCCGCCTTTTTTTCAGGGATGGAAATCGCTTATATTTCTGCTAATAAGATTCATTTAGAGCTAGAGAAAAAGCAAGAAGGAGTGTTTGCCTCAGTTCTGAGAAGATTGACAGCAAAACCTTCAAAGTTTATAACAACCATGCTGATTGGTAACAATATAGCACTGGTGATCTACGGTCTGTTCATGGGGGATATTCTCATGAATTGGTTTGAGGGCTTTGCTTCAAATTCATCTTCTGACTTGGAGATTATCCTGTTTCAGACAGTGTTGTCTACTTTGGTCATCCTCATCACAGCGGAATTTCTTCCCAAGGTATTTTTTCAGATTTACGCGAACTCACTGATCAAAATTTTTGCAATTCCTGCCTATTTGTTTTATTGGGTGTTTTCAATAGTATCCAATTTTATCATTTTTATATCAGATATGATTCTGAAGCTTTTCTTTAATACGGAAGGAGATGAAGTTCAATCAGCATTTTCAAAAACAGAGCTCGGAAATTACATCAATGAACAAATGGAGTCTGTAGAAGAAGAGGACGAGGTTGATTCAGAAATACAAATCTTTAAAAACGCCTTAGAGTTTACCAATGTAAAAGCTCGAGAAATCATGGTTCCTCGTACTGATTTGGTGGCCGTAGATCTCAGCACGGAGCCTAAGAAGCTCGTTGAATTATTTTCTCAAACTGGATTTTCAAAACTCTTGGTATTTGAAGGAGATTTGGACAATATCATAGGGTACATTCATTCCTACGCCCTTTTTAAAAAACCTTCACATATCAAGAAAATACTGATGCCTATTGAGTATGTGCCAGAAACAATGTTAATTTCTGACATATTGAATGTGTTGACCAAAAAGCGCAAAAGCGTTGCTATTGTGTTAGACGAATACGGAGGAACCTCTGGAATGCTAACGGTCGAAGATATCATCGAGGAGCTCTTTGGAGAAATTGAAGACGAACACGATTCAACGGATCTTATCGAGGAAGAGAAGGAAGATGGATCATTTGTGTTTTCAGCTCGTTTGGAAGTAGATTATTTGAATGAAGTCTATGGATTAGATCTAGTGGAGAGTGATCAGTACAACTCACTTGGTGGTCTTATTGTAAATAATACCGAGGAAATACCTGATTTAAACGAATCCATCGATATTGAAAATTGTCGATTTACCATACTAGAAGTTTCTGGAAATAAGATTGATTTAGTTCGTTTGCAAGTCTTGGAAGAGAGCTAATTAGCAGCTTATGATTTTCTTTTTTTTAATTGCTTATTATTTTCATTTGAGTTTCTTTTTTGAAAAGAAAACACTATTTTCGCCCATCTATATCAACAAAATATAACTATGGCAGTATTAGACAAAATCAGACAGAGAACCACTGTTTTAATTATCATTATCGGGATGGCACTTTTTGCCTTTGTGATTTCAGGTATTTTTACTCAAAATGGTGTTTCACAGGAGACGGTAATTGGAGAAATTAACGGAGAGGAAGTTAGTATTACAGAATTTAGACAGCGTTTAGAAGTTGCTGCTGAGCAATCGAAAACTAGTACCACGATGCAATTGGTAGATCAAGTTTGGAATTCAGCAGTGAGAACAAAACTCTTAGAACAAGAATTTGAATCATTGGGAATTTCGGTAGAAGGTGATCAAATTCTAAACTTCATCAAGAATATTCCAGTATACGCTCAAACAGAATTATTTCAAGACGAAAACGGCGTTTTTAACAATGAAAAATTCATCGCTGCAGTAGCTGATTGGAAAGTAAATAATCCAAGACAATACCAACTGTGGTTACAAGACGAATTAGCGATTTCATTTAATGCGAAAGAGCAGACTTTTAACAATTTAATTTTAGCAGGAGTTAAGGCTTCTGAACTTGAAGGAAAATATAATTACAAGGCTGCTAATGACAAAGTTTCTATTTCTTTTGTGAAGCTTGCTTATTCATCGATTGCTGATTCATTAGTAACTGTTAAAGAAAGCGAAGTAAAGGCTTACATCAACGATCATAAAGAGGAATTCAAACAAAGTCCAGCTCGTGATTTGAGATTGGTTTACTTTCCAGAGGTTGCTTCTGCTGAAGACGAAAAAGCTATTGAGGCTGAAATCACTTCCCTGTTAGAAGATTCTCAGGAGTTTGATGCTGATACGAATGCAACAGTTAACGTTGCTGGATTTAAAAATACGGACGACATGAGTCTTTTCTTAGATCGTCACTCTGATATTAAGTTCGATACCATTTACAAATCAGATGCTGCTTTAGGATTCCAACAAAGAGAAAATCTAGTTGGTCTTTCAAAAGGTGAAATTTACGGTCCGTACAAAGAAGACGGATACTTAAAGATTTCAAAAATGATGGATGTTAAGAAAAATGGTACAGCTAAAGCGAGTCATATCTTAATTTCATGGGTAGGTGCTCAATCTGCAAATGCTTCTGTAACCAGAACTAAAGAGGAGGCGAAGTCAATGGCGAATCAATTACTAAGACAAGCTCGTAATGCAAATGTGGCTGAATTCTATCAATTAGCAAGAGATAATTCAGATGGCCCTTCAGCTTCAAGAGGTGGAGACTTGGGTTATTTTGAAGAGGGTCAAATGGTTGCTGAATTCAACGATTTTGTTTTCGGTTCAAAAGTAGGTGCTATCGATATGATTGAAACTGATTTTGGTTATCACATTGTAAAGATAGACGACAAAAAAGACACCTATCAAATTGCAACTTTAGCTAGAAGTTTGGCTCCGTCTGAAGAGACGATTAATGCGAATTTTAAAAATGCTACTAGTTTTGAAATGGCTGTGAGTAAAGATTCCAATAACTTTGGCAGTATTGCTTCAGAGAGCAATTATCAAGTGCGTTCTGTGAGTAAAGTAGGTGCTTTAGAGGAAAACTTACCTGGATTAGGAGCACAGCGTTCAGTGATTCAATGGGCATTTAACGATGATGCTGCTATTGGAGCTATCAGAAAGTTTGATTTAGGAACGGGTTATGCGGTGGTTCAATTGACTGCTATATACAATGAAGGAACCACTTCTATTGCTGATGCATCGATTAAAGCGATTCCAGCTATTAGAAAAGAAAAGAAAGCTCAGTTGCTCAAAGAGCAATACACTGGTAAATCTATGGATGCTATAGCTTCTGAAGCTAAGATGGAAATAGCAACTGCTTCAGCTCTTAGTTTAAGTAGTCCAGTGATTCCTGGATCTGGGAGAGAAGCTTATATCGTAGGTAAAGCTTTTGGAATGGAAGAAGGACAAGAGAGTGATCTAATTCAAGGAAACGACGGAGTGTACAAGATTAAAGTAACCTCTAAGATGGAGGCAGAAGCCTTAGAATCTTATGCGATCTATGCTTCTTCAATTGAAGCACAACGCAAGTCGATTGCTCCTTATTCTATTTTCAGTGCAATAGAAAAAGCTGCTGATATTATAGATAATAGAGCTGTATTTTACTAGTAGTAAATCATATCCCTAAAAGGGATCACAGTATCAAAACCCTTTTCTAGTACATAGGAAGGGGTTTTTTTAGTTCCACACATTAGAACAAAATCCCCACCCCAGGCTCCTAAGCTTTTGACAGCTCCCTGGTAATCTGAAAAGAACTGTTCTTTGATTGGTTTTATATTTAAAATGGAAGCCATCAATGATTCGTGTACGCTTAGTAGTTCTTGAAAGCGATTTAAGTCTTTAGCTTTTGTCAATTGATCCGTGAGGGAGCTAATGTCTTGAATAGCATTTTGCTTGTCAAAATGAAGCTTTTGATAGGAGTTGATCGCTTCTGAGCTGATTTGTTTGCTGCCTAGATAGACAAAAAAGAGGTGGTCACTAAAATTAGGGTTGAAGGAACATTCTGCAATACAAGGTTTTTGATTCTCAACATTATAAATGATAGGACCCTTTGCTGTTGCACAGGCGATATCGTATCCACTGCCTTTAAATCGTTCTTTAAGCAGAAAATATGGATCTATAGCTGCCCATTGTGCAATAGTACTAATCAGTGTAGAGGAGGATCCCAATCCCCATTCCCTAGGGAATTCTAAGTAGGTTTTGACTGTCACACCACAACCTAAAAACTTTGGATTCTGTTTCTTGGCTTCTAATAAGAGGGTGATTAAATGTCTTGATGTTTCTAGATCTGTTGTCTCTGTCTTCTTGAAGTCGGTAGTACAACTCATCGAAAACCATAATTGGTTATTGTGGTCAAAACTCTCCCAGTGAATCAATTGATCATTTTGAGAAGTAACCTCTAGCTTTTGTCCTTTTTTGGTAGGTAATGCTAACCCTCTGGCTCCATCTAAAATGAGGTATTCTCCACTGATGAGTAATTTTCCGTGAGCGTAAAATTCCTTCATTTAGGATCTTAATTTAATGAGTGCTTTACTTACATTTGAAAAGCTAACCGTCTTGTTGTTGAACTCTTCACTGAGTAGTTCTTTTTCTTTTGCAGTTGCTCCTATTTGATTGAGAATGTTCAATAGGTGCATTTTCATATGTCCTTGCTGAATTCCAGTTGTTACTAGTGATTTCACAGCTGCAAAATTCTGAGCTAAACCAGCCACAGCAATGATTCTCATCAAATCTTTTGCACTTGGATTTTGAAGAATTTCAAGGGCTAATTTAACAAGTGGGTGTAATTTAGTAAGCCCTCCTACGGTTCCTACTGCAAGTGGAATATCCATCCAAAAAGAGAATTGATTTTCATTGATTTCAGCATGTGAAAGACTGGAATACGGTCCGTCTTTTGAAGCGTAAGCATGAGCAGCAGCTTCAATAGCTCTAAAGTCATTTCCAGTAGCAATAACAACTGCATCAATTCCGTTCATAATTCCTTTGTTATGAGTCACAGCTCTATAAGGTGAAGCTTTTGCAATAGACACAGCCTGAATCATTTTCTTGGCAAATTCTCTCGGAGGAACTGAAGCAATTTCTCCTAATTCATCAATAAGGCAACTCACCTTAGCTCTGACGACACAATTGGGAACATAGTTCGATAAGATGCTCATCACTACTTCAATATCTATTTGATGATTGATGGCTTCACGTTCTAGTGTTTTAGACAGTTGCTCTAAACAGGAGTTGATAAAATTAGCTCCCATCGCATCAGCTGTTTCAAAAGTACAGTGTAATTGATAATAGTGTTGAAGGTCATGAGTTTTGTCTTTGAGTTCAACACTGCTTAAGCCTCCACCACGCTTCTCCATATTAAGGGTAAGCGGTTTACAATCTTCGATCAGTTGCTCTTTGATTGAATTAAAAAATTCTGTGAGTTTTTCTTTCTCGCCAGGATAGAGGAAGTGTACCTGGCCAATTTTTTCAGTTCCCATAATCTCAGTGGTAAAACCACCTCGAGTCGACCAGTATTTTGCAGCTTTAGAAGCTGCAGCTACCACCGAACTTTCTTCAATGGCCATCGGTATGGCGTAATAGGTGCCGTCTATTAAGAAATTTGGAGCAATACCTAGAGGGAGGTAGTAATTTGAGATCGTATTTTCGATGAACTCATCATGTAATTGTTGTAGCTGCTCATCACTGTTCCAATAGTTTTTGATCAATTCAATACTAATGTCAGGCTGATGCGTGTAATTTTTGGCAACCCAAGCAATTTTTTCTTCTTTGGTCCATTTTGAAAATCCTTCAACAGATCGGCTCATTGATTCTTCTTTTTATGGCAAAGATACATATTGTTTGTTTGAAGTTTAGTGATTCTTGCTATTGGTGGTAAATATATAGTTCATATGGTGGTTAGCTCTGTAATTTAAAGCGTGATTTTTATACCTCTTTTAAGATTTAATGTTATTTTTAGGCAACTTATATAAAATTCATAACAATCAAACTTTTTAATCACTTCACGATGAAATACATTTTTCAGATTATTTTTTTGACGCTAATTACCTCAGTGATGAGTTTTGCTCAGCAAAAAACAGTAAGTGTTGAAGAAATCTACGACGGTACTTTTAGAACTAATGGAATGGATGTGTTGAGATCCAGAAATAACGGAACTCAATACACACTTCTCAATTACGATCGGTCGAGCAAAATTCAAACAATTGATTTATACCAATACGAATCTCTTGAAAAATTGGAGACACTTTTATCTACTGAAGACTTAGAGGAAATTTCATATATGAGTTCCTATTCGTTTAGCGATGATGAAACCAAAGTATTATTAGCGACAGAGCTCAAGCCAATTTATAGAAGATCAAGTCTTGGTACTTACTACGTTTACGATTTTCAATCCAAAGAATTGATTAAGATTTCTGAAAATCAGATTCAAGAACCCAGTCTATCTCCCGATGGTTCTAAAGTGGCTTATGGGTTTGAGAATAATTTATACATATTTGATTTGAGCACAAAAAACACGACTCAAATGACCCTCGATGGTAAGAAGAACCACATTATCAATGGAATTACCGATTGGGTTTACGAAGAAGAATTTTCTTTTGTAAGAGCCTTTCAGTGGAGTCCCCAAGGGACACATATCGCTTTTTTGAGATTTGATGAAACCGAGGTTCCTCAGTTTTCGATGCCGATCTACGGGGATGATCTCTATCCTCAAATTCAAACTTTTAAATATCCTAAAGCTGGTGAAAACAACGCAGAGGTAAGTTTGCATTTATACGACTTGAGCTCTGGATCAGTTTCTAAGATCGATGTTGACGCTTATTACATCCCTCGAATCAAATGGAAACACCATCCAGATGAACTCGTTTTTCAAACATTGAACAGACATCAAAACAAACTTATTCTGTACAATTACAACAAGACTACAAAAGAGTTGAGCGTATTGCATATGGAGACTGATGCAGCTTATGTAGATGTCAATGATGATCTCACTTTCTTGGTAGATGATAGTTTTATTTGGACTTCAGAAAAAGACGGATACAATCATCTGTATTTACACGATAAAAGTGGTAAGCAAAAAAGGCAGCTCACTTCAGGAGCTTGGGAGGTGACTTCTTATTACGGCTACGATCAAAAGAATAAGAAGCTCTTTTTTCAATCGACAGCTAATGGATCGATCAACAGGGATGTTTATTCTGTTGGTATCAACGGAAAAGGCCTTAAGCGACTCACTTCAAAGGAGGGAATCAACAGTGCTCGCTTTAGTGCTGATTTTACCTATTTTATCAACTCGCATTCCAATGCGACAACACCACCTTCCTATAGTCTTTATACGACTGCAACTAAGAATCGTTTGAGGGACTCCAATTCAGCACAGAATTTAATGCTTAAAACAGTTGTTGAAAATACGGCACTTTTGGATGAGTTAACGAATTATAGTATTAGTTATAAGGAGTTTTCAACTTTAGAGGTCAATGGAAATGAGCTTAATATGTGGATGATAAAACCGGTAGATTTCGATCCTTATAAAAAATATCCACTATTGATGTTTCAATACAGCGGGCCAGGTTCTCAATCGGTATCCAATTCATGGATGGGAGGTAATGATTATTGGTATCAATTACTTCAAGCTAAGGGCTATGTCATCGCCTGTGTGGATGGAAGAGGGACTGGCTTTAAAGGAAGAGATTTTAAAAAGGCGACCTATTTACAACTCGTTCGTTATGAGAGTGACGATCAAATCGCAGCAGCAGAAAAATTATCAGAATTGCCTTATATTGATAAAGATCGAACCGCAATTTGGGGATGGAGTTTTGGAGGAGATATGGCCATGCATTGTATCTTAAAAGGAAACGATGTTTTCGAAGCGGCTATCTCAGTAGCTCCAGTAACTTCTTGGAGGTTTTATGATACCATCTATACGGAGCGATTTATGAGAACCCCTCAAGAAAATCCAGAGGGCTATGATTTAAACTCACCACTCAATTATGCGGATCAGTTAAAAGGTAAATTGTTGTTAGTTCACGGATCTGCTGATGACAATGTTCATTTTCAAAATACTATGAGAATGGTCGAGGAGCTCGTACAAGCCAACAAGCAGTTTGATTGGGCAGTATATCCTGACAAAAACCACGGAATTTACGGAGGGAAAACAAGAGTTCAACTCTATACCAAGATGACCAATTTTATTTTAAATAATTTATAATCAACAATCAATTAACAAACAACTTAAACAACTATTATGGACCAAACAATCAAAGCACCTTCAGAACAAGAACTCTTTGGGCATCCAAAGGGATTGTATGTGCTCTTTTTTACTGAAATGTGGGAACGCTTTTCATATTATGGAATGCGAGCGCTCTTTACACTTTTTTTAGTCGCTGAAACGACTTCTTCCAACGCGGGATTTGGATGGACTAACGAAGAAGCATTGGCTTTATACGGCTGGTATACCATGCTGGTCTATATGTCTTCGATTCCAGGAGGATGGTTGGCGGATCGTGTATTGGGTCAGAAAAAAACAGTGATGTTAGGTGGCGCATTATTGTGTATCGGACACTCTGTCTTAGCCTTAAATTCAGAAATCACATTTTATATTGGTTGTCTGTTTATCATCCTTGGAGTTGGTGGATTAAAGCCTAATATTTCATCTATGGTTGGGGGGCTTTACAAACCAAAAGATGAGAGAAGAGATTTAGGATTCTATATTTTTTATATGGGGATCAACATTGGAGGATTTTTAGCTCCAATTCTCTGTGGATATGTGGGAGAACAAATTTCATGGCATTACGGATTTGGTTTGGCTGCTATTGGAATGTTCTTAGGGCAAATTGTTTATATATGGGGTCAAAAATACCTTAAGAATGTTGGAAATTTAATTACAAAAGAAAACGCAGCAGACAGAGAGTTGTTAGAGAAGCCTCTTTCAACTATTGAAAAGGATCGCGTAAAAGTGCTCTTGATATCATTTTTGTTGATTATCCTCTTTTGGGCAGCATTTGAGCAAGCAGGTGGTCTGATGAACCTATACGCTTCTCAAAAAACAGATCGAAACTTCTTCGGACTATTTGAAATTCCAGCATCGGTATTTCAATCGGTAAACTCGTTCTTCATCATCACATTAGCAACTGCTGTAGGTGCATTTTGGCTCAGATGGCGTAAAAAGGGTAAGGAAGCTTCATCGATCTTTAAAATTGCAGTGGGTTTAATTATAATGGCCTTAGGCTTTGGTTTTATGACCGCTGCTTCTGCTCAGTTTGAAGCGAATGGTTCTTCTGCGATGTATTGGTTGATCTTAGCTTATCTGTTTCACACAATTGGAGAACTCTGCGCTTCTCCAGTTTCACTTTCGTTTATCACCAAATTGGCTCCACTGAAGTATGCCTCTATAATTATGGGGCTGTATTGGGCAGCGACAGGATTGGGGAATAAAGTGGCTGGACTCATTGGTGAATACTCACAATCACTCGGTGAATTTGAAACTTTCTTAAGTGTCACTATCATTTGGTCTTTGATTGGAGCCTTGGTCATTGTATTACTCAAGCCACTCAAGCGATTAACTCATGGTTCCGAAGATGGAGAAATGAAAATGGAAGCCGCTTAATCATTAAAATCTTTTAAATAATATCCCTCTGATCACATGTCGATCAGAGGGATTTTTTTTGACTGGGCAGTGGCTTTCCAACGCTCAATATTCCAAGGAGCATTGGTTTTATCGACGATTATGTTTTGAGGATTTAAACTATCGATGAGTCTTCCTAAATGATTCCTAGTGTTTTATGTTGATAAAAGTTGGCCATGGTTGATACCATAGCACCTATAGCAATTCAAATTAGCTATTTTTTACAATAGCCGCAGCTGCTTTTCGACTAGCGCCACCTTCACCTAAGAGAACTTCAAGTTGATCATAGGCCTCTAGTTGTTGTTGAGCAGTATTATTGTCGAGTAATTTTTTGAATTCGCTCTGAAGTCTTTTCGTATGGAGATCCGATTGAATGAGTTCTGGAACAGCCTCCCTATCCAGTATGATATTGACAAGGGATATAAAAGGGAGTTTGATAATTCGTTTGGCGATCCAATAAGTCAGCCTCTGTGTTTTGTAGCAAACAATTTGAGGAATTTTTAAAAGAGCAGTTTCTAGCGTTGCTGTTCCTGAGGTGACTAAGGCTGCTTTCGAAGCCTTGAGCAGTGAGTAGGTGTCATTACGGACCAAACTAACATGAGTGTTTTTGGTGAACTGCTCGTAAAGTTCTCGATCGAGACTCGGTGCCATAGCCACCACAAAATGGTATTCTTTAAATTCTTCTACAATAGAGAGCATACTACTTAATATTTTGGTGAGTTCTGACCGTCTGCTACCTGGAAGTAAGGCGATGAGTTCCTTATCCATAGGGAGCTGGTGTTCTCTTCTGAATTGTTCAGGATTTTTAATGGGTTTTAAGGCCAGCGCATCGATTAGTGGATGACCCACAAATTCCACTTGGTAGTTGTGTTTTTTGTAAAAATCAACTTCAAATGGAAGTGTGCAATACAGATGATTGACATAGGCTTTAATTTTTTTAACGCGCTTACTTCTAGAGGCCCAAACCTGAGGAGCGATATAGTAATGGGTATTGTATCGGTGTTCTTTAGCCCATTTAGCGATTCTGAGATTAAAACCAGAAAAATCAATAAAGATCAACGCATCAGGTTGAATACGCTCAATTTCTTTTTTGCAAAAGGCTAATTTTTTAGCGATGCTAATGATGTTTTTTAGTACATCGACCACCCCCATCACTGCGAGTTCTTTATAATGCATGGAGAGCTTTACTCCAGCAGCTTCCATAAGATCTCCTCCAAACCCAAAAAAGCTAGAATTAGGGTCTAGTTTTTTGAGTTCCAAAACCAAATTTGAGGCATGAAGGTCTGCTGATGCTTCTCCTGTAATGATGAAATACTTCATTGATTAAAGTAGGTATAGGGTCAATAGAGCGGCGAGAAATGTTGCAATAACAACTCCTCTTGCTTGGTATAAATAGTTGTTTTTTATAAAATAGCTAAAGAGGATCATATTAGGCAACGCTCCAAGTCCAATGATTTTTCCCAGAAATCCTGTTCGGTAAGCCATTCGAACTCCATTTCCAACTTCCTCATTAGTCATTACAAATATGTAAAGGACAATTCCCAATATATTGACGATCAGTCCCATTATTATACCGATTAGTATTTTTTTGATATAACTACTCATTTAACTCCCAGTTATTAATCATCGGTATGCTGTGATGTGCTGTCAGATCGAATTGAGTAGGGACAATAGAGATGTATCCTTGAGATAATGCCCATTCGTCCGTATCTTCACCCTTGTCTTGTAGATCGAATTCTCCACTCAACCAATAGTATTCTTTTCCCATTGGATTGGTTCTCTTGTCAAATTTCTCTTTCCAATTAGACTTGGCTTGTCGACATACTTTAATTCCTTTAATTTCTGAACTATTAGGAGCGTTGACATTGAGGACCACCCCAGGTGGAATTTTCTTTTCAAGTGCTTCCTTTGTTATTTTGATGATAAAGGGTGCAAAGGTTGAGAAATCCGCCTCCCATTTAAAATCACACAAGGAGAATCCAATCGCAGGAATTCCTTCAATTCCAGCTTCTATAGCAGCACTCATGGTTCCAGAGTAAATGACATTAATCGCTGAATTGGAACCGTGATTAATTCCACTAACACAGAGATCAGGTCTTCGATCGAGTAGTTCATTTAAAGCGAGTTTCACACAGTCTGAAGGAGTTCCAGAGGTGCTGTATTCAGCCATCGCTCCGTCTTGATGTCCTTGGTGCTGGTTGATGTACAAGGTGCTATTGATTGTAATAGCATGTCCCATAGCTGATTGAGGCTTATCTGGAGCTACCACTACCACATCTCCTAATTCACTCATCAGCCGAATTAAGAGCCTCAATCCAGGTGCTGTAATTCCGTCATCGTTAGTTACTAAAATGAGTGGTTTTGAAGCCATACGCTGTGTTTTAAGCTAAAATACGACAATTTTAGCGATCACATTAACATATATTTACAAAATGCCGCCACCTATTTTTAGTATCTTGCTCCTGGTTTAGAATCGTAAAACACTATTATTGATGAAAAATAAATTAACCTTAGCACTTTTAGTACTATTAACTGCTTTTGCTTCTTGTTCGTTCAGAAGTAATTCATTTGAAAACAACGATAAGGATAAGTTGTTGTTAGAGTTGATTTCTTTTGTGTTGGAGAAATGGCATTTTAGCCCTGAGACCATTGATGATCAGTTTTCAGAAAAGGTTTATAAGGATTTTATCAACGATTTAGATCCTTTAAAGAGAGTATTCTTGGAAAGTGATTTAAAGGATTTTGAGGTGTATCGTTATCAAATTGACGATGAATTGAAGAATTTAAATTTGGATTTTTTCAATTTGGTTTACGATCGCTATATGAAACGTCTCAAAGAATCTCAGGGTCTCTACAAAGAGGTACTCAGTCAGCCTTTTGATTTTTCAATAGAGGAATCTGTTGTTGTCGATTACGATCAAATAGAGGCGGTTCAATCTAAAGCAGAATTGAAAGAGCGTTGGAGAAAACAACTCAAATACTCTGCGCTTGGTAACTTTTTTGCAAAATGGGAGACTCAACAAGAACAGCTCGAAGAAGACGCTTCAGCTAAGGTAAAGACAGTAGCTGAATTGGAACAAGAGAGTCGTGATCAACTCATGACAACACTCGATGATAATTACGCTTTTTATTTTAACGATTTAGAGCGCAAGGATTGGTTTGTTCAATATTTGAATTCTATCGTAGAGACCTATGATCCGCATACGTTTTACTTTGCTCCAGAGGACAAGGAAAAGTTTGATATCGATATGAGTGGGAAGTACGAGGGAATTGGAGCTCGTTTGTCAAAGCGTCGTGATCAGACTAAGATCGTAGAGATCATTTCTGGGGGGCCCGTTTGGAGAGATAAGAGTTTGGAGGTTGGAGATGAAATTCAAAAAGTAGGTCAAGAAGGGGAAGAGGAGCCTGTAAATATTGTGGGAATGCGTTTGGATGATGCGATTAAGCTCATCAAAGGAACCAAAGGAACCAAAGTCTTTTTACATGTTAAACGAGTGGACGGAAAGAAAGAGGTTGTAACCATTACACGCGATGCAATCGAATTAGAAGAGACCTATGCGAAATCGGCAAAAGTAGAAAAGGATGGGGTTCCATACGGAATCATTCACCTTCCTAAATTCTATGTTAACTTCACCGATTACGATACCAGAAATGCCGCTACAGATATCGCTAAAGAAATTGCTGAATTAAAGAGCGAAGGAGTAGAGGGATTGGTGATTGATCTTAGAAATAACGGTGGTGGATCCCTTCAAACAGTAGTTGATATTGCAGGTTTATTCATCAAAGAAGGTCCTGTGGTTCAGGTTAAAAATTCTGATTATGAAATCGATGTGTTTGAGGATGAGGATCCGACAATACAATGGGATGGTCCCTTAGTTTTGTTAGTGAATGAACTTTCCGCTTCTGCATCAGAAATTCTAGCTGCAGCACTTCAAGATTACAAAAGAGCGGTTGTCATTGGTTCTCAGAGAACTTTTGGAAAAGGGACCGTTCAAAATATGATTCCTTTTGATCGTTTGGTTCGCAATTCAGACTATGGAGCTTTGGGGGCTTTAAAGATTACTACTCAAAAATACTATAGAGTCAATGGTGGATCTACGCAGCTCAAAGGTGTGAATTCTGATGTTGTGGTTCCAGATCGTTACTCTTATATGGAGATCGGTGAACGCGAACAGGATTACCCAATGCCTTGGGATAAAATCGCCTCAGCTGATTTTGAGCCATGGGTTGGATATATGGATTTGGAAAAGACCATTGAACGTTCTCAAAAGCGAATGAAAGACAATGCCTATTTAAAGTTGATCGATGAAAACGCAAAGTGGATTAAAGAACAGCAAGATCGCTCTTCATCCACACTCTCTTTTGAATCGTACAAAAAGATGATTGAAGATGCTGACCACAAAGCAAAATACTTTGAAACGATTAATGAATTTGATTCTCATTTGACATTTGAGTCGTTGCATTATGAAGATGAACTCTTTGTAAAAGATGAAACACTACGAGAAAAGAGAAACCGTTGGCACGAATCTTTAGCTAAGGATATTTATGTGGATGAGGCGCTTAATGTTCTCAAAGACCTTAAATTTAAATTCACCAATCCAAAGAAAATGATCGGACTGTCCAAGCAGCTTGATTAATCATGGATTTTACACTCGACAATCACTTTTTAGAGCTCAAGGCTGATGTAGATCAAACAAATCGACCTCGACAGGTCTTAGATTCGTTTTACTCCTATGTGGAGCCAAGAGTGTTTACTGATTCCAAACTCTTATTGCATTCAGAGTCCTGTGCTCAGCTCTTGGGAGTGAGTGTTGATCAATTATATTCTAAAGACTTTGAAAAATTTTTAAAGGCCCAAACAAGATTGGGAATAAGTCCTTATGCCTGTTTGTATGGTGGGCATCAATTTGGTCATTGGGCTGGTCAACTTGGAGATGGACGCGCGATTACTTATGGTCAAATAAAAGGAGCAGATCAGACCTATACCATTCAATTTAAAGGATTGGGTCCAACGCCTTATTCGAGGGCAGGTGATGGTTATGCGGTACTTCGATCTTCGATTCGCGAGTATTTGATGTCAGAGGCTATGGCTCACTTAGGCGTTCCCACCACTAGGGCGTTGTCGCTGGCATTAAGTGGTGAATTTCCAATGAGAGATCGCTATTACAATGGAAATACCAAAGCTGAACCTGGAGCTATTGTCTGTCGAGTCGCTCCAAATTTCATTCGTTTTGGTTCTTTTGAAATCTTTGCCGCTAGAGAGGATCTAACAAATCTTAAAATCTTAGCCGATTACACCATTGAACATTATTTCCCACAGATAAAAATTCGAGTAAATTCAGACTATATCCGTTTTTTTGAAGAGGTCGTTAAGAGCAGTTTAGTGAAACTTGTTCATTGGCAATCCATCGGTTTTGTGCACGGAGTGCTCAATACCGATAATATGGCTATTAGTGGAGAAACTATCGACTATGGGCCTTATGGATTTTTGGATGAATACGATCCTAGTTGGACGCCAAATACGACCGATGCACAGAACAGGAGATACCGCTATGAAAACCAACCTAATATTGTTCTTTGGAATCTTCTCAAATTAGCCAATGCACTCTATCCACTTTGTGAAGATGCTAAAGCATTTGAGACTATTTTAAATCGTTTTAAGCTTCAATATGAGCAGAAAATGCTTCATAAGAACAAATTGAAGTTAGGTCTTTATAAAGAATCGGCTGAAGACGAATCAATGGTTGAGTCACTATTTGAACTAATACGAGTTTCTAAAGCGGATTATACACTCTTTTTTAGAAAACTATCAGAACTCGATCAATCTCAAATGACCTTTGATTCGATTCGAGAAGTGTGCTATACAGATTCATTTTCTGAAGATTTAGAAGCTCAATGGTCATTGTGGTTAAAGGCTTATCAAGATCGTTTGTCCAATCAGGGAGTTGACGAATTGTCTCGTCAAATGCTAATGAAACAACACAATCCTAGATTTATTCTCAGAAACTATATGCTTGAAGAAGCCATTCAAAAAGCGGAGGCAGGAGATTACAGTTTACTTACTGAATTTTCAGATTTGATTAAAACGCCCTATGAGGATAACCCAAAGGCAGACCGATGGATTGTGATAAAGCCTGAGTCTGCAGGGGATTCTTCGCTTTCGTGTAGTTCTTAATCCCACTCATTGAGTCGATTGGCATCGAGCTTAATGAAGATAAAAAGCAACAGACAAAATCCTAAAAGGCCAGAGCCACCGTAACTAAAAAAGGGCAATGGTACTCCAACAGTTGGAAGTAAACCGATAACCATACCTATGTTGATGATGTAATGAGTGGCTAAGATTGAGACGACTCCATAGCCGTATACCCTATTAAAGGTACTCGTTTGTCGTTCAGCTAAATAAAGCAGCCTTAGAAGGAGTGCTGTGAACAATAAAATAACAGTGAACGTTCCAACAAAGCCCCATTCTTCACCTACGGTACTAAAGATATAATCGGTGTGTTGCTCAGGCACAAAATCTCCCTTGGTTCGTGTTCCTTCTAAAAATCCCTTGCCCCAAAACCCACCTGCTTCGATCGCTTTTTCAGATTGATAGGTATTGTAACCAATGGTTTTTTTGATCTGTTCTTGTACGATTGGGTCCTTTTCTAAGTTGAGCCATAAGCTGAATCGATCGCGATGTCTTTGTTCAAACACATTTTCAAAAACGTATTGTACTGATGAAGCAAATCCCATACTGATTACAATAAATAACGCAATGCCAGTCCATTTAAGTTTGAGTCTCTTGTTTAAAAAGAAATAACTTATCATGCTGATCAAACTAATACTGACACCTACGTAGATCAGATTGAATTTTAAAGTACTGATAAATAGCAGTATAAAGTATAAGCCAATCCAAAAATACTTTAATGAAACCCCTTCTCTAAAGAGAATAAACACTAGAGAGAAGAAAATAAGAGCAGAACCTGGATCTGGTTGAGGTACAATTAAGATTACAGGTACAAGAATCATCAGTAGTGCATAAAATTGATGTTTGAAGTATTTGAGATCAGTTTGTATATCACTGAGGTATTTTCCCAAGGCTAAAATGGTTCCAATTTTTGCCAGTTCAGAGGGTTGTAGATTGAAGAAACCAAGACCGTACCAAGAGGTCGCTCCTGCTATGGTTTTTCCAAAGGGGAACAGTCCAATCATTAAGATAATCGTAAAAAGATATACCAGTGATGAAAAGCGTTCGATCAGTTTTGTTTGAAGTAAAAACAAAACCACAACTGCGAAAAAACTGATGACAATGAATACGAGTTGTTTGCCGTAGCTCGTCGAGAGGTTCCAAAGTGGAGCATCAGTATCTACTACAGTTGAAGAATAGATATTGCCCCATCCAAAACCAATCAGCGCACAACAAAGTAATACACTGATCCAATCCATTCTTCTAAGTCCACTACCAATCATATTCGTTGATTTCAAATGGTTCCTCGCTAAGGGGTTTAGCGTATTCCTTTTCGAGAGTCTTTTCAAGCATTTTTCGTTCTAAATCTTTACGAGTGATTTCACCTTTGAGGTATTTTTCAATCATAAGTGAAGCGATATGTCCAGCGTATCGGGCTCCGTAATAACCGTGTTCAATATAGACGGCGAGGGCGATTTTTGGATCTTCAACAGGAGCAAAGGCTATAAATAGGGAGTGGTCTGTCAGCTGAGTTTTAAATCCATCAATCAGGGTGTAGTTTTCAACTGTACCTGTTTTACCTGCAATAGAAACTCCAGGGATTTGTATCCATTTTGCGGTACCTGTTTCGTATACATCACGCATGGCTTCGATGATTGGGGTAAAGTATTTTTTGTTAATTGTAGTTTGCTTTGCCTCTGTAAAATTGGGATCCGTTATTGGATCGTCTCCATTTTTTCGCAGGATGTGAGGGGTGTAGAAAAATCCTCTATTTGCGATAGCAGCGGTCATGTTGGCAAGTTGAATAGGCGTTGCAGCAACCTCACCCTGGCCGATGGAATTCGAAATAATAAAAGTTGGAAACCATCTGTTTTTGCCATAGGCTCTGTCATAATAGGCTGTCGAGGGAATTCTACCTGGAGCTCCAGTAGGAAGATCGTAACCAAGATAATCTCCAAGCCCAAAACTCTTCATATGTCTTTCCCAAACATCTTGACCCTCTGAGGTCTTTTCAAATTTGGCGTAAATCTTTTTAAATGTGTCTGCAAAATACGCATTACAAGAAACTGCAATTCCCTCTCTTAAATCGCGAATCCCACCGCCACAGTGGCAGCCTTTAAGCTCATTTCCAACGTAAAATCCATTGTAGCACATCACTTTTGAATTGGAAGTTATAACACCCTCTTCAAGTGCAGCTAAGGCATTGAGGATTTTGAATGGAGAACCAGGAGAAGGCTGCGCTAAAAGTGCTCTATTCCAAGTGGGCTTTGCGATGGAATCGTAATATAGAGCTGTGTAGTTGGCAGATCGATCCCTTCCTACCAATAAAGCTGGATCGTAATTTGGTCCAGTAATCAGCGATAATATTTCTCCTGTTTTAGGCTCTAGCGCCACGATACCACCTCGCTTGCCGATCATTAAATCCTCACCGTATTCTTGAAGATCTTTATCGATCGTAAGTTCTAAACTGGTCCCTGGAATAGGGACAGAATCGTATATTCCATTTTTATAAGGACCTATAGTTCTGTTGAAACGGTCTTTTTGTATGTAATTTTTCCCCTTCTTTCCTCTTAATTGAGCTTCGTATTGTTTTTCGACACCTGTTCTTCCAATAAGTTCTCCAGAGATATAACCTGGGTTGTTTTGAATTTCATAATCGTTCACTTCACTGATATAGCCCAAAAGGTTGGCTCCAGCGTCTGTGTGGTATTTTCTAAGGTTGATTTTTTGAATGTAAAAACCTTCGAATTTTCTCATTTTTTCCTGAAGCACAGCATAGGTTGAAGCTGAAAGTTTAGAGACTACAACCGATGGCAATCTCGGTGAATACCGCTTTGCTTTTTCGATGGATTGAATAAATTGTTCTTTGTCAATAGCGACGAGTTGGCAAAGTTCTAAAGTATCTAAGTCTTTGATTTCTCTTGGAATCACCATCAAATCATAAGCTGGTTGATTGGAAACCAAAAGCTTGTGATTGCGATCGTACATCAACCCTCGCGTTGGGTAAATGGTAGATATTTTAATAGCAGGATCTTGACCTGGTCCATCTCCAGCAGACCCGATGAGTTGTAAATTGATCAATCGATAGGTAAATAAGACACCTATGAGAGTAATCAAAAGGGGGAGAATTAGTTTTTTCATTTTTTTTGCTTGCTAAACAAAGATAAGAGAAGCAGCATTAAAATAAAGCTCACAAGACTTGTTGTGATAATTTTTTTTGTGATGAGCCAGCCATTGGAAATACTCAACCCTTCAGAGATGAAGAAAACAGCGTGATGAATCAATACCAATAACCCTAAATAACTCATTCGTTGAACTAATGTAGTGTCATTGAACTTAAACGATTTTTGTTCTGTGGCAATTCCAAAAATAAATCCTAAGATATAGGGTCTAAAATAAGTAATGATCAGAAGTGAGAGGGTATGAAAGGCGAGGCTGTCGGTTAGGATGTCAAGGATCATTCCAAATACAAATCCAATAGAGAGCAAGATCGACCTGTTCTGAAAAGTCGGATAATCGTATACAAAAATCAAATACACCATTGGGGAAATGAATTCAAAGAGATGAACCTGATTGAGGACAAATACTTGTACAAGCATTAGAAGTAGCAATTTGCCAATATAATAGATGCTGTTATCTGGATTCACTTATACTGTCTAATTGTTGAACTTCTTTTTGATCTTTATTGACAATCACATAAGCGGTGCGAAGCGCTCTAAGGTCGTTAAAGAGCTTAACATTTATAATGTAATCACTTTGTGCTTTATTGAGCTCAAAAGAGCTTACAAAACCAATAGGAATTCCTTCTGGGAAGATACTTGACATTCCTCCAGTAACAATTCGATCTCCTATTTGTATTTGAGCTACATTGGGAATATCAATTAGTTGTACGATGGTTGGATCATTCCCATCCCAGATCAAGGATCCAAAGTATTCACTAGAGGCAATCTTCGCATTGATTCTAGAACGGACATTGAGAATGCTTTGAACTGTTGAATAGTGAGTAGAACTCTTTTCGATAATACCTATAATACCCAAAGGATTGGTAACTCCCATATCTTGAGTGACCCCTTCATTAACCCCAACTGAAATAGTCAGATAATTTCTGTTGAGTCGATAGGAGTTTTTTACAACCTCCGTTTCTATCACTTCGAACGGAAGCATCATACTGTCTCTCGAAGCGTATTTGATATTGTACAGCTGCTGTTTTAAAAGCTTGTTTTCTTCAACTAGCAATTGGTTGGTTTGATCTAAATTTAGGTATTGATCTAATTGAGCCACCTTTGAAAAAATACCACCACTCAATGCCCATGAGGAATTGAGGTATTTGGCTTGATGAAAACTTCGGTACTGAATGGATAATCCAATAGTAATAGATAAGTAAAACAAAAATAAAAGCCTTGTTTTATTGCCTAGAAAGAAACTAATAAAACGATTCATAGAGGACTTTTAAGTTATTATTATCTCATCAAGATGCTTTTGTAGCGCTCTAAATTTTTAAGAGTGATTCCCGTACCTCTAACTACTGCTCTTAGTGGGTCTTCTGAGATGTATACTGGAAGATCCGTTTTAAGAGAAATTCGTTTGTCTAATCCTCTGAGCATGGATCCACCACCTGCTAAGAAAATTCCAGTATTGTATATGTCTGCAGCGAGTTCTGGAGGTGTGTTGGAAAGCGTTTCCATCACAGCATCCTCAATTCTCAGAATCGATTTGTCGAGTGCCTTAGCAACTTCTCTGTAACTGATTTGAATTTGTTTTGGTTTACCTGAGAGTAAATCTCTACCTTGAACATTGAGATCATCAGGTGGTGATTGTAAATCTTCGGTAGCTGCACCAATCGATATTTTGATGTTTTCAGCGGTCGATTCTCCAACGTAGAGGTTGTGCTGAGTTCTCATGTAGTAAATGATGTCATTGGTAAAGACATCACCCGCTATCTTGACGGATTTGTCACATACGATTCCTCCAAGCGCAAGTACAGCAATTTCTGTAGTACCACCCCCTATATCGATAATCATATTTCCCTTAGGTTCCATGATGTCGAGACCGATACCAATGGCCGCTGCCATGGGTTCGTGTATCAAATAAACTTCTTTGCCGTTTACACGCTCACACGATTCTTTAACCGCTCTCATCTCTACCTCAGTGATCCCAGAAGGAATACAAACTACCATTCGAAGGGCAGGTGGAAAGAGTTTTTTCTTTAGGGCAGGAATTTCCTTGATGAACATGGAAATCATCTTTTCAGATGCGTCAAAATCTGCAATGACACCATCTTTTAAGGGGCGAATGGTTTTAATGTTTTCATGGGTTTTTCCTTGCATCTTGTTGGCTTGTTTACCAACAGCGATGATTTTGTTAGTCATACGGTCCCTAGCTACTATAGAAGGACTGTCCACTACGACTTTGTCGTTGTGGATGATAAGCGTATTGGCTGTCCCTAAGTCAATAGCGATATCTTCAGTTAAAAAATCAAAAAATCCCATTAATTGCAGTCGATTTTGGTTGTAGCTACTAAGATATGAAAATTAATGTTTAAAATGACGTGTTCCTGTCATTACCATTGCCATTTTATGTTCATTGCAATAATCGATGCTCAATTGATCTTTGATGGAACCTCCTGGTTGAATTACAGCAGTGATTCCTGCATTGTCAGCAATTTCAACACAATCGGGGAAAGGAAAGAAGGCATCTGATGCCATTACTGCACCATTCAAGTCAAAATTGAAGGACTGTGCCTTGTGAATCGCTTGATTTAGAGCGTCTACTCTAGAAGTTTGTCCAGTGCCACTAGCGCATAACTGTTTATTTTTAGCGATTACAATGGTATTAGATTTAGTGTGTTTGCAGAGTTTAGAAGCGAAGATCATATCTTCAATTTCTGAAGCAGTAACCTTTTGATCAGTTACTGGATTTAAATCCGCAGCACTATCTGTAAGATGGTCTTTGTCTTGAACTAAATAACCGTTTAAACAAGTTCTCACTTGTTTTTGGTCCATTGAAGTTTCTTTTTTAACGAGTATAATTCTGTTTTTCTTGCTCTTTAAGAGTTCAAGAGCTTGAGCCTCAAAAGAAGGAGCAATAACAACTTCACAGAACAATTCATTGACTTCAGTTGCAGTTGCTATATCGATTTCTTTGTTGGCGATAAGTACGCCACCAAAGGCAGATACTGGATCTCCAGCTAAAGCGTCAACATAAGCCTGTGCAATAGTATCTCTAGTCGCTAATCCGCAAGCATTGTTGTGTTTTAAGATAGCGAAGGTAGGATCATCATTTTTAAACTCTTCCATCAATTGTACCGCAGCATCAACATCTAATAAATTGTTGTAGGATAATTCTTTACCGTGTAATTGATCAAATAATGCTTCGAAATCACCGTAAAAACTTCCTTTTTGGTGAGGATTTTCACCATAGCGCAGTGATTTAGAATTACGAACAGAAAGCTTTAGTGAAGCAATATCTTCATCGTTGTTAAAATAGTTGAAGATTGCAGAATCGTAATGAGAAGAAACATCAAACGATTTTGCTGCAAAACGCTTGCGATCTTCGAGTGAAGTTTCACCATCCTTTTCGTTGAGAAGGTCTAAAACTTCAGCGTAATCTTCCCTATTGGAAACACAAAGAACGTCTTTGTAGTTTTTGGCTGCTGCACGGATTAATGAAATTCCTCCAATATCTATTTTTTCGATAATGTCTTGTTCACTAGCACCTGAAGCAACTGTTTTTTCAAAAGGGTAGAGGTCAACAATTACCATATCGATTTGAGGAATTTCAAATTCTTTTAATTGCTCTTGATCTCCCTTGTGATCTCCTCTGTTTAAGATTCCGCCAAATACTTTTGGATGAAGGGTTTTGACACGTCCTCCTAGGATCGATGGGTAGGAAGTAACATCTTCAACTGGAACTACTGGAATTCCAAGTGATTGAATGAACGTTTCTGTTCCTCCTGTTGAATAAATGACAACACCTTCTTGGTGTAATTTTTCAACAATTGGTCCTAATCCGTCTTTGTGAAATACTGAAATTAATGCTGATGCAATTTTTTTGTTCATGATCGAAAACTTCTTGTGGGATTTAAAGTGTAAAAATAGTGTTTTTTACAGCTTTTTTAAACTAAAAAATAAGGAATTATAAAATAGTAGCAAGCTTCTTGCAAATGCCTTCTAATAAGTGGACATCAGGCTCTGAAAATGCATCAATGGTATGTGAATCAATATCGATTTGACCAATATTCTCACCATCTTTTAAAATTGGAATTACAATTTCAGATTTAACGGTAATACTACAAGCGATATAATTGTCTTGTTCATTGACATCGGGAACGATAAAGTTCTCGTTGCTAAGGGCGACTTGACCACAGATTCCCTTTCCAAATGGAATTACTGTATGATCCGTTGGTTCTCCAGAAAAAGGACCGAGAAGTAACTCTTTTTTATCTCCATTTTTAAAGTAAAAACCAACCCAGTCATAATGAGAAACTCTTTCTCTTAATAGGTCGCAAATTGATTGGAGTAATTGCTGGGAATCACTATAAGAATTGTATAGTAATTGGAGCTGCTGTTCTAATGCTTGATAATTCATTTGGCAAAATTAAAGAAAAAGAACTTATGAATTTTCTTTTATAGGAATCAAATAAAAAACCCCCAAGGAATCCTTGAGGGTTGTTGTTTATTTGATGTGTTTATTACATCATTCCTGGCATACCACCACCCATTGGAGGAGCAGCTGGAGCCTCTTCTTTAATATCAGTCAGTGCACATTCAGTAGTGAGGATCATTCCAGAAACTGATGCTGCGTTTTCAAGGGCAACACGAGTTACTTTCTTGGGATCAATAATACCAGCCTCTAACATATTGGTGTAAGTTTCACTTTTTGCATCGTAACCAAAATCTCCTTTTCCTTCGTATACTTTAGAAACGACAACAGAACCTTCACCGCCAGCGTTTGCCACGATGGTTCTCAGTGGAGCTTCGATGGCTCTAGCTACGATTTGAATTCCAGTAGCTTCGTCGGCGTTATCTGGTTTTACGTTGTCTAAAGATGATTTTGCTCTGACAAGCGCGACACCACCACCAGCAACGATTCCTTCTTCAACAGCAGCACGAGTTGCGTGAAGGGCATCATCAACACGGTCTTTCTTTTCTTTCATTTCTACTTCAGAGGCAGCACCAACGTAGAGTACTGCAACACCACCAGCTAACTTAGCAAGGCGTTCTTGAAGTTTTTCTCTGTCGTAATCTGAAGTAGTGCTTTCGATTTGAGATTTGATTTGATTCACACGAGCATTGATGTTTTCTTTGTCACCAGTTCCATTCACAATCGTTGTATTGTCTTTGTCAATTGTGACGCGCTCACAAGTACCCAACATATCGATCGATGCATTTTCAAGAGTAAATCCTCTCTCTTCAGCAATCACAGTTCCATTGGTGAGGATTGCGATATCTTCTAACATCGCTTTTCTTCGGTCTCCAAAACCAGGTGCTTTTACTGCTGCAATTTTAAGAGATCCTCTAAGCTTATTTACAACAAGGGTCGCAAGAGCTTCACCATCAACATCTTCAGCGATGATTAAAAGTGGTTTTCCAGATTGAGCAACAGGCTCTAATACCGGAAGTAAATCTTTCATAGAGGAAATCTTCTTGTCGAATAATAAGATGTAAGGATTCTCAAGTTCTGTAATCATCTTGTCAGAATTCGTCACAAAGTATGGAGAAAGGTATCCTCTGTCAAACTGCATTCCCTCCACAACATCTACATAGGTATCTGTTCCTTTGGCTTCCTCTACAGTGATAACCCCTTCTTTACCAACTTTTTCGAAAGCAGTTGCGATAAGTTCACCAATGGTTTGATCGTTATTAGCAGAAATTGAAGCTACTTGCTTTATTTTTTCAGCATCTTCACCAACTACAGTAGCTTGTTTTCCAAGGTGTTCAACGATGGCTTCAACAGCTTTGTCAATTCCTCTTTTAAGGTCCATTGGATTTGCTCCAGCAGCTACGTTTTTTAAACCTTCTTTAACGATTGCTTGAGCCAATACAGTAGCAGTAGTAGTACCATCACCAGCTAAGTCATTTGTTTTGGATGCAACTTCTTTAACCATTTGAGCTCCCATATTTTCTAGAGGGTCAGAAAGTTCAATTTCCTTTGCAACAGTTACCCCATCCTTAGTCACGTGAGGAGCACCGAATGATTTGCTGATAATTACATTTCTACCCTTAGGTCCTAGGGTTACTTTTACGGCATTTGCCAATGCATCGACACCTTTTTTAAGGCCGTCTCTTGCTTCAATATCAAAACTTATTTCTTTTGCCATTTTTCTAGAGAATTTTTAATTAAACAATTGCTAAAATGTCACTTTCGCGCATCATTAGGTAATCGACACCTTCTAATTTTAAATCAGTTCCAGTGTACTTTCCATAGATGACAGAATCACCAACTTTTACTGTCATAGGGTTGTCTTTGGTACCAGGACCAACAGCCACTACGACTCCGTTTTGAGGTTTTTCTTTAGCAGTATCAGGAATATAGATTCCTGAAGCAGTCTTTGTTTCAGCTGCAACAGGCTCGATCAATACACGATCAGCCAAGGGTTTGATGTTTATTTTAGCCATAATTTTATGATATTGTTTTGTTATTTTTAATATCTAAAAGGCATAAACTATGCCAAATTAAAAGAAGGGGGTTGAAGGATAAAAAAAATGCCAGCTTGTCAGCCGGCATTTTAAAATACTGTTATTTTGTACTATTGTTGACTGTCATCAGTAGCAGCAGGAACTTCAGTTGGAAGTGTTTCTTGTACTTCGATTGGAGCGTCGCTATTTAAGATCTTAGATTCTTGTGCAGCTCCAAAGTTGCTCTTAAGTGCAACATTCGACATTAGTATCAGAACTACTAACAAAGCAGCTAAAGTCCAAGTACTCTTATCCAAGAAATCACTTGTTTGTTTAACTCCACCAACTACTTGATTTGCTCCTCCACCTAGTGAACTAGACAATCCTCCACCTTTAGGGTTTTGAACCATAATCACTAACATCAACAAGATGCTTACGATGATAATTAGCACTAAAAATATACTAAATGTACTCATGTCTTTTATTATTTATCTTTTTGTCTTTTTTTAATTGCCTTAATCTGGCCTGCAAAGAAACTATTTTTTTCTGGATATTTCAAAATTAAAATCGTATATGCTTGAATTGCTTTGTCGTAATTCTTTTGTTCGAGATATACTCTTGCTAAAGTTTCAGTCATGATCTCCCTTTCATCGATACTTGTGCTGAGATTGATATCAATGGTTGGAGTGTAGTCTTTTTGAGGTTTGATCTTTGGTTTTTGCTGTAAAAAGGCTTCGATTTGAGCAGTCTTTTTAGAGCGCTTACGGTCTTCTTTTTCTTCCTCTTTTTTTACTTCTTTTGATCGATCTCGCTTTTGAGATAGAGGTTTAGAACTGGTCAGTGATAGCCAGGTGGCAAAAGAGTGCATTTCATTACGGTCAAATTCTAGAGGCTGATCGATGATCAGTGTGTCGTTAGGTTGAAGCTCTTCTTTGTCTTTTGAAGAGGAATCATTTTCGATATGATCTTCTTCAATTAGATTTTGAGTCTCTTCATTGAGAATGTTGAAGTCCTCTGAGCTAATGAAATTAAAAAGGATACTGCGATCTGTAGTTCGAGCAGCAGCTTCCTTTAAAGCTTTGTTGTATTTGTGAGAATTTTGATTTTTAAGTCCTTTGATATACAATGAGTGAGCTGCCTGAAAATACGGATAGTCCTGGAGCAGTTCTTCTAAGTGAGCTGTTTGCTCCTTTGAATCCAAAAACTTGGGATCTTTTAATATTTGGGTGAACTCATTTACATTCATCTTACCAATCTGCTAATGAGGCGTTAAAAATATCTTGAGTGATGCGTTCAAAGAGTACTTGGTGGGCCTCAGTTTTTACGGAGTTTAACAGTGCATCTGCAGGGTAGTCAAAGAAAAAGCTAAAACGACGTTCGAAATCAGCATCCTCTTTGGTGGTGTTGGTAAAGCGTACGTTTACACTCATCGAAAGTCTGTTTTGAGCTGCAGTCATATTTGCAGTTGCACTCATAGGAGCAATTCTGTATTCGGTGATTTCACCTTCGTATATAAGGTCTGCATTGTCAGAGCTGAGCTTGAGAGAAGTTTGATTTTGAATCATATCCTGAAGCGCAATAGTAAAGTCGCGATCTAAACCCGGTTCAATAACAGAACCAGGGCTCTGAGTTGCGAGGTTGTCAAAAAAATTGACTTGGTAAGTCTGTGCAGTTCCCACATTTCCACCTGTAAAATTGTAAATACCACAACTGGAGAGCAGCGTTGCAACTATAATTGTAAAGCTAATTTTAAACTTCATTAGAGGTCATATTGTTTTATTTTGCGATAGAGTGTGCGTTCAGAAATTCCCAACTCTGAGGCTGCTAGTTTGCGTTTTCCTTTATTGCGTTCCAAAGCCTTTTTTATCAATTCAATTTCTTTCTGTTGTAAAGATAGGGTTTCTTCCTCTTGAATCTCTTCTGCAAAGTCATATTTGTCCTTTGAGGAATAATGAGGCTCATTGATGAAAATGGTTTCTTCCTGTAATTCTTCGTGAGAGGGAAGTAGTTCAACTTCTCTAGGCTCATGAGATTCTTCTTTGGAAGGTGTTTGCACCTGCTCTATCTCTTCTTTACTGTAGAGTTTTTTGATGAGTTTGTCTTGAGACTTATGAATTTCCTCACTGCCTTTTCCTGCCATGAGTTCCAAGGTGAGTTTTTTGAGATCGTTTAAATCCGCTTTCATATCAAAGAGGACCTTGTAGAGAATTTCTCTCTCATTTGAAAAATCACTTTTTTTCTTTTCGTCCTTGATCACAGAAGGTAAGTTTCTGCTCGATGCATCTGGTAAATAGTTTAATAGTGTAGTCGCGTCGATAGAGCGATCTGATTCTAGAACAGAAATTTGTTCAGCAATGTTTCTAAGTTGTCGTACGTTTCCTGGCCAGTTGAAGCGTTCCAAAAAAGATTGTGCATCTTCTTTTAATCGAATAGTAGGCATCTTGTACTTTTGTCCAAAATCAGATGCAAACTTTCTAAAGAGCAAATGAATGTCTTCTTTGCGATCCCTAAGTGGTGGCATTGAAATTTCAACAGTACTCAGGCGGTAGTAGAGGTCTTCTCTAAATTTATTTTTTTCGATGGCTTCCATCATGTTGACATTGGTTGCCGCTACAATTCTCACATTGGTCTTTTGAACCTGAGACGAGCCAACTTTTAAAAACTCTCCATTTTCTAAAACACGTAAGAGGCGCACTTGTGTGGTCAGTGGAAGCTCACCTACTTCATCGAGGAAAATGGTTCCGCCATCAGCCTCTTCAAAGTATCCAGAACGTGTTTGAGTTGCTCCTGTAAAGGCTCCTTTTTCGTGACCAAACAGTTCTGAATCAATCGTTCCTTCTGGAATGGCGCCACAATTGACGGCAATGTATTTGGCGTGCTTACGATGTGATAAGGAGTGTATGATCTTAGGTAAAGATTCTTTACCAACACCACTTTCTCCTGTAACGAGAACCGAAATATCGGTTGGAGCTACTTGTATCGCTTTTTCGATGGCTCTATTGAGCTTGGAGTCATTTCCAATAATTTCAAAACGTTGTTTGATGCTTTGTATGGATTCCATGAGCTTAGTTTTTTAATTCAATAGCCTTTCCTAGAAGGGTCCCTGAAGTACAGTCTGTGATATCGACCAGAACAAAATCACCAATCTTATAATCTTCTCTTGGGAATACCACAACATTATTGTAGTTGTTTCTTCCCATCAAATCGTTTTCAGATTTTTTTGAGGTTCCTTCAACGAGAACAATTTGTTTTTTTCCGACATGCTGAGCAGTTCTAAATGCAGAGTGTTTTTGCTGTACATCAATAATTTCAGCAAGTCGTCTCTTTTTGGTCTCTAATGGAACATCGTCTTCTAAATTTTTTCCAGCGAAAGTCCCTGGGCGCTCTGAATAGGCATACATATATCCAAAGTCATATTTGACGTACTCCATCAGAGAAATAGTGTCTAAATGATCTTCTTCGGTCTCCGTTGGGAAACCGCTGATGATATCTTGTGAGATAGCGCACTCTGGTATGAGTTCAAAAATTATATCCACTAATTTTTTATATTCTTCAACAGTGTGTTGTCGGTTCATAGCCTTTAAAATACGATCAGAGCCTGATTGTACAGGAAGGTGAATGTGGTTGCAGATATTTTCGTGAGCTGCCATGGTTTCAATCACCGAACGGTGCATGTCCTGAGGGTTCGAAGTCGAAAAGCGAAATCTCATTTTTGGAAAAGCTGTTGCTACCTTGTCAAGGAGCATTGCAAAATCAACAGCAGTCGCCTTTTGAAGTTCTGAAGCTTTCTTAAAGTCTTTTTTGAGTCCACCTCCATACCATAAATAGGAATCGACGTTTTGACCTAGAAGCGTTACCTCTTTGTAACCTTTTTCTCGAAGTTCTCCAATTTCATTTAAAATGGATTTAGGATCTCTTGAGCGTTCTCTTCCTCTTGTGAAAGGAACCACGCAGAAGGTGCACATATTGTCACATCCTCTAGTAATCGATACAAAAGCAGTAACTCCATTGGTCGAAAGTCGAACAGGTGAAATATCTCCATAGGTTTCTTCTTTTGAAAGGATGACATTGACGGCGTTATTTCCGGCATCGACTTCGTGAAGCAGGTTGGGGATGTCTTTGTAGGCATCAGGTCCAACAACCATATCGACAATTTTCTCTTCTTCTAGTAGTTGTTGTTTAAGACGTTCTGCCATACATCCCAATACACCGACCTTTAAGTTTTTGTTTTTCTTTTTTTGAGAATTAAATGCTTTAAGTCGATTTCTGACTGTTTGTTCCGCCTTATCGCGAATCGAACAGGTATTGATTAGGATTAAATCGGCTTCATCGAGGGCTTGAGTTGTATTGTAACCTTCCTTAGATAAAATGGAAGCGACGATTTCTGAATCAGAAAAATTCATCGCACAACCGTAACTTTCGATGAGTACTTTCTTATCGTTAGTTTTTTTATATTCTATTTCTAAAGTTGTTCCTTGTATATCTGGGTTGATCTCTTTCTCCATAGGGCTTAGGTAGTAGTATTATACGAGCTATGCAAAGATAATACTATTCTGTGAAAACTGACATATTGTCATAAATTTTTATTTGTACGATCTCTTCTAAATAGTGCTTTTTATTGGGGTAATAAAAAAAATGCAATGGGATAAATAAAAAAATCACATACTTTTGTTTCAAAATAATTGATTTCATGGCGAAGAATTTAGTAATTGTAGAGTCCCCTGCAAAGGCAAAGACCATAGAAAAATTTTTAGGATCAAACTACAAGGTAGCCTCTAGTTTTGGGCATATTGTTGATTTACCATCAAAGGAATTAGCAGTAGATGTAGATGGAGATTTTTCTGCTAAATACATTGTGTCATCTGAAAAGAAATCAGTAGTCAAAGAATTAAAAACCTTAGCTTCAAAAGCAGAAATGGTTTGGTTAGCTTCGGATGAGGACCGTGAAGGAGAAGCTATTTCTTGGCATTTGTCAGAAACCTTAAAATTAGATCCACAGAAGACCAAGCGAATTGTTTTTAACTCGATTACTAAGTCTGCCATTGAAAAGGCCATCGAAAATCCGAGAGGAATCGATTACAATTTAGTTAACGCTCAGCAAGCACGAAGAGTTTTAGATCGATTGGTCGGTTATGAATTATCACCAGTTCTGTGGAAGAAAATTAAACCAGGTCTTTCTGCGGGTAGAGTTCAATCGGTTGCGGTTCGACTCATTGTGGAACGCGAAAGAGAAATTAAGTCTTTTCAAGCTGAGGCCTCCTATAAGGTAGTTGCACAAATGCAGACTCAAGAAGGACAGTTGTTTGAAGCAAGGCTTCCAAAGTCATTTGCAACCAAGGAAGAGGCCATTGCGTTTTTAAATCTCAATAAAGAAGCTAGCTACTCTGTTGAGAGTCTGGATAAGAAACCCGTAAAGAAATCTCCATCAGCACCTTTTACAACCTCTACGCTTCAACAGGAAGCCTCAAGAAAACTCTATTTCTCGGTATCGAGAACCATGCAAGTAGCTCAACGTCTATATGAGCAAGGACTTATAACCTACATGAGAACTGATTCTGTCAATTTATCGTCTGAAGCGTTAACTGCTGCACAGGAAGCAATTACGACTCAATACGGTAAAGAATATGTTCAGATTCGAAATTACAGTTCCAAAACTAAGGGAGCTCAGGAGGCTCATGAGGCAATTCGCCCAACAGATTTAATGCGAAGTGAAATTTCACTTGAGCGTGATCAAGCTCGTTTATACGATTTGATCTACAAAAGAACACTTGCATCGCAAATGAGTGATGCAAAACTAGAGCGTACCTCAGTTAAAATAGATGCTTCCACTCATAAGGAACAATTATCAGCAACAGGTGAAATGATTGCTTTTGACGGTTTTTTAAAAGTGTATTTAGAAGGTCAGGATGATGATGATCTTGAAGAACAATCTGGAATGTTGCCAACGATGCAGCAAGGTGATGAACTTTCTTTAAAACTGATGACGGCTACAGAGCGTTTTACGAGACCTCCGTATCGCTACACAGAAGCATCACTTGTTAAAAAACTAGAAGCTTTGGGTATTGGTAGACCTTCAACCTATGCACCGACGATATCAACAGTTCAAAACAGAGGGTACGTAGCGAAGGGTACCATCGATGGAGAAGATCGTTCATACCTACAGTTGAGTTTAAAGTCTTCAGCTCTCACTGAGAAAAAACATACCGAAAAAGTCGGTTCCGATAAGGGTAAGTTAGTTCCAACTGATATAGGAATGATCGTCAATGATTTTTTGGTAGAAAATTTTGAGCAGATATTGGATTACAATTTTACTGCCAAAGTAGAGGAAGATTTTGATGAAATAGCCATAGGTGATAAAGATTGGAAATCAGTGATGAAGGATTTTTATTTGGATTTTCATCCCAATGTAGAAGAGGTTATCGATACTGCTGATAGAGCATCAGGTGAACGTGTTTTAGGTGTGGATCCCAAATCGGGTAGACCATTATTGGTGCGTCTTGGGCGTTTTGGTGCTATGGCGCAAATAGGAAGTGCTGATAATGAAGAGAAGCCAGTTTTCGCAAGTTTATTGCCGGATCAATCACTTGATACGATTACGTTTCAGGAAGCATTAGATCTTTTTAAATTGCCTAGGACCATAGGGGAGTTCAAAGGACAAGAGCTACAAGCCAATGTGGGTCGTTTTGGACCCTATGTCAAGCACGGAAAAAAGTTTATATCGATCCCAGCTACTGAAAGTGCGATGGATATTACCTTGGATCGTGCCATCGAACTTGTTAAAGAAAAAGAATCTGCTGACGCCCCAATTTACACTTATCAAGGTAATGATGTCAGTAAAGGGGTAGGTCGTTTTGGCCCTTTTATCAAATGGAATGGCATGTTTATCAATGTCAACAAGAAATACAATTTTGACCATTTATCAAACTCCGATATCGAAGAGTTAATCAAAGATAAATTGCAAAAAGAGCGTGAAAAATTAATCCACAATTGGGAAGAAGAAGGTATTCGAGTTGAAAAGGCCCGATGGGGAAGACATCATATCATCAAAGGAAAGTTAAAAGTAGAGCTCGCCAAAACAATTGATGTTACTGATATGACTCTAGAAGAAGCTCAGGCTTTGTTGGAAAAGAATGCTCCTAAAAAGAAAAAAGCTACAAAAAAACCGGTAGCAAAAAAATCAAAAAAACAGTAAATGGCTTTTGAATACTTACTCCCAGTTTCTGAAAAGGTTCTTGCGCACAATGCACTTTTATTGCCTCAGAGTTTGGGAAATTCAATTGCGATACACAGTAGACAAGATGGTTTGCCGGAGCTGGAGGGTGTTCAGTTAGCATTGTTAGGTGTATCTGAGAACAGAAATGCTTTTGAGCAAAAAATATCACCGATTGATCTAGACGATTTTAGAACAGAATTATACAAACTCAATAGAGGGAATTGGAAGCTTCAAATTGCTGATTTAGGTAATGTCCCATTGGGAAATTCCGTGGATGATACTTATGTGGTTGTCAAAGAAGTCGTAAGTGAACTTCTTCAGTTGGGAATTGTACCCATTGTTATCGGAGCAACTCAAGACTTGAGTTATCCGCTGTATCGATCATTTGACCAATTTGGTGAAATGATTCATTTGGTATCCATTGACCATCGTTTTGATTTTGGAATTGCTGATCAGCTGATTTCATCGCATTCGTACATGAGTAAGATTATATCAGAATCTCCTTCGAATTTAAAATCCTTTACCAATCTTGGCTATCAATCTTTTTTCAACACACAGGAGGAGCGTGACTTAATGGATAAGTTGTATTTTGAATCCTATCGATTAGGGGAAGTAGTCCATGATTTAGCTGCCTGTGAACCTCTTCTTCGTGATGCACATTTCTTGAGTATCGATGCTCGAGCCATACAAGCCTCTGATATGGGAAGTGGAAGTAATTATACTCCCAATGGATTTAGTGGAAGAGAGATTTGTGCGTTGACACGATATGCGGGTCTGAGTCCAAAATTATCCTTATTTGGGGTTTTTGAAAGCGATAACCATCCCATGTCTAATAAGTTGATTTCTCAAATGGTTTGGTATTTTTTAGAAGGCTTTTCCATTAGAATTGTAGAGGACCCAATTCGTCAATCCGACTACTTCTTAAAATACACAGTGACTCTTGCATCCTTGGATTTAATTTTCTTTAAGAGTAAAAAAACTGGTCGTTGGTGGGTCTTATTGGAACAATTGAGTCCCATGGACAATAATTCTAATTCTGCTGCGTTATTACCTTGCAGTGAAAATGATTATAGAGATGCCTGTAATGAGATCATTCCAGATCGTTGGATCAAGGCTCAAAAAAAAGGCTTTTGCTGAGCTTTTCTCATGTAATAATTAATATTTTCGTAAGTTGTATATTAAATCTATATTTACAATACAATTTTAATTAATTGAACAGTTAATATTTATGAAGTACTACTCGTATTTAATACTAGTAACAATCCTCTTATTTTCATCTTGCTCAAAAATAGGAAACAAAGGTGAGTTGGTGGGAGTGAGAGGGCAAAAATGGATTGCAAAAAAACCGTACGGAATGGAATTGATTCCATCGGGTTCATTTGTAATGGGTAAAACCAACAAGGATATCGGAAATGTTGGTATGGAGGCAGTAAAAACTGTTACCTTGCAATCATTTTATATGGATGACACCGAGATTACCAATGCAGAATACAGACAATTTGTTCACTGGGTTCGCGATTCCATTGTAAGAACGAAGCTAGCGATATTAGCTGATGAACTCGGGTTGACTACAGAGGATGGCGGAATTGGAGATTATTCTTTTAAAGATATCGATACGGTAGGGATGACTCCTTATCAAAAGTTTCGTTTTTTTAATGCCCTTCCAGATGATGACAATCCATACTCACTGTACTCTCTGAATAATGATATTGAACTAATTTGGGATACGGACGATTTTCCTGATGAGTATTATGCTGAAGTAATGGATGAAGTCTTTATTGATGCTTCTGAGAGTTTTAATGGAAGAAGAGCGATGAAAATCAATGAGCTCAAGTATAAATTTAGCAGTTTTGATGTTGAGGCAGCTTCTAAATCTCCAGGTTCTGATCGAAGTGAATTTATAAAAAGAGAAGTTGTCAAAGTATATCCAGATACTACAGTTTGGATTAAGGATTTCTCGTACTCATATATTGAGCCAATGCACAACGATTACTTTTGGCACGATGCCTATAGCGAGTATCCAGTAGTTGGAGTGAGTTGGGATCAGGCTAGAGCTTTTTGCAATTGGAGAACCAAGATTAAGAACGACCAATTGAAAGTTAAGGGAGAACAAACGGTAAGCACCTATAGACTTCCAACAGAAGCAGAATGGGAATACGCTGCTCGTGGTGGAATTGATGGGGCTATGTATCCTTGGGGAGGTCCCTATATGATTGCGGACAACGGCTGTTTTATGGCAAACTTTAAACCAGCCAGAGGTGACTATGCTGCAGATTCAGCACTTTTTACTGTTGAGGCGCGATCTTTTGCTCCAAACGATTACAATTTGTACAATATGTCTGGAAATGTTTCTGAATGGACCAATTCCAGCTATGCTTATAACGCTTATGACTACGCTTCGACACTAAATCCTACTGTTGGATCTGACAATAGTGAATACAAAGTGATTAGAGGTGGATCTTGGAAAGATATCGCATACTTTTTGCAGGTTAATACAAGAGACTATGAACACAAGGATTCTGTTCATTCCTACATAGGATTTAGAACAGTTCAGGATTATATGGGGGACCCAACAACGGTTAAGTAGAATTAAAATGTTTCAATAAATATGGCATCAAAACAAAGCATAAAGAAAAAGCAGGCCTATAATTTGGCTTATGGGTTGGGGGCATCAATTGTTATCGTCGGAGCGCTCTTTAAACTGACGCACTGGGAGTTTGGTCCTTTTAATGGAAGTAACCTATTGGCAATTGGATTGTTAACGGAGGCATTTATTTTTGCTTTAGCTGCTTTTGAACCTGTTCAAGAAGATTCACAGGCTTGGGATTGGTCTAAAGTTTTTCCGGAATTAACAGGTAAAGGAGAATCGGGAACAAATGCGAATGGTATGCTCTCTAAGAAATTAGATGCCCTTTTAGAAGAAGCAAAGATTGATTCTGATTTAATGGATAATCTCGCAAAAAGTATTAAGAGTTTTGAAGCAGCTGCAGAAGGTATTGCTCCTACTGCAGATTCGATACGAGCTACTCAAAAGTATTCCCAGGAGCTCAACAAAGCTGCTTCACAGATGGAATCCCTCAATCAACTCTATCAAAATCAATTGGATTCAGCTCAATTACAGGCTAATGTTCAATCTACGGTAGCTCAAAATGCAGAAGCGCTACAAAAGCAAATGGAACAACTTTCTAAAAACCTTACAACACTGAATGAGGTTTATGAAGGAATGCTTTCTGCAATGAATAGAAAATCGAATTAAAAACCCCTAAGAAGGACTCTATATGGCTTCAGCCAACTCTCAAAGACAGCGAATGATCAACTTAATGTATCTCGTATTTATAGCGATGCTCGCTTTAAATATGAGTAAGGAAGTCTTGTCTGCCTTTGGAATTCTCAATGAAAAATTGGAGTATTCCAATGAAGAGATCTCTAGAAATAACGAAGCCTTTTTAAAAGGTTTAGAAGTAAAAGCCTCTGAAAACCCTGATAAATATTCAGATCTCTATCAAAAGGGAGTTGAGATTACCACGATTGCCGACGAATATTTTAAGTATTTGGCTGATATTAAAACAGACATGCTCAAGAGAGTGAAAGATTCTACTGATTATGAAATCATGGATCGATCGGATTATTTGGATCAGTACTTTTTTAAAGCGAACAAACGTACTCCAGAAGGTGAAGAATTCATGAGTCGAATCATTTCTTTTCGTGAAACATTATTAAAAATAACTCCCAATGAATACGTTGGAATTAAAGAAGTGATATCGAATCGTTTTTCAACAGGTGACGAAAACAACGAGGTTAAAAACAGAGTTAATTCAAATGTTCATTGGTTGAATTTTCACTATGAGGGCTATCCTATGGTCGCTTCGCTAACCAATATCACTCAAATTCAATCGGATGTGATGAATTCTATTCAGAACATCCTTAAAGCCATGTTGCAGGGGCAATTAACTCAGGAGGTTTCATATACCAATTACACGACATTACTAGAACTGGAGAAATCAGCTTTTTATCAGGGCGAAAACTTCCAAGGAAATATTGTACTTGGAAGAAAAGATGCTTCTACTAGACCTAACAAGGTTCAGCTATCTTTGGATGGTAAATCACTTGTAGACGGTAGAGATTTTACGATTGAAAACGGAAGAGTAAAACTTGATGTCAATGCAGGTAATGCAGGAGATCACAAAATTGAAGGAGTGCTTGTTTTTGTGCAAGATGGAGCGGAGACACAAGTACCTGTCAATGCGAGTTTTGCAACCATTACAAAACCGAATTCAGCAGTGATTTCTGCTAATAAAATGAACGTTGTGTATCGTGGTTTAGATAACCCTATTACGATTTCCATTCCTGGAATAGCAAACAACTTTGTTACGGCAAGGGCTGATGGTCTTAAAAAAGTTTCTGGTAGTAATTATATTCTAAACCCTGGAAAAGGAAGAGAGGTATCCATTACAGCATCCGGAAAATTACCTGACGGTAATACGATCAATACGACCTCTGTATTTAGAATTAAAGACATCCCTAAACCACTGGGAACGATTCGTGGAGAATCAGGAACGGTTAAGATGCCTAGAAATAATTTAGAGATTGCATCAGTAGGGGCCATGTTAGAAGATTTTGATTTTGACTTGACTCTTAGAGTGAAAGGATTTAAATTTAAAGTGCCTGGACAGCCTACTGTTGCTGTTAATGGTAATAAGTTGGATGCGAGAGCTAAGGCAACCTTGCAAAGAGCTCGAAGAGGAGATTTGATTCAAATCTTTGATATTGATGTTGAAAACCCAGATAATAGAGGCTATCGATTCAAAAATGTGACTGCTGTAATTATCGAACTTACGAATTAATCATGATGAAAAAACAACTTTACATAATTCTACTTGGTTTGAGCATTCTGAGTATTTCTTTTATGAGAGCTCAAGAATCCTCTGATGTTGTAGATCCTGCTTCACAATATTTCAAATCGACAACCGAACAAAAGAGCAGCCCCCTTTACATTCCAGGTGTTAATAAAAAGGATGTTTTTTGGTCAAAGACCGTTATGGAAGTTGTGGATTTGAATGAAAAACTGAATTTCCCACTCTATTATCCGATCGATACTTTGAGAGTTGAATCCTACAGAAGATCGCTCTATGATGTATTGATTAATAAAATCAAAACAGGTGAAATTAAGTCAGTTTATACCGATGCTTATATACTTGAAAAGAGAACCTTAGAAGATCTTAAAGCTTCACTTGTTAAGGTAGATACGACTGATTTAGGTTTGGAGCAGTACAACGCCAATGAGCCAGTATCGGAACAGTATATCACAAGAAGAACTATTACTGCAGCTGATATCAAACAATACATCTTAAGAGGTACTTGGTATTTTGATAAGCGATTGGGTGAGTTGAAATACCGATTACTAGCCTTTGCGCCTATGGCTCCTGATGTCAACTTTATCGATTCAGGGGAGGATCCTTATCAAAACTTGATTCCTTTGTTCTGGGTGTGGTATCCTGAAGCAAGAGATATCTTGCATGAGGCTAAAGTCTATAACCCTAATAACGACTTCAATCCCAATTCATTTGGGGACATATTTGAAGCCCGCTACTTTAATTCCTTGATTATTTCTGAAGACAATATCTACGACAACAGACAGATCAAGGACTACTTAAAAAACAATTCGCTGTATCAGCTCTTGGAATCCAACAGAATAAGAGAGTGGATTCGTAACAAAGAAGCCGATATGTGGAACTACTAAGAGATTATATTGTCGTTGGCTTTGGAATTTCAGGACTCAGTTTTTGCGAACACTTAGAGCGAAATTCTAAATCTTTTATCGTATTTGATGACGATTCTCAACAATCCTCTTGGGTTGCTGGTGGAATGTACAATCCTGTTATTTTAAAGCGCTTTACATTGGCTTGGAATGCGGTTAGTCAGCTAGAGTATGCATTACCCTTTTACAAATCATTAGAGCAGAAATTAAATGATTGTTTTTTGGTCCCCTTAAAGGTCCATCGAAAATTTGCTTCGATTGAGGAGCAAAATCTTTGGTTTGAAGCGATCGACAAGCCTCATATGGATCAATTCATGTCTTCAAAAGTATTGCAAAATGAAAATCCTTATGTCAAAGCTCCCTACGGATTGGGACAATTGGAAGGCGTGGGTCGTTTGAACGTTAGAAATTTAATCGATAGTTATCGCAAGCGATTGAAAGCTCTGAATTCATTTGTTTTTGAACATTTTGATTTTGATCAACTTCAGTTTCAAGATTCCACTGTTAGTTATAAGGGTTATAAGGCAAAGAAAATTGTTTTTGCAACAGGTTATGGTCTTAAATCCAATCCCTTATTTAAAGAACTTCCACTTCAAGGTACCAAAGGTGAATTGGTCTTGATTGAATCAGCAGATCTTAAAATTGATACCATCTTAAAAGCAGGGGTTTTTTTACTTCCTCTTGGAGATGATCGCTATTATGTAGGAGCTACTTATAATTGGAATGATAAGACCAACAGGCCTAGTGAGAAAGCAAAAGAAGAACTCTTGTCTAAACTTGATAAACTCATAGAAGCACCCTATACAGTTATCGATCAAATTGCTGGTATACGACCAACAATCATCGATCGCAGACCTCTTGTTGGAAGGCATTTGGATCATCAAAATGTCTTTGTGCTCAATGGAATGGGGACAAGGGGAGTTTTAGTAGCTCCTACTCTTAGCAAGCAATTGTATGATTACATCGAACAAGGTGCAGTTTTAGATCCTGAAGTGGATGTACAGCGTTTTTATAATAAATCCTAACTACTGAATCTTTTTAACTTTGCTGGGATCGTATTTGATAAAGATATTGATCCAAATATTTCTCGAACCTCTCAGAATAATAGGATAAAATACAATCAGTGTTGCTAAAATTCCAAAGAATGATTGAATTAAACTGCCATTTAAAAAAACTTTGGTAATTATGAAAGCTGCAACCGAAAAGGCAATCCCCAGCCCATAACTCACATACATCGCTCCGTAAAAGAAGGAAGGTTCAATCTTATAAGTTAAACCACAGTGAGAACATTTTTCATTCATGTCAAAAATCTTCCCCATTTTATAAGGGTTTGATTCCTTATACATACTTTCCTCTTGACATTTAGGACAACTTCCTTTAAAAATACTATAGAGTTTGCTTCCTTTTTTTAACATTTGCAAAAAATTTATACAAAAATACGTTTTTCCCTTTTTACGGAATGTAACTAATATTACCTAGATGCTCAATATACACAACTTATCAGTTTCCTTTTCTGGAGAATTACTTTTTAAGGAAATTTCATTTCGTTTAAAAGGAGGAGATCGCGTGGGGTTGATTGGAAAAAATGGTGCAGGTAAGTCCACTCTCTTAAAACTATTGGCTGGAGATTTGGAGTCCGATGGAGGAACGATTGCCAAAGAAAAAGAGTGTCGAATTGGATTTTTAAGACAGGATATCGACTTTGAAATGGGGCGTACCGTTGTCGAAGAAGCTGAATTGGCATTTGTTGAAATCAAGGCTTTGGAAAAAGAAATTGAAGGGATTAATCAGCAATTAGCTGAGCGTACGGATTACGAATCTCAATCGTATCACGATTTGATTGATAAGCTCAGTGATGTTTCCCATCATTACGAACTTTTAGGCGGATATAATTATCAAGGGCAAACCGAAAAAATTCTACAAGGATTAGGGTTTAAACCTTCTGATTTTGTCAAGTTGACAGAAACATTTTCGGGAGGATGGAGGATGCGTATTGAACTCGCTAAACTCCTTTTGCAATCCAACGATGTCTTGTTGCTCGATGAGCCTACCAACCATTTGGATATCGAATCCATCATCTGGTTAGAATCTTTTTTAAATACGTATCCCGGAGCTGTGGTAATTGTCTCACACGATAAAATGTTTTTGGATCATGTGACCAATCGTTCCATTGAAATTGTACTGGGTAGAATATACGATTACCCCAAACCCTATTCTGAGTTTTTATCACTTCGATCAGAGATTATCGAACATCAGCTCAACGCTCAAAAGAATCAACAAAAACAGATTGAACAAACTGAAAAACTCATCGAAAAGTTTAGAGCTAAAGCTTCTAAAGCTTCCATGGCACAATCGCTAATCAAAAAACTTGACAAGATGGATCGTATTGAGGTCGATGTGGAGGACGGTTCTGTGATGAATGTTCGCTTTCCGGTGTCCATAGTGCCAGGTAAGGTTATTTTAGAGTTGCATGAATTGTCGAAATCATATGGAGATCACATGGTTTTAGAGGATATCAATTTGCTTTTAGAACGTGATTCTAAGACGGCATTTGTGGGTCAAAACGGACAGGGAAAGACCACCTTAGCAAAGATGATTGTCGGTGAACTCAAGGCGAGTAGTGGGAACATCAAACTCGGCCACAATGTTCAAATAGGGTACTTTGCTCAAAATCAAGCAGAGTATTTGAATCCCAATAAAACGGTTTTGGACACGATGATTGATGCTGCCAATGAAACCAACAGAGCTAAGGTCAGAGATATTCTCGGTTCATTTTTGTTTCAAGGCGATGAGGTCGATAAGTTTGTCAAAGTTCTATCGGGAGGAGAACGAAATCGATTGGCATTAGCAAAAATGCTCTTAGAACCTTTCAATGTGCTTGTGATGGACGAACCGACCAACCACTTGGATATTGCCTCTAAGAACGTCTTAAAACAAGCACTAAGCAATTTTGAGGGTACCTTGATCCTTGTTTCTCACGATAGGGATTTTTTACAAGGACTCACCAATAAAGTTTATGAATTCAAAGATGGATCAATTAAAGAATACCTCGGTGATATCGATTATTATCTAACCGAGCGACAGGCTGTTGATTTTAGAGCTATTGAGCAAAAAGAAAAGCCTAAGGAGGAAAAGAAAAAAAAGGAGAAGCAAGACTACCAGAGACAAAAAGAACAGAAATCTCTCAACAATAGGCTCTCTAAGATCGAATCAAGAATAAGTGACCTGGAAAAGAAAATTGCAGATCAGGATCAAGAGTTGCTCATCAACTACGATGCAACTGCTGCTGATCCTAAGTTTTTTGACAGTTATCAAAACAACAAAAAAGAGCTAGAGTCTCTTATGAAGGAGTGGGAAAAAATTTCAGATTTAATTGATTTGGATTAAACCTTAGGATACTTTAAACGTCTAAATACTTTATTAATATTATTTATAATTATGGATAATTTATATCGAATGAATCAGCTTAGAAAAATAATTTTAGCTGTTCTTGGAATCGTCATTGTAGTAGTTTCATTTATGTTATCAGGTGTGATTATTGATAGTAAGCCGGTGTATGGTTCTAAATCTAATAACACGGTCAAAGAAGTTTATACTCAAAAAGTTGCTAATCAAACAATTAAGACTCAAGTTCCAACCAATGGTGTACTTGTGGCTTATCAGAGAATTACTTTGACCTCCCGGGTTCAAGGAGTTCTCGAGAGAATAGATCCTTTATTTAAAACTGGACAAACCTACCGAGAAGGAGCACTGATCTATCAAATTGACGATGCAGATTACAGTGCAAGTGTTCGTGCTGCAAGAGCTAATTTTTTGAGTTTATTGACGTCAATACTACCAGATTTACAACTTGATTTTTCTAATGAATTTGGCCAATGGTCTGCATTTTTATCGGAATATTCAGTTGATCAAGCAGTGCCAGAATTGCCAGAGATGTCCAATAAACTAAAGTTGTTTATATCTGGAAGAGGAGTACTTTCTAATTATTACAATTTGCAGAGTATGGAGCAAACATTGTCCTATTACAGCTACAAAGCTCCATTTACAGGAGTGTTAGTGGAAGCAGGAATGACTGAAGGGTCACTTATTCGACCAGGTCAACAAATGGGAGTGTTTATCAAACCTGGTGTTTATGAGTTGGCAGTACAACTACCAAAAACCTATGTGAATTTTATTTCAGAGGGGTCAGAGGTTCTTCTCTATTCCTTAGACGGTAATCAAAAATACAATGGGACGATTAATCGAATTAATGCCTCAGTAGACGCTCAAACACAATCGGTACAAGTGTTTATTCTTGTTGAAGATCAGCGTTTAAAAGAAGGGGTGTATTTAAATGCACAGTTAAATGCAATCGATATTGATAGTGCCTTTTCAGTGAAGCGTGGTTTACTCAATGCTGATCAGCAATTATTTGTGGTTGAAGATGAGAAATTAAGGTTACTACAAGTTGAGGTAGTCTATTATACAGAAACACAAGCGATTGTTCGTGGAATTGAAGATGGAACCAAAATTCTTGCAATTCCTGTATTAGGAGCTTTTGAGGGAATGGAAGTGAAATCAACGCCTTTGAACTAAGTTTAAGTACACGAAGATGAAAAAATTACTAAACTATTTTATCAAATATCACGTTGCAGTAAACTTAATTGTTGTTGCCTTCTTTTTATTTGGTCTATTCGGAGCAAAGTCCTTGAAATCATCGTTCTTTCCCTTGACAGAATCAAAGATCATCACAGTGTCTATTGCCTATCCAGGGGCTTCTCCTGTCGAAATTGAGGAGGGAATTGTTCTTAAAATTGAGGATAACCTCAAAGGATTGCAAGGAGTCGATCGTGTGACTTCCGTTTCAAGTGAAAATGCTGGTTCGGTTACTGTTGAAATTGAAAAAGGGCGCGACATCGATTTTATGCTTCTCGAAGTTAAAAATGCAGTTGATCGTGTTCCTGGGTACCCAACAGGGATGGAGCCACTAGTGGTCTCTAAACAAGAAATGATTCGACCTACGATTAGTTTTGCTTTGAGCGGTGAAAATGTTCCCCTTTTGAGCCTTAAGAAAATTGGTAGACAGATCGAGAATGATATTCGCGCTATGGATGGAATATCACAAATTGTAGTAAGTGGTTATCCAGACGAAGAAATTGAAATAGCCGTAAAGGAATCCAAACTCTTAGCATATGGACTTAGTTTTAGCTCTGTGGCTAATGCGGTAGCATCCTCTAATTTGATTGTGACAGGGGGGCGTCTAAAAACAGAAGCTGAAGACTTTTTAATCCGTGCTAATAACAAAGGATACTATGCTGATGAGCTCTCTCAGATAGTTGTTGCTGCGAAGCCTGATGGAACAATCGTGAAGCTTGAAGATGTCGCTTCGATCAGTGATCGTTTTTCAGAGACACCCAATGCGACCTATTACAATGGTAATCTTTCGGTAGTGATCGATATCAATTCTACCAATTCTGAGGATTTGATTTCTACCGCTGATAAGATTAAAATCTATATTGAAGAATTTAACGATGCAAATACAAATGTACAACTCAATGTACTGAGTGATCAATCTGAAATTCTCAATCAACGTACTGAATTACTTTTAACCAATGCCTTTCAAGGTATGCTATTAGTATTGTTGTTTTTGTCACTCTTTTTAAATACACGTCTGGCGTTTTGGGTGGCTTTTGGATTGCCTGTCGCCTTTCTGGGGATGTTTATCTTTGCTCCCTTGGTTGGTGTGACGATCAATGTATTATCTCTATTTGGAATGATTATCGTAATTGGAATTCTCGTTGATGATGGTATTGTTATCGCTGAAAACATATACCAACATTATGAACGTGGTTCGAATCCAGTGAAGGCTGCCATTGAGGGAACGCTCGAAGTGATTCCTCCAATTGTTTCAGCGATCATCACAACAGTTTTAGCCTTTTCTATCTTTTTGTTCTTAGACAGTCGAATCGGAGAATTTTTCAGTGAAGTGTCCGTTATTGTGATTCTGACTTTAGTAATTTCTCTGGTGGAGGCACTACTTATTTTACCTGCCCATTTGGCTCATTCAAAGGCATTGCACGCATTGGATAAGAAGCCTAAATCTACTACAGCTCAAGTTTTTGCAAAGCTTAGGGCTTTCAACAAGGTAGGGGAGAAGATCATGTTTTTTATGAGGGATCGCTTGTATGCACCTGCATTAGAATTTAGTTTAAGACATAAATTGCTTACTTTCTCATTCTTTGTAGCAGGCCTTATTTTAACTTTAGGGTCTATAGGTGGGGGAATCATTAGAACTTCTTTCTTTCCAATGTTGGCAAGTGACCGAGTGACCATTACTCTCAATATGCCTAACGGAACTAATGAAAAGTTAACCGATTCAATTATTAGTTTGATTGAGGAAAAATCATTGATTGTTGAGCAGGAACTAACTGAAAAATATCTAAAAAATTCTGATGAAAAATTATTTCAAAATGTGATAAAAAGAATTGGTCCAGGATCACAACGCGCAAGTCTACAAATCAATCTACTGCCTGGAGAGCGTCGCCCCGATGCTATTCAATCAAATGTAGTGACCAAGAGATTGTCAGAACTCGTGGGTCCAGTAATCGGAGTTGAGAGTTTAATTTATGGTTCTGGAGGAAACTTTGGAGGAAGTCCAGTTTCGGTTTCTCTTTTAAGTAATAATATTGAAGAGCTTAAAGTAGCGAAAAATGAATTGAAAAAGGTTTTACTCGAAAACGGAGAGCTTAAAGATGTTGCCGACAACGATCCTGCTGGTATCAAAGAAATCCGTTTTGAACTCAAGGAAAATGCTTATGCTTTAGGACTCAATTTGCGAACAGTAATGAATCAAGTCCGATCTGGATTTTTTGGAGTACAAGCACAACGATTTCAACGAGGACAGGATGAAATCCGAGTTTGGGTTCGTTACAATAAGGAAGATCGTTCCTCAATCACCCAATTGGAGGATATGAGACTTACACTTGCTGATGGAAGTAGAGTTCCCCTTAGAGAAGTTGCTAATTATTCAATTGTCAGAGGAGATGTGTCGATTAATCACCTAGAGGGGCGAAGAGAAATACAAGTTAGTGCTGACTTGGTTGATCCAAAGAAAACTTCTGCTACAGATGTGATGACCGAATTAAAGTCTGAGGTTATTCCTAAGATTCAATCAAGATATCCTTCTGTGACTCCTTCTTATGAAGGTCAAAATAGAGAAGCTGACAAACTGACGAATTCGCTCAATGCCGTAGGAATTCCCATATTGTTGTTGATGTATTTAGCTATTGCTTTTACCTTTAGAAGTTATTCACAACCGATCTTGTTATTTTTACTTGTTCCCTTGAGTTTGGTAGCAGTTGCATGGGGACACTGGATTCACGGATTCCCAATCAACTTTTCTTCACTTCTTGGAATTATTGCACTCATCGGTATTATGGTAAATGACGGTTTAGTGCTTGTTGGAAAATTTAACGGTAATTTAAAAAGAGGAATGGGATTTGAGGAGGCCATTCTCGATGCAGGTAAGTCTCGTTTTAGAGCTATTTTTTTAACTTCTGCCACTACCATTGCAGGATTGGCTCCACTCTTGTTTGAAAAAAGTAGACAGGCTCAGTTTTTAAAGCCCATGGCAATATCTGTAGCTTATGGAATAGGATTTGCAACAATTCTAACGCTCTTGATCTTACCAATTTACATTTCTGTAAATAACAGTATTAAGGTGTATTTAAAATGGTTGATTAAAGGTAAAATTCCAACAAGAGAATCAGTCGAACGCGCCTTAAGAGAGGAAGAAGAACAACATTGGATCGATGAAGAAACAAAACATTAAGAATTTAAGCATGAAGTTACGTATTGATATATTCATTTGTATAGGTTTAATGGGGTCAGCTGTATTTGGGCAGGAAGTTCTCGATAAACAAAAAGCTATTGCTTTAGCCTTAGAGCATAATTTTGGAATATTGATCTCCAAAAACAATCTGGAAATTGCCAATAACAATAAAAGTTTTTTCAATTCAGGATACTTGCCAACACTATCATCGAACGCAGGTGCAACCTACAACGGATCCGATTCTGAAATCGAATTTCCTGGTCAAACTCTAGAGGATGGGAGTCCTAGACCTAATCTCACAATTTCTGATGCAGAATCACAACGCTACAATGTAGGAGTCAGTTTAAATTACACGCTTTTCGATGGTTTGGGTAGAAAGTATACTTATAAAAAACTTAAAGAACAGTATGCGATTAGTGAATTGCAATTGAGAACTACGATTGAACAAACCATCCTACAGCTCTTTAGTGTGTATTACCGTGTGGCTCAACTCAGTGAATCTTCTCAGATTTATAAAAATGCACTTGAAATTTCCAAAAACAGAAAACAACGTGCTGAGTTGGCATTTTCATATGGTCAATCTAATAAATTAGCGGTCTTAAATGCAGCTGTAGATGTGACAAATGATTCTGTAAACTTACTTCAGATTGAATTGCAAAAGAGTAATGCTATTCGAGATTTAAATTTACTGTTAAATCAATCGATGGAAAATCAATACGAGGTTGATACTCAGGTTGGTTTTTTGACGGATACGGAACTTGCTTTAAAAACAGAAAATGCATTGAATAAGAATGTTGAATTGCTAAAATCTGAACGTAATGAAAAAGCAAATGAATACGATTTAAAGGTTGCGAAATCAGGTTATTTACCTAGTTTAGGACTCAGTGGTTCTTATGGATGGAACCTCAATCAAAGTGCGGATTCTGCTTTTTTTCCGGGTACAGATAACAACACTTTTTCTACGGCTGTGGTAGCCAGTTTAAATTGGAATTTATTCGACGGTGGTAGAACCACAGTACGTTCTAAGAATGCCAAATTAAATCTTGCAAATAGTCAATTGGATCGCGCCCAAGTTCAAAGAAATTTTGAACGTGATTTCGAAAATTCGAAACAGAATTACAAGACTGCGATAAGAATCTATGACATACAAAAACAACAAGTAGAAACGAGTACCTACAATTTCGAACGCACCAGGTCTCAGTTTGAATTAGGTACCATCACTGCAATCGAATTTAGACAGGCACAGCTCAATCTAAGAAATGCTCAAAATCAATGGACTGTTGCTAAATACGAGGCAAAACTTGCTGAGCTTCAATTATTACAACTTTCAGGTGAATTGTTAAATACAGATTTTTAGAATCTAATAGTTTTTTATAAACTTTTTAATGCTTTTTGGTAGTTCGTGTTGTTGATTAAATTTTAAATCCTCAATCGGTTCTTGGGCAACAAGTTTCATAGGTACGAAACCTGACCAGGTATCGCTATAGTCGTTTTCATCTCCCTCAGGCCCTCCACCTCTTATTTTGACAGAAGCAGAACAGATGGGAATCCTAAGAAGCATGGTCGCCTTGAGTTGTGATGGAGTTCCCAAAAACACTTCATCCCATCTTCCGTCTATGATATGATCGGTGATTATTTTCAGGCCATGGAGAAATTCTTCGCTTTCATGCGCTACGAGCGCTGCTTTTCCGTAGACAACAGCAGAGCGATAATTAGCTGAAGTATTAAAAAGCGTTTGAGCCAAAACAACACCGTCTAAATGGGTCACATTGATACATACTTCATCATTTTTGAGTAATTGATTGAGCATGTGATTTTTAGTAGAACCATGAATGTAGATGGTGTCCCCCTCTCTTCCGAAAGCTGTAGGAATACTGTGTGCTTTTCCCTGATACACGAATGAAACATGGCATAAAAAGCCAGCGTCTAATACGCAATAGAGGTCTTCTTTTGTGTTCTCTTGACGATTGTTTCCTCTGATGATTTTATTGAATTTCATGAACTATAATTTTATCTAAAGATACAAATTACGCATAGTATTGAATTCAAATAGATTGTCTAACTTTGTTTTAAATTGCATATACAAAATGGAGCTCATCAAGAATAATTTTAGTATTTCTGATTTAGAAAACCTTTCAGGAATTAAAGCACATACAATTAGAATATGGGAGAAGCGTTATGGATTGCTAAGTCCCGAGCGAACCAAGACAAATATTCGGACCTATTCTCTTGAGAGTTTAAAAAAGATCCTCAATGTTGCCTTATTAAACAACAACGGATATAAAATATCAAAAATAGCAGATCTCGATGAGCAAGAATTTAAGCATTATGTAACAACTATAATCGACAAGGAATTCCATAGTGATTACTATATTCAAGAATTCATTTTGTCGATGTTTGCATTTGATCGACATCGTTTTAAACAGATCAATTCAGAACTAAAATCAAAATATTCTTTTGAGCAGTTATTTGAACAGTTTTTTATGCCACTTTTAATGCGTATTGGGCTCTTGTGGCAATCGGGTGTGATTACACCTGCGCATGAACATTTTATTGCTGTTTTAATCAAAGAACAATTGCTGTTAGAGATCGAAGAACTTCATTCAATCGCAAACTCATCAGATGAAACCTACATTCTATTCCTGCCAGAAGGAGAATTACACGATTTAGGTATCTACTACATCTATTATCTATTGCTTCAACAATCTAAGAAGGTACTGTATTTAGGGGCTTCTGTTCCATTGCAGGATTTGGAAAAACTTTTAAATCTATCATCGAAAATTAATTTTGTGAGTTCATTTACTGTAGCTCCTGATGTGTACTCGATCAACGAGTACCTTCATAAAGTGAATGATATGCTCTTGAATACATCTTCCAATCATTTTTTTGCATGGGGTTCGGTGCTAGATTCAGTTGATGAATTGCCCTCTAAGCAAATGTTAATTACTTCTAATTTATTGGAAATCAAAGACTTTTTAGTATCTTAACATGATATATAACTAAAAAAGCAAATAATTCTTTGTAAGAGAATTCATTTTTGTTTAACTTTGGTATGTAAATATTAAACAAAATGAAAAAAGTAGCAGTTATCGGTTCTGGTTTTTCCTCTCTTTCAGCAGCTTGCTATTTAGCGAAAGCCGGTTATCAAGTTACAGTTTTTGAAAAAAATGGAACGATAGGCGGTAGAGCACAACAGCTGGTCAAAGACGGATTCAAATTTGATATGGGTCCTTCTTGGTATTGGATGCCAGATGTGTTTGAGCGCTTCTTTGCTGATTTTGATAAAACTTTCACTGATTTCTACAGCTTGGAAAAATTAGCTCCAGCATATGAAATTTATTTTGGTAAGGATGATAAATTTACTGTTGATGATTCCCTTGAAGCAATCGCTCAAAGATTTGAAGTCATTGAAAAAGGAGCCGGAGCTAAACTTTTGAAATTTATTGATGAGGCCAAGGAAAATTATGAAATTGCGATTCACGATTTGGTCTACAATCCAGGAGAATCTCTATCAGAGTTAGTTAAACTCAAGACAATCAAAAAGATTCATCAATTTGTTTCTACCATCAGTAAAGACGTACGTTCGCAATTTAAAGATGAGCGTCTTCGAAAGGTGTTGGAATTCCCTGCTCTTTTTTTAGGTGCAAAAGCCTCCAAAACACCTTCTTTTTACAGTTTTATGAACTATGCCGATTTTGGAATGGGAACCTGGTATCCCAAAGGAGGTATGTATTCAGTTGTTCAGGGAATGTTTCAACTAGCCATCAGTCTTGGAGTTGACTTTAAATTTTATGCAAGTGTGGATATGATTTCTGTCAATGAAGGTAAAGTGGATGGGATTTTTGTGCATGGAGAATATCATCCTTTTAATTTAGTGGTTAGTGGAGCTGATTATGCACATACTGAAAGCATCATCCCTGAAGGGTATCGACAGTACTCTGCCTCTTACTGGAATTCAAAAACCTATGCGCCATCCTCACTTTTGTTTTACATAGGATTTGACAAAAAGATTCCAAATATGACGCATCATTCTTTGTTTTTCGATGCTGATTTTGAAAAACACGCACAGGCTATATACGACCATCCAAGCTACCCTAAAGATCCTCTGTTTTATGCGAGTTTCCCATCCATTAACGATGAAACTATTGCTCCTAAGGGGAAAGAAGCTGGTGTGATTTTAATTCCTCTAGCTCCAGGGATGAACGATGATCAAGAGATGGTTGATTTCTATTTTGATCAGGTGATGGATCGTTTAGAAGCTCAATGTGGAACTTCTATCAGAGATGCTATCGTATTTAAGAAACAATTTACGATTAGCGATTTTGTTAAGGAATACAATTCGTATAAGGGAAATGCTTATGGAATGGCCAATACCTTATTTCAAACAGCTGCACTCAGACCTAAGCTTAAATCAAAAAAGCTCGAGGGCATGTTTTTTACAGGTCAATTGACGGTTCCAGGGCCTGGGGTTCCTCCTTCTTTAATCTCTGGAAAATTAGTCGCTGATTTAGTGGCTAAATACCATCCTCTTAAAAAAACCAAACGAAACTATTCAATTGCTGCCTCCTTATGAAAACTTATTTTGATGACATTTCTAAAGATTTAGCTGTTGCAATTACCAAAAAATACAGCACCTCTTTTTCTTCAGCAACGAGATTGTTGAGCCCTTCGATTCGTCAAGACATCTACAACATTTATGGATTTGTTAGACTTGTAGATGAAATTGTCGACTCCTTTCATCAGTATGATAAAAGAGAATTGATCGAAGATTTTGAGTTACAACTCTATCGCGCATTGGATTTTAAAATTAGTTTAAATCCTGTTTTAAACGCTTTTCAAGAAACGGTTCACAAATACCAAATCGATTATGAGTATATTGATGCTTTTATGAGTAGTATGAAAGCTGATTTAGACATCAGTGTTTACAAGGATGTGGCTGCTTATGAAAAGTATATATACGGTTCTGCAGATGTTGTTGGGTTAATGTGTTTAAAGGTGTTTGTAGGTGGTGATCAAGATGCTTTTGAAGCCTTAAAACCCTATGCAGAAAAATTAGGTTCTGCATTTCAAAAGGTCAATTTCTTAAGAGACCTTCAAGAGGATTACGAAAATTTAGGAAGATCTTATTTTCCAAATACCTCTGTAGAGGCCCTTTCAGAAAAAGATAAGATGCGTTTAATTGAAGAAATTAAAGTTGATTTTAATCAGGCTTATATTGGAATTAAACAATTACCAATGGAAGCCCGATTGGGAGTCTATGTGGCTTATAAATACTATTTAAAACTGTTGGAAAAAATAGCATCGACACCTGCTGAAAAAATAACCCATTCTAGAATTAGAGTTCCAAACACTGTCAAGTTGATGCTTTTGGGTAAAAGTTATGTAGATTTTCAATTTAAACAAATTTGATGATGAGCTATGTATTACTGACAATCGCAGTGTTTTTATTGATGGAGGGAGCTGCATGGGCAACTCATAAGTACGTCATGCACGGTTTTCTGTGGTCTTGGCATCGTGATCATCACCAACGCGATAAAAATGCAATTTTCGAGAAGAATGATCGCTTTTTTATCTTCTACGCTTTGGTGAGTATTTGCAATATAGCACTGTGGAATTACGGTTATTTTGATTATGGAATTTCTATTGGATTGGGAATATTTGCATATGGTATGACTTATTTTTTAATTCACGATGTGTTCATACACAGAAGACTTAAGTGGTTTTCAAAAACAGAATCGGTCTATGGTAAGGCGATTCGAAAGGCTCATAAAGTTCATCACAAACACCTAGATAAAGAAGAGGGAGAGTGTTTTGGGTTGTTGTGGGTTCCTGTAAAATATTTAAAAGAGTACCGATCTTAAACACCAATGAACTACTTATACTTACTGATCAATTTAGCTACGATAAGCGTGCCCTTGATTGCCTCTTATCATTCTAAGATTCAATTTTACAAGAATCACAGGAAGTTTTTTTTAGCGATTGCTATCAGTGGTTTGTTGTTCATTTTGTGGGATGTATTCTTTGCTCAAAAAGAGGTGTGGGGTTTTAGTGATACTTATACATTAGGTTTTGGTTTGTTTGGTTTGCCTGTAGAAGAATGGTTTTTCTTTCTATGTATACCCTACGCCTCTTTATTTTTACATTTTCAATTACATCGTTTTGGATGGTTAAGTCCTTTGAAACTATCCGATAAACAACTCCTCAGAGGGAGTGCTCTATTGCTCCTTTTTGTAGTGGTCATCGGGGTCCTTCACTACGATCGCTGGTATACATTTGTAAATGCGTTATTCTTTGTGTTGGTGTACAGTTTTGCATTGCGCTATCAAACTCATCAGTTAAAAATGTTTCTTCCTTCATTTGTAGCCATCCTCATTCCGTTTTTTATGGTCAATGGAATTTTAACAGGTTCCTTACTCGAAGAGCCAGTGGTTTGGTATGATAATGATGAGAATTTAGGAATGCGAATAGGAACAGTACCTGTGGAAGACCTTTTTTATGCCTTTTCGATGTTGATGCTACCCCTAATGATTTACTCGAAGCTATTGGGTTCTAAGGTTTTTGATTTAAAAACTGCGCATTGATAAAGCAGTCAATATCCATAAGTGAATAAGAAGAAAGATTCGGATAAGTTTTATTGATCACGTATTTAATTCGATATTCACTTCTCTGCTCTTTAAGTTTTTTAAGCTGACAATAAAACGAAATGAATTTTTTAATGTTCAAACGTTCAAATTCAGAGGCAATTCGCTGTGCCTGAAGAGGAGTTTGAAGCTGTTTAATTCCTAAATTCAAAATGTTTTTGTTGTAGGTTGGTTAAAAATAGCTGTTCAATATAATACATAAACATCAATAATTCAAGTGTTTAGGTGTAAAAAAAATGATTTCCGTCTCATCATTAATTTTTTTTGTAATTTGATTTCACAAAAATGTTGTAAATATGAAATAAATCATTTCTTTTGCAGCGAATTTGCTGAACACCATGAACGCTGTTTCAATGTTTGGGCGCAAGTTAAATTTGAAGTATTTCTCATGCGCAGCCTATGAGATAGGTAACCAATATTTAAAGCTTACTTCAATTCTTAATTCTTCTATTGTACTTCCACAGTACAAGTACGCGTTTGCACCTACAACTCAACGTCAAATTATTATCTAGTAGATAAATTTTTAGTGACCAATGATTCCCCATAGGGATATTTTTTTCATTTTAAATTTATCATTATGCATATACGCTATAGAGATCTCATCGATCAAACTTATTATTTTCCTCAAGAGGAATTTTCTTTACGAGACAGCGAACTTTTATTTCACAACGTTGATCTCAATCAGTTGGTAGCTCAATATGGGGCTCCTTTAAAATTTACGTACCTTCCTAAAATATCTGAGAATATAAACAGGGCTAAGCAGTGGTTCAAATCAGCCATTGATAAACACAATTATCCAGGTAATTACTATTACTCTTATTGTACGAAGAGCTCACATTTTAAACACGTTTTAAACGAAGCTTTAAAGAATAATATTCACATTGAAACATCATCGGCATTCGATATTAATATTGTTGAGGAGCTTAAAAAAGAGGGTGCTATCAAAGAGGATACTTTTGTTCTTTGCAATGGTTTTAAAAGAGCTCAATACATTGAAAACATTTCGAGACTCATCAACGAGGGGCATACAAATTGTATTCCAATTATTGACAACTACGAAGAGTTGTCGCTTTTGGAAAACGGAATTAAGGATTCATTTCAGGTAGGAATCCGTATTGCCTCTGAGGAAGAACCAAAATTTGAATTTTATACTTCCAGATTGGGTATTGGTTATAAGAATATCGTTCCTTTTTATCAAGATCAAATTGAAAATAATCCCAAAGTGAGTCTTAAAATGCTTCACTTTTTTATCAATACCGGAATCAGAGATAATGCATATTATTGGAATGAGCTCAACAAGTGTTTAAAGGTATATGTAAGACTCAAAAAGGTATGTCCGACTTTAGATTCTCTAAATATTGGAGGTGGATTTCCTATTAAGACCTCATTGGTGTTCGATTACGATTACGAATATATGGTTGATGAAATTATCAATCAAATTAAACTCTCCTGTGAAGAAGCAGGAGTAGATATGCCCAATATATTTACGGAGTTTGGAAGTTATACCGTAGGTGAAAGTGGGGGAGCGATCTATGAAGTGCTCTATCAAAAGCAACAGAACGATAGAGAAAAGTGGAATATGATCAACTCTTCGTTTATTACCACCCTTCCTGATACTTGGGCTATTAATAAGCGATTTATCATGCTTCCAATCAATCGTTGGAACGATCCATATGAACGAGTACTTTTAGGAGGTCTAACCTGTGATTCAGATGATTATTACAATTCCGAGCAACACATCAACGCGATTTACCTCCCTAAATACAACTCTGACAAGCCCTTGTATATTGGATTTTTCAATACGGGAGCCTATCAAGAAACCATTGGTGGATATGGAGGATTACAACACTGTCTGATTCCTTCACCTAAACACATACTCATCGATTTTGATGAAAACAATGAACTTAAAACAAAACTTTACAAACCCCAACAAGAGGTAGGCGAAATGCTTGCCATTTTAGGCTATGAAAACAACTAGAACTTATGCAGGTATCGATGAGCAGTACACTCATCTAGAATCATCGAATATTGTTTTGATTCCAGTTCCTTATGACGGAACGAGTACCTGGGGAAAAGGAGCCGATAAAGGCCCCGATGCTTTCTTAGATGCTTCTGAAAACATGGAGCTATACGACATTGAAACTCAAACCGAGGTTTATAAAAAAGGAGTGTATTTAGCGGATCCTATTCTGGAAAACGAATCTCCTGAAGCCATGGTTGATGCGGTGCATCGTACTACTAAGGCCTATATTAAGAAAAACAAATTCGTTACACTTTTTGGAGGAGAGCACTCTATTTCAATTGGGAGTATCAGAGCCTTTAACGAGTGTTTTGAAGATTTAACAGTACTTCATATCGATGCACATGCAGATTTGAGACCCTCTTATGAAGGGACTGCTTGTAATCACGCTTGTGCAGTCTATGAGGCGAATCAAACTTCTAATTTAGTTCAAGTGGGTATTCGTTCCATGGATGTGATTGAAACTTCGATCATGAATCCAGATAAGGTGTTTTTTGCTCATCAGATGGCAGAGGATGATTATTGGAGTGACAAGGTTTTAGATCAATTAGGTGAGAATGTCTTTATCACTTTTGATTTAGATGCTTTTGATCCTTCTATTTTACCAGCTACAGGTACTCCCGAACCAGGGGGGCTGCTCTGGTATGAAACCATGGCGTTTTTAAAAGAAGTGTTTGAAGAAAGAAATGTGGTAGGTTTTGACATTGTAGAGCTCTGCCCCAATAACAATTCAAAGCCATCCGATTTCTTGGCGGCTAAATTGTATTACAAAATGTTGAGTTATAAATTTAAAAATCACAGTGATGAATAAAGGAGCAATTGGATCGTTTATAGAAAAATACTTTTTACACTTTAATGCAGCGAGTCTAGTCGATGCAGCTAAAGGTTATGAAACGCAATTGAATCAAGGTTCAAAAATGTTAGTCTCTCTTGCAGGTGCTATGAGTACGGCAGAACTCGGTAAGATTTTTGCTGAGATGATTCGTCAGGACAAGGTTCATTTTATCTCTTGTACTGGAGCAAACTTAGAGGAAGATATCATGAATTTGGTGGCACATTCTCACTATAAAAGAGTTCCCAACTACAGGGATTTAACACCAGAACAAGAGTGGGAGCTTTTAGAAAAGGGACTCAATAGAGTTACCGATACGTGTATTCCAGAAGAAGAAGCTTTTAGAAGACTTCAAAAGCATGTTGAAAAACTTTGGAAACAGGCACAATCTGAAGGGAAACGCTATTTTCCTCACGAGTATATGTATCAATTATTACTCTCTGGAGTGTTAGAAGAATACTATGAAATAGATTTAAAAGATTCTTGGATGTATGCAGCAGCCGAAAAGAATTTGCCAATGGTGGTACCTGGATGGGAAGATTCAACCATGGGTAATATATTTGCTTCTTATGTTTTAAAAAAGGAGTTAAAAGCTGATGTAGTGAAGAGCGGTATTGAATACATGACTGAATTGGCAAAATGGTATACGGATCATTCCTCTAAAGGAGTTGGATTTTTTCAAATTGGTGGTGGAATCGCAGGAGATTTTCCAATTTGTGTAGTGCCAATGCTCTATCAAGATATGGAACAAACAGACACTCCATTTTGGAGTTATTTCTGTCAAATTTCAGATTCTACTACTTCATATGGATCGTATTCAGGCGCTGTACCAAATGAAAAAATCACTTGGGGAAAATTAGATATCAATACTCCTAAATTTATTATTGAAAGTGACGCTACTATCGTAGCTCCACTTATATTTGCTTATTTGTTAAATATGTAATTATTTTATCAAAGGATGAAAAGAGTTATCGTAGATTATAAAAAAACCACTCCGGAGTTATTAAAACTCTTGGTTGATACTTATCCTGATGGTTATGCTGATTCTGATATCATCAGTTTTAAAAATATTAAAGGAGAGTTAATTGAAGCTGTTGAGGTCAATACAGAGGATACGAAATACCTTGTAAAGATTTCAGCGAGCTTGGAACATTCCATGGCATTTTTTGATGATGATGATGAAGATGTTGACGACGATCAAGAAAAAGATTTAGATATTGATGAAGCTGATGGACTGGAAGAAGATTTAGACGATTAATTGAAAAAAAATTAATATGAACGTGATTGGTAGCGTCGAGTGGTGCCGCTTTGATCAATTGGGTGTACCAGCAGTAAAAGCAAGAGTTGACTCTGGGGCAAAAACATCTGCTTTACAGGCCAATAAGATTAAGCCTTTTATTAAAGACGGACAAGAATGGGTCAAGTTTGAAGTCAACCCGATTCAAGACAATAGGAGTATCAGTATCAATTGTGAGGAGCGCGTCGTTTCAAGGCGTGTGATAAAAAACACCTCAGGGATTGCTGAAGAACGCTTTGTTATTCGTACGACCATGCAATTAGGAGATCATTTTATAGATGTTAATCTCACACTTGCCAATCGGGATTCCATGGAGTATCGTATGCTTTTAGGTAGAGAGGCTTTTTCCGATAAATTTTTGGTTGATGTATCCAAGCAATTTCTTCAGGAAGAGATTCAAGAGGAGGAGATCAAGAAGATCTATCAATCGTACTCCAAGGAGCAAAATGGATTGAGAATAGCTGTATTGGCTTCCAATCCGAATTTGTACAGCAATAAACGAATCATTGAAGCAGGAGAGGCTAGAGGTCATGAGATGGTTTTTCTCAATGTAGAACACTCCTATATGAAACTCGATGCAAACTCTCCTCAGATTCGTTATAGAGGGGGTAATATTCTCAATCAGTTCGACGCCATCATTCCTCGAATTAAACCTGCTGTTACCTTTTATGGTTGTGCCTTACTTCGTCAGTTTAAGCACTTAGGGGTGTATTGTCTCAATTCTGCTGATGCCATTACTCAATCTAGGGATAAACTCTTTGCATCACAGCTTTTTTCAGAGAATGACATACACATACCAACAACTGGATTTGCAAAGTCTCCGATGGATACAAAGGATCTGATTCGCATGGTTAATGGAGCTCCTCTAATCATCAAGCTTTTAGAATCTACTCAAGGAAAGGGAGTGGTTTTAGCAGAAACCAACAAAGCAGCAGAGAGTGTGATCAATGCATTTAAATCGGTAAAGACTAATATCTTAGTTCAAGAGTTTATAAAAGAGGCTAATGGTCAAGATATTCGCTGTTTTGTGATTAACGGTAAGGTCATTGCCTCGATGCAGCGTCAGGCTGAAAAGGGAGAATTTAGAGCGAATATTCACCAAGGAGGTAAGGCTTCTATGATCAAGATAACTTCCGAAGAGCGCAAGTTAGCTATCAAGGCTGCAAAGATTCTCAATCTCGCAGTCGCTGGTGTGGATATTATTCGATCCAACAAAGGACCACTTCTCTTAGAAGTCAATTCTTCACCAGGTTTAGAAGGAATAGAAAAAGCAACTGGAGTCGATATTGCCAATGGAATGATTCAGGCCATCGAACGCAAATTAAAATATTCTAAGAACTAACTCTTTAAAGCATTTAACATTTCTTGGGTCGTTTTTTGAAGGTCGAATTTTGGCTTCCAATTCCAATCGCTTTGAGCATCTTGATCTTCTACATCACTCGGCCAAGAATCTGCAATCTTTTGTCTAAAATCAGGCTTATAGGTGCATTTAAAATCAGGAATTTGTTCTTTGATGCTCTGTTCCATATCAGCGGGACTAATACTCATCGATCTGATGTTGTATGCCTTACCACAAGCTGCTGTTTCTGAATTCATCAGTTGAAGGGTAGCGTCAATTGCATCGTCTATATACATCATGGGTAGGGTGCTGTTCGCACTGAGGTAGGATTGATAACTTCCTTTTTCCATGGCTTCTTTATAGATGGAAATGGCGTAATCGGTCGTACCTCCGCCTGGAGCAGTTTTCCAGCTAATGAGTCCTGGATAGCGAATACTTCGAACATCAACCCCAAATTTTTCACTGTAATAATGACACCAATGTTCACCAGCTAACTTGCTGATTCCGTAAACGGTATTAGGTTCAATTATTCCTTGTTGAGGTGCAGTATCTGGTGTGTCAGGACCAAATACAGCAATACTTGAGGGCCAAAATATTTTATCAATTTTCTGTTCTTTCGCCAAATTGAGGACGTTAAAAAGAGAATTCATATTCAAATGCCAAGCCTTCATAGGAAACTTTTCTGCAGTAGCGCTTAGCATGGCAGCCATTAGATAAACTGTGTGAATCTCATAATGAGCAATCACATCCTCAAGTGCAAAATAGTCAGTGGCATCGATAATCTCGAATGGGCCTTCGCCAAGTTTATCGTCATCAGGAGGTCTGATATCGCTAGCGACAACCTTGTCGTTTCCAAGTTGTTTTCGAAGTTTTGTAACGAGTTCTGTGCCAATCTGTCCACAGGCGCCAAGAATGAGGGTTCTATCTTCCATTTGAAAGGAGGGTGTCAGGGTTTTAATTGAGTAAATGTATTAAAAATTTGTACCTTGAGCCCATGAAAAAATGCATTTTTTTAGGATTGTTGCTACTGGGTTTGTCCTGTCAAAACTCCGTTGAAAAGAAAGAATTAGACACTTCTAATTCAACTCCTATTATTCAAATGGATTCCCTTCCCAAAATTCAACCCCTAGAGTTAAAATTTAAAGATTCCACTGTGGTGTGGAATTCCCTTGAAGATTTTCACAAGCGATTAAGTGGTTTTCAAACAATTAAAACAGTTGAAGATCTTCGTTTGTTTATCGAAGAATTAATTGAATTAGAGACGGCTATAGAAGACGGTGAAATTCCAGATTTATTTAATAATGATCCTGTAAATAGTCGATTAATTTTAATTAAAACCTATTTGCATCAATTACACGCATTTATTGAATTGGAACAAAATCTCGACAAAGCATCAACTCAATTATTGGAAGCACATCAATCGCTTCTTAACAAATTAGTGTTACTTCAAAACAATGCAAACGCTCCAAAAATTTCAAAAGATGATCTCAAATAAAATCCTTCTTGGGCTTTTTGTATTATTGTGTTCAATGAGTTTACAAGCACAAGATTCAAAAAAATTAGTAGTCGCACAACAATTAGATCGATGGCACGAGGCTGCAGCTAGGGCTGATTATAGCAACTATTTTGATTTAATGGTAGAACCAGGAGTGTTTGTTGGGACTGATGCTACAGAACACTGGGATTTGAGAGCTTTTAAGAGCTTTTCAAAACCTTATTTTGACAAGGGTAAAGCCTGGAGTTTTACTTCCATTGAGCGCCATATTTATTTTACCGATTCAGAACGAACAGCTTATTTTGACGAACTCTTAGATACTCATATGGGAATTTGTAGAGGTTCAGGTGTGATGTTGTTTCAAAATGGCAACTGGAAGGTTGCACATTACGTTTTGTCAATTGCAGTTCCCAATGAGCATGTAGTAACTTTGAATAAGCTCAAAAAAGAGACCGATTCACTATTAATCAAGACTTTAAAAGAAAAACAATAAATTAGTTTTCAGGTTCTTTTTGATCTGATTGCAACCTAGATTCTAAAGCCTGTTTACTCAAACTGGCCAAGTTAAAATTTGGAGCAATTACCAGTGCCTCGTCGATATAGCTAATGGCAGTGGCCACATCTTCTTTGTTGATGTTAAATGCGTGTAATCCTTTAATGTGTAAAAGGGCTGCCTTAAGAGGAACTTGATAGGGTTGTTGGCGCTCGTAAAATGCGTACATCATCTGATCAGTCGCCGTTTGAATTCCATTGTTAATGTGTTTGAGTGCCCCCTCATTATCTCCTATTTGAATTTTTAAGTCTGCAATTTCATAGTCTAGAAATGCTGAAGGTTTTCTCTTTATGAGTAATTCGTATTGTGCAATAGCACGCTTTGGTTCGTTAATCGCTTTAAAGGATGAGGCCTTAATTTGAAGTGCTAAATCACTATCTGCTGCATCTTCTTCAATTCCAATGGTGTTTAAAGCTTGGAGGTGTTGGTTGTTGCTTGCGTAAACGTACGCCAGGGTATCTTTTCTAAATTTATTAGGCTTAAGAACATTTAAATGCGTGAGTGCATTGATGATTCCTTGAACATCTCCTTGAACCTTCATTTGCTTATAATAGTTCTCATAATGTTTAATGAGTCCCTGCTCAGATTGAGCTACTACTCCAAAAGGGAATAAAAGCATAAGCGATAGAATACTTAGTTTTTTCATTTGGTTTTGTTTAGAAAGTAAATGTAAAAAAATCATCGAATAATTGTTCCAAATTCTAGATCCTTGTGATTCTTTTAACTAAGTTCAATTGTTTGATGGAAAATTTTTAGTAAATTGATAAGTCCAAAATCAAATGACCATGACTACAAAATCAACATCCGACAAGAAAGTGATAGATGCCCCAATCCTGGTGTCTGACTATATGACTAAGAAGTTAATCACTTTTACAGCTGATCAATCAATTCTAGAGGTGATGGAAGTATTTGCTAAAAATCATATTTCAGGGGGACCTGTTGTGGATCATAGAGGAGCAATTGTGGGAATTATTTCAGAAGCTGATTGTATGAAACAAATATCTGAAAGCAGGTATTTCAATATGCCAATCTTAGAAAAAAGCGTTGAAATTTATATGACTAAAAATGTTGAGACCATCGATAGTGATAAGAGCATCTTTGACGCTGCTGCTATATTTGCCTATAATGGTAGAAGACGTCTTCCAGTTATTGATATCAAAGGAAAGTTGGTAGGTCAAATTTCTAGAAAAGACATTGTTGTTGCAGCTCTAAAACTGAGTAGTTGTAATTATAAATAGGACTTTTTTTGAACGACAATAAAACTTGTTTGATCGAGTTTTAAGTATCCAATATCATAGATAAAATAATAGGTTTTACCCTGCTTATTTATGTAGGTAGATGTAAACAGGTCAAAATTAAAATCCTTATTGATTAATAGATGTAAGCTCTTTTTTTTAGGTTTATAATTCAAGTGAATGCGTCTGAGTATCCTGTAGTTTCTTCTCAATTGATTGTGAGTGGTACGCATCAAATTATTGATGTCTTGATTGAGTTCATTATTAAAAGTATTCCTACAGGAATCCGAGCAAAATTTTTTGTCGATTCTCCCAATCACTCGATGACCACAATATAAACAGCTGCGCTTCATTTTGAATTTTATACAGTAAAAATACGGATATCAAAACAGCGTAGGAACATCTTTCGACGAATGGTATTGATCTTTTTTTAGCTCGTTTTAACTGAAATAGGTCATTGTAATATTTCATTTTAGATCGTAATCTTATATCACATAAAAAATAGTCCCTACACACTTCATGGTGGAGCTTCAATTGATTGTCATAAAAGTATTCGACAACAAACATTTATAAACGAAAGTAAATAGTTGACAACCGAATCCTATTGTTACTTCATTCTAAGTTTGTTCAGTTGCTAGTGACGATTCACTTGCAATAGTATTAATTGTTTAACATTTAAATTTAGAATGATGAATGCACTTAGAAACAAAGTACAGTTAATTGGAAATTTAGGACATGATCCTAAAATTGTTGAATTGGAATCCGGTGTTCCTTTGGTTCGCTTTTCACTAGCTACCAAGGAAGTCTATAAGAACTCCGAAGGAGAGAAGATAGAAGAAACCCAATGGCATCCCATAGTGGCTTGGGGTAAAACCGCTGAAATTATTCAGAATTACGTCACAAAAGGTCAGGAAATTGCCTTGGAAGGTAAATTAATCCATCGCTCTTATGAGACGGAAGCTGGAGAAAAACGCTATATTTCAGAGGTGAAGTGTCATGAAGTATTGCTACTCCAATCCAAGCGAAAAGAGAAGTGAGAAGCTTATAAAGTTCAAATAAAAAAGCACAAACCTTAGGTCTGTGCTTTTTTGTTTTAGTGTAATCAGGATTTTAATTGATGGTCTTTCCTGAAGGGACCCCTTCTTCATCTGGATTTACGAACACCAATTTACCATCTGTGTTTTCACTCAGTAAAATCATTCCCTGACTTTCAATCCCTCTTAGCTTTCTTGGAGCGAGATTGGCAACGACTGTTACGCGTTTTCCGATGAGCTCTTCTGGATTGAAATGCTCCGCAATCCCAGAGATAATAGTTCTTGTTTCAAAGCCTAAATCTACTTTAAAAACCAATAATTTATCAGCCTTAGGCATTTTGTCCGCCTCTAAAATGGTTCCAACTCTTAGGTCTAATTTTTGAAAATCTTCAAAATTGATCGTTTCTTTTAAGGGTTCAAATGATGGTTCCATGGCTTGATTTTCTTTTTTAGTCGCTTCTAATTTGTCTATTTGAGCTTGTATCTCTTCGTCTTCTATTCTTCTAAATAGCAATTCAGCAGTATTGATTTGATGTCCACTTGGAAGAAGTGTATCAGTCTTTTCTAAAAGATCCCAATTGAGATTTAAAGCATCAAGAGCTAACATTGCTTTTAATTTATCCGATGTAAATGGAAGTAATGGCTCACTAACCACAGCAAGAGAAGCTGCGATCTGCAGCGCAATATGCATGATGGTTGTAACTCTTTCCTGATCGGTTTTTATGAGTTTCCAAGGCTCTTCGTCTGCCAGGTATTTGTTGCCGAGTCGAGCGAGATTCATCAATTCTTGTGATGCCTCTCTAAAGCGATAACGCTCTATAGAATTGGCAATCTTTTGGGGAAAGGCTTTGAGTTCATCAAGTGTCTTTTGATCGATGTCGGTAAGGCTACCTAGTTGAGGAACCACACCTTGGTAGTATTTATGAGTAAGCACTACTACGCGATTGATAAAGTTTCCGTAGATGGCTAACAGTTCGTTGTTGTTTCTAGCCTGAAAATCCTTCCAAGTAAAGTCGTTGTCTTTTGACTCAGGAGCATTAGCAGTCAGGGTATAACGAAGTACGTCTTGTTGCTCTGGAAAATCCATTAAATATTCATGCAACCAAACCGCCCAATTCTTAGAGGTTGAAAGCTTTTGACCTTCGAGGTTTAAGAATTCGTTAGCAGGTACATTTTCTGGTAAAATAAAATCTCCATGTGTTTTAAGCATCACTGGGAAGATGATGCAGTGGAAAACGATATTGTCTTTTCCGATAAAATGAAGGAGTTTGGTGTCCTCGTTTTTCCAATAAGGTTCCCAATCTTTATTGTTGTTTTCAGCCCATTCCTTTGTAGAAGAGATGTATCCAATAGGAGCGTCAAACCAAACATAGAGTACTTTTCCTTCGCCGCCTTCTACAGGTACAGGTATTCCCCAATCCAAATCCCTGGTAACTGCTCTAGAGCGAAGACCGTCGTCAATCCAAGATTTGCACTGTCCGTATACATTGGGTTTCCAATCATTCTTATGACCTTCAATAATCCACTTTTTGAGAAATTGTTCGTGTTTACCTAATGGCAAATACCAGTGCTTGGTCTGTTTGAGTACAGGCTGTTCTCCTGTGATGGTTGATTTAGGATCGATGAGTTCTGTGGCATTAAGCGAAGATCCACACTGCTCGCATTGATCGCCATAGGCTTCTTTATTACCGCATTTAGGGCAGGTTCCAACAACGTATCGATCTGCTAAAAACTGGTTAGCTTTGGCGTCGTATAATTGATCAGAGACCTCCACATCAAATTCTCCTGCTTCGTATAATTTTTTAAAAAAATTAGAGGCTGTTTTATGGTGTACTTCTTTTGAAGTTCTCGAATAATTGTCAAAACTAATTCCAAAATCACTGAATGACTTAGAAATAATTCCATCGTATTTATCGATAATTTCTCTTGGACTCACCCCTTCTTTTTTTGCTTTCATTGAAATGGCAACTCCGTGTTCATCACTTCCACAAACAAACAGTACATCTTCTTTTCTTCCTCTTTGATAACGTGCGTAAATATCTGCTGGGACATAAACACCCGCTAAATGACCAATGTGTATAGGTCCATTAGTGTATGGAAGAGCTGCTGTGATGGTATAACGAGCAGGCTTTTGATTGGTTTGAGCCATAAAATTCAATTTGGTGACAAAAATAGACAAAAATAGCAAGTAATAGAAGCATTTCAAGTGGGTAAAAGACCCAATTGGACTGAAATTGAAAAATAATTTTTAAAAATATTTGTGATATTTATAACAATAAGTTATTTTTGTATAAAATTTAATGCCATGAAAACAATTTCATCTGTAGTAGAAAACTACATCAAGAAAAAACCATTTTTGCAATCTGCTCTAGCTCAAGGGATTATAAACCTCACATCCCTTTCTAGGTTTATCAAACCTGAAATTGAAGAAATTCTAGGAAAAGATATTCGCAATGGTGCTATTGTGATGGCTTTAAAACGACTATCCGATGATTTAGAATTTAGAGCGACTCACAAAATTGTCAAGGTCTTAAAAAATATTGGTGAAATAACAGTTCGATCTTCGCTAACGGATTACACCTTTTTAGTATCTGATACGGTTTTAGAAAATCAAACTCTTTTACTCAAAGAAGTCAATAAAAATAAAGATGTCTTCTACACTTCTTCTAGAGGAGTCAATGAAATGAATATTGTTGTTAGTGGTTCTTTAAATGATACTGTTGAAGAATTATTTAAGAATGAAAAATGTACTCAGAAAGCAGAGGAGTTATCTTCCATTACAGTTAAACTTCCAGCTGAAAACGTATCGGTCCCTGGAATCTATTATTTTATCTTTCAACGTCTAGCTTGGGAGGGTATTGTTCTTTACGAGGTGATCTCCACCACCAATGAATTTACAATTATCGTAGATGAAGAACAGGTAGATCAGGCCTTTAAAACGATTAAAGGATTAAAAGAGTTATAAGTTAGGCTTATCATGATTAGTGTACGCGAACAAAGCCTTAAAAGGATCTAAAACTTTTAGGGCTTTTTCTATGGAATCAATTTGATTAAAAGAAAGGATTAAACGAAGTCCATTTCTGGTTTCTTTTTCTTTTAACTGACAGCTTTTTGGATGCTGTTGAACATAGATGAGGACGCCTCTGAAGAGTTCAGATTGATAGAATTTAGAATCCTGATCTGCGATAAAATAAGCAATGAGTTTGTGTTGTTTTAAGATGATTTTTTCAACTCCCAAGGCACTAGCGATCCATTTAATTTTCATGGATTCAATGAGGTTGGTTGCCTGTTTTGGAAGTGGACCAAAACGGTCGATAAGTTGTTCCTTGTATATGGAGAGATCTTCTTCGTTTTCAATTTGGTTGAGCTCCTTGTAAAGTTTGAGTCGTTCCGAAGTCTTATTGATATACTGATCTGGATAAAGCAATTCAAAATCGGTATCTAATTGAACATCCTTCACTTCCCAATCAGGTTTTTGAGAGAGTTCTTCTTCAAAGAGATCAGCAAACTCTTTGGTTTTTAGCTCTTCAATAGCTTCATTCATGATTTTTTGGTAAGTGTCAAATCCGATGTCATTAATAAATCCAGATTGTTCCCCTCCTAAAATATCACCTGCTCCTCTGATTTCTAAATCTTTCATGGCGATGTTAAATCCGCTTCCGAGCGCTGTAAACTGTTCGATTGCTTCGATGCGTTTTCTGGCCTCAGGAGTCATCTGGTGGTAGGCAGGAGTGATGAAATAGCAAAAGGCTTTTTTGTTGGAACGCCCAACTCTTCCTCTCATTTGGTGAAGATCGCTCAGTCCAAAATGATTGGCATTATTGATAAATATGGTATTGGCATTGGTGACGTCTAATCCACTTTCAATAATGGTGGTAGCTACTAATACATCATAGGCTCCTTCCATGAAATTGAGCATGATCTTTTCTAGTTTTTTACCTTCCATTTGACCATGGCCAATGGCAACCTTTGCATCTGGGACCAGACGCTGAATCATTCCAGCTACCTCTTGAATATTTTCAACTCTGTTGTTGATAAAAAAGACTTGACCTCCTCGTTGAATTTCATAAGAAATGGCATCCCTGATGACTTCTTCGTCAAAACGAATCACTTCACTTTCAATAGGAACTCTATTGGGAGGAGGAGTATTGATGACCGATAGATCTCTGGCGGCCATCAAACTAAATTGAAGGGTTCTGGGAATTGGAGTAGCAGTCAGAGTTAATACATCGATGTTTTCTTTGATGGATTTTAATTTGTCTTTAACACCCACTCCAAACTTTTGTTCTTCATCGACGATGAGTAAGCCCAGATTTTTAAATTTCACCTTGTCATTGACGAGTTGATGCGTACCAATGATGATATCGATTTTACCAGCCTCTAAATCCCCTAGAACCTGAGTTTTTTCTTTGGCAGTTCTAAATCTGTTGAGATAATCCACACGAACAGGCATGTCTCTAAGTCGTTTGCTAAAGGTTCTATGATGTTGAAATGCCAGTATGGTCGTCGGAACTAATACAGCCACCTGTCTACCATTGTCCACTGCCTTAAAAGCAGCTCTGATAGCTACCTCGGTCTTTCCAAAGCCCACATCGCCACAAACCAATCGATCCATAGGTTGACTAGACTCCATATCGGCTTTGATTTCTGAAGTAGCCTTGCTCTGATCTGGGGTATCTTCATAGATAAAAGAAGCCTCTAATTCCAATTGTAGGTAGGAATCTGCTCCTGAGGCAATTCCCTTTTTAAACTTGCGTTTCGCGTAGGTTTTAATGAGATCAAAGGCAATCTTTTTAACTCTTGACTTGGTCTTTTCCTTGAGTTTTTTCCAAGCGTTTGATCCTAGTTTGTAGAGTTTAGGAGTTGTTCCGTCTTTCCCGTTGTACTTGGAAATTTTGTGAAGCGAGTGAATGCTCACATAGAGAATATCTCGTTCGCCATAGATGAGTTTAATCGCTTCTTGCTTTTGTCCGTTGATATCAATTTTTTGGAGCCCTGCAAAACATCCAATACCGTGATCGATATGAGTGACGTAATCCCCGTTTTCAAGATTGTTGAGTTCTGAAAGTTGGAGACTCGCTCTTTTGTTGGCATTGGATTTTAATTTGAACTTGTGATAACGCTCAAAGATTTGATGATCCGTATAACAACACAATTGAAGAGCTTCCATCACAAAACCTTGATGAAGAGGAGCTACTATTGAGGTGTATGTAAATGCTGGGTCTAATTCCGCAAAGATATCATCGAGTCTTTTTACTTGCTGCTCAGAGCTACAAAAGATGATGTTGGTGTAGCCCTGTTCTTTTTTGAGGTGTAAATCTTCGATCAATAAATCAAACTTCTTATTAAAAGAAGGCTGAGGACTCGATTGAAAACTGATTAAGTCAATGACAGGGATGTCACTCTTTGATCCAGTTTGTAGGTGGGTGAACTGTTTTAAATGATCGATGAAAACTGCTCTATCAATAAATAAATGATCGGGTTTCAGGTGTTTCACCTCTGTTTTTAATTCGCTAAATGCTTCTTGTGCCTTTTGGTATTGCTCTTGTAAATGATGGCTGATGAGGCCTGTGTTTTTACTGATAACCCAGGTCTGGTTGTTTAGAAACTCAAAGATACTGATGCGTTTTTCGTCTTGATTCTTGTCGTCTATATTAGGAACGATACTGATCTTTTTCATCGGCTCTATTGAGAGTTGACTTTCGATATCAAAACTTCGAATGGAGTCTACTTCATTACCGAAAAATTCAATGCGATAGGGATCGTCGTGATCAAATGAAAATACATCGACAATTCCACCTCTAACGGAAAACTCACCTGCCTGTGTTACGAAATCCACTCTGTTGAAATGGTATTCAAAAAGGGTTTCGTTTAAAAATTCAAGATCTATTTGATCTCCAACGCTCAGCTTGATGGTGTTTTTTTCAATACTTTTTTTGCTGATGACCTTTTCAAAGATAGCGTTGGCATATGAGACAATGACTGCAGGTTTTTTTCTTGAACTGATTCTTTTAAGAACCTCTGCCCTAAGTACTACATTGGCATTATTGGTTTCTTCTATTTGATAAGGTCTTCGATAACTCGCTGGATAAAAGAGCACGTCTTCTTCACTAATTAAATACTGTAGGTCATTAAAAAGGTAGGCCGCTTCCTCTTTTTCTTCTAAAAGCAATAGTATAGGAGCATTTTGAGTTTTGAATATATGGGAAATACTCAATGAAAGCGATGAGCCTATGAGCCCTTCGAGATGAATTTTACTCGGAATTGCTTCGGTTTGATTTTGGGATAGAACATTCCCTAGTTTTTGCAAAGGCAAAGACTTTGAAAACGCTTCTAAGACTAGTGAAATACTCAATTTTCGTATTTTCGTCAAAGATAGTATTCGAGTAAATAAAAAACTTGAATTTTAAGGAAAAAAATATGCGATTGAGTATCTTTGTTAAAGAAACCTAATACAATAATTATGTCAATTGCCGATTTATATACCAGTGGAAAACACAAAAACAACGTAGCTCATTTTGCTTCGATTGTATCACTTGCTATTGCTAGTGGTTCTGTGAATGAAGATGAATTAAATGTCATTAATCGTTTAGCTCAAAAATTAGAGATCACTGATGCAGAGTATGATGAAATCATCAATAACGGAAGAACGTACGCTGTTGAGATCAGTTCAGATAAAGAAAGTCGATTGGAACGTATGTTTGATTTCTTTAAAATTGTTTATTCAGATCATCAGCTTGATGAGGCCGAGTTAAAACTCTTAAATAAATACGCAATTGGAATTGGCTTTACTGCTGAGGCAGCTTCTAAAATAATCGCTAAATCCATCCGTATTTTTGAAGGAAAATTCTCGTTTGAAGAGTATCAAATGCTTTTGAAATAGAGGGTTTATACTTTTACTTCATAATGTAACAACACCTTCTGTTTTTGTGAAAAGAATAGAAGGTGTTTTTGTTAGTGAATTTAAATATTTAACTTTGTGTTTTATTTGTAACAACAATGTCTTATTTAATACGAACAGCGAAGCCAACAGATATGAAAGAAGTGTTGGGTTTGATACAGGAACTTGCCGTTTTTGAGAATGAACCTGATGCTGTTGAAATCACAGAAGAGGATCTTATTAGAGATGGATTCGAAAGGGATGCATTCAAGTGTTTTGTGGCTGAAAAAGAAGCTCGTATTGTTGGTATTGCACTTGTTTATCCTCGTTACTCGACATGGAAAGGAGTGGCTCTTCATTTGGAAGATTTGATAGTTACTCAATCGTTGAGAGGTTCAGGAATTGGTTCTGCCTTATTGAAACAAGTAGTGGATTATGCCAAAGAACTAGGAGTCAAACGTGTTTCATGGGATGTTTTAGATTGGAATGAATCCGCTATTTCATTTTACGAAGCCAAAGGAGCCAAGGTGTTAAGAGACTGGAATGTTGTTCAATTAGATGAACAGGGAATTAAAAATTTCAAGTAGAACACAATCAATGAGAGTATTTAAGTTTGGAGGAGCTTCAGTTAAGGATGCTGAAAGCGTCAAGAATGTAGTATCAATATTAAAAGAATTTGGTCACAAAGAGACTTTAGTGGTAGTTTCTGCCATGGGAAAAACCACAAACGCTATGGAAGAAGTAGTGGCTCATTACTTTGATGAGGATGCTGATGAAAATAAGGCTATTCGTGTGGTTGAAGATTTTCACTTTGAAATAATTAACGATTTATTTGAATCTAAATCGCATCCAATCCATCATCAACTCAAAGCTTTGTTTGAGGAAGTTAAAGGATTTTTAGCGTGGAATAAATCTCCAAATTACAGTTTTGTTTACGATCAAGTGGTCGGATATGGAGAGCTTATTTCAACTACGATTCTAAGTTACTATATGAATGAGATTGGAATTGCAAATGAGTGGTTGGACGTTAGAACATGTATTAAGACAGGTTCAGAGTACAGAGATGCAAAAGTCGATTGGGATTTGACAGCACAGGCTGTTAAATCACAAATTGACAGTTCTAAATTATATGTGACCCAAGGATTTTTAGGATCTGACGAAAACAACTTCACAACGACATTGGGTAGAGAGGGATCCGATTATTCAGCTGCCATCCTAGCTTATTGTTTGGATGCGAGTTCAGTAACCATTTGGAAAGACGTTCCTGGGGTTTTAAATGCTGATCCAAGGTATTTCGAAGATGCAGAATTACTCAATAGTATTTCTTATAGAGAAGCAATTGAATTAGCGTTTTACGGCGCTTCTGTAATTCACCCCAAAACATTACAGCCTTTACAGCGCAAAGAAATTCCACTTCGCGTTAAGTCTTTTGTAAAACCTCATGAGGTGGGAACTGTTGTTGGAAAAGGAAAGGGAATCGAACCGAAGGTTCCTTGTTTTATAGTTAAAAAAGATCAGGTATTAATTAAGTTATCCTCTTTGGATTTCTCATTCATAGTTGAAGATTCGATGAGTGAACTTTTTAAATTGTTTCACAAATACCAAACAAAAGTAGAACTCATTCAAAACTCTGCAATTTCCTTTTCGGTCTGTGTCGACAATAAGTTTAAAAAGCTTGATGAGTTACTCTTAATTCTCAAAAACAAGTACAAAATAAGTGTTCACAGAGATGTTTCATTGTATACCATTCGTCACTTTGATCAAGATGCGATCAACAAACTTCAAAATGGAAAAGATGTACTTTTAGAGCAACGTGGTAAAGAAACACTGCAATTGGTCGTAGCTTAGAAGAAGTTTTTCTTTACTTTATCAACGATGGTTTGAGCTAATTTGCGATGGCTTTCAAAGGTCCAACCTGCTACATGAGGACTGAGTAATACGTTTTCAGACTTTCTTAGGTATTGCAAGGGCAACGGAATGTTATTGGGATTTAATTGCTCAAAAGAGGTTTTTTCGTATTCCAAAACATCCAATCCAGCACCTGCGATTTGACCTGATTTTAAGGCCTCAACTAGGTCTGCTGTTTGAACTGTTTTTCCTCTACCGGTATTGATCAGCCAAAAGGGTTTGGAAAAGCCTTCAATGAATGAAGCGTTCATTAAATTGATGGTCGAGTCGTCTTGAGGAAGGTGCATGCTCACCACATCGACAGCTGATTGAAATTCAGCTAATGAAACCTGTTTGGCGTTGTGATCACCTACAGTAGTAGCTATATCGTAACAAAGCACTTCACAATCAAAACCAGCAAGTGTTTTAGCAAATGCTTTTCCCATATGACCATAGCCTATGATTCCGATGGTTTTCCCTTCGATCTCATAGCCACGGTTACCTTCCCGGTCCCAAATTCCATTTTTAACTTCACGGTCTCCTTTGTTGAGGTTGTTGAACAAAGAGAGCAGCATTCCCAAGGCGTGTTCTCCCACAGCATTTCTGTTTCCTTCTGGAGCAGAAATCAATACAATTCCTTTTGATTGAGCGTATGGTATATCGATATTTTCCAATCCAGCTCCAACTCTTCCGATAAATTTGAGCCTGGTTGCTGCATCTAAAAAAGATTGGTCAATGCTGAATCTTGAGCGTATAATAATTCCTTGGTACTGATCAATCGTTTTTAAAATAGTTTCTTTTGGACTTTTGTAATCGAAGTGATTTTCAATTCCCATTTGGGCTAAACCTTGTTCAAGGATAGGATGGTTGCTATCGAGGTGGAGTACCTTCATAGGTTTCAAATGTATTAAATTCCAAGAATGGTTTTAGCAATAAAAAAATATATCAAAATACCGAAGATATCATTGCTAGTAGTAATAAAAGGACCTGTAGCGATCGCGGGGTCGATTCCTCGCTTGTGTAGAAGAAGTGGTATAAAGGTTCCGATAATTCCAGCGGTAACTGTTACGGTAATCAGTGAGATCGATATTGACAGTGATATTAGTAGGTCGCCTTTCCACATCCAGGTGAGTACCATGAGGATGATCGAAAGTATAGTTCCGTTGAGGAGTGCTAAAAGAAGCTCTTTAATTAATCGGTTTAAGTTACTTCCTTTGATGTTTTCATAGGCCAGTCCTTGAACGATAATCGCAGATGATTGTACTCCTACATTTCCTGCCATCGCAGCAATTAGGGGAGTAAAGAAAAATAGAACGGCGTGATCACTTAACAGCGATTCAAAACCTCCCATAATGAGTGCTGCTCCAAATCCACCGACCAATCCGAGGAATAACCATGGAATTCGAGCCTTAGTATGTTCGAGGATACTGTCATTTGTATCGACGTCTTGGGCAATACCTGCTGCTAATTGGTAATCCTTTTCAGCCTCTTCTTTGATGACATCCACAATATCATCAATGGTAATTCTTCCAACCAATCGACCAATTTCATCGACTACTGGAATCGCTTCTAGGTCGTATTTGGACATAATATTAGCGACTTCCTCAGGTTTGTCGTGTACATTGACATAATCTACCTTTGGGATGTATACGTCTTTGATACTCGCCCTTGCGGGAGTCGTAAGTAAGTCTTTTAAAGAGAGTCTTCCGATGAGTTCTTCCTTTTCATTTACCACGTAGATGGAGTGAACTCTAGTGACATTTTCTGCTTGAGCTCTCATTTCTTTGATGCACTTAGTCACGGTCCAGTCAGCTCTGACTTTTACCAATTCTTTTGCCATCAGACCACCTGCTGAGTTTTCGTCATAGCGAAGAAGGTCTACAATATCCTGGGCATGCTCTCGATCATCGATATTGAGAATGACCTTTTTGAGCATGTTTTTAGGGAGCTCAGCAACGATATCAGCTGCGTCATCGGTATCGAGTTCTGCAATCTCAATAGCGATTTCTTTAGCTGTTAAATTCGATAGAATCCCCTCTCTAAGATCTTCTTCTAATTCGGTGAGAACTTCGGAGGTAAGTTCTGAATCGAGTAGTTTGATGATGTAGGTACCCGCTTCAATGGTGTCGATTTCATTGATGATTTCAGCAATATCTGCAAAGTGATATTCGTCAAAGAGTTTCTTTAACTTTTTATCACTTCCCGTTTCGATGAGTTGTTTAATTTCATCGATGAGTTCTTCGCTGAGTTTAAATGGTGTCATCGCTTAAAATCTTAGTTAAGGATACAAAATCATTTACCCCTAATGCTTCGGGTCTTTTGTCAAAGATAGCATCTTCTTTTACAATAGCATTAGGAATCAATGATTTTAAGCTATTTCTAAGTGTTTTTCTTCTCTGATTAAAGGCAGTTTTGACTACCTTAAAAAACATGCTATCGTCACATCCTAAATCGAGATGGTCTTTTCGAATGAGGCGCAACACTCCTGAATCTACTTTGGGAGGAGGATTGAAAACACCTGGAGGAACGGTGAATAAGTATTCGGCATGGTAATAGGCTTGTACCAGTACCGATAGAATTCCATAGGTCTTAGAACCAGGTTCTGCGCAGATTCTCTTGGCCACTTCCTTTTGAAACATTCCACTGAATTCAGGGATACGTTCTTTGTGTTTCAATGTTTTAAACACAATTTGAGAAGAGATATTATAAGGGAAGTTTCCGATAATTGCAAACTGTTGATCCGTAAAAAGTTGGTCTAAATCAAATTTTAAAAAATCACCGTAAACAACTTCAAATGAATGTACTGAAGATTTTAAATCGACTAGGGGCTTCAATTCTCTGTTGAGATAATCAATGGATTCACGATCGAGATCCATAGCCATCAAATCGATGGGTTGTTCCGTTAGGTATTTGGTCATTACACCAGTTCCAGGACCTATTTCGAGAACATTATTTGTCTGATCTAAAACTAAGATGCTCGCTATCTTTTGAGCGATATGTTCGTCCTTTAAAAAGTGTTGTCCTAAGTGTTTTTTAGCTTGAACTCCTTGTGAGCTCGCCTTTAATCTATGGCTGCTTGTGTTTTTTTTACCTCTGGCCATAGTTCAAATTTTAATGAGTACTGATCAATTCTAAATTGGTTCTAAAAGAAAGTTGCTTTTCTCCAAATTTAATAAAGGCTTCATTTTCGATTTGGATGCCTTCATTTTTAGTGAAAGAGTTGATGGCATCGATTGACTCTGCAGTAAATTGAACAGAAAAGGTAGTGCCTCCCATTTCTTCGTTTATCATCACTCTGCATATTTTTGCTTCTGTAAATTTTCCAGTTTTTAGAACCGAAGGAATATGGGTGTTTTGCATCCATTCCATCCATTCATTTTGGATGCTTTCGTCCACATTAGTGGTGACATTGTAAATATACATCTCAATCTATTTTATCGAATCCAGTGTAAGGTCTAAGTACTTCAGGAATGATAATTCCGTCCTCTGTTTGGAAATTTTCTAGAATACCAGCCATCACTCTTGGGAGTGCTAAAGCACTACCATTGAGGGTATGTGCTAATTGATTTTTACCGTTTTCATCCTTATAGCGAAGTTTTAAACGATTCGCCTGAAAGGTTTCAAAGTTCGATACCGAACTAATTTCTAACCAGCGATCTTGTCCTGCAGAAAAGAGCTCAAAATCATAGGTAAGGGCAGAGGTAAATCCTAGATCTCCTCCGCAGAGTCTTAAAATTCTATAGGGGAGCTTTAATTCTTTGAGGATGTTTTGAACATGTGCTACCATCTCTTCTAAAGCTTGGTAAGAACGATCAGGGTGTTCTACTCGAACGATTTCAACTTTGTCGAATTGGTGAAGTCTGTTGAGTCCTCTAACATGCGCTCCATAAGATCCTGCCTCTCTTCTAAAACAAGGAGTGTAGGCTGTGTATTGTATGGGTAATTCTTTTTCAGAAACAATACTGTCTCTAAAGATATTGGTCACAGGTACTTCAGCAGTTGGAATCAAATAGAGATCGTCAATTCCAATGTGATACATCTGTCCTTCTTTATCTGGTAATTGACCGGTTCCATATCCTGAAGCCTCGTTAACCACTAAAGGTGGTTGAACTTCTGTATAACCAGCATCTGTATTCTTATCTAAGAAATAACTGATAAGCGCTCTTTGTAATTGAGCTCCTTTACCTTTGTATACCGGAAAACCAGCACCTGCTATTTTTACTCCGAGTTCAAAATCGATGAGGTCGTATTTCTTAGCGAGTTCCCAATGTGGAAGCGCTTCTGATCCTAAAGTTGGAAGTTCTCCTTCACGGAGTACAATTTCGTTATCCTCCTCAGAGTTTCCTTTGACTACACTTTGATGGGGTACATTCGGAATCTGATAGAGTTCGTTATTGAGTGAGTCTACAAAGTTATTTAACTGATCTGTCAACTCTTTGATTTGTTGTTTTAAGCTGGCAGTCTCTTCTTTTAAAGCCTCTGCTTCCGGAGCTTTTCCACTCTTGTACATACCTCCAATTTCTTTGGAGAGTTGGTTCATTCTCGCGGAAGACTCATCGAGCTGTGTTTGTGTTTTTCTGCGATAGCTATCGAGTTCTAGAACGCGATCGAGCATTGGCTTGGCATCGATAGTTCTTTTGTCTAAAGCTTCAATGATTGCTTCTTTGTAATCTCTAATGTATTGGAGTTGCAACATAATAATTCAATTCTGTGGGCAAAGATAATAAATAGGTGATTGGAATTAAGCCTTTTTTTGCTTTATCCACTGCAAGGATTGGGCTTTGTCTATTTGAAGTTGCTCTTTTAAGTGTTCGATTGTTTCAAACTTCATTTCATCTCTGATGCGATGTAAGAGTTCGATATTTAAGTTTCTATTATAGAGATTCTGATCAACATCAAAAAAGTGAATTTCTATAGTTTGGTTCTTTCCATCGACTGTTGGCTTAGTTCCTATATTCATCATCCCGTAGACTTTGTTATCATCAATGGTGGAGGTAGCGATATAGACTCCTTGATAAGGAATGAGTTTTAACGGTTCATTCACTTGAATATTGGCCGTTGGATAACCCAAGGTCCTTCCAAGTTGATTTCCCTTTACAACTGTTCCACTTAGGCTGTAATGATATCCTAAATAGGAATTTGCAGTCAAAATAGCACCTTCTTGGAGCGCCTTTCTGATTTTTGTAGAACTGATGGAAATCGCATCGATTTGTTTGGCCTGAATTTGTTGTACTTCAAAGTTAAATTCGCAGCCAAATTCAATCAAATCATCGATGTCGGCATTTCTGTTTCTTCCGAATCGGTGATCGTATCCAATGATGATTTTCTTAGTGTGCAATCCCTTTACAAGGATAGTTTTCACAAAATCTCGAGCAGTTAGTCTCGAAAATTCCAAATTAAAAGGAAAGATCACCAGGTAGTCAATTCCCAATTGTTCTAAGCTGTTCTTTTTTTCATCTAAGGTTGAGAGTAATTGAAGCGGGGCACCCTGAGAGAGTACCGTTCTGGGGTGTGGGTCAAAAGTAAATACCAATGATTTTAATCCTTTTTGCGATGCTTCTTCAACTAATTGTTTGAGAATACTCCTATGACCTTTGTGCAATCCGTCAAAAGAACCAATAGTAACACAGCACTGTGTTTGGTGATCTAATTCAGGAATCGCAAAGGTGGTAATCAAGGTTGAGGCTCTTTTAAAATGAATTCTTTATCTTATCTTTGATTTGACATTCAAATCTATGAAAGCAAAAATAACCTTTGTTTTATCAATTGCCTTAATTTTTTTAAGCTTTTCTCTTTTTGCACAGGAAAGGTATTGGAAAGAAGTTCAAATGACTTCTAAAAATCAATCCTATCTCAAATCTAATATCAAAAGCGATAAGGCAAAATTGTACGAACTCAATTTAAAAGAGTTTCTCTCGCATATCAACAGTAAAGGTTCAAGTGAAGTCCTATTGCCAGATAGCAATGGAGAATTAAAAGAATTTACTTTAGAACCTTTTAATCAATTAGCTCCAGAATTAGCAAAAGCCTATCCTGCGATTCGGTCTTTTAAAGGGAGAAGAGCAGGGTCTAATGAGTTGATTTGGATTTCAATTTCAAAAGAGGGGATTCAGACGATGAATATGAATCCAAAAACGAATTACCATTCGTATGTCGAGCCTTCTAGAGAGCATACAAACTATTATACTTGGTACTCTAGTAAGGATAAGGAAGCTGAGGATCATTTTGTTTGTTCGACCAAAGATTACGATCAAGTTGCAAGATCGATTGCTTCGACTTTAGCAAATGAACAGGTGTTCTACACGACTTATCGTTTAGCAATCTCTGTTTCTGGTGAATACACGACATATTTTGGAGGAACAGTCGAGGGAGCATTATCAGCCATTAATGCAACACTAACAAGGGTGAATGGAATCTTGAGTCGTGATTTATCAGTGAAGTTGGAACTCGTTAGCTCCACAGTTTCTGTCATTTATACAGATGCAGAAACAGATCCTTATTCGAGTGATTATAATTCAGAGCTACAATCGACATTAGATGACGTGATAGGAGTCGATAATTACGATATAGGTCATTTGTTTTTACAGGGATCCAGTAATGGTAATGCAGGCTATATAGGTGGAATTTGTTTAGACGGTAAAAAAGGGTCAGGTTTTACATCGGGTGCAAGTCCTCAGGGAGATTCATTTGATATTGATTACGTAGCTCACGAGATCGGACATCAATTAGGGGCTAATCACACGTGGTCCTATCAGTCTGAGGGAACACGTGCTCAAGTAGAACCCGGTTCAGGAACTACCCTGATGAGTTATGCTGGAATTGTGGCAGGTGAAAATATCGCTTCTCAGGCTTCTGATTATTTTCATGGAATTAGTATTGATCAGATCAATGCAACTTTAGCGAATCGTTCTTGTGGAACAGTTCAAAGTGTTGAAAATACAATCCCTGAATTAAGTTCGGTACCCAATTATACGATTCCTGTAGGGACCCCCTTTAAGTTAGAGACTGTAGCAGTGGATGCAGAAACTCAATCGAATGTCACTTATTGTTGGGAACAAATTGATGCTGGAGTAGTTGCTGCCGATGATTTTGGACCGACGAATGTCAATGGAGCTGCTTTTAGATCACTTCCTCCCAAGGCAGTTGGAGTCCGTTATTTTCCTGGATTAAGTAGTGTTAAAAATAATGAATTAACACTGATCGACCCAAAATTAGGAGATAGTTGGGAAACCCTATCAGAGGTTCCAAGAGTCTATAATTTTATGGCTACTGCAAGAGATAATGATCCTTATGGTGGTGTTGATCAAATCACCACCAAGGTTTCGGTAACTAAGGATGCAGGACCTTTTAAAGTGACTTCTCAAAGCAGTCAACTAACCTATGATGGTGGTAGCTTGCAAGAGGTGTCATGGGATGTGGCAGGTACCAATCTTACTGCTATTGCTGAGACAACAGTTGATTTGTTTTTGTCTACCGATGGCGGAAATACCTTTCCAATTAAAATTGCGGAGGAAGTTGCCAATGATGGAAATGTCCAAGTAATCATCCCTAATATTGCCACTACCCAAGCTCGAATCATGGTAGCTGCTCATAAGAATATTTTCTTTAGTATGAATACTTCTGATTTTACGATCGTAGCTAAAGATTTTGCCTTAGTTGGGAATACAAGTGAATTGAGTATTTGTAAAGAAGCTAGTGCTACAATAGATTTTACTTATGAAGTTTCTTCGACTACTTCTCAAACAGCAACTATTTCTATAAGTAATCTTCCCGATGGAATTACAGCAAATTTATCTGCTTCTACTTTAAGTGAAGATGGAACCGTTCTTAGTTTGACAATCAATTCAGATGCTTCGGTATCTGCAGGAGTGTATTTCTTGAATCTTAACGCAGAATCGACAACAGCTAGCCAAACCATTCCATTGCAATTAGTTGTAAGAGACACGGCTGTTGGCGCTGTTGATCTTTTGAGTCCTCAGCATATGCAGCAGGGAGTTTTGCAAGACGTAAATTTAAAATGGAATCCGAATTTCAATGTAGAGTATTACGAGTTACAGTTGGCTACTGATGAAAACTTTACGTCGATTGTCTCCACTGTGAGTACAACCTTTAATATGATTGATATTCACGATTTAATTCCAGACACTATTTATTATTGGAGAGTTCGAGGTGTGAATAGTTGTGGTTCTGGTGATTACGATTCTGTCTATAGTTTTCAAGTGATAGCGACAGAATGTACAACTTTAACTGCTACAGATTTACCAAAATCTATTTCTGATTCTAGAATTTCTACCGTTCGTTCACAAATCAATTTTGAACAAGAGTTGCCAATTTCATCCATCAGTGTGGCTGTTAAAATAAATCACACTTGGATACCAGATTTATCGGTTAGCTTAATTTCTCCTTCTGGAACTATAGTTCAGTTGTTAAACTATTCTTGCGGAAATTACGATACCGATATCGATGCGATATTTAGTGACGATGGAGTGGCCTTAAATTGTTCAAGTACTGGAACAGCAGTCAGTGGAACAGTCATTCCAATTTCACCGCTATCCTTGCTCAAAGGAGAAAGTAGTAAAGGATTGTGGACACTTGAAGTAAAGGATGCTGCTGAACTAGACGGTGGAAGTATTGAAGCATTTTATATAAATGCTTGTTTTCAAGGGACGATTAGGCCAGATGCCGATGGGGATGGTGTATTTGATGATGGAGATGATTTGTGTTTAGATACTCCGTTTGGGCAACGAGTGGATACTCATGGGTGTCCGGTATATCAGTTAAATAAAAACAACTTTTTAGCTTCTGTAAGTTCTCAATCTTGTAGAGATCAATCAGATGGTATGATCGAACTCAGTGCTGTAAGTTCGATGAATTATAGTTACAGTGTTAGTGGTCCTAATGGATATTCAAAAAATGGAAGCTTTACATCCAATACAAGTATTGTAAATCTTGCAGTTGGTGATTATCAAATATGCATAGTGGGGTCGGAGGATGGAATCCAGTACGATCAGGTTTGCTTGTCGGCACGTATCACTCAACCAGAACTTCTGAGTGTCCTAACAGCGGTGACTTATGAAAATCAAGAATTGAATCTCACCCTTGATGGTTCCTCATTTTATACGGTTGAGGTGAATGATCAATCGTATTTTGTTAGTGGTAAAAACTTAGACGTTCCATTGGAAGAAGGATATAACAAGATTAAAGTTACAGGGGATTTAAGTTGTATGGGTAGTTATGAAGAAGAGATTTATTTCTCCAAATTACCAGTAGCGTATCCAAACCCGATCAAAGAACAGTTCTTTATTAATACAGAACTCTTAAAAAATAAAAATGTTTCGATTCAGATTCAGGATATGAATGCGAATCAAATGTATCGTTATAAGGGGCTTTTGATCGAAGATGAATTTGGATTTGATACCAAATATTGGTCAAAAGGAATATATGTAATGCAGTTAAAATTTCAAGGTACTACCGTACTATATAAATTGATAAAAGAATGAACAAGATAGTTGTTTTACTGTTGATTTTGGTTGGTGTTTCTTGCTCGAAACCACCAAGTCCTCCTGGTTCTGTAAGTTTGGTCTATCCTTCTAAGAATCTAGAATGTACTGAAGGAACAGTGGTAGCTGAAAAGACCAGAGCGATTAACTTTCAATGGGCTACAGCCACTCATACCGATCAATACCGATTGAGTGTTGTTGATTTGGAGTCAGGGCTGCGTTACTCTAGAACGACTGATTCTACAGCGATAGAGATCACACTCGATACACGAAAAGCATATTCTTGGAACGTTACAGCATCAAATCAAGAAGTAATGGAGACCTCTGTATCTGAAGATTGGTATTTCTATGTAGCAGGTGCCTCGCTGTCTCATATTCCATATCAAGCCTATCCAATAGCTCCTGTCCCAGGTTCTTTTGTTGATGCCAATGAAAACAATCAGGTATATTTACAGTGGATTGCAGCAGATAGTGATAATGATATCAGTGGATTTGAAGTCTATTTTGACACCCAAAACCCTCCAGTTGCTCTATTGAATTTAGAAACTGAATTTACAACCAATACCTTTGTAAATGTGAGTTCGAATACCCGTTACTACTGGAAAATTAAAGTAATTGACCAACAGGGAAACAGTTCATTATCTCCAATATTTGACTTTAAGGTTAATTAGGCATCGGACCATTAAATTGATTCATCGTATTGGCTGCACCTGCAAATACAAACGTTTTAACGAGTTCGGTTGCTTCTCCAATTCTCATCAATAGTCCTTTCTCTTCTTCAGGGCTCCACCTACCTAGAACAAAATCGACCTGTTTGCCTTTTCCAAAACCATTTCCGACTCCAAATCGAAAGCGGTAGTATGAAGTTGTATTGAGTTTGTCTTGGATGTCCTTAAGTCCGTTATGACCTCCGTCAGAACCTTTGGCTTTGAGTCTAAAACTTCCAAAATCTAAATGAATATCATCGGTGATGACCAGTAAGTTTTCAAGGGGTATTTCTTCTTGTTGAAGCCAATATGAAATTGCTTTTCCACTGAGATTCATATACGTGCTTGGTTTGAGAAGTACTAGGGTTTTTCCTTTGTATTTCGTCCAGGCTAAGGATCCTAGTTTTTTAGTTTCAAAATGGGTGTCGAGTTCTTCAGCTAAAAGGTCGACTACCTTAAAACCAATATTGTGCCTCGTGTTTTCGTATTCACTCCCAATGTTGCCTAGTCCTACAATTAGAAATTTCTTCACGCTGAAAAAGTTTGAATAAATATATAAAAAACAAAAGCACCACTTCTTTAGAAGCAGTGCTTTTTATTGGAATAAGTTTTGAATTATTCTGCAGCAGGAGCTTCAGGAGCTTCTGAGCCTTCAGCAGCAGCTTCGCTTCCTTCTTCTCCTTCTTCTTCATCTTCTCCTGAATCATCAACCGATGTTCTAGAAGCTTTAACCTGAACAACTACGTTAGATTCAGGGTGAAGAATTGTGTATTGATCACTCATTAACTGAGCAACAGTGATGTTACCACCGATTCTAAGTTTAGAGATGTCTACGTTAAAGAAATCTGGTAAGTTAGCTGGAAGTGCTTTAATCGTAAGCTTTCTTCTTCTAAATAAGAGACGTCCACCGTTTCTAACTCCAGGAGAGTTTCCTTCCAAGCGTACAGGAATTCTCATAGTTACTGGTTTGTCTTCAAATAATTGATAGAAGTCGATGTGTAAGATCGCATCAGTCACTGGGTGAAACTGAATGTCTTGCATTACTGCTTTGAATGATCCTTTGTCACCTAAGTCAATTACTGCCGTATATGCATTCGGAGTATAAACTAGGTTTTTAAATGCGATTTCATCCGCATAAAAATGCACTGGTTGTTCTCCTCCGTAGATCACGCAAGGAACCTTTCCAGCATTACGTAGGGCTTTTGTTGATTTCTTGCCCACGCTTTCTCTTTCTGATCCTTTAATTGTAATTGATTGCATGTGTAATAGTTAAATTATTATTAAAATTATATTATAAATTTAGATGAAATCGATTCATTAGATTGAACTCTTCTCATAACATCAGCGATGAGTTGAGCAGATTCGATAACTCTAATTTTATTAGATTGTTGTTTCAGAGGAATTGAATCAGTTACGATTAATTCTTCTAATTTTGAATTTTCAATTCTCTTGTATGCTTCTCCTGAAAGAATGGCGTGAGTACAAATTGCTCTAACGCTTTTAGCGCCTCTTTCAATCATCAGATCTGCAGCTTTAGTTAAGGTGCCAGCAGTATCGACCATGTCGTCTACCAATACTACGTTTTTGCCCTGAACTTCACCGATCAGCTCCATATGTGAAATCACATTGGCTTTTTCACGTTGTTTATAACATACAACTACATCAGATTCTAATGCCTTTGAGTAAGCGTAGGCTCTTTTAGATCCTCCCATATCCGGGGATGCAATCGTGAGGTTATCTAAGTTCAAATCTCTTAAGTAAGGAAAAAACAAGGTAGATGCAAACAAGTGATCTACTGGAATTTCGAAAAATCCTTGGATTTGATCTGCGTGTAAATCCATAGTGATGATTCGAGTAGCACCTGCAGCTTCTAACATCTTAGCAACCATCTTAGCAGCGATCGGAACCCTTGGCTTGTCTTTGCGATCTTGTCTTGCCCATCCAAAATAGGGAAGTACCGCTGTGATATGCCTAGCTGAAGCTCTCTTTGCAGCATCGATCATCAGTAATAATTCCATTAAGTGTTCTGAGTTGGGATGCGTTGATCCAACTAAGAATACTCTAGATCCACGAACCGATTCTTCAAATGATGGTTGAAACTCACCATCTGAATATCTTGAAAATTTAACTTTTCCTAGTGGAGATCCAAAGGCCTTAGCGATGCGTTCTCCTAGATCCATACTTTGAGTACAAGCAAAAATCTTTGGCTGAGGAACTGGAACTGACATTAGTAAGCTGTTGTTAATTAATAATTTATAACCCCAATTAATTGGGATTGCAAATTTATACAATTATTTGAGTTGCTCAAGCTATTTTTAAATATATTTTAATTGATAATTAGAATATTTTTCTAATTTTGTGCCCGCACGAAAAGCCTTGGTGGCGGAATTGGTAGACGCGCTGGATTCAAAATCCAGTTTCTTCGGAAGTGTGGGTTCGATTCCCACCCAAGGTACTAAAGCCCTTGTTAGTCATTTGATTTCCAAGGGTTTTTTGTTTTGAGTACAGTTGATTTTAATGGAGGTGATCGGTTGCATCAGTTAACGCTTCGATACTGAAACGTTTAAATCGAATGGATGAGTGATTCACTTCGTGTAATACTCCAATTTTTCCATTCGCGAGAATACTTATGCAAGAATAATTGGAATCGCCCTTTTGATAGATCTTAGAGTAGGTCCACGTCCTTCCTTCATCATAACTGATTCTAAGTGTTCCATCAATTCTTGAGCTTGTATTTGCAGGATTGCTAAAAAGAATTCGGTCCTTTTGAAAGCCATCTACGGTTGAAGTGTAACGTATTAGGTTGCCTTGACAAACAGGATCAATTAGTGTTGAGTCAAAAGTATAGGGTTCCCAATTGGTACCTAGATCATTAGTATAAGTGATCAAACGTGTACCTGTTCCGTGATGATTTCTTGCGTTGACCATGATTCTTCCGTCATTGAGCTCAATAAGTGTATTTTCATCAAATTTTTCAAAACTATTCGTAGTAGATCGATTCCAAGTTTCTCCATGGTCACTGCTGTAGAGAATTCCTCCATAGATCTTACCTGTTCTAACAATTGCAATCGGAATTACTAATGTTTCATTCCTCAATTGGATTCCAGTTCCAGCTGATGCCCAATAAGAAGTATCTCCATTTTTGTAAAGGTCTGAGGTAAGATCTATTGGATCGGACCAACTTAGTCCATCGTCATCACTATAAATGTATCGGGATCGAAGGCAGTCTTTACTGGAGGGATCGCCATTCGAGGTAAAAATATTTTTGAATTGAGAATAGGCATAAAACAAGAAAATTCTATTGGTAGTTCGATCCACTACCGTACAGGCATCGCCACCATAGGCTGTTTTTGATATAACTATCGGATTCTCCCAGCTTTCGCCATTGTCCGTACTTCTTCGAATGTAGAGATTGATTCGATTGGGGACGTCTTCATGACTGTTGAGTCTACCATCACAAATGGCAATCAACGTACCTTTGTTAGTTGTTATTAAGGAAGGAATTCTAAAGGTGTGTGGGACTCCGTCTGTGTCATAGGAAGTTCCACTACCCTTGAACAGTTCAATGTCTACCTCTGGATTCATAATTTCCAACTGCTTTGTTGCATTGGAGTTCCGGATGCTGTAGTCTTTGACTTCACTATTGGTGAATTGATCAGAGCGATCTGTTTTTGAATTCCAGCCAATACTAAGCGACCATGTTAGCATTACGATCTTAAATGTGAAGTTGACATTCAAATTCTAAAATAATAGGAAGTTAGGTCTCAATATGCTATGAATTATGTTCTCGATACTCTGAAGGAGTCATTCCTGTTTGACTTTTAAAGCTCACAAAAAAACTACTCTTAGAAGCAAAGCCTGCTTTTTTTCCTATCTCTTCAATTGATAGCTCTTGATACTCTGGATTTTTTAGCGCATTCTTGATCCAATTGATTCGATATTCTAGTTTATAAGCTGGAAAAGAAGATTGGTAGACGTATTTAAAACAAAATGTGATTTGATGGCTCGGTACTTTTAAGGCTTTGGCTAAATCAACTCTGGAAAAATTCTTTTTGAGAAAGGGTTCTTTTTCAACAAAATAAGTATCTATTTTGGTTTTCAACACATCGTAAAAGGGATTGTTGGTGTAGAGTTCGTCGGGATCAATGGGTTTATACGAGACCTTTGAAATACCGTAAAGAATCGAAGGAAAGAACATTAAACTCAATCCCATCAAACAAATTCCAAATGCTGAAATTCCTAAAAGTACTGAATTCACCATTGTGAAAAATTCACCCGTTGAAAATATGTTAACAATATAAAAAACGTATGAAATTGTTGTCAGAACAACAAGTATATGGAATACTACAAGCCATTGAATACTTCGTTTTCTGTTTTCATCACTGTTGGCAATATTTTTTTCGAGATAAAAATTTCTAAAAGTAAAGAGATTGTAAAATGCATACCCTAATACGGAACCGATTCGTATGACGTAACTTCCCATAGGGTGAAAAAATAAATGGATCTCTACATTTTTAAAATCAGAAGGATTACTGTAGAGATTTTGAAGAATTTCTTGTTTGTATTCAAAACTGGAAAACAAATATCCACTGATACCAATTAAATCAAGAGCAAAAGGAATTAAATGAACTAAATCAAACTTATGAAGTTTTTTTCTAGGATGTAAATTTTGCCGTGCATAGAGGAATATGATTGGGCCGATTAATAAATAGACAGGTGTAAAGTTGATATAAAATAGAGCTCCCCAAAAGACGTCTCTTAAATTCACTGTTACAAAGTGTGTCAATCCATACAAACTAAAGATCAATAGAAATAAGCTAATATAAATGGCATTATTCTGCTTTTTGTAGTTGAAGATTGCTAAAACAATGGCCACTAAGGTTGTTAGACTAATGATGAGGGTAAATAACATTGTTTTTAATTTTAAAAACAAGTTCTGAATTTAAAACAAATTATCCAAACAATTGATATATGTCAATTAATAGAGCTCCACTTGTATATAATGAAAAAAAAATGCCACTTTGAAAAAGTGGCATTGTGAACGAGTCAATGAGTTAGTTGAAATTAATGATTTTCGTGCATTTGATGATCCATAGTGGCTTCAGAATCACTGATGCTCATTTCCATGCTGTGGTCGTATTGACAACATTTAGGTAAGTTTTGATAGGATACCTCCTCTGCAGTCATTTGATCAGTGTCATAACCTGAAGCAGCAATAGCTTTGTGAATTGCCATCTGATCAGTTATTTCAGAATTGAATTTCACATCAATTTTTTTGAGCTTGACATCCCAATTGGCATGAGTCACTCCTGAAATCCCTAAGGCAGCAGTTTCAATGGTTTTTTTACACATTTCGCAATTACCTCTAACTCCAAAGCTAGCTTCAGTATTCGCCTCAATTACTGCAACTTCTTGAGAGGATGCAGTCGTGGAATCTTTGTTTTCCTTACAGCTGATCATTGTGATCGCAACTAAAAGTGTAGCATAAATTACTTTTTTCATTTTGTTAGTGTTTAATGTTAATATTGAGTTTATAGTTATTGATTTATCATCGATGTTTTACCAGCTAATTGTGCAGCTGCATCTATTACAAAAGTTCCATTTTTGACAATTTCTTCTCCAATTTCGAGTCCTTTTTCAATGGAATACCATTCTCCAGTTCGATCTAGTAGTGATACTTCACGAAGCGCGTATGTTGGGGCAGTAGGAGATTTTACATATACTAAGGATTGTTTTCCAGTCCATAAGACTGAAGAGGCTGGAATTTGAATGAAGTTAGTAGCATTCAAAGTTGTTTTGGCTCTGATAAACATTCCTGGTTTTAATGCTCCATCTGTATTTGATAAACTTGCTCTTAATTTGGTGATGCGCTTTGCACTGTCCATAATAGGATCTATGAAATCGATCTTAGCTGTTCTCTTTTCATTGGATAGGGCGTTTATGCTCAATTCTATTTGTTGTCCTTTTTTAAATTGATGGATATCGGATTCGTAGACTTCTAATTCAGCCCAAATGGAATTTAAGTCGACTCCTGTATGGATTTTTTGACCCGCTTTGATCCAATCTCCTTCTTGGAGCAGTACTTTAGTTATGGTACCCGATTGATTCGCATAGATTGGTATGGAATTCACAACACTGCCATTTTCTATAAATTCCATTATTTGGGCTTTACTGAAATTCCAGTTCACAAATTTTTGAATTATTGCATTGTAAAGTTCAACTTCAGTATTCTTTTCTTTTGAAAGACTTAGAAGCTCTTGTTGAGCAGCGATAAGCTCAGGTGAGTACAGTTTTGCAATTAGACTCCCTTTTTGAACTTTAGTTCCTGAAGTTGGATTCGCTAAATAATCGATTCTACCAGATACGTAGGATATTTCACTAAATTGATTGTCGAGATTTGCCTTAACTGTTCCAGAGATTTCTACAGTATGATCTTCTTGTTGACTGTCTGTGATGACATAAGTAGAGAGTTGGGCTGCTTTTGCGGCATCCTCTGTAAATAGGAGTTGACTTGGATCGAGGCCTCCATTTTCTTCCATTGGAGTGAGGTCCATGCCGCAAATAGGGCAACTTCCTTTGGTTTCTGATACGATTTGTGGGTGCATTGAACAACTCCACAAACCACTGTGCTCGTGTTCTTCCTCTTTGCTAGCTAAGTTATCATTGGAGCTTGACTTTGGAATTGCAATTCCAATGATGAATCCAATGAGGATTAACAGTGTAAATTGCAGGTATTTATTTTGAATCAGTTTCATGACTTAAGATTTTGATTTATAAAGTGATGTAAATTTCCTCCAACGTACCGAGGTTGCAAACCATAGTGTAAAACCAGAAAGTACCGTTAGTAGTCCTAACAGTGAGAAGCTTCTCAAGAGTAGGGTGTTAAAGTTGTCTCTAGTTTCATAATCCATCGTATGGGTCATCCACAAAAAGTCAAACCACCTCCATGCTCGGTGTCGAACTGTTTGAAAAGTGCCGTCTTTTTTTGAGATATATGCTTTTAGCATTTCATCGTTGTTATAGGAAATCACATAAGCAGGTAATTTTCTTTCCCTGTATTCATGATGCGCATCAGTTGTTTGAATCAATTCGATCGAAGCGACTTCTAAATGAGGTTGCATGCGCTCTTTTGCGATGGATAATGCTTCTTCTTCATTGATGAATTCTTTTGGACTTCCATCAATGGCAGAGTATAATTGCTCATTATTGATCCAGTAATAAGGCTTGTTGTCAATTGTTTTCAAATCGATGGATCTAATACCTGAGGCGTTATGAAGATGTTCCAATCCGATTAAATTTTGATATTCGGGAGCTTTGTATTCCATATTCTTAAAATGGTCTCCGTGAATTTCATCGATGTCGGTCCAACTAAAATACAGACCGCTAATGGTCCAAAACAAGAATTGAATGCCTATAAAAATTCCGAAATACCGGTGAATTTTACGAATGGTTGTCTGTGTTTTTCTTTTCATATTTAAGACAGTTTTGTGGTTCTGAGTCGAAGTGAATTGGTAATGACTGAAAATGAACTAAAGCTCATGGCAGCAGCTGCGATCATCGGGGAGAGCAGTAGTCCGAAAAATGGATAGAGAACTCCAGCTGCTATGGGAATTCCTACGAGGTTGTATACAAACGCAAAGACAAAGTTTTGATTGATGTTTTTTACAACAGCGCTGCTGAGTCTTTTTGCTTTGGCAATTCCTGAGAGTTGTCCGCTGACAAGTGTGATGGAGGCACTGTCAATGGCAACATCGGTCCCAGTTCCCATAGCGATTCCAACATCTGATTGTGCTAGTGCAGGTGCATCATTAATACCATCTCCTGCCATCGCAACGACTTTGCCTTCTTCTTGAAGTTTTTTAATAGTTGATAGTTTGTCTTGTGGAAGGCATTCTGCTTGAAAGTGTTCAATATCTAATTGTTTTGCGATATGAGCTGCTGTAAGCGAGTTATCTCCAGTTAACATATGAATTTCAATACCTAAGTTTTTGATGGTTGCAAGAGCTTGTTTGGTGCCAGCTTTGATTTGATCGGTGATTTCTACAAAGGCTAAAAGCTCCAGATCAGCAGCTATATAAGATAAGGTTGCTCCTTGAGATTGCAGTTTTTCGACCTGCATCTTGATGGAGTTTTCAAGAGTGATTGAAGCGGTTTCTAATAAAGACTTAGAACCGATGGACCACAATTGATTTTCAAAAGTCGCTTGTACACCACTTCCGCTGATCGATTTAAAATTATGGACCTCTTTTAATTCAAGATTGGATTCTTTTACAAAGGCCACACAGGCATTTGCAAGGGGGTGTTCACTCAATAGATTGATCGATCCAAGAGCTGTGAGTATTCGATTTTGTTCTTTGTCAGAGAGTTGATCCTGAACAAAATATACCTTATTTACTCTAGGTTTTCCCTCGGTAAGGGTTCCTGTTTTATCGACAATAAGGGTGTTGATTTTTTGCATTAGTTCCAAAGCCTGGGCATCTTTGATCAGTACTCCTGATTGGGATCCTCTGCCGACTCCTACCATAACAGACATAGGAGTTACCAATCCCAAAACACAGGGACAGGCGATGATTAAAACGGCTATGGCATTGACCATTGCTTTGAGATAAGAAGGCTCTGGGTCTAACACCATCCATAAAAAAAATGTAACTAGGGAAATTCCCATCACAATGGGAACAAAATATGCTGTAATTCGATCGGCCTTTTTTTGGATCGGTGCTTTGGATCGACTTGCGGCATTTACTAATTCAATGATTTCAGATAAGAGGGTATCAGCTCCTACTTTTTGAGCTTTTAGTGTAAATAATTGGGTTCCATTAATGGTTCCAGCGTGTACCATATCACCAATCTCTTTTACTACTGGGATTGGTTCTCCACTAATCATGGATTCATCTACACTAGAACTACCTTCAATAAGTATGCCATCTACAGGTATTTTTCCTCCAGGTTTTACTCGTATATGATCATCGATTTTTATTTGATCGATGGAGATTTGACGTTCTTTTCCATTTTTTACTAGGGTTGCGTTATTTGGAACTAATTTAAGAAGACTTTTAATGGCAGCAGAAGTTTTAGAATGTGCCTTTGCTTCCAATACTTGACCAAGTAACACCAAGGTTAGAATAACTGTAGCTGCTTCGTAATAGACAAAGAGTTCTAGTTCTAAAGTTGAATCGATTAGAGGGTAGAAAGTTGCAAAAACACTGTAAACCCATGCAATTCCTGCTCCAAATCCAATGAGGGTAAACATATTTAATCGCCTAGTGATCAGAGAAGTCCAAGCACGCTGCATAAACATCCAACAACTAAAAAAAACAACAGGGATTGATAATAGTAGTTGGATATTATTCCAAATAAAGTCCGATAAGATCTTCGTCTTGTCAAACGAAGGAATCATATCTGACATGGCAATAATAAAAATAGGCAGGGTAAAAGCGAGTGAAATCCAGAACTTTTTAAGCAAGTTCTTGTAAGTTTGATCTTCTTCAGATGCTGAAGTTGCCATAGGTACTAAATCCATACCACATACTGGACAATCTCCAGGTTTTGAGTAGGTTTTATCTCCTTCACAAAACATGGGACAATAGTATTCACTTGCTTTTTGATTGACTTTGGAATCTTGTTGAGTTTCGTTATGATCTTCTGCTTTTGAAGAACAACAATCCGATTTTTCACTCCATAGTTTAATACTGTAGTGAGCTCCAGCTTCTTTGATGGCCTGGTCCAAAGTTTCGATAGGTATGTGATGCTCTATTGTAAGTTCTGCCTTGCCAAGTTCTAAATTGACTTCTGCCAAACTTACACCTTCAACTTCAGAAAGCGCATCTTGAACATGACTTCTACAGCCCATACAATTCATTCCAATAATTCTATAGTGATGTTTCATTGTTTACTGATTTACAAGGTATTCTAATTGTAGCCTTCCCTGAAAATAGTTGCCGATGGCTCCTATTTTTTTGAATTCAAAATTAAACTCCATTTGCTGGATGTCTAATAGTTTTTCAATTCCCTTAGCGTTCGTTTGAAAAGCTGCTAATACTAGATCCATAGATTGATGCGCTAAGATCAAGTTTTTATTTTGAGAATTGAAATCTATCAATGCTTTTTCGCTAAAGGCAATCGCACGATCGAGTTGTTGTTGCAATTGATTTTTGCGATCTGTTTTTTGGAGCTCAAGCTGTTGTTCTTTAATGCGCAATTGACGCTCTTTCGATTCATAGGTTTTGTTAAAAACAGGAAGGCTCAGTGAAAGCATAGAAGCCACAATATCCTTTCCATTATCGATTGGGTTAAGGTCTTGTCGGTTGCCAACATTGATATAGTTCAATCCTATTCCAAGCCCAGGTAATCGTTCTTTAGAGTTGAGTTCACGTTCTTTGACGACTGATTCATAAAGAAGATCGTATTGAATGAGTTCAGGGTGAATTTCTAGTTGAAGCTTATGGAGTTCTATGTCATTTGATGTTATTGTAAAATTGGGATCTACTTCAATTCTAATTGTTGTATCGCTGTTTAATACAGACTTCAAAGAAGCATCTAAAACATCGAAAGACTTTTGAATTTGAAGAGCGCTGTTTTGATAGTCTTCTTTTCTCATCTTGAGCTGAAATACATCCACAGCTGAAGCTTCACCGGTGGTCACTTTAGCAGTAGCTATGGAAATATACCGATCCAATCGCTTTAAATGTTTTTCAATCAAAGTGCTTTGTCTAATAAGAACTTGGTAGTTGTAGTACAATTGGGCAACTTCTAAAATCAATTTTCGCTTAGCAATCATCCACTCCTGATAACTGATATCGGTTAGGGACTTGGCGTATGCAGAACGAGCAGTGATTCTTCCAAATGCTGGAATTGGTTGAATCGCTGAGAGTTGAAACTTTTGAGGACCTGTTCTGGTCTCTGGTTCGCTTAAAAACAGCGCTGAGGATATGGAAGTGTTGTTCCAACTTTTCGCTTGTATTTCACCTTCTTTTGTTACTTGAGTCTTGAGTTCAAGTAAGCTTAAACGTGGATTATTTTCAAGAGCAATTTCAATTAATTGATCGAGTTGTTGCGCAAAAACTACTGCTGTAGAAGCAATCCATAAAAGTACTATAAATCGATATTTGTTTTTCATGATCATGCCTTTTTAAGTTTGAGTTCTTGATTCCAACTATAGAGTACTGGTACCACAAATAATGTAATTAACGCAACGAGCATTCCTCCAAAACTAGGGATGGCCATAGGAATCATGATATCGCTACCTCTTCCTTGAGAACTCATAATAGGTAACAGTGCAATAAGAGTGGTTGCAGTGGTCATCAAACAGGGTTTAATTCTTTTTAAACCAGCAGCTGTAACTGCATTTCTAATGTCTAAAACACTCTTTGGTTTTTCTCTTTCAAAGTTTTGTTTGAGATAGGTTGCCATCACCACTCCATCGTCAGTTGCAATACCAAATAGGGCGATAAACCCAACCCAAACTGCAACACTAAGGTTAATGCTTTGAATGTTAAATACCTCACGAAGTGAAACACCAAATAGGTCGATGTTTAAGAACCAGCTTTGACCGTAAAGCCACATTAAAATAAAGCCTCCGGAGAATGCAACAGCTATTCCGCTAAAAATAAATAGGGCGGTAGCAATAGATCTAAACTGCATATAGAGGAGTACTGAAATAATTAGTAACACAAGAGGAATAATAATGCTGAGCGTTTTCTCTGCTCTTAATTGGTTTTCATAAGAACCAGTGAGTTGATAACTGATTCCAGAGGGAACTTCTAAAGTGCCGTCGGCAGTCATTTGATCGAGCTCTTTTTCTACTTTTTGAGCTAAGCTTCCATCGGCATAGCCTTCGTCCTTGTCGAAGATGACATATCCTACTAAAAATCCATCTTCACTCTTGATTTGTCCTGGGCCTCTTTCATACTTAATTTGAGCCACTTCACGAATAGGAATTGTCGTGCCGTTTGCTAAGTCAATTGAAATGCTACTCAATTCCTCTGGATTGTTTCGTAGTGCTCGAGGATAACGAAGACGAATATTGTATCGTTCTCTTCCTTCGATGGTTTGAGTTAAGGGAACTCCACCTACAGCGAGTTGCAAACTTTCAAGGACTTTAGAAACATTCAGTCCATAACGAGCAATTTGATTGCGATCGAGATCAAAGATCAAATAAGGTTTTCCAACCATGCGATCCGCAAAAACGGTTTGTGATTTGACACCCTCAATGGTTTTTAAACGTTTTTCTAGTTCAAAACCAAAAGCTTCGATCTGTTCTAAGTTGGCCCCCTTTACTTTAATGCCAAGTGGAGCTCGCATTCCCGTTTGAAGCATCACTAGACGTGTTTCAATAGGTTGTAATCGAGGAGCAGAAGTCACTCCTGGGATCTTACTCACTCGAGCAATTTCATTCCATATATCATCAGCAGTTTTAATTTCAGGTCTCCAATTGCGATAAAGTTCACCCCTTGAATCAGGGATGAGTTCAGTTGGATTTATGTTGTTAAATAATCGTTCAGAAGCATAGCTTTGTTGTTGTTCTGATAGTTCAACATTTGGGTTGTAAATCAAAGACCCATCTTTGAGAATAAAAAATCCATCTTTGTTGACCTTGAATTTTTGTAGATCACCATCGTTGTTTTTGATGTATTCGCTCTTGTAGTTGATGACATTTTCATACATCGAAAGCGGTGCTGGATCCAATGCAGATTCCGTTCTTCCCGATTTACCAACTACAGTTTCAACTTCTGGAATTTGTGCAACAGCAAGGTCTAGTTGTCTGAGAGTTTCTCTGTTTTGTTCAATACCAGCATGTGGCATTGAACTTGGCATCAGTAAAAAGGAACCTTCGTCTAAAGCAGGCATAAACTCTTTTTGAGTATTTGAAAAGATGATTCCTCCAAATACAAGAAGCGAAATAGGAATGGCTAAAAATTTTAATTTGTTTGTCAATGCCCATTCCAAGATATCTTGATACTTTTTCTGAAATAGCTTGAAGAGTCCGAGAATTCCAAAGGTAAAAAGTGTTACTATCAGTAAATTGAGAATAAAGCTTTTGTCAACTCCCATTGGGACCCATAAAGCAGTCAGCAGAAACAAAATTAATCCAAGGGTAATTAAAAATAGGGGATTGGGAAGAGTTATTCCTCCTATAGATTTTGGGTATAAGATGTTGATTTGATTCTTGATTTGCTGTTTTAGTTGATTGTAACGTCCTTTTTGAGGAGATTTCTTAAAAATGATTGCTGCAATTGGAGGAATGACGAACAATGAAATCAACAGGGCTGCAATTAGGGCAAAGGTTTTGGTAAATGCCAGCGGTCTAAATAGTTTTCCTTCAGCACCGATGAGTGCGAACACAGGAATGAAACTCACAATGGTTGTTAGAACTGCAGTGATGATTGCTGAAGACACTTCTTTTGTCGCTTTAAAAACCAGTTCATTGATCGGTGTTTGATGCTGATCTTCATTTAATCTTCTAATGATATTTTCAGTGAGGATAATACCCACATCGACCATAGTTCCTATGGCGATAGCAATTCCTGAAAGCGATACGATGTTCGCGTCCACATTGGCGTATTTCATAGCGATAAATACCATGAGTACTGCCAGTGGTAAAAGCCCTGATATTAATGCAGAAGCTCTTAAATTGTAGAGCATAATCACAATAACAAGAATTGTGATGAGAATTTCGAGACTTAGAGCTTTATCAAGAGTTCCTAGGGTTTCTTGAATGAGTTCAGTTCGATCGTAAAAGGGAACAATGGTGAGCTTGGACACAGTTCCATCTGCTAAAACTTTTGAGGGTAATCCAGGCGATAGTTCAGCAATTTTTTCTTTGACATTTTCAATAACTGCTAAAGGATTTGCTCCGTATCGAGCTACTACAGCTGCACCTACCGCTTCTACACCGGATTTATCTAAAATTCCTCTTCTCTGAGCCGGTCCAAATTGAATATTGGCAATTTCATTTAAATAAATTGGCCTGTAATCAGTATTCTTTACAGCAACACGCTCCAGATCTTTTAAACTTGTAATCGACCCTAAACCTCTAACAAAATACTCTGCTCGATTGATTTCGATGGTTTGAGCTCCAATATCTTTATTTGAAGCTTTAATCGCTTGAGCGATTTGAGCCAGTGAAATATCATATTGTTCTAATTTTTTAGGATCGAGATCTACTTGATATTCTCTAATGTGACCTCCTATTGAAGAAACTTCAGAAACTCCTTGTGCTGAGGCAAGGGCGTACTTTACATAAAAGTCTTGAACGGAACGAAGCTCGTCTAAATCCCATCCTCCAGTTGGATTTCCATCGGTATCTCGACCTTCTATCGTATACCAAAACAATTGACCCAGTGCAGTTGAATCGGGTCCTAAACTCGGTTGGACACCTTGCGGTAATAAGCCTTGAGGTAGCGCATTGAGTTTTTCGAGTATGCGAGAACGAGACCAATAGAATTCTATGTCCTCTTCAAAAATGATGTAGATACTCGAGAATCCGAACATGGAAGACGATCGAATAGTCTTTACTCCAGGTATTCCTAGAAGCGTTGTGGTAAGGGGGTAAGTGATTTGATCTTCGATATCCTGTGGGGATCTTCCTTCCCATTTACTAAAGATGATTTGTTGATTTTCTCCTAAATCAGGAATAGCATCCACAGGAACAGGATCTTGTTCAAATGGTAACTGTTCCCATTTAAATGGAGTGTAAACCATTCCTAATCCTAATGCGATTAGAAGAACAACGATGACGATAATCTTATTTTCTATGAGGTATTTAATGCTGTTGTTGAGCATAGTATTGATTTTAACCGTTTACAATTTGTTGAAATGTAGTGTGCTACATCCGATTAGGGTGTAGTGTGGTTAAATCAAATGAGGTAGACTTCAAAGATCTTATAGAGATCAGAATTTTTAAAGGGAGGTGAGTGGTTGTTTATTGAAGTGGGTTTTTCACTTTTGATCGGAATTAAAGATTTAGCTAAAATCTGATTTACAGGAGCAATAAATACAAAGTTATCAATTGATTGTTGTTTTACTAAAACGATTGAAGTATCGCTGTTCAAATTGACAGTATCATTGACACAACAGGATTTCTTAGATAGAAGTGGTAAATCGCTTATGGGGGCATGGTGATGCATTCCACAACCTTCTGCTTCTTTGTAAAAAGCGGTGTCCGTCACGGCTCCTCCACATATGTGAAAACTCATTGCAGTTGCCGTTGTTGATCCGATAATCAAAACGGCAAAGAGAAAAGCTCCTATTTGTTTAAATACATTTTTCACGTGGTAAAATTACAAAAAAAAAGATTGGTGATGATTTTGAGATCCTAAATCATTGTTAAATGATCCTTAGGAACTGATCTCACGGGTTTTACTATTTAAATTAAATCACTTATTGGGGTATATCGGAAACTTTACAGGAAGCACTTCTGAGCTGTTTATTCGCTATGAATTACTTCCTAAAGTTGTGAAAACGATCTTTAAACCAAGATTTTTCTAATGGATAAGGATTTATTAAAGTATTCGTCTTAGTTTTACTGCATGAGAAAACTAAGTATCAAAGGAAATTTCAAGGTCATTTTTGTCTTGGGATTACTCTCAGCAATCGGTCCTTTTTCAATTGATTTATACTTACCCGCCTTTCCTGAAATCGCTCAGCGATTAGACACCGATGTTGCTTCGGTAATGCTATCGCTCTCCTCATTTTTTGTTGGGATTTCTTTTGGACAACTACTTTATGGTCCGCTAATCGAACGCTTCGGGCGAAAAAAGCCTCTCTATGTTGGATTAGTGCTTTATGCTTTGAGCTCTGTAGCTTGTTTATATGCCTTAAATGTAGATCAGCTTATTGCTTATCGATTCTTTCAGGCTTTAGGGGGCTGTGTGGGGATGGTCACATCAAGAGCGATGGTTCGCGATCTTTTTGAACTCAGTGATATCCCAAAAGTGTTTTCAAATTTGATGCTAGTCATTGCACTTTCTCCAATCATTGCTCCGACTGTTGGAGGTTATCTTACCTTTTATTTTGGATGGCATTCGGTTTTTATATTTTTATTGGTTTTAATACTTATTATTCTAGGATCTGTATACCTTATACTGCCTGAAAGCAAAGAACCTGATCCGAGCTATAGTCTAAAACCTAAGGCTATATTTGGAAAATTTAAAATAGTGCTTTCCAATCAGCAATTTGTGGTTTACACTGCTACCTCAGCAATCGCCTATTCTGCACTTTACGCCTATGTCAGTGGAGCTCCCTATGTGTTTATGGTTGTTTATGGTTTGAATGAAAAGGTATTTGGTTGGATTTTTGCATTAATTGCTGCTGGGTTGATCAGTGCAAGTCAGGTGAACAATCTATTGCTTAGAAAATATACTTCTGAAGGAATTATTAAAGTCACCCTTGTGATTCAATCTTTAATAGGAATCGTCTTATTGGTGTTGACTGTTTTAGGTTATCATAATCTCTATTTATTCGTAAGTTTAATCTTTTTATTTTTAGCATGTCAAGGATTGAACTTCCCAAATGCTTCCGCAATTTCAATGGCTCCCTTTGCAAAGAATGCAGGTTCTGCATCAGCATTAATGGGATTCTTTCAGTTGATGTGTGGAGCTGTCCTATCAGCATTCGTAGGAGTGTTTGAAGATGGGACCTCTTTACCACTTGTTACGATCATGGCGCTTTGTGTGGTTGTTGCCACTTTAATTCTCTATATCGGTAATGTGCGTATTCAAAAACGTGCCAATAAATCACTAGTACAAGAGGAAGATATCGATATGATTACAACACTTTAATCGTTGATTTTAGGATTTCTGTAAAATGATTATTTTTCATAAATAATAAAATTTGAATGAGCAAGAAAGATCAAAATGTAACACAGCAATTTTACAACAGGATTTTAATTGTTCTGTATTTGGGAATTGGATTTATTCCCAATTTAACTGCAGTGGATCAAATCGCACCACAATGGTTGTATTTAAACGGTTTGAACTTAATAACGCTTCTATACCTCTATTTGAATAGAATAGCGTTTAAACCTTCTTAATGACATAGGTGACAATTCCCCATACCAGTAGGTTGTTTTCTGGTGTCACTTCTATGGGCTTGTAGTTCTTGTTTTCAGGCATTAAAAAGAGCTGTTCTCCTTTGAGTGCCAATCGTTTGACGGTGAATTCTCCGTCGATAAAACAGACTGCTATTTTGTTGTCTTTAGGCTCAAGGCTACGATCGATAACCAGTAGATCTCCATCGTCAAGACCTGCATCGACCATAGATTCTCCACTGACTCTAGCGTAAAAGGTCGCTGCTCTATTTTTGACAAGACTCTCGTCTAGGCTAATCCTCACTTCTGCAAAATCATCAGCTGGGGATGGAAAACCAGCTGCAATTCCCCCTTCGATTAATGGTTGTTTTAAACCACTTTTGCTAAGTGTTTTAAAGATTTGAAGTCCTGGTGATTTAGATGCTGTCATTTAGCGTACTTGTATTAATTCATTGATATCTGTGGTATAACGCTGAGAGAGGTTTTCTTGTCTCATCATCCATTTTCCTGTGAGGTTTTGACTGGCGAGTTGGAGTGCTTTTCCGTAGCGATTATTCATCTTGTCCATCACTTTCATTAGATCCTTGTGTTTGGGTTGTGTGTCACAAAAAAGATTGAGTTGCTGGGTTTCATTGGGTTGTAGACCTAAAACTAATACCCCCGCCTTTTTGTAAGGAACTCCCGATTTGTAAATGTGTCGAAGTGCCTTTTGAGCATAGCTTGCAATGAGAATACTCGAGTCACTACTGTAGGGAAGGCTGATGGTCGTATTCCTAAAGACATAGGGTTGGCTTTTGTCAAAGGGATTGGATCTTAAAAACACAGCAATCATACTGCAGCTGCTCTTTTGTTTGCGAAGCTTTTCAGCACAGTGCACGGCAAAAGTCGCAACGCGTTCCTCAAGCGTTTCTAAATCAGTGATATTGGTTTTAAAACTTCGAGTAGTCGCAATCGATTTTTTGTTTTGAGGTTGTTCTAAGAAGAGGTTCTGCTGTCCTTCGAGTTCTTTTTTGAGTCGTAGTCCCACTACTGAGAGTTCTTTTCGAACCCAAGCGTCGTTTAACTCGGTAAAGTCCCAGGCGGTATACACTTGTTTCAATTGCAAGCGCTTGCTGTGTTGTCTTCCAATCCCCCAAACATCTTCAATTTTAAGCCATTTGAGAGCTTTGATTCGCTTTTGATCGTTATCGATAAGATATAGACCCTTAGTGCGCTCTTTAAACTTTTTGGCAATTCTATTGGCCACCTTAGCGAGTGCTTTGGTTGGAGCAATTCCAATACTGATAGGAATACCGGTATACTGTTCTACCTTTTTTTTTATTTGAGCAGCATAGGCTTCTAGTTCCTCTTCTTGGAATCCTTCTAGGGACAAAAAGGCTTCATCGATACTGTAGATTTCAATCTCAGGAGTAAAGCTGCTGAGGATTTGCATCACTCTTGAACTCATATCTCCATAAAGGGGAAAGTTGGAAGAAAAGCACTTGATTTGATGCTGTTTCACCAGCTCTTTGAGTTTAAAGATAGGAGCTCCCATTGGAATTCCAAGGGCTTTAGATTCGTCACTTCTAGCGATCACACAGCCGTCGTTGTTGGAGAGTACCACTACAGGAACTTTGTTCAGCTGAGGCTGAAACACCCGCTCACAGGAAGCGTAAAAATTATTACAATCAACTAGGGCTATCATTAAAAAAAATTAAAAAACTCGGAGATGTAAAGTTATAAAACCGAGTTGTTGAGTTGAAGTGTCCCCCTAGAAGTTATTAACTATTTGAAGGCTGAATGCCCTGTGATGTCCATACCGGTGATCAGTAAATGGATATCGTGAGTTCCTTCATAAGTGACTACGGATTCTAAATTCATCATATGTCTCATAATAGAGTAATCACCTGTAATTCCCATAGCTCCAAGCACTTGTCTTGCTTCTCTAGCAATGTTTAAAGCCATAGCAACATTATTTCGTTTAGCCATGGAAATTTGTGCGGTGGTAGCTCTTCTTTCGTTTTTGAGTTGTCCCAATCGAAGCGCTAAGAGTTGAGCTTTGGTGATCTCGGTGATCATTTCAGCGAGTTTCTTTTGTTGGAGCTGAGTCGAAGCGATAGGCTTTCCGAATTGAATGCGTTCTTTGGCATAACGAAGTGCCGTATCATAACAATCCATAGCGGCTCCAATAGCTCCCCAAGCAATACCATAACGCGCAGAATCCAAGCAACCAAGAGGTGCTCCGAGTCCATCTTTGCCTGGAAGAATGTTTTCTTTGGGTATCTTAACGTCGTTAAAGATAAGCTCTCCGGTAGCAGAGGTTCTCAGTGACCATTTATTATGAGTTTCAGGGGTAGAAAATCCTTCCATTCCACGCTCTACAATCACACCTTTAATTCTTCCGCTCTCATCTTTAGCCCATACTACAGCGATGTCAGCAAAAGGAGCATTGGAAATCCACATTTTGGCTCCATTGAGGAGGTAATGATCTCCCTTATCTACTATTTTAGAGTTCATTCCCGAAGGATTGGAACCATGATCGGGTTCGGTAAGTCCAAAACAACCCATGAGTTCGCCAGTAGCTAATTTTGGAAGGTATTTTTGTTTTTGCGCTTCACTACCGTAAGCGTTAATAGGATGCATGACCAAAGAAGATTGAACTGAGGCAGTTGATCGAAGTCCAGAGTCTCCACGTTCAATTTCCTGCATGAGTAATCCGTAGGATATATAATCGAGTCCTACACCTCCGTAGGTCTCTGGAATCGTTGGACCAAAAGCTCCAATGGACGCAAGTCCAACAAGTAAGTGTTTAGGAAATGTTGCTTCTTGAGCGTGTTGTTCAATAATAGGACTCACTTCTTTCTTTACCCATTCGCGTGCAGCGTCTCTGATAAGCTTGTGCTCTTCAGTAAATAAATCGTCTAGTTGATAATAATCAGGTGCTTGAAATAAATCAGCTTTCATATTGTAAGATTTTAATCAAATGTAATCAAAAGAAATATAACACTACAACAATAAAATGTTACATTTTTATATAAAATGCTTTAGTGAGTTCTATATAGTCACTGGTATACTGGTTTCGATTCACTTCTATGATAAGTTCATCAGATAAGATTTCTTTTCTAGTTAATGAAAAGGCCACTAGTGATCTTTTAATCGGAGCATTGAGATTCCCTTTGACTCTTGTTATTTTAAATGGATACAGCCCTAAATTCGACGCAAGGTTTAAAAAGGTCGTTTCTTCGATAAAGGGAATAATACAACAAAATATACCTTTAGTTGACAAAAGTGTTTTAGCTCCGATTAACAAGACTTCGAATGGTAAATCCTCTGTTTGTCTCGCTGTGGTTCTCGATGTATTATCACCCACAATATCGGTATTATGAAAAGGGGGATTTGATACGATTAAATCATAATGTTCTTCAAGTTCTTGAATCAGTTCTACTAAATCAGCATGATAGCAAAACAGTCGATCTCCCCAAGGTGAGCTTTCAAAGTTTTCAACACATTGCGCGTGAGCATTGGGTTCTATTTCAATGGCATCGATGGTTTCTGCATTGGATCGTTGGGCTAACATCAGTGCGATAACTCCTGTTCCTGCTCCAATATCCAGGATGCTGTTAGGGTGATGGTCCAAGGGTGTCCAAGCTCCTAAGAGAACTCCATCAGTTCCGATCTTCATAGCGGTTTTGTCTTGAGCAACACTAAACTGTTTAAATTGAAACATTTTCTATTGGTCTAAATTGTAATATGCAGGTTCTCTCGTTTCAATGCCAGACTCCATACCGGATAAGTTGTCTCCTAGTTTAAGTCTCATTTGATCGGCTAGTTGATTGAGCTTTATAACAATTTCAGGGTGCTGTAAGGCAACATTTGTCGTTTCACTTTCATCGGTGATCAGATTGTATAGTTCCTGCTCTTTGAGTTCAAGGGAACTGTAATCACCAGGAATCCCATCTTTTCCGGGAGTTTGTCCTTTCATTGTTCTGTAATTGTGAGGAAAATACAATTTCCAATCCCCAGATCGAACAGCGTGTAATTCGTTCACTCGGTAATAAAAATAATAGGCCTCTTGAGGGCTTTGATCCGTTTTTAAAGTAAAGACTTCCCATACATCCTTTCCATCGATAGGAAGTGTTGGTAGTGATGCTCCAACTCGATTTGCTAATGTTGGCAATAGATCGATCCCCATCACTGGAGTGTGGGATCGTTTCCCTGCGGGAATTTCTTTGGGGTATTTAATAACAAAGGGTTCCCGTTGTCCACCTTCCCATGCAGTTCCCTTACCTTCTCTATAAGGAAGTGCAGAGCCAGCGTGGTTTCCATAGGATAACCAGGGGCCATTGTCTGAGGTGAAGATGATTATCGTGTTTTCTTCTAAACCATTTTCTTTTAGAGTCTTTGCAATTTGACCGACAGACCAGTCGATTTCCATAATCACATCACCGTACAATCCTCTTTTGGATTTACCTTTAAATTTGTCAGATACAAATAAAGGAACATGGGGTTGTGGATGAGGAACGTATAAAAAGAAAGGCTCGTTTTTGTGTTTCTTGATAAAAGCAATACTTCTTTCAGTGATCTGAGTGGTGAGTTGCGATTGATCGGTCAACGTATCGATCACTTTATTGTTTTCGTATAGAACTAAGGGATCAAAGTTGAACCACTTGCCCTGATAGGGATGATTGGGCCACATATCATTCGAGTACGGAATTCCAAAGTATTCATCAAAGCCATGGTTTAAGGGCATGGCTTCTTTGTGATCTCCTAAATGCCACTTTCCAAAAATTCCAGTAGCATACCCTTTTGTTTTTAATAGTTCCGCCAAAGTGATCTCAGATGGATTAAGACCTTTATTTGCCTTGGGCATGAATGCATTGTGAATTCCAATGCGATTGGGATAACAACCTGTTAAGATCCCAGCTCTAGAAGCAGAACAGACTGCCTGAGGAGCGTAGTAATTGTCCAATACAACTCCTTCACTTGCGAGTTGATCGATATGTGGTGTCTGAAACTTAACTGCTCCATTGGGTCCAATATCTTGAAAGCCTTGATCATCCGTTAAGATGAGTACAATATTAGGAGGTGAGCTATGTTGTTCTTGTTGAGTATCCTTACAACTCCATAGCATGAACACCAAAAAGAGGGTATAAAAAATGTGTTTCATACCCAAATATAGAAAATAATAAGATGGAATCTAGAGGTATAATTCGATCAATCCCTCTGGAGTGCTGACCTCAATAGTTTTAGTCTCTCGATCGACTTTGGTCAAGAATTCATCATTAATTGGAATAAGAATTTCAGTTCCCTTGTAATCAATGACAAAAAGAGCCTGATTGGTCGTGTCATTAATACTAGTGATCACACCTACTGTTCCAAAATTTTGATCGATGACTGTAAACCCTATCACCTCGTGAAAGTAAAATTTATTACCCTCTAGAGGTGGTAAAAACTCTAAGGGAAGATATAATTCACTTCCCATAATGAGATCGGCTTCTTCTTCACTGTCTACATCTTCAAATTTGATTCGAAGAAGCGATGATTTGTGCAGCCTGGATTGCTCTATAAAAAATGGAACCAGACTGTCTCTAAGAGAGACAAATACTGATTCCATTGATTCGTAGAGTTCGGGGTCGTCTGAGTCTAATTTCACTAAGACTTCTCCCTTAAAACTGTATTTAGATACGATTTTTCCGAGGTAAAAACACTCTTGCTTTCGCATCTTACAAGTACTTACTCAGCTTTTTCTTCCTCTGAAGCTTCTTCAGCAGTAGCTTCTTCAGCTACAGCTTCCGTTGCTTCCTCTTCAGCTACAGCTTCCGTTGCTTCCTCTTCAGCAACAGCAGCTGCTAATGCTTCAGCAGCAGCTTTTTCTCTCGCTTCGTTTACAGCTTTTTCAGCTTCAATGGCTTTAGCTCTTTCCTCTGCTTTCGCTTTGTCAAGATCAGCAACTTTGGATCCAACAGCTTTCTCTTTGTCAGCTAACCACGCTTCAAATTTCTTATCAGCTTCTTCTTGTGTGAGTGCTCCTTTTGCAACACCACCTTGTAAGTGATGTTTTAAGAGTACACCTTTGTAAGATAAAAGACGTTTAGCAGTTTCTGTTGGTTGCGCACCGTTGCCAAGCCATTTAACAGATCCTTCAACATCTAAATCGATGGTTGCTGGATTTGTATTTGGATTGTAAACTCCTAATTTTTCTAAGAATTTACCGTCTCTTTTTGCTCTAGCATCTGCTGCTACGATCCAATAGAAAGGTTTACCTTTTTTACCGTGTCTTTGTAATCTAATTTTTACTGGCATATCACATTAATTTGTAGGGTGCCCGACCCTTGGTTATTAATTCTTTTAATTCGCTTATCGATTAAGCGGGTGCAAATATAATTAAAATCATACATTTTCAGCTTATTATATCAAAAAAAATACGTTTCAAGGAATTCAGATCTTCAAAGCATTTTTCTTTTATCAAAACATATCAACAGCCCTACAAAAAAGGAGGAAGATTTAGTACTTTTAAAACTCTAAAAACTGAGCAATAAAACAACTATGTATTTAATCTTTGATACGGAAACCACTGGATTACCAAAACGTTGGAACGCACCAATTAGCGATATTGATAATTGGCCCAGATGTGTTCAAATTGCATGGCAAGTCCACGATGAAATGGGAGTACTGGTCGATCATCAGGATTTTCTCATAGTTCCTGATGGATATACGATTCCGTACGAAGCAGAACAAATTCACGGAATTTCAACAGATCTAGCTAAAGAACAAGGAATCACTATTGAGGCAGCTTTAGAAAAGTTTGAAGAGGCCCTTTCCAAAACAAAATTTATAGTCGGTCAAAATTTAGGATTTGATATCAATATCATGGGTGCTGAGTCTTACAGAGCCGGAGTTCATTCAAAATTAGTGAATTTGCCTGTTCTCGATACCTGTACTGAAGAGACGGCTTTGATGTGTAAGATTCCTGGAGGTAAAGGCGGTAAGTTTAAATTACCAACGCTTACTGAATTACACGAGCATCTTTTTGGAGAGCCTTTTAATGAAGTTCACAATGCAACTGCAGATGTAGAAGCTACCTCTCGTTGCTTTTTGGAACTCCTTCGTCAAAAACACTATTCAATAGAAAAGCTTCAAGCGCAACCCGATTATTACAATCGATTTATCGAGCTAAATCCCAATCCAATAGAAGCAGTTGGTTTAGTGCATCAGAATTTAAAACAGGCCTCAAAAGAATTAGCTTCGAAACAACAAGAGGGAACTGTAGCATCAAAAATATCTGATGCTAAACTCAAAGAAAATAAAGAACAGCTCAAAGGCAGTTCATTTGTGCATCTTCACAACCATTCTCAGTTTTCAATATTGCAATCAACCATAAGTATCAGTGATTTGGTTCAGGCAGCAACTAAAGAAAAGATGCCCGCTGTGGCGCTGACAGATCACGCCAATATGATGGGAGCTTTTCACTTTGTCAAACAAGTGAATGCTCATAATTCTGCGGTGAAGTCTCAGGATGAATCCACAACAACAGAAGAACGATTAGAACCTTTAAAAGCAATCATCGGTTGTGAATTCTTTGTCTGTGAGGATCACACGAATAAGAACTTTAAGGATTACGGATATCAAATCGTGTTTTTAGCAAAGAACAAAAACGGATATCACAACCTGGCCAAATTATCTTCTTTAGCCTATACGGATGGTTTTTATTACGTTCCAAGAATTGATAAAAAACTCGTTGAACAATACAAAGACGATTTAATTGTACTCAGTGGGAATCTATACGGAGAGGTGCCCTCCAAGCTTCTTAATGTCGGTGAGACTCAAGCTGAGGAAGCGCTCTTGTGGTGGAAAGAACAGTTTGGAAATGATTTTTACTTAGAACTCATGAAACACGGACAGGAAGATGAACAGCGTGTCAATGAACTGTTAATTCAACTTAGTAACAAACACCAAATAAAGTTAGTTGCGACTAACAATACCTATTATATAGATCATGAGGATGCTGATGCTCACGATATTTTACTCTGTGTTAAGGATGGTGAAAAGAAAGACACCCCTATAGGTAGAGGTAGAGGTTTTCGATACGGATTGCCAAATCAGGAGTATTATTTTAAGTCTGTAGAAGAAATGAAATCCCTTTTTGAATCGCTGCCAGAGGCGATTGAAAATACTCTAGAAATTGCAGATAAGATTGAAGCATACGAACTAGCTAGAGACGTATTATTACCTGACTTTGATATTCCTGAGAAATTTAAAAATCCAGAGGATGCTATCGATGGAGGGAAAAGAGGAGAGAATGCCTATTTGCGACATTTGACCTATAAGGGTGCTGAAAAGCGTTATGGTGAAATCACGGAGGCAATCAAAGAGCGTCTCGATTTTGAATTAGCGACTATTGAAAATTCAGGATACCCAGGATACTTTTTGATTGTGGAAGACTTTATACGTGAAGCCAGAAATATGGATGTTTCTGTAGGGCCAGGTAGGGGTTCAGCTGCAGGAGCAGTAGTTTCTTATTGTTTGGGAATCACTAATATTGATCCGATTAAGTACGATCTGCTTTTTGAACGTTTTTTAAATCCTGATCGTGTTTCCATGCCTGATATTGATATTGATTTTGACGATGAAGGTAGAGGAAGAGTCATTCAATACGTCATCGATAAGTACGGATCCAATCAGGTGGCTCAAATCATCACCTATGGAACCATGGCTGCTAAATCATCCATTAGAGATACAGCCAGAGTCTTGGATTTACCACTTGCCGATGCGGATCGAATTGCAAAGCTCATTCCCAATATGTCAAAGTTGTCTAAGATTTTCGCATATGATGAAGCAGAATTAAAATCAAAATTTAGAGCAGAAGAGCTCTTAAAGGTCAACGAACTGATGAATATTTCAGAAGGGACCGATTTGGAAGCTCAAACCCTTCAGATGGCTAAAATTATTGAAGGATCGCTCAGAAATACAGGAACACACGCCTGTGGGGTAATTATTACCCCTGATGATATCACCAAATTTGTTCCTGTGGCTACTGCAAAAGACTCTGATTTATACGTTACTCAATTCGACAATGCTGTAGTGGAGTCTGCAGGACTTCTTAAGATGGATTTCTTGGGATTAAAAACCTTGACGTTGATTAAAGACACTGTTAAGATAGTCAAGGCGAAGCACGGAATTGAACTCGTTCCCGATGATTTTCCATTGGATGATATCAAGACTTATGAGCTTTTTCAAAGAGGAGACACCATAGGGGTATTTCAATACGAATCTCCCGGAATGCAAAAACACTTACGCGATTTAAAGCCTACCGTTTTTGATGATTTGATTGCCATGAACGCCCTTTACAGACCGGGTCCAATGGAATACATTCCCAGTTTTGTGGCTCGTAAGCACGGAGATGAAGAAATTGCCTACGACCTAGATGATATGGAGGAATACCTAAATGAAACTTACGGTATTACCGTCTATCAAGAGCAAGTGATGCTCCTCTCTCAAAAGTTAGCAAACTTTTCTAAGGGTGAGGCTGATATGCTTCGTAAAGCCATGGGTAAAAAGATTTTTGCGCTGCTCGAAAAATTAAAACCAAAGTTTATCGATGGAGGTAAGTCCAATGGGCATCCAGAAGACGTTCTAGAAAAAATTTGGAAGGATTGGGAGGCCTTTGCTTCTTATGCGTTTAATAAAAGTCACTCGACCTGTTACGCTTATATCGCCTATCAAACAGCTTATTTAAAAGCGCACTATCCTGCGGAGTATATGGCGGCGGTACTCTCAAACAATATGAATGATATTAAGTCGGTAACCTTCTTTATGGAAGAGTGTAAGCGAATGGGACTAGAAGTGCTCGGTCCTGATGTCAACGAATCGTATTACAAATTTGCAGTAAATGCCAATAATGCGATTCGATTTGGGATGGGAGCCATTAAGGGAGTAGGTCAAGCAGCTGTTCAAGCTATTGTTGACGAACGAAAACAAAATGGACCTTATGGATCTATTTTTGATTTAACCAAACGGGTTGATTTAAGGGCTGCCAACAAAAAAGCTTTTGAAAACTTAGCCCTTGCTGGAGCTTTCGACTCTTTTGGTGGTGTGCATAGGGCACAATACTTTCATTCTACCGATGATTCCCAAACGTTTATCGAGAAGGCGATGCGATTTGGATCTCGTTTTCAGGAGAATGTCAATTCTTCTCAGGTCAGCCTTTTTGGAGCAGCGTCAGAAGTAGAAATTCCAGCACCTGAGGTACCACCATGTGAGGAGTGGGGTACCATGGAAAAACTCCGAAGGGAAAAAGAGGTTGTAGGAATTTATATATCTGGACACCCTTTAGATGATTACAAAGCAGAAATCAAATCCTTTACCAACGCTAATCTCAGTGTGTTTCATGATCTATTTCCACTAGTGAATAAAGAAATTACCGTGGCGGGAATCATTACTGATGCGCAACACAGAGTGGCTAAAAATGGAAATGGATGGGGCTTATTTACCTTAGAAGACTACTACGATTCATATGAATTTAGAATTTTTGGTGAAGAGTATTTGAAGTTTCAACACTTTTTAAAACCGAATTCTTTTGTGCATCTCAAAGCCTTTGTCAAAGAAGGATGGGTCAACAAAGAAGGAAAAAAAGGAGAACCTAGACTGCAGTACAATTCCTTTATGTTGTTGCAAGAGGTATTGGATAAATTCTCAAAAAAATTGACCTTAAAACTAAACTTAAACGAACTCCAAAAAGAAACTATTGACGACCTATTTGAGGTTGTGAAAACTCATAAAGGAGATAAGCCATTTCATATAACACTGTATGAATTAGAAGAGGAAATAAAACTCAATATGTATTCAAGAAAGCGAAAAGTATCTATTGAATCAGATCTGATTCAAGAGTTAGAAGCTAAAGGCTTTCACTATCAAATTAATTAATATAGGGAGCATTGATAGTCTAATAGAAAATAAGAATAGTTGGACTCCTTTAAAGATGAAATATTATTTATACATTTGAATTATATAAAATTTTAAACCATGGCATTAGAAATAACAGACGCTACTTTTGAAGAAGTAGTATTAAAAAGTGATAAGCCAGTCGTAGTAGATTTTTGGGCGGCTTGGTGTGGACCTTGTAGAATGGTCGGTCCAGTAATTGAAGAAATCAGCAGTGAATACGAGGGTAAAGCTGTTGTAGGGAAGGTAGATGTTGATGCTCATCAACAATACGCAGCACAGTACGGTGTTCGAAATATTCCAACAGTACTCGTGTTTAAAAACGGTGAAATTGTAGATCGTAAAGTTGGTGTTTCTCCAAAACAGGCTTATACTGATGCTATTGATGCAGTTCTATAAGTGAACTACCCTAATTGATATAAAAGGACCTTTTAGGGTCCTTTTTTTGTGCTTAAATCTATTTTAAAATAGTGGTAATATATTAAGAATATCTTTTATTGTACAAACTGCTACTACCTATTATTTTAGCAGTGTTGTAGTTAGTTTGTAAGTTTTTATAACTTACTTAAAGACCATCTTGTCACTGATAAGGTGGTCTACTTTTTTTATAGACCATGCAATCATAAGAGTCGACGCCCTCATTTGATGTTTTGAAATGGGATTATCAACTTTCAGTCTTTCTTGAATGTCAATTTATTTTATTGACTTTAGATAATATCAGAGGTTTTTAGCTTTATTGAGTAATGAGAAGGCAAAACTAAAGCCTTCTTCTTTGAGCAGCACTTCACCTTTGGGAGAAATAATAAATACAGTGGGATAGACAGAAAAGGGAAAGGAGTTATGAAATCTTCTTCCTTCCATTGTCTCTCCATCTAGACTGATGTTTATAAAGTGTTCGTTGTAGTATGCTCCTAGTTTTTCATCGGTGAAGGTGAATTTTTTCATTCGTTTACAAGGGCTGCACCAGGTAGCGTAGACATCGATAAAAAGGGGTTTGTTTTCGGATCGGGACTTTTGTATGGCTTCATTGAGGCTGATTTGTTCAAACTGGATTCCTTTTTCAGTGGGTTCTTTAAAATCAACCTTAGGGTTGAGATAGAATATGTAAAAAGCAAAAAATCCAATAATATATAATCCGTTCGAAAAGTATTTGTTCTTTAAAGAGTTGTTAATTATCAAATAAATTGTTTTAATTTTTTTCATGTTTTAAATATAAATAAAAACGTTTATGAGTAATTTTTTATATTTAGGTATTGATTGTATCTAGTATGGAATGCATACTGATTTCATTGTCAAATTTTTCAGGATATTAATAAATTAATTCAACATACAATAACGCTTTTAATTTTGTTGTTTCCTCTGGCTAATAATGCACAGGGTATCCTAGCTACCTCTTTTTAGTTTTACAATGGTTTTACTTGAATGTTTTTCCACTGTACCTTGATTCCACCTCCGGAGTGAATTTGTAGTGCAATGGATCCTTTTCCTTCTCCAATTTTTTCATCTTTCAGATGAATCATTTTCTCACCGTTTAACCAACTAGAGATATGAGCTCCTTTGACTTTAATCTTTAAGTGGTTCCATTCTCCCATTTTAAGGAATTGCTCCTTTTCTGGTTCTGGTTTAATAAGCCATCCTCTTCCGTAAGACTCATATACACCACCGGTGTGAAGTCCTGGAGGAGCTACTTCAACTTGCCATCCACTGATTTTGGTTCCTTCCACAGTGGAGCGAATAAACACTCCAGAGTTACCATCAGCTTCTTGTTTGAAGTCTAGTTCTAAAATGAAATCATCGTAAAAGGCATCGGTAGTCAAATAACCGTATTCTTCATCTGGTCCACTTTCGCAGATCAACAGACCGTTTTCGACATACCACTTTTCAGTTCCCCTGATGGTCCAACCATCGAGGTTTTTTCCGTTAAAAATTGATGTTTGTGCTTGTGCGAGCATGGGTATCCATGCTAAAATAAATAGTAGGGTTTTCATAGGGTTCTATATTTTGAATGAAAATAGAAAAAAAATAGAAGTCCTTTGTTTAATTGAAGTTAAAATGCGAAAACTAACTGAATTTTAATCAATTATAATAAATGAAAAAAGCCCAGTAATTAAATTACCGGGCTTTTTTCTAGCGGTCTGGACGAGACTCGAACTCGCGACCCCCTGCGTGACAGGCAGGTATTCTAACCAACTGAACTACCAGACCTCGCTATTGCGGATGCAAATATACATTCCTTATTTAATTGTGCAAATAAAAAATTGAGAAAAATTCCACTTTTTTGTAAAAATCAGTTTTTGAATAAAATTCTAATAGGAAAACATATTCAAAATGGTTAATTTCACTGACCATACAACTCAACTAAACTAAAACAAATGGGCACAAAACAAAAGAGAAGACTCGGTTTCTGGGAAATCTGGAACATGAGTTTTGGATTCCTTGGAATTCAATTCGGATTTGCACTTCAAAACGCCAACACCTCCCGAATATTTGAAACTTTAGGAGCTAATGTAGATGAAATTCCAATTCTTTGGATCGCTGCTCCAGCAACTGGATTAATCGTTCAACCAATAATTGGATATTACAGTGATCGAACTTGGACTAAACTAGGAAGAAGGCGTCCTTATTTCTTGGTAGGAGCCATACTAGCTTCCATTGCACTTTGTATGATGCCTAATTCACCTGCCCTATGGGTAGCTGCTGGTATGCTGTGGATGATGGATGCTTCGATTAATGTTTCAATGGAGCCATTTAGAGCCTTTGTAGCTGATTTACTGCCAATGGATCAACGAACTCTTGGTTTTTCTATGCAGAGTTTCTTTATCGGGATAGGAGCGGTTGTAGGTTCTGCTTTACCTTATATGTTTACCAATTGGATTGGACTCAGCAACACAGCACCTGAAGGTATCATTCCCGACTCAGTTAAGTGGTCGTTCTATATCGGTGCATTTGTATTTTTAGCTGCTGTCCTATGGACGGTCTTTAGATCTTTCGAATACTCGCCCCAGGAAATGGAAGAGTTTGAAGAGGAAGAGGTTGAAGGGCATACGGAAGTTGTTTTTGACAATGGAAATAAAAAGAAACTCAGAGGAACAGGATTGTTCTTGTTTGGATTTGGAGCTGTATTAAGTTTATTGGTTTTAAATTTTAACCTAGACAAAACACTTTATATACTGACTATTGGACTCACCTTAGTGGGAATTTTATTTGTGCTTTCATCACTGGCTCAAAAAGATGAAAACAATAGTGGTTTTGTAGTCATTATGAGTGATTTACTCAATATGCCAAAAACCATGGTGCAATTAGCCTATGTTCAATTCTTTTCTTGGTTTGCACTGTTTTCTATGTGGATTTATACGACTTCTGCAGTTACCGAACATGTCTATGGAACCACCGATAGTACCTCACAATTGTATAATGATGGTGCAGACTGGGTTACAGTTCTTTTTGCAGAATACAGTGGAGTAGCGGCCTTAGTTGCGTTTTTACTACCGGTTTTAGCAAAGTATACCTCAAGGAGAATGACACACCTCATTGCTCTAGTGTTGGGTGGATTGGGACTGATTTCAATTTACTTTATTACAGATCCAGATTACCTCATGTTATCTATGGTAGGTGTCGGAGTAGCTTGGGCGAGTATTTTAAGTATTCCTTATGCGATTCTATCGGGTTCATTACCTGCAAAAAAGATGGGCTATTATATGGGAGTATTTAACTTTTTTATTGTCATTCCTCAATTAGTTGCTTCGAGTATTTTAGGATTTATCGTGGTTTATTTCTTTGATTCAAAACCCATTTATGCACTCATCATAGGAGGTGTGGCCATGATTATTAGTGGACTCTTAACACTTAGAGTCAACGATTCTGATTAAATAAGTATTACAACATCAATTTGGTAATCCCTATGCTCATATAGGGATGCCAAGGATGTCTTTGAGAACTGTTGTCTTTAGATCGGTAGTTCCAAATCGCTTTTACAGCCCAATTGTTTATGTAAAATACGGGCCCTGCCATAAAAGTAATTCGGTAGGGTTCCAGTTCACGCTCAAAGGTGTTGGAGTGATCCAAAGGACCTTGGATCATAAAGTCGTGAAAAAAGTATTGTTGTTGCACTCCGATTAAAAATCCAGATTGTCTGTTTTGGTTTGCAGGATTGTTTACCGATAAAACACTCAATCCGTTCAATAGTATAAATGCGCGATGTTGAAGGTAGGTCTTTACCAATCCTAAATGAGCTCCAGTCTCCATTGCGAATTTTAAATCCTTTTCTAATGTCCATTCTCTTGAGTGGTTGTAGAATAAATCGATTAAAAATTTCTGAGGCATGGCATCAACCCAAGCGAGATTGTCAAGTCCTAAAAAGGTATTGTGATACCAATTTTGAAGTTGCTTGGCTAAGGACGCATCTCCACTGATTCCAATACTCAGGGACAATTCACTCGAACGATCTAATTGAGTTTTTATACGCTTTGATTTCAAATACAAAAACCCTGAATAAGGATAATCATAGCTTTTTGTGTCGGTGAGATATCGAAAGGATGGATTGTAAATTTCCTGGCCTAACTCAAAGTGATAGCTCAGGTTTTTATCGTTTTTAGAGACTGATCCATAGTTAAAAAACAACCCATTGGAATAGTAGTAATCCTTGCTAAAGTAGAGGTCATTGTCGTTTTGAAAATGCCAGTACGATTGCCCAAAAGAGCAAAAACTAAGAAAAAAGATGAATGTTAAACTAAGGAAATACTTGAAGATTCTTTGATGCATTTATCGATAAAGGCATTGTTTTTATGTGCCTCTTTAGCAAATCTAAACAAACTTTTGGCACGGTCTAAATTTTGAGTTGGATAGTTGACCTTGTAGTATTGGTCGTTTAAAAAATAATCAGTGAGAGCTCTTAGACCATGTATGAAAGGCATGTATACTGCTCCTAGGGATAAGGATTTAAGTTCTTCTTTGGAAGTGTTTTCAATAGTGGAACAAAACCCTTGAATCAAACTTTTAGTATAGTCTTTGTTGAGTTTGATTTGATCGAGATCGAGTTCTCCCTCTTTGGCTGAAAATGCAGCAGTTCTGAAAAGATCTCCAAAGTCGTAAAAGAGGTATCCCGGCATAAGGGTATCTAAATCGATTAAACAGATCGCCTTTTCATTTGAAAATAACATATTGTTGAGCTTGGTGTCGTTGTGACAGACTCTTAATGGAAAGTTGAACTTTTGATGGAGTAGTAGTAGTTTAAAAAGATCGACTAAGGCGAGTTCTTCATCCGCTTCATGAATACGTTCTTTAGAGCCTAAATGAAATGCCTTATCAAACTCTTCAAAGCGAAATTCCAAATCGTTAAACTTGGGAAGGTGAGTTTGATAATCCTCTAAATTCTCATTTTCAAGTGAATTGTGAAATTCAGCTAAAAGTTTACCAGCTTCATAGGCCATTGAGCTGTCACTACTGGAATCATAAGCCTTGGAATCTGCAACAAAGTCCGTCAATCTCCAATAATGCTGGTCTTGATCTAGAACAAAAGACTGATGGTCGACTGTGCTTTTAAGCTCTGGATAATTTGAATTACTTTTTCTTAAAACACTTAATGCTCGCTGCTGGATATTGAGAATGGTATCTGCATTCTTAAAAACAGCCGTGTTAATTCGTTGAAGTAAATAAACAGGAGTGTTGTTTTCTGAAAGTATATAAGTATCATTAATCAATCCTTGAAACAATTCTTCCACCCTGAACTTCTTCGGATCTAAACCATAAGCCTCGAGAAGGGATTGATATGTACTGGGGTTTATCCCCATAATTGTTTTGGATACGCTCCTTGCTCGTGAAATTGAGCTAGGGTATCGATCGCAATTTGTTTATCCTCTGCATAAGTTACTCCAAACCACTTGGATTTGGATTTGATCAGTCTGATTTTTATCTTCTCTTCATGCATCATATTAGACATTACTTTTGGTATAAAAACCTCTGAGGTGAGTGCATTACCCTCTTCAAAGAACGAGATGATTTCTTTCTCAATTTCATCAAAAACAACTGGAGTATTGATCCAAAAATTCATACTCACAGGGGTGTCTAAATCAAAGTATTGTTCGGTAGCGTGATCGATCACACGATCCTGATCAGCTTGTAATTTAAGTGTTTCAGTAATTTCAGTAAGATATGCATTATCGCTTTGACAAACTCCCCTTGAAACGGTACCAAAGTCAGATAAGGTGTTTCCTAATTCATAAGCTACTAGAGCAAATTCATTCAGTTCCTCACTCGAATTGATAAAGTTTGCTGCTTCTTGATAGGCTAAACTTCCGTAAAAATCATCGGCATTGATAATTACAAATGGATCGTCGATGACGTGTCTTGCAGCCCAAACAGCATGTGCAGTTCCCCATGGCTTCACTCTTTCTTTGGGAAATTCAATTCCATCAGGTAAATCAGAAAGTTCTTGTGCAACCACATTCAATCTAATTTTTCCATTGAGTTTTGGAGCCAGGTAATCGGTTAAAGTATCGACATTTTCTTTTTTGGTAATAACTACAACTTGAGAAAATCCAGATTGAATGGCATCGAAAATACTGTATTCCATTAAAAAAGATCCATCGGGACCAAGAGAATCAAACTGTTTCAAACCTCCATATCTACTGCCATTACCAGCAGCCATAATCAACAATGTCATATCGATAATTTTAAGTTGGCCCAAAGGTAAGATTATCTAAATAAAATAGAAAGGGAGTTTACATATAAAGATACTTTTAATATATTCACACAACTATTATACCCTCAATCATGAATAAAAGAAGAAATTTTATAAAGACAACAGCTGCCTTTGGTGCTGCTTCGATGGTTGTTCCAAAGATGAGTTTTGGTCGTGTATTATCGGCTAATGAAAAAGTCAATGTAGCACTTATAGGTGTTGGTCTACGAGGAACCAATCATCTCAACAATTTATTAAAACGCTCGGATGTCAATATTGTAGCCATCTGTGATGTAGATCCCAAACGAATAGAAATAGCTTTAGATTATATTCAGAAGGCTTCTTTTAAAAAACCAAAAGTATATTCTAATGGCGATTACGCCTATAGAGATTTATTAGAACTAAAAGAAGTAGATGCAGTAGTGATTTCAACACCATGGCTTTGGCATACCAGAATGACGGTCGATGCGATGAAAGCTGGAGTTTTTGCAGGAGTTGAAGTTTCAGCTGCAAATACCATAGAAGAGTGCTGGGATCTAGTCAATACCCATGAACAAACGGGAACTCATATGATGCTTTTGGAGAATGTCAATTATCGAAGAGATATTATGGCTGTACTCAATATGGTCAAGCAAAATATCTTTGGAGAACTAGTGCACTTTAGGTGTGGATACCAACACGACTTGCGTCACGTAAAGTTTAACGATGGTAAAACACCCTATGGAAATGGAGTAGAGTTTGGGGAAAATGCGATATCAGAAGCTAAATGGAGAACCTTGCACTCTGTAAAGAGAAATGCCGATGTCTATCCAACTCATGGATTGGGACCTATTGCAGCTATGGCTAATATCAATAGAGGAAATCGATTCACATCATTAACTTCAACGGCTACCAAAGCGATTGGATTGCACAATTATATTGTTGAAAAAGGAGGAACCGATCATCCCAATGCTAAAGTTAAATTTAAACAGGGAGATGTGATCACTACCACTGTTGAAACAGCGATGGGTGAAAGTATTATTATCACCCATGATTGTAATCTTCCAAGACCTTATTCGCTCGGATTTAGAGTTCAAGGAGCTAATGGTCTTTGGGAAGTCGATGGTAATCGGATCTATGTCGAAGGAACATCGGAGCCACACCGCTGGGATCAAGCAAATGAATGGTTGGAAAAATACGATCACCCACTTTGGCAAAAATACGGTAAATACGCAACTGGAGCAGGACATGGAGGAATGGACTTTTTTGTGATGAATGCCTTCATTGAATCTGCAAAGCGCAACATTGCTCCACCAATTGACGCATATGACGCAGCGGCTTGGAGTGCTGTGACACCACTTTCAGAAGTGTCTATTGAAAATAATGGTGCTCCTCAAATGTTCCCCGATTTCACAAGAGGATTATGGGAAAAGAGAACGCCCTACAATTGGATGAAAGATACTTGGTAATAGCTCTTATGAATTACAACGATGGATTTGTTGAAAAAACTAAAAACGAAGAAGTGGTGAAAACAATATTATTTAAAACGTTTATTCACTTTTAGTGGTGTCGGATCAAATTGGAAATACTTCAAAAAAATCGAATTCGAATAGAGTACTGACAACTTATTCTTAAGTTTTAGCGCTAAAAGGAAGTTGAAATCACTCAGAAATTGTATATTTGCATTGTTGTGTTGCGTCTTGACTTCTAGTCGAGACCGTGTTCGAGTAGAAAACTACTCAACTAATGAAAGGCTTTCCAGTTGGAAGGCTTTTTTTATTTCCATGAATCGATGATGTGATACATCAGTGCAGCGGCTAGTTTAGATGCTTTAGACTTAACTGATGCTTTTCCAGCTTGATTATTTAATTCGGCTTTGAGCTCACCACTGGCAATAGCCAAAGCAGATCCAGTTGTAAGAGCATTGATGCCATAGATGAATCATTGAGGGTTTGCAAGGCTTTTAATTAAAATATATCTGACTTAAACTCCCAAGTATATTGGACAAAGTAAACCAAATACACAATACTTAAAACGAGTTTTAGCAAAGTTCCAGCAAGAAATCCTATTAACGATCCAAAGGCTGATTTGAGTTTGTTTTTAGAGCTTTTATTGTAAATAAGTTCCCCAAAATAGGATCCTATAAAAGGAAAAATTAAAAAGCCAAAAGGACCAAAAATTGGAATAAAAACTGCTACAACAACTCCAATAATGGCACCGTAAGAACCCTGTTTAGAACCTCCGAATTTCTTTGTGCCCCATGCGGGCATCAATAAATCGATGAAATATACTCCTAAAGCAATTAAACATGTAATGATTAAAAAACTCATGCTCATCTCAACAGATTTTGTCAAATACAATAACAATAGGCCTAACCAACTAAGAGGAGGTCCAGGAAGTGCAGGAATCACAGCTCCTAAAACACCTAAAACGATCATGAGTAATCCCAATCCAAAAAAGAGTAGTTCCATAGTGTAGTTGTTTTTAATAACTTAAGCATTACAGAGCTTTATGCTCTACAAAAAAATTGTATTTTCGAACATTATGAGTAGATTCATTTATAAGGTACTTATAGTCTTGTTGATTTTAGGGTTCAACTCCTGTAAGTGGTTTGATTCTCAGAAAGCCATAACGGATCGAATTATTAAACAAGATATGCAAACTATCGATTGGAATCAAATTGATCGATACCCTCTTTTTACAACTTGTGATGAAAGTGCATCTAAACTAGGTCAAGAACGCTGCTTTGTTTTTGAATTACAGCAACGTTTTAAAAATTTGATCGATACTCTAAAGACGGATTATTCAGAAGAGCTTATTGAATTAGATTCAGTGGTGTTTCAAGTTGACGCAAATGGAGCTTTGACAATTGTTAGGGTTGCCTACAAAGATCAATTGGAGCGAACCACCCTCGATAGCTTAATGCAAAATGGATTGAATCATCTAACTCCATTACATCCTGCCATTAAAAGAGGAGTCCCTGTTAACGTAACTTATAAATTGCCCATTAAGGTAGAACTAAAACAGTGAGATGACCAAAGAGAAAATCATATTAGGTATTGACCCCGGAACGACCATCATGGGATTTGGACTGATTAAAGTGGTTGGCAAAAAGATAGAGTTTCTGCAGATGAATGAACTACTTCTTCAAAAATATAAGGATCCCTATGTCAAACTCAAATTGATTTATGAGCGTACCATAGCACTGATCGATGAATACCATCCAGATGAAATCGCAATTGAAGCGCCTTTTTTTGGAAAAAATGTTCAGTCGATGCTCAAGCTCGGAAGAGCTCAGGGGGTCGCTATGGCTGCTGGATTATCGAGGGAGATCGCCATTACAGAATACCTCCCAAAAAAGATAAAAATGGCCATCACAGGTAATGGTAATGCCTCCAAAGAACAGGTGGCAAAAATGTTGCAATCCATGCTTAAATTAGAGAGTTTGCCCAAAAACTTAGATGCTACAGATGGACTTGCGGCTGCAGTATGCCATTTCTATAACGAGGGGAAGATCGGTTCATCAAAAAGTTATTCTTCATGGGCCTCTTTTGTGAGTCAAAACAGCGATAAAATCAAAAAATAATGGCAGGAATATACCTTCATATTCCCTTTTGCAGACAAGCCTGTTCCTATTGTGATTTCCACTTTTCAACTTCGTTAAAACACAAAGACGCATTACTCGATGCGATGAAAAGGGAACTGTTAATGCGAAAACAGGAGCTAAAATTACCATTGCAATCGATTTATTTTGGAGGGGGGACTCCTTCTTTGTTATCTACTGTTGAAATCGAAGAATTTATCGATTTAATCAATTCTAATTTTGTATTAGATACTGAGGTTGAAATTACCCTTGAAGCCAATCCTGATGATTTGACAAAAGAGAAGGTTAAAGAACTTGCAAATAGTTCGATCAATCGATTGTCAGTAGGAATACAATCTTTTAGAGATGTGGATTTACAACTCATGAATCGGGCTCATAATGCATTAGAGGCTGAGGAATCCCTGAAGTTGATATCTAAAAAATTTGAATTGTATACGCTCGATTTAATCTATGGTATTCCTGGACTTACAAATGAAGACTGGGAACGCAACATTAGAAAGGCACTTTCATACAACCCTAAGCACCTATCTGCTTATGTCTTGACAGTAGAGGAGAAGACTGCCTTGGAATATCAAATTAGGAACAAGAAAGTGAATCCACTTGATGAAAACCAGGCCCAAGAGCAGTTTTTTATTCTAAAATCAATTTTGGAAGAGGAAGGTTTTGAGCATTATGAAATTTCAAATTTTGCCAAAGATAGATCTTACGCTGTTAATAATACTGCCTATTGGAAAGGGGAGCCCTATCTTGGAATAGGACCTTCTGCACATTCCTATGATTGCAAAAATAGGTCTTGGAATAGTTCAAATAATGCTAAGTATATCAAATCCATTAAGGATGGAATAGTACCATTGGAACAAGAGCAGTTATCTGAGTGGGAAGCCTACAATGAATATATAATGACAGGTCTAAGGACCATGTGGGGGATTCGTTTAGAAGAGCTCAAATGTAAGTTTTCAGAAGAACTATACGATTACTTTATAAAGAATAGTGTAGCTAAAATCGAATCAAATAGTCTCATAAAAGAAAAGGGTAGCATTTACATCCACCCTTCCAAATTATTCTATGCTGATGGCATTGCATCAGATCTATTTTTTGTTCCCTAGTTTTCTTCCTTGTACAGCTCAGTGTAGTATTTGTAGAAATAAGGGATGGTTTCAATTCCTTTGAGGTAATTCCAAACGCCGTAATGTTCGTTAGGGGAGTGAATGGCATCGGAGTCCAGTCCAAATCCCATTAATACCGATTTGCTTTTTAATTCCTTTTCAAACAGCGCTACAATTGGGATGGACCCTCCACCACGTTGAGTAACTGGTTTTTTGCTAAAAGTTTTTTCGATTGCTGCAGCTGCAGCCTTATATCCAATATGTTTGGTTGGAATTACATAAGGCATACCACCGTGATGAGGTATTACCTTTACCTTTACTGATTTAGGAGCAATACTCTCAAAGTGTTTTTTAAACAATTCGGTGATTTCATGCCAATCTTGATTGGGAACCAGTCTCATAGAGATTTTAGCATAGGCCTTTGAAGGAAGTACTGTTTTAGATCCTTCACCAGTGTAACCACCCCAAATTCCATTGACATCAAATGTTGGGCGAATCGAATTGCGTTCAGAGGTTGCATATCCTTTTTCACCTTGAACATCTTCGATGTCCAAACTCTTTTTATAGGCATCTAAATCAAAAGGAGCTTCAGCTAGTTCAGCGCGTTCTTCTTCTGTAAGCGGAATCACTTTATCGTAAAATCCAGGAATGGTAATGTGTTTGTTTTCATCCATGGATGCTGAGATCATATCACAGAGTACATTGATGGGGTTCGCTACAGCGCCCCCATAGACTCCAGAGTGCAAGTCGATATTTGGTCCTGTTACTTCCACTTCAACATAACTCAAACCTCTAAGCCCAGTATCGATTGATGGAATCGAATTATCGATCATCGAGGTATCGGAGATCAAGATGATATCGTTTTTAAGGAGTTCTCCTTGTTTTTTGATGAAAATCTCAAGGTTAGGACTTCCCACTTCTTCTTCTCCCTCAATCATAAATTTGACATTACAAGGAAGAAGGTCATTCTGAATCATCGCTTCTACTGCCTTAACATGCATAAACATCTGTCCTTTGTCGTCACAAGCTCCTCTTGCAAAGATGGCTCCTTCTGGATGTTTTTCAGTCTTTTTGATCACTGGCTCAAAGGGTTCGGTATCCCATAATTCAACAGGATCAGCAGGTTGAACATCATAGTGACCGTAAACTAATACGGTTGGAAGACTCTCGTCGATTATTTTTTCAGCGTATACAATGGGATGACCATCAGTTGGGTAAATTGTGACATTATCACAACCTGCTTTTTCCAACGATTGTTTTACGGCCTCAGCAGTTTTTGCGACCTCTTGGTTAAAGGCTGAATCGGCACTAACTGAAGGAATTCTTAATAATTCAAAAAGCTCGTTTAATAGCTGATCTTTGTGTTCTTGACTGTAGTTTGAGAGTTGTTCCATAGAGCGTTTAATTTGAATTCAAACTTACAAAAGAACTTTTTTATAAAACAGTTCTTTTTAAAATGAATTTTTCATTTATATTTGCAGCACTTTTGCAGGCGTGGTGGAATTGGTAGACACGCTAGACTTAGGATCTAGTGCCGCAAGGTGTGAGAGTTCGAGTCTCTCCGCCTGTACAAACTAAAAAGCCAGAACAACAGTTCTGGCTTTTTTTATACACAATATCAAGTTTATTTTTCTGTCAAACTCTTGGAAAGTGATTCCAAATCAACACCTTTCGTTTCAGGCATCATGTAGCGAACAAAAGTGAGTTGTAGGACCATCATTATGGCAAAGAATCCAAAAACAGGGGCTGTTCCTATTGATGAAAATAGAATAGGTACCAGCGATGGAATGATCGCAGCTAATACCCAGTGAGTGGATACTCCAAAGGATTGTCCTTGACTTCTAAGGTGATTTGGAAACACCTCAGAGATGTACACCCATATCACAGTGCCTTGACCGATAGCATGAGAGGCAATAAATAGGAATAAGAAACCAGGTACTGCCAATCCACCCCAATTAAATTGGAAGGCACAGGCTACAAGGCTAAGTGAAACAATATATCCAAAAGATCCCCAATACATTAATGTTTTTCTTCCTAGACGGTCGATGAGGTTGATCCCAACAAGGGTAAATAGTAAGTTGGTGACTCCTATTCCGATACTGCTCAGTAAGGCTGTGCTTTGTCCAAGTCCAGCAGATTCAAAGATTCTGGGAGCGTAGTACAAGAAAGCATTGATTCCAGAGAATTGATTGAAAAAAGCAAGCAATACAGCAAGTAGTAGTGGGAAACGATACTTTTTAGATAGTACGGACTCTGAATGAGATTCAGAATTTTGATCTTTCTCGTGATCGGAGATTAAGACTTCAATAGAGACATCCGAATTTAATGCATTTAATACTTCTTTAGCGTCCTGATTTCTAGATTTAGAAACCAACCATCTTGGAGAAAATGGAATTTTGATCACCATGATCGTATAGATAAAGGCTGGTAAGGCTTCAGTGCCCATCATCCATCTCCAGTCGTTTTCTCCAAAATTTCCAGCGATTAGATAGTTAGAGAGATACGCTATTAAAATTCCAAAAACAATATTAAATTGATACATTCCAACTAAGCGTCCGCGATCTTTTGCAGGAGCAATCTCTGAAATATATGCTGGAGCCGCTATAGTCGAAGCTCCAACTCCTAATCCTCCAATAAATCGGAAGATGGCAAAAACGATTGGATCATTTGCAAAGGCAGAACCTACAGCAGAAATGGTATAAAAGACTCCAATCCACAAAAGGGTCTTCTTTCGACCGATGCGATTGGTAGGAAATCCTCCAAAAATGGCACCAATCACCGTTCCCCAGAGTGCCATTCCCATGACCACGATACCGTGAAATCCATCAGAAGAATTCCAAAGTGCTTGAAGTTGTTGATCCGCTCCAGATATGACTACAGTGTCAAATCCAAATAAAAAACCCGCTAGGGCTGCCACTAGTGAAATCTTGGTGATTTTGTTCATCAGTTGAAGTGTGTTTGTTTAGTGGCTTAAGATACTAAAAAAAACAAACTCAAAATGAACTAAGAGAAAAATTCATTGATAAGCTTAATGGCTTTATCTGCAGCACCAGTATGCTGTTCAATATATGATTTGTTAATATGGGATCGTTCACTGTACTGATCATGATGGTCTAATAAATAATCAACTGTGTGAGCAAAAGCGGCTTTAGTTTGAACCACGTCAATTCCACCGAGTTTCACTAAATCAACTGCCTCTTTGAATTTAGTGTATTGAGGTCCAATTAGAATTGGAATCCCGAACACTGCAGCTTCTAAGGTATTGTGAAGCCCCGTTTTAAATCCTCCACCAATGTAGGCGATATCTGCATGGGCATATGCTTTAGTGAGAAGTCCAATAGTGTCCAATATAAACACATCAGCATCAAGATTTTTAGCCAGGTGCATTTTTGAAAATCGAATGCACTTCTTTTTGATTTGACGCTCTAATTCTTCAATGTGAACTTGATCGATTTTATGAGGAGCGATAATGTATTTAAGGTCGCGTTTCGATTCGTTTATGTAAGGAATGTAAATGGCTTCATCTTCTGGCCATGAACTACCAAATATGAGACATTTAGAATCCTTTTTGAATTGGTCCAAATAAGAGAGGTGGTTTGAGGTGGCGAGAATTCTTTGAACACGATCAAACCTGGTGTCTCCTCCAATGCTGCAAGAGGTGTAATTGATGCTTTGTAGTAGTTGGATACTTTGTTTGTTTTGAGTAAAAATGTGATCAAATTTCTTCAAGGTATTTCTAAAAAAGCTACCATACCGTTTAAAATAGATCTGAGAGGATCTGAAAATGGCAGAAACTAAGAAAGATGGAATCGAATTTTTTTCAATCTCGTTTAAGAAATTAGGCCAAATTTCATATTTGATGAATACTACTGCTGTAGGTTTTGCTGCAGCGATAAATTGCTTTGCATTTTTTTTAGTATCCAATGGAAGGTAAACCAAAATGTCTGCTTTTTTCTTTGATTTGATCACTTGATAGGCAGAGGGAGAAAAAACGCTTAAGAGCACCTGAGCCTCGGGATGAATTCTTTTAAAAGCTTTGATGACAGGTCTTCCTTGTTCGTATTCTCCAAGGGATGCAACGTGAACCCAGAGGAGTTTTTTTTGGGGATCTCTCAGTTGATTTATCTGTAAGATGACTTCTGTTCTGCCTTTGATAAATAGTTGGAGTTTGGAGTTCCACAGGGCTGCGATATGGATTCCTAATTTTCCGAGATGTATAAAAAAGTTATATAAGAAATTCAAAGTGTTTTCTTTTGGGCTAAATTACACTTCTTTGAGTAATTGCCTCCTATTTTTCGTAATTTTGTACTTTAAGTTAGACCAATGAAAAAAATTCAAATGGTTGACCTAAAAGGTCAGTATCAAGAAATAAAGAATGAAATTAACGACTCCTTTGATGGTGTTCTAAATAGTGCGACTTTTATTAATGGACCTGAAGTTCAGCGTTTTACTGATAACTTACAACACTATTTAGGAGTTAAACACGTTATTCCATGTGCCAACGGTACTGATGCACTTCAAATCGCGATGATGGGACTCGGGCTTCAGCCAGGTGATGAAATTATTACTGCTGATTTCACTTTTGCAGCCACTGTGGAGGTGATTGCTCTTTTAAATCTCACTCCTGTACTTGTCGATGTTTTAGAAGACGGTTTTACTATTGATCCTAAAGCGGTAGAAGCTGCCATTACAGACAAAACCAAAGCGATTGTTCCAGTTCATTTATTTGGACAATGTGCTGATATGGAAGCTTTAGAAGTTATTGCGAAAAAACACCAGCTTCTCATCATAGAAGACAACGCTCAGGCGATAGGTGCTACATATACTTATAGTGATGGGACTAAAAAAATGGCAGGAACTATGGGAGCTGTTGGTTGTACCTCTTTTTTTCCCTCAAAAAATTTAGGGTGTTATGGTGATGGAGGTGCACTTTTCACCAATTGTGATGAATTGGCGCATACGCTTAGAGGTATTGTCAATCACGGAATGTACACCAGGTATTATCACGACGTAGTAGGAGTTAATTCAAGGTTGGATTCTCTACAAGCAGCAGTACTCAACGCCAAACTACCAAGGCTAGACTCTTATAATGAAAAGAGGAGAGTAGCAGCAATCTCCTATAACAACGCATTAGGTGAACATTCAGATATTGTCTTGCCAGTTATGGCATCCTATTGCGGTGAATTGGAGGTCAACAATCACGGACACGTGTTCCATCAGTATACATTGAGAATATTAAACGGCAAACGCGACGCCTTAGCTCAACATCTTCAAGAAGTTGGAATTCCTTTTGGAATTTATTATCCAGTTCCACTTCACTTTCAGAAAGCTTATGCGGATTCGAGATATCAAGAGGAGAATTTTAAAGTAACTAATCAACTTTGCAAAGAGGTAATTTCGCTTCCAATGCATACGGAACTCGACTCAGAACAAATCAATTTTATAAGCGATACTATTTTGAAATTCTTATCTTAGGTCTTTGAAACCTATAGAAAAGAATTTTAACTATGAGAACTCCTTTACTTTTAATGATGTTCGCTTTTTTTGCGACTCAGCTTCAAGCACAAAATACCTATCTGCACTGTGGTCAATTAATTGATGTCGCCAAAGAAAAAACCTACAGTGAACGAACTGTAGTGATTGAAGGTGCCAAGATTGTTGAGGTGCTCAATGGATATGTTAGTGGTACGGATGCAGATCGAGTGATCGATTTGACGGATCAAGTCGTAATGCCTGGATTTATTGATATGCATGTGCATATTGAACATGAATCCAATCCAAAGACCTATATAAATCGTTTTACGAATAACCCTGCAGATGACGCTTTAGAATCGACAATTTACGCCAAGCGTACACTTCTTGCTGGATTTACTTCAGTAAGAGATTTAGGAGGGTCGGGTGTTAACATCGCTTTGAGAAAAGCGATTGCCAAAGGATATGTGGTTGGTCCTCGTATTTTTACAGCAGGTAAATCAATTGCTACTACAGGGGGGCATGCAGATCCCACCAATGGAGTAAGAGCTGATCTCATGGGAGATCCAGGACCAAAGGAAGGAGTGGTAAATTCTCCAGAAGATGCTCGAAAAGCAGTACGACAACGCTACAAAGACGGTTCAGATGTGATTAAAATTACAGCTACAGGAGGGGTGTTGTCTATGGCTAAAAATGGTCAAAATCCACAATTTAATATGGATGAATTAAAAGCAATTGTGGCGACAGCGAAGGATTACAATATGTTAACAGCAGCTCATGCTCATGGAGATGCCGGGGCAAGACGTGCTGTACTTGCAGGAATTAAAACAATTGAACACGGTACGCTGATCAGTGAAGAGACTATGAAATTGATGAAGGAGCACAATACCTATTTAGTGCCGACGATATCAGCTGGAAATGCAGCCTATGAAAACGCTAAAATTCCAGGATACTTTCCAGAGATTATCGTTCCTAAAGCCTTGGAAATTGGACCAAAGAGTCAATCTAATTTTGCTAAGGCTTATAAATTAGGAGTTCCAATTGTATTTGGAACCGATGCAGGTGTTTCACCTCATGGAGCAAATGCTAAAGAATTTCGTTTTATGCACGAAGCTGGGATGCCGGTCATGGAAGCTTTGCGTGTCGCTACAGTGGTTCCTGCCCTGTTATTAGATCGAGATGACTTAGGACAAATAAAGAAGGGCTATTTTGCAGATATCGTTGCAGTTGATGTTCATCCAAACGACGATGTTCGAACTCTTGAAGACGTGAGTTTTGTTATGAAAGAAGGGGTGATTTACAAACAACATCACCAAGAGCAAATTATCGATTGATGAGCTTCAATCTCAGTGTTCAAGAATTGGTTTCTAAGTTCGACAACGAATCGATCAAAAGACAAGTTTTTGATCAATTGATCAACGAATTTAAAAGATCAGGTATTCAATTAAAGGTCGATTCGAATTCTGAAACAGAGCAATGGATTGAAGAATTGATAATCGTTTTAAACAATCTTTATCAAAACAATTCTAATCAATTGCATCAGTTACTCTATTTAATCGATGTTCCACAAGAATACTACACTAAAATTCAAGAATTTCAAAAGGATGAAATTGGTATGTTTTTTGCTGAATTAATCCTAATGAGAACTTTAAAAAAAATAACCTTCCGCAATCAATATTCCTAAGCAATTCAATTATTTTTTGTTTTTTGTTAAAAAAGATGAAAATAAGTACTTAAAAGTTTTGAGGTAATTGAAATGTTGTACTTTTGCTAGAATTTATTTTTAAACACACGAACAGCTAGTTATTAAATGGATAAGTATTCTTTCTTGAACGCAGCACATACGAGTTTTTTCTCAGATTTATATGAGAAATACTTGAAGTCACCCGATGAAGTAGAGCCGAGTTGGAGAGCTTTTTTTCAAGGATTTGATTTTGGTCAAGAAATGGCCGATATGGATGAGCAAATTAATGCTGCATTAGGGTCGGATTCAACTGTAATTCCTTATAAAATTCTCAAGGAGTTCAATGTGGTCAAATTGATCAATGCCTACCGATCAAGAGGTCACTTATTTACAAAGACCAATCCTGTTCGATCGAGGAGAACCTATAGTCCAACCTTAGATATCACTAATTTTGATTTGAATGAATCCGATTTGGATTCGGTATTCGATGCAGGTGATATACTAGGTTTAGGAGCTGCAAGTCTTCGCGAGATCATTCAAAAACTCGAAACAATTTACTGTGAGGCTATTGGAGTTGAGTATATGTACATCAGAAATCCAGAACGTATTACGTGGATTCAAAATTGGTTGAATAAGAATTTGAACCATCCGGTGCTTAGCTCCGATCAAAAGAAGCACATCCTTAAAAAGCTTACTCAAGCGGTTTCTTTTGAGTCCTTCCTACATACGAAATACGTAGGTCAAAAGCGATTCTCGTTGGAGGGGAATGAATCGTTGATTCCTGCTATTGACGCTATTGTTGAGAGTGCTTCTGAACTTGGAGTCAAAGAATTTGTGATGGGAATGGCTCACAGAGGACGTCTCAATGTTTTAACCAATATTTTTGGTAAATCAGCACAGTCGATTTTTGGTGAATTTGACGGAAAAGATTACCAGGAAGCTGTTTTTGATGGTGATGTAAAGTACCATTTGGGGTGGACCTCGATGCGTGAAACCGATACAGGTGCCAAGATCACGATGAATATTGCTCCTAACCCTTCTCATTTGGAAACGGTTGGTGCTGTTGTAGAAGGAATTACACGTTCCAAACAAGATAAGTTTCCAAAAGATGAGGCGCATAAAGTACTTCCGATTGTCATTCACGGTGATGCCGCTATTGCTGGGCAAGGTATTGTTTATGAGATTGTTCAAATGGCTCAATTAGATGGCTACAAAACTGGAGGAACCATTCACATAGTGGTTAACAACCAAATAGGTTTTACCACCAATTATTTAGATGCGCGATCATCAACCTATTGTACTGATGTAAGTAAAGTGACCCTTAGTCCAGTCCTTCACGTAAACGCTGATGATGTTGAGGCGGTAGTTCATGCTTCCCTCTTTGCATTAAAGTATCGTATGGAGTTTAAGTCTGATGTGTTTATCGATTTATTAGGCTATCGAAAATACGGTCATAACGAAGGTGATGAGCCTCGCTTTACACAGCCGATTCTATATAAAGAAATCACCAAGCACCAAAACCCTAAAGAAATTTATTTTCAAAAATTAGTTTCTGAGGGGATTGTTGATCAGGCCTATGCCGATCAATTGGAAGCAGAATACAAACAGAGTTTGGAAGTGCAGTTAGAAGATTCTAGAAAGGAATCGACTACAGTAATTATTCCTTTTATGCAAAATGTTTGGAGTGGCTTTTCAGTGGCACTTGAAGATGATATGCTTCAAAAAGTCGAAACAGCTTACCAGCTTGATGGCTTAAAAGAAATTGCGGATCGAATTACCAAATTACCAGAGGGTAAAAATTTTATTCGAAAAATTCAACGTCTTATCGAAGATCGAAGAAAAATGGTTTTTGAGAACGACAGAATCGATTGGGCTATGGGTGAATTGTTGGCCTATGGCTCACTCTTAAAAGAAGGTTATGACGTTCGTATTTCAGGTCAGGATGTAGAAAGAGGAACTTTTTCTCACCGTCATGCGGTGATTAAAGTAGAGGATTCAGAAGAAGAGGTAGTGCTTTTAGATCACATCGATGAACATCAAGGTGATTTCCATATCTACAATTCATTTTTATCAGAGTATGGTGTACTTGGTTTTGATTACGGTTACGCTATGGCAAACCCCAATTCATTGACGATTTGGGAAGCTCAATTTGGGGACTTTAGTAACGGTGCTCAAATCATGATTGACCAGTATATTTCAGCTGCTGAAGACAAGTGGAAATTGCAAAACGGATTGGTGATGTTGTTGCCTCATGGTTATGAAGGTCAGGGAGCAGAACACTCTTCGGCACGTATGGAGCGTTATCTACAACTCTGTGCCAAAGACAATATGTTTGTTGCTGACTGTACCACTCCAGCAAATATGTTCCACTTAATAAGAAGGCAATTAAAAGCAAATTACAGAAAACCCTTAGTAGTGTTTACTCCTAAAAGTTTACTTAGACATCCTTTAGCGATGTCCTCTATGAAAGAATTAGCGAATGGTTCGTTTCAGGAATTGATCGATGATCATTCAGTTGATGCTAAAAAAGTAAAACAAGTAGTATTCTGTACAGGAAAGTTTTATTACGACCTTTTAGCTGAAAGAGAACAATTAGGAAAAGAAGCTGAGGTGGCATTGGTTCGATTGGAACAATTATTTCCATTACCAGAGGCACAGATGGATGCTGTAATAAATAAGTATTCTAATGCAACGGATTTAGTATGGGCTCAAGAAGAGCCCAAAAACATGGGGGCTTGGGGACATTTGTTAATGCACTATGAGTCGATTGTGAACTTCAGGTTAGCCTCTCAAAGAGTCTATGCAGCTCCTGCCGCGGGTAGTCCTACTCGTGCAAAGAAAAGACATCAAGAAGTGATCGATTATGTATTTGATCCATCAAAAAATAATAACAAATAAGGCAAATTATATTAAGCATGATTTTAGAAATGAAAGTTCCCTCTCCAGGGGAATCCATTACGGAAGTAGAAATCGCAACGTGGCTCGTTGAAGACGGTGATTATGTTGAAAAAGACCAAGCCATAGCTGAAGTAGATTCGGACAAAGCAACTCTTGAATTGCCAGCTGAAGTAAGTGGTGTCATCACTTTGAAAGCTGAAGAAGGAGACGCTGTTGCAGTTGGTCAAGTAGTGTGTTTAATTGATACTGCTGCTCAAAAGCCTGATGGAAGCGTTACAGCTCCTGTAAAAGAAGCTCCTGCTGCAAAGGTAGCTCCAGCTCCTGTGGCAGAACAGCAAACCTATGCAACAGGTTCAGCATCTCCAGCTGCTAAGAAAATTCTGGCTGAAAAAGGAATCGATGCTTCACAAATTAAAGGAACAGGTAAAGATGGTCGAGTTACCAAAGAAGATGCTGTACAAGCGGTACCTTCTATGGGGACCATGCCTGAGGGTGGACAGCGTGGTGTTTCTAGAACGAAGCTATCAATGCTCAGAAGAAAAGTAGCAGAACGATTGGTTTCTGCTAAAAATGAAACAGCAATGCTAACTACTTTTAACGAAGTAGATATGACTGCAGTATTTAATCTAAGAAAAGAATACAAAGAAGCCTTTGCTCAAAAGCACGGAGTTAATTTAGGATTTATGTCCTTTTTTACTCTTGCAGTGATTCGCGCTCTAAAAATGTATCCATCTGTCAACTCAATGATCGACGGTAAGGAAATGATTTCTTATGATTTCTGCGATATTTCAATAGCAGTATCTGGTCCAAAGGGACTGATGGTTCCTGTTATCAGAAATGCTGAAAAGCTTTCATTTGCTGGTGTGGAAAATGAAGTTAAAAGACTAGCAATTAGAGCTAGAGAAGGGGAGATCACTGTTGATGAAATGACTGGAGGTACTTTTACCATTACCAATGGTGGTGTATTTGGATCTATGTTATCAACACCAATTATCAACCCTCCACAATCGGGTATTTTGGGAATGCACAATATTGTAGAGCGTCCAATTGCTAAGAACGGTGAAGTGGTTATTGCGCCTGTAATGTACCTGGCACTTTCATACGATCACAGAATTATCGATGGTAAAGAATCAGTAGGATTCTTAGTTGCAGTTAAAGAAGCGATTGAAAATCCACAGGAATTCTTGATGGATGGAGCTATTGAAAAAGCTTTAGAGCTTTAATAGTTTTAATTAATTGATATAAGGGCCAGCAATGCTGGCCTTTTTTATTGATAGTCATCGGGGAATTGGTTGCCGATTTCAAATTTCCATTACCTTTGTGATATGTTTTTAACTGACACTCATACCCATTTGTATTCAGAAGCATTTGATGAAGATCGAACCCTCGAAATTCAAAAAGCAATTGATGCTGGAATTCAACAATTTTTTCTCCCTGCAATTGATTCAACCTATTATCAAGGTATGAAATCATTAAAGGAAGAGTTTCCGAATCATGTGCATTTAATGGCGGGTTTACATCCCACTCATGTAAAGGACAATGTGGAAGAGGAACTATTGGTAGTGCAAAATGAATTAAAAACCGGAAACTACTGTGCTGTTGGAGAAATAGGGATTGATCTCTATTGGGATAAAACCTATTTAAAGCAACAACAAAACGCCTTTGCTATTCAAATTAAATGGGCTCAGGATTATAATCTTCCTTTTGCGATTCATTGTAGAGATGCTTTTGATGAGGTTTTTGAAGTATTAGAAACGCTTCAAGGACCTCATAAAGGAATTTTTCACTGTTTTACAGGAACCCATCAGCAGGCTGAAAGAGCTATCGGTTTTGGTTTAAAACTTGGAATAGGAGGGGTGGTCACATTTAAAAATGGCAAAATTGATCAGTTCATCAATGAGATTCCATTGGAGCATATCGTTTTGGAAACCGATGCTCCCTATTTGGCTCCAGTTCCTCATAGAGGCAAGCGAAACAATCCAGAGTACCTGAAGCTTATCGCTCAAAAGTTAGCGCTTGTGTATAAGTTGCCAATAGAAGAAATTGCTAGAATCACTAGTGAAAACTCAAAAAAACTTTTTAAGCTCTAATAGCTATGAAAGACATTAAACCTTCTATTTTGTTAATCTACACTGGTGGTACCATTGGAATGGTTAAAGATTATAAGTCAGGAGCCTTAAAAGCTTTTGATTTTTCAAACCTTGAAAAACAAATCCCAGAACTCAAACAGATCGACTGTAAAATATCGAATTGCTCCTTTGAACACCCTATCGACTCAAGTAATATCACTCCTGATCATTGGGTAGATTTAGTAGGACTAATTGAAAAAAAGTATGACGCTTATGATGGATTTGTGGTCTTGCACGGCTCTGATACCATGAGCTATACTGCCTCGGCAATCAGCTTTATGATTGATCATTTACACAAGCCCATCATATTTACGGGTTCACAATTACCGATAGGGGATCTAAGAACAGATGCTAAGGAAAATTTGATTACGGCAATCGAAATTGCGGCCCTCCAAAATAAAGGAGCAGCAGTTGTACAAGAAGTTGGTCTTTACTTTGAGTACAAACTTTATAGGGCAAATCGAACCACAAAGATTAGTGCAGCTCACTTTAACGCCTTTACCTCCCCAAATTATCCAGCGCTTATTGAATCAGGGGTAAGCTTAGAAGTGAATAGTGCAGCTTTGTATCGAGCAGACAAAACAAAAGTTACTGAGTTTAGGAAGTGTATTGAAAGTTCGGTTTTGATATTAAAATTGTTTCCAGGGCTAAGTGAACCAGTATTGAGATCTCTTGTTCAAACAAAAGGACTTAAAGGAATCATTGTTGAGAGCTTTGGATCAGGAAATGCTCCTATATTAAACTGGTTTAAAAAGCTTATCGACGAATTAGTTGCAAAAGGGGTGCTTATTGTGAATATAACACAGTGTTTTGGAGGCAGTGTGTTGCCTTCTCATTACGAAACTTCTCTTGCTAGAATAAACGATCAAATAATTAACGGAAAAGACCTCACTACAGAGGCTGCATTAGCTAAAATGATGGTACTTCTAGGAGATAAAATCCCATATTCTACTTATAAAGAGCGCTTTGAAAAAGAAATTAGGGGTGAAATGAAATAAAAGCGTGACTTTGTTTTATTTTTTATCTTTTTTTTTGTTATTTGGAGCCCCAAAACGAAACTAATAGAGAGGTGGCCGAGTGGTCGAAGGCGCACGCCTGGAAAGTGTGTATACATCAAAAGTGTATCGAGGGTTCGAATCCCTTCCTCTCTGCAGTTAAGTTTTACGTAATTAATTGTAAAAATTTTATATCTTTAAAACCTATTAACTAAATTTAAGTTTCATCAAATGAAAAGATTATTCTCTACCCTTACTGTATCAGGGTTATTTGTATTAAGTACAAATGTTGCAAACGCAGCTGTAATGTTGCAAGAAAACGGCGAACAAGCTAAAGGATTTACTCAAGTATTGAAAGAGCAATTTATCCAAGGAGGTGCTGCCTTCATGGGGATTGTACTTTTATGTTTAATTCTTGGATTGGCAGTAGCTATCGAAAGAATTATTTTCTTAAATCTTTCTACTACAAACACTGTTAAATTAAGAGACGATGTAGAAGAAGCTTTAAAATCTGGTGGTGTTGAAGCTGCTAAAGAACTTTGTAGAAATACTAAAGGACCTGTTGCATCTATCTATTACCAAGGTTTAGACAGATTAAACGAAGGAGTTGAGGCTGCTGAAAAAGCTGTTGTAGCTTACGGAGGTGTTCAAATGGGACAACTTGAGAAAAACGTTTCATGGTTATCACTATTTATCGCGATTGCACCGATGCTTGGGTTCATGGGAACTGTAATCGGTATGATTCAAGCATTCCAAAAGATTGCTGCGGTTGGTAACTTATCTGCTTCTCTTATTGCAGGTGATATCCAGGTAGCACTTTTAACAACAGTATTTGGACTTATTACAGCGATTATTCTTCAAATTTTCTACAACTACATTATCGCTAAAATCGATAGTATCATTAACGATATGGAGGATTCTTCAATCGCATTGATCGATTTACTTGTAGAAACTAAAAAGTAAGACTACTAACGTCCAAAAAAAACTGTTATGCATAAATATTTAAAAATAGCATTGATTGTAATCGGTCTATTGGGAGCCATTTTGTGGACTCAATTACCTGATTCAGATATGCCAGCTTCACAGGCTGTAAATAGTGGTGCACTCAACGCGATGTTAGTGATCACTTATATCTTAATTGCAGTAGCAACTGTTGTCAGTTTGTTATTCACATTAAAAAAAGTATTTTCAAAATCTTCTAATATAAAGAGAACTTTAATGTCTCTTGGAGCTATCTTACTAGTAGTAATCATTTCTTACGCTACAGCGTCAGATTCTGATGTTACTGTAGTTTCTGGAATTGAGGCTGATCCTTCTACTGTAAAGAACATAGGAATGGGACTCAATGTATTTTACATTTTAACAACCATTGCGGTGGTGTTAATGGTAGTACCTAGTATTAAGAAACTATTAAAAAAATAATGTACTATGGCTAGAAGAGGTGGAGCACCAGAAGTTAACGCCGGTTCTATGGCGGATATAGCATTCTTGCTCCTGATCTTTTTCTTGGTAACAACTACCATTGAAACAGATGCAGGACTTGATAGAATGTTACCTCCAATTGAACCGCCCGATAGCGACGTGGTGATTAAAGAGAAAAACATATTCATGGTTAACGTGAATAAAGAAGGTAGAATATTTGCCGACGACCAGATTGTTTCAATTGAGGATCTTAAAGAACGCGCAATTGCATTTTTGGATAATGGAGGAGATGGTACTTGTAACTACTGCAAAGGAGTTAAGAACACAGCTTCCTCTGACAATCCAACTAAGGCGATTATTTCTCTTAAGAATGACAGAGAAACTAAATACGGTGTCTATATCACTGTTCAGAATGAAATTGTAGGAGCCTACAATGAACTTCGTAATAGAGAAGCTCAGCGTTTGTACAAACAAGACTTTACAGATTTAGAAGCCGCTTATTTAAATCCAGAAACGGATGATAGTTTAAAAGATGAACTAAAAGAGAAAGTAAAGACTATTCAAGATTTATTCCCTCAAAAGTTCTCTGAAGCAGAAACATCTAAAAACTAAACAACTAACAATTATGTCTAAGTTTAAAAAGAAAAAAAGTGGTGAATTACCACCAGTATCTACAGCATCTTTGCCAGATATTGTATTCATGCTTTTGTTTTTCTTTATGACAGTTACTGTTATGAAAGATAGTACACTCAACGTAGAGAACAACCTTCCGAATGCAGATCAGATTAAAAAGCTCGAGAAAAAAGACCGAGTGATTTATATCTATGCAGGAAAGCCTACTAGAGAGTATCAAAAGCAATTTGGTACAGAAACCAAAATACAATTGAATGATAAATTTGCTAATGCTACTGATGTAGGTGATTACATTCTTGAAGAGCGTGGTAAAAAGGCTCAAGAGTTACAAAATGTGTTAACTACATCACTAAAAATAGATAAGAACTCAAATATGGGTATCGTTCAAGATATCAAATTGGAGCTGAGAAAAGTGAATGCATTAAAAGTTAATTACACTACTTATGAGGGTAATGCTTTCTTGAATTTACAATAAGCACAGCTTAAATTTATTAATAGGAAAGGGCTTCATTTTGAAGCCCTTTTTTAGTTTTAAATATGAAATTCTGTTCTTTAAATTTCTTTACGAAGTCTTGCTACCGGTATATTGAGTTGTTCACGGTATTTGGCAACCGTTCTTCTAGCTACAGGATACCCCTTTTCCTTAAGTGCAGTAGCAAGTTTTTCATCGGTAATTGGTTTTTTCTTGTCTTCTTTTCCAATGATCGTTTCAAGGATTGTTTTAATTTCAGAAGTCGATACCTCTTCTCCTTTTTCATTGGTCATTCCTTCAGAAAAGTAGTTCTTGATGAGCTTGGTACCATAGGGAGTGTCAATATATTTCGAATTTGCTACCCTTGATACAGTTGAGATGTCCATTCCAATCAGATCAGCGATATCCTTTAATATCATGGGCTTTAATTTTCGCTCATTACCCGTTAAAAAGTATTCTTTTTGATAATCTACAATGGCGCTCATGGTTACAAATAAAGTCTCTTGACGCTGTTTTATAGCGTCGATAAACCATTTGGCTCCATCGAGTTTTTGTTTGATGAACTGTAGGGTTTTCTTTTGTTCTTGAGTCTTAATCTTAGCTTCCTTATATCCAGCGAGCATCTCTCCATAAGATTTTGAAACATGCAATTCCGGTGCATTTCGAGCGTTGAGTTTTAAATCTAATTCACCGTCGATGACTCTGAGAATAAAATCAGGAACGATATTTGAAATAATCTTAGTACTATCTGCAAAGGAAGATCCGGGTTTAGGATTTAATCGTTCAATCTCAGTCAGTACTTCCTTGAGTTGCACTTCTTTAATACTGTATTTAGCGAGTAATTTTTTATAGTGTTTCTTGCTAAAGTGATCAAATGAATCAGTAATGATCTTTTTAGCTAGAACAATTGCAGTGCTCCCTTCTTTTCGTTCAAGTTGTAAGATTAAGCACTCTTGAAGGCTGGTCGCTCCAACTCCAGGAGGATCTAACTTGTGAATGTGTTGTTTTAAAATCTTTTTGAGTTCTTCTTCCGAGGTATAGATGTTTTCGGTGAAAGCTAAATCATCGACAATATCCAAAAGAGGTCTCCTGATATAGCCACTTTCATCGATACATCCTACTAAAAATGAAGCGATGATGTAGTTTTGGTCCTCTAAAAATTGATTTTGTAATTGGGCATGAAGATGTTCGTAAAAGGAAGTTCCAGCTGCGTAAGGTATATTGGTATCCTCATCGTCTGTAGCATAATTGTTTGCTTGAAGACGATAGTCTGGAATATCATCATCACTGAGATATTCATCGATATTAATATCTTCTGCATCGATGTGTTCTGTTTCCTCCTCGTAGAGATCATCATATGGATCTTGATATTCCTCTACCTCTTCCTTACCACTTTCTAAAGCAGGATTTTCTTCTAGTTCTTCTTGTATACGCTGTTCGAAACCTAAAGTAGATAACTGAATAAGTTTCATGAGCTGAATCTGTTGAGGAGACAGCTTTTGAGAAAGCTTGTACTGAAGATACTGTTTTAACATAGGGTCAAGGATTCCATACCTTAAGTTACAAAATTTGCTTAGAATTCTGCGTTTTGCGGTGTTCTTGGAAAAGGAATAACGTCTCTGATGTTTCCCATTCCTGTCGCAAATTGTACTAAACGTTCAAATCCAAGCCCAAATCCTGAGTGTACTGCAGATCCGTAACGTCTGAGGTCTAAGTACCACCACAGTTCTTTTTCATCGATGTCAAGAGATTTAATGCGCTCTTGTAGCATCTCTAAGCGCTCTTCACGTTGAGAGCCTCCAACGATTTCGCCAATACCAGGAAAGAGGATGTCCATCGCCCTAACGGTCTTGCCGTCTTCGTTCATACGCATGTAGAAGGCCTTGATGTTGGCTGGGTAATCGTAAAGAATCACCGGACAATTAAAGTGCTTTTCAACTAAGTAGCGTTCGTGTTCACTTTGTAAATCTGCTCCCCACTCTTCAATGATATAATCGAATTTCTTCTTCTTGTTAGGTTTAGAATTTCTAAGGATATCAATGGCCTCTGTATATGAAACACGCTTAAAGTTGTTTTCTGTAACAAATTTTAATTTTTCAAGAAGTGTCATTTCTGAACGCTGAGCCTGTGGTTTTTGTTTCTCTTCGTCACTAAAACGCTGGTCTAAAAATGTGAGATCCTCTTTGCAGTTTTCTAAAACATAGCTGATGACACTTTTAATGAAATCTTCAGCAAGATCCATATTATCATTAAGATCAAAAAAGGCCATTTCAGGTTCGATCATCCAAAACTCAGCAAGGTGTCTTGAAGTGTTCGAGTTTTCAGCTCTAAAAGTTGGCCCAAAAGTATATACCTTACCAAGAGCCATAGCAAAAGTTTCCGCTTCTAATTGCCCCGATACTGTAAGGTTGGTTTCTTTGCCAAAGAAATCTTCTTTATAGTTGATTGATCCATCTTCGTTCAATGGAGGGTTTTTGTCATCAAGAGTAGTCACTCTAAACATTTCACCTGCTCCTTCGGCATCTGATCCTGTAATAATAGGCGTGTGTACGTTGACAAAACCATTTTGAGTAAAGTATTGATGAACCGCAAAAGACAACGCAGCACGTACTCTCATAATGGCGCTAAACGTATTGGTGCGTACTCTTAAGTGAGCCTTTTCTCTCAAAAACTCTAGAGAGTGTTTTTTTGGTTGAATAGGGTAGGTTTCAGGATCTGATGCTCCTAAGATTTCAATAGATGAAACTTGGATTTCAATCGCTTGTCCTTTTCCCTGACTCTTTTCAAGAGTTCCCTCTACAGCGATGGCAGCACCTACACTTATTTTTTTTATCAGAGCTTCATCAGTAGCTTCGAAGTCGATAACACATTGTAAATTTGAAAGGGTAGAACCGTCATTTAAAGCGATAAATCGATTGCTTCTAAATGATTTAACCCATCCTTTAAGGCTTACTTTTGAGTGAACTACTCCCTGGGATAAAATGTTTTTGATGTTCGCTGTTTTCATATCAAAGATATCGTTGTATTTAACGAGCACAAAGATACTATTTTTATCTACTTATTCCTCGCTTGAGCTATCTTCTTCTGAATCGTCAGGGAGAATATCAATTTGAGGTTCTTTAAGTGTTACAGCATTGGCAATACTTCGCTCTAAAGAGAGTAGAAGTGAAGGTAAAAGAATCAAATTTGAGAACATTGCCAACAGAAGTGTGATAGAAACTAATGACCCTAAAGCAATCGTTCCACCAAAACTAGAAATAGTAAAGACTGAGAATCCAAAGAACAGCACTATTGATGTATAAAACATGCTGATACCAGTTTCTCTAAGCGCTGCGTAAACCGATGGTCGAATCACCCAATTGTTTTCAATGAGTTCTTGTCGGTATTTGGCCAAAAAGTGAATGGTGTCATCCACTGAGATCCCAAAAGCGATACTGAACACTAGGATTGTTGATGGCTTGATAGGAACTCCTACAAACCCCATAATACCTGCAGTAATTAGTAAGGGCAGTAAATTAGGGACCAATGATATCGCAATCATTCTAAAAGATCGAAACTGATATGCCATAAATAGCGAAATCAATAAGATGGCTAGAGACAGTGAGATGACCAGGTTGTTAACCAGGTATTTGGTTCCCTTTAAAAATAGTAATGCTTTCCCGGTGACATAGGTCGAATAGCGTTCTTCTGGAAATAACTTTTCAATTCGTTTTAAAAGATCCGATTCAATTTCTTCCATTCGATCCGTTTTGATGTCTCTGATCGCAGTTGAAATTCTAAATTTCTGAGATAGACTATCCGTAAAATTACCCAATAATGCTGCGTCGCCTCCTGAATTGTTAATGGTACTCAAAAGGAAGTTGCGTTCTTGAGAAGTTGGTAGTTGATAATACCTTCTAAGTCCTTTGTAATAGGCTTGTTTTGAGTATTTAATTAGATTGACAACAGATATTGGTTGTGCTAATTCAGGGGTTTCCTTGATAAAGTTCTGAAGCTCTTCGGCGCGTTTGAGATTCCCAGCATTAAAAGTACCATTTCTGCGCTTTGTGTCAATGACGATTTCAATGGGCATGATGGCGTTGAATTCTTCTTCAAAGAATCGAATTTCATTTACAAAATCAGCATTCTTAGGCATGTCTTCAATTGGTGAGCCAGAAGTTTCAATATTGTAGATACCTATAATACTCACTACCAAAGCGGTAATCGCAGTGATATAGACTGCAATTCGTTGTTCTCTTACGATCTTTTCCATCCATAGAACCAAACGATCAATCCATTTGTTTTCCAAATGTTTGAGGTGCTTTTCCTTTGGTTTTCCCATAAAACTATAGATAATCGGAATTACCAATAGGGAAAGGATAAAGATCCCAATGATATTGATGGAAGCGACGATACCAAACTCTTTTAAAAGTTTTGAGTTAGTAAATATAAAGGTGGCAAAACCTGATGCGGTTGTCAGGTTGGTCATCAGCGTCGCATTACCAATTTTGGTAATGACACGTTGTAGTGATTTTGCTTGATTGCCGTGATTCCTTACTTCATTTTGATATTTGTTGATCAAAAAGATACAGTTCGGAATTCCAATAACAATAATCAGAGGAGGAATCAAAGCGGTTAATACTGTTATCTCATATTCTAAAAGCCCTAGAATACCAAAGGCCCACATGACTCCAATACCAACAATGCTCATTGAAATAATGGTGGCTCTGTAACTTCTAAAAAAGAGGAAAAAGATAAGAGAGGTTACCAGTAGTGCAGCTCCGATAAAAAGACCAATCTCACTAATAATACTCTCTGAATTCATGGTTCTGATATAGGGCATACCAGATATGTGTAAATCGATATTAGTGTCTTCTTCAAACTGAGTTGTGATTCGATTTAAATCCTCGAGAATAAAAGCCTTACGAACGGATGTATTTAAGATATCATCATCGATATAGATCAGTGATCGAACAGTTCTTGTTTCTCTGTTATAGAGCAATTTTTCATAGAAAGGTTGATAGTCTATCAGTGTTCTTAAATCCCGATCTAATTGTTCTTGAGAGTTGTATTCATCTTTGAAAATGATTTCTAATTCAAAGCGATTTTCGATTCTGTTACGAACAAGTTCTTCAACATTTTCAGTAGAAATAACATTTTTAACTTCAGGCATAGCTCTCAACTGTTTGCTGAGTCGTTGCCAACGATTAAAATTTTCGAGTTTAAATAAAGCTGAGTCCTTTATGGCAATAGCGATGATATTTTCTTGTCCACCAAATTCTTCAACAAATTCATTGAAGATGATGTTCTCAATATGATCGTCTGGTAGTAAATTCGCTTCCGTATTAGAAAAACGCATGTACTTCCACTGAGTCGATAAAAACAAAGTGAAACCGACAATTAGAATTAAAATTCCAATTCTATTTCTGAGAATGATACGGGCTAAATGATCCCAGAACCCCTTATAGCTTTTAGAGCTCATTAAACTTTCATTATCTCTGCTTCTTTGTGCTGATAGGTTTCATCAATTTTAGCGATGAATTTATTAGTCAGCTCCTGTACGGAACCCTCAGCATCTTTTAAGAAATCTTCGGTTAAGTCTAAGTTTTTAAGTTCTTTCATGGCATCTTGACGAACGGAACGAATTCCTACTTTAGCATCCTCTGCTTCAGATTTTGCAAGTTTTGAAAGATCTCTACGGCGTTCCTCTGTCAATGGAGGTACGTTGATGATGATTAGATCACCATTATTCATGGGATTGAAACCTAAATTTGCTTGTAGAATAGCTTTTTCGATCTCACCCAAAAGGTTTTTTTCCCAGGGTTGAATAGATATGGTTCTAGCATCTGGAGTGTTTATGTTGGAAACTTGAGAAAGAGGTGTTTGAGAACCGTAGTAATCAACCATTACACTAGAAAGCATCGATGGACTTGCTTTACCCGCTCTAATTTTAATAAATGCTTTTTCTAGATGAGCGATGGCCTTATTCATGCTTTCTTTACTGCTATCTAAAACAAATTGAATTTCTTCTTCCATGAGTAGAGGTTTAGTTTATAAATTAACAACAGTTCCAATATTCTCCCCAGAGAGGAGTTTGAGTAAATTTCCTTTGGTATTCATATCGAAAACGACAATGGGTAATTCGTTCTCTTGACTGAGTGTGAATGCTGTTGTATCCATCACCTTTAGTCCTTTTGTCAACACATCATTAAAACTGATGGTATCAAATTTAGTAGCATTCTTATCTTTTTCTGGATCAGAAGTGTATATGCCATCTACACGAGTACCTTTTAGAATAACATCGGCTTCGATTTCAATAGCTCTAAGTACTGCTGCTGAGTCTGTAGTAAAGTATGGGTTCCCAGTACCACCTCCAAAAATAACGACTCTACCTTTTTCTAAATGACGAATCGCTCTCCTTCGAATAAAAGGCTCCGCAACTTCGTTGATTTTGATGGCTGTTTGTAATCTTGTTTGTACTTCAATATTTTCTAAAGCCGATTGCAATGCCAATCCATTGATAATCGTTGCAAGCATTCCCATATGATCTCCTTGTACGCGATCCATTCCATTACTTGCTCCAGTAAGCCCTCTAAAGATATTTCCACCTCCAATAACAATGGCAACTTCAACACCTTTTTCGACTACTTGTTTGATCTCCTGAGCATATTCTGCGAGTCGGTTTGCATCGATTCCATATTGTTGTTCACCCATCAGGGCTTCACCAGATAATTTGAGTAAGATTCTTTTGTAAGACATGCCTTGAAAGTTGTTTAGACAAAATTAATTAAAAAAAGCCGTTTTTACGAAGAAAAACGGCTTTTAGATTTGATAGTAATTTTAAGCTTAACTTAAAGCAATTCTTACAAATGAAGTTACTTTTAAGTCTTTGTCAAATGATTGAACATATTGAGAAACGCTTAACTTGTTATCTTTGATGAAATCTTGGTTTACTAAAGTATTGTCTTTGAAAAAACGTCCTAATTTACCTTGAGCAATTTTATCCAACATTGCTTCTGGTTTTCCTTCTTGACGTAATTGGTCTTTTGCGATTTCGATTTCTTTGTCGATTACTGATTGATCAACACCATCTTGATCAAGAGCAACTGGATTCATAGCAGCGGCTTGCATCGCAACATCTTTTGCAGCAACTTCAGCTCCTTCAACGCTAGCTGAAAGTCCTACTAATGTAGCGATCTTGTTTCCAGCATGGATATAGCCACCAACAAATGCAGCGTCTAATTTATCAAACCCACCAATTTCAATTTTCTCACCGATGACACCAGTTTGTTCGATTAGTTTTTCAGCAACAGTGATTCCACCTATTTTGCTTGCTAATAATTCTTCTTTGTTTGCGCATGTCAATGCTATAGAAGCAATTTCGTTTGCTAATTGAACAAATGAATCGTTTTTAGCTACGAAGTCAGTTTCACAGTTTAATGAAATGATGACACCAGAAGTGTTGTCACTGTTAATTTTAGCGATAGCTGCACCTTCTGTAGATTCTCTATCAGCTCTTTTGTCAGCAACTTTTTGTCCTTGTTTTCTAAGAACTTCGATTGCTTTGTCAAAATCACCATCAGTTTCAACTAAGGCTTTTTTGCAATCCATCATACCAGCACCAGTGGCTTGTCTTAATTTATTTACTTCTGCAGCGGTTATTTTTCCCATTGTATGGAGTATTATAGGTTTATGATTAACTTAAAGCTTCGATCAGATCTGACTTCTTCATTGAAGAAATTCCACTAACTCCTTTTTCTTTAGCTAGCTCTTTTAATTCAGCAACAGTTTTGTTGTTTAAATCATCATACGCTTCTTCTTTAGCAGGAGCTGCTTCTTTAACAGGAGCAACAGTTTCTTCTGCTACTGTAGTTACTTCATCATCTTGAATATCAGATTCTTTGTCAGCTTTTCTTTCACTTAATCCTTCTTGGATCGCTTCAGCAACAAATCCTAAGATAGAATTGATTGATTTAGATGCATCGTCATTTGAAGGAATGATGTAATCGATAGGTTTTGGATCAGAGTTGGTATCCACCATTGCGAAAATAGGAATGTTCAATTTTTGAGCCTCTTTAACAGCGATGTGCTCTCTCATAGTATCTACGATAAATATCGCACCAGGAAGACGAGTCATATCAGAGATAGAACCTAAGTTCTTTTCTAATTTTGCTCTTAAACGGTCTACTTGTAAACGCTCTTTTTTAGAAAGGGTGTTAAAGGTGCCGTCTTTTTTCATACGATCGATAGCAGCCATTTTCTTAACAGCTTTACGAATTGTAACAAAGTTAGTCAACATACCACCTGGCCATCTCTCAGTGATGTAAGGCATGTTTACAGATCCTGCTTTTTCAGCAACGATATCCTTTGCTTGTTTTTTTGTTGCAACAAAAAGTACTTTTCTTCCAGAAGCAGCAATTTTCTTTAATGCTTCTTGTGCCTCTTCTAATTTTGCAGCAGTTTTGTAAAGGTTGATAACGTGAATCCCATTACGCTCCATGTAGATGTAAGGAGCCATGTTTGGATTCCATTTTCTGGTAAGGTGACCGAAGTGTACTCCAGCCTCTAATAAATCTTTTACTTCAATTTTCTTTGCCATTTTTTACTTAGTTTACGTTCTTTTTACATTTTTTAATTAGCAATACCTTTTTAGAGTGGCACTCGTATACGGTATTTAGATGCTAAACTAGTTTCTGGAGCTATTCCAGATAACAACTTATTCAGATTGTCCTAATAGGACGTGTTAATGAACAACAAAGGGGGTAAAAACCCCCTACCAATCTTAAAACGGTATTAACGTTTAGAGAACTGGAATTTCTTACGAGCTTTCTTCTGACCGAATTTCTTACGTTCCACCATTCTTGGGTCTCTTGTAAGTAATCCTTCAGGCTTTAAAGCAGCTCTGTGTTCTTCGTTGATTTCACACAAAGCTCTAGAGATCGCTAAGCGAACTGCTTCAGCTTGTCCTGTGATACCACCACCAAATACATTTACTTTTACATCGTAAGACCCCTCAGTCTCAGTCAATGCAAATGGTTGGTTAATTTTGTATTGTAAGGTTGCAGTAGTGAAGTAATCTGCTACGTCTTTTTTGTTGATTGTGATGTTTCCTTTTCCTTCTGAAAGGTATACACGAGCAACAGCTGTTTTTCTTCTACCGATTTTGTGAACTACTCCCATTACCTAAAATCTTTTAAATTAATTACTGTAGGTTTTTGTGCTTCTTGACCGTGCTCAGCTCCAGCGTAAACTATTAAGTTTCTGTAAATAGCAGAACCTAATTTGTTTTTTGGCAACATGCCTTTTACCGCTTTTTCAACTAAACCAATTGGATTCTTCTCCATTAATTCAGTAGCGGTTAACGAACGTTGACCACCTGGATATCCAGTGTGACGGATATAGGTCTTGTTTTGCATTTTGGTTCCTGTAAGTTGAACCTTCTCTGCATTTACAACAATAACATTATCACCACAATCTACATGAGGTGTATAGTTTGGCTTGTTTTTTCCTCTAAGGATGATTGCAACTTTGGATGCTAATCTTCCTAATGTTTCTCCTTCGGCATCAACTAATACCCACTGCTTTTCAACGGTGTTCTTATTGGCAGAAACTGTCTTGTAACTTAATGTGTCCACACTGATTAATTTATATATTAAACACGATTTCCCTATAAACGGGGGTGCAAATGTAAGTATATTTGTTTGAATACCAAATGAGTTTTTAGGAAAAAATAAAAAAAAATTGCTCAAAAAGTTTTCACTTGAACTATTCCCGTTAGTGAGCTTGAAGCCAATTGTCTCCATAACCCATATCGACAATCAGTGGAACAGAAAGTTTAAAGGCATTTTCCATTTCCTTTTTGATCAGTGGAGCAAGAATATCTTGCTCTTCTTTATGCATATCAAAAACCAATTCATCGTGAACTTGAAGAAGCATCTTTGTTTTAAAGTTCCCTGCTTCTAATAAGTTGTGAATCTGAATCATTGCAATTTTAATGATATCAGCAGCTGAACCCTGAATAGGGGCGTTGATAGCATTACGCTCTGCCGCACCTCTTACAATGGCATTGTTGTTATTGATGTCTTTTAAATAACGTCTTCTACCCAGTACTGTGCTGACATATCCATGATCTCTTGCAAAATTGACCTGATTGTTCATATAGGCTTTGAGTTTTGGATATGTCTGGTAATAAGTTTCGATCAGTTCTTTTGCTTCACTTCTGCTCAAATCGGTTTGATTGGAGAGTCCAAAAGCTGAAACTCCATAGATAATACCAAAATTAACGGTCTTGGCGTTGGAACGCTGCTCTCTGGTTACCTCCTCAATTGGAACCCCAAATACCTTTGCAGCGGTGGAGGTATGAATATCTTCTCCTCTTTGAAAGGATTCAATCATGGTTGTCTCCTGAGAAAGGGCAGCGATAATCCTAAGTTCTATTTGAGAGTAATCAGCAGCCATAAGGATGAAGTCCTCATTTTTAGGAATGAAGGCCTTGCGAATCTGTCGGCCTCTTTCGGTTCGAATTGGAATATTTTGGAGGTTTGGATTAATAGAACTCAATCGACCAGTAGCAGCTACAGTTTGAGAGTATTCGGTGTGAACTCTATGAGTCTTAGGATTGATTTGCTCAGGAAGGGCGTCTACATAGGTGCTCTTGAGTTTGGATAAGCCTCTGTATTCTATAACTTTAGAGATGATTTCGTGATCTTTTGCAAGATAGTTTAGGACATCTTCTGCGGTAGAATACTGACCAGTCTTGGTCTTTTTGGGTTTGTCGACTAAATTGAGTTTGTCGAAGAGGATGTCTCCTAATTGTTTTGGAGAACTAATATTAAATTCTTCACCAGCCAATTCGTATATTTTTTTCTCTAGATTTAAAATATCACAATTTAGGTCTTCCTTTAAGTTGTTTAAAAAGTCGACATCTAAATTGATACCCTCTAGTTCCATTGATGACAACACCATAAGTAGTGGTAATTCAATATCATTGTAGAGCTTAAGAGTATCGGCTTGTTTTAATTCTGTTTGAAAATGATCCGAAAGCTGTAAGCTTAAATCTGCCAATTCGCAACAATAGGTAGTCTGCTTTTCAATAGGAGATTCGCTTATAGTGATTTTCGAACGACCCTTTCCTATGAGATCCTCTAAACTCATAGGGCTGTAATTTAAATAAGTTTCACTCAATACTGTCAGGTCGTGTCTCATATCGGGATTGACCAAATAATGAGCGAGTGAACTGTCGAATATCGGAGCAGCTAATTTGATTTGATAATTGTTTAAAAGCTTGGCGTCCTGTTTGAGTTGGTGTCCTAATTTTAGAATAGAAGCATCTAAAAAGAAGTCTTTGAGATAACCGAGTTTTTTTTCAGCTTGAATTCGATCTTGTTCAATAGGGATGTAGTAAGCTTTGTAAGCTTCCCAAGAAAAAGCTATTCCAATCAGATTTGCTTGAAGGGGGTTAGGATGATCACTCAAACAAGCAAAAGCAACTTTTTGTTGTTTTGACAATTTATCTACGAATAATTCCAATGCAAATTCACTGTCGATCAATTGATATAGATGTGCACTTTCTGACGCACTTTTTCGACTGCTGAATACTTCTGTTTCAGCAGTAGCATTTCCCGCAGAATCAAAAAGCGAGAATTGTCCTGCTCCAGCTGAAGGAGCTTTTGTTTCGATTGGTTTGGATTCAATTGTCGTTTCTGAGACAGAAGATTCTGATTCTGAAGATTTGTAGAAGAGTTTTAAGAACTGTTCTTTGAGTCTTCTAAATTCTAACTCTTCAAAGATCTCTTGAACCTTTTGACTGTCAGGCTCTGATAGTTCAAATGATTTCTCATCAAAAGTCACATCACAATTCAGATTGATGGTTGCCAATTCTTTAGAGAGGAGACCTAATTCTTTGTTTTCCTCAATGCGTTCTTTCATTTTTCCTTTGAGCTCATGAGTATTCGCTAAAAGGTCTTCCATAGAGCCGTAAGTTTCTATGAATTTCTTTGCAGTTTTATCTCCAACCCCAGGTAGTCCAGGGATGTTATCACTAGCATCTCCCATCATTCCTAAATAATCGATGACCTGCTCAGGTGTTTGAACCCCAAAACGACTTTGAACCTCAGGGATTCCCCAAATTTCAATTCCATTGCCCATTCGAGCTGGGCGATACATAAAGATGTTTTCAGAAACCAATTGACCAAAGTCTTTATCTGGTGTTACCATAAAGACTTCGTAGTTTTCTTTTTCAGCCTGTTTTGCTAAAGTTCCTATAAGGTCATCGGCTTCCATCCCCTCTTGTTCGATAATTGGAATATTCATTCCCTCGAGTATTTGATGAATGTAGGGAACGGCAATTTTTATTGCATCAGGAGTTGCAGCTCTATTTGCCTTGTATTCAGGAAAAATGGCAGTACGTTCACTACTTCCTCCTTTGTCAAAACAAACTGCTAAATGATCTGGTTTTTCCCGTTTAATGACGTCGAATAAGGAATTCATAAACCCCAGTATAGCTGAGGTATCCATTCCTTTTGAATTGATTCTGGGATTTTTTATAAGTGCGTAGTACCCTCTAAAAATAAGTGCGTAGGCATCTACGAGAAAAAGTCTTTTTTTGTCTGACATATCGATAAGCTATTGGGGTAAAACTACAAAGAATTGAGTTTTATACGAAAGATATGGAGACTTAAATTTAACTGTTTAAATAGGAGTCTGAATTAATCTCCACTTGGCCTTCTTTGGTATATTTACTGTAACTAAATCCTTGATGGAGGCAGTAACAACCAACTTCACCTGCTTTGTTAATGGCTAAATAGCCGATTTGAAAGTCTTTGTAGTTGGTGTTTTTTGCAACAATTCTTCGAATGGCTTCTTCACAGGCTTCTTGTGGGCTATATCCCTGTCGCATCAATTCTACAATTAAAAAACTTCCAACTGTTTTTAAAACGAGTTCGCCCATACCCGTAGCAGTGGCACCTCCGACTTCATCATCTATAAATAGACCTGATCCAATGATTGGAGAATCTCCAACTCTACCAGCCATTTTGTAAGCCATACCTGAGGTGGTGCAAGCTCCAGAAATCCTACCTTGTTTGTCGATGGCGAGCATTCCAATGGTATCGTGATTTTCAATATTGATAATGGGTTTGTATTGGGACTCTTTTTTCCATTCAATCCATTCATTTTTTGACTTTTCAGTCAGTAAGTTTACCTTTTTAAAGCCCTGCTCATAAGCGAATTGCTCAGCACCTTTACCAGCTAAGATTACATGAGGAGTGTCTTCCATCACTCTTCGTGCTACCGATACAGGGTGTTCAATGTTTTGAAGATAAACTACGGAACCAGCATTTCCTGTGTGATCCATAATACACGCATCTAAGGTGACGTTCCCTTCTCGGTCAGGGCGACCACCTTTACCTACAGACTGATTTGTAACATCAGATTCTTCTACCATTACACCTTGTTCAACGGCATCTAGAGCTAATCCATCTGCTTCTAATACTTTCCATGCTTTAGCAGTTGCATTAGGACAATTCCAAGTACAGATAACAATAGGTATGTTTTTAGTTGAAAAAGTCTTTTGAGTAGGTTTTTCAATTCGATCTTTTGCCAAGAGGGGAGTAGCGGCGATACCGGCAGCACTCAATCCTGCTTTTTGAATAAAATTTCTTCTTTTCATCTGAGGGTTATTTAATTGCAAGATAGTATTTCTGTACTAAATAATTGAAGACCTTGAAAAGAATAGATCCTATTTCGTTTGATGATTCGATAGCTTATTTCTAATCCATTTTAGTATTGTAATCAATTCAATTAAAAGACCAAGCCATACTAAATAATCTGAGTTATCAATTTTCAGTATTTTCAATAAGGCACCTAGGGTTACGATGATAAAACCCAAAATAAGCAATTTAAACTTGTATGTTTTCATATTGTAAAAGTTAATTATTATTCGTTGATTTCACAACTACAAAGAATGATTATAAGAATGTGTATACTCGGATTTGTATAGTATGCTAATGTTGAAACTAGATCGGAACAGAATTCATTAGTCTCTCGTTCTACACACTCTGAAATTGTCTCATTCGCATTAGCTTGACAAATATTGAAACGATTACTCGTTGAATATTTATCGGTTATAGGATATCCATCCAAATAGTTTATCTCAATTTCTGTCATTGTTAAAAGGTTTTTGATTTGTATACTTCCATTTAAATTTTTGTCCAGAATTGAGTTGATGCGCAATAGCTTTTTTGTTTGATTATGGATCTCTTTTTTAACGATGTACTCATTTAAATTTGAATTGTTTCTGTAGATTGTATAAATTTCTTTTGAATATTTATTTCTGTATTTTTCAAACTCTATAAAATTCGAGTTCATTTCTGATTTATTATTAACGTGATTTATGCAGCTTAATCCAAGCTTATTGTCAATTAATAAATGATCATTTGATCCTGAAAATAAATTACTGGAGTCTGATTTATCGCAAGAAGTTAAAAGGATAACAAACACATAAAGTGCTGATTTAAATAGTGTTTTCATTATTTTGATTGTTAATTCACCATTACTTTGATCTCGAGAATGGTTGAGTCGAGTTCTCAAGATTTGGGGGTAAATGATCATTAAGACAAAGCTTTTAAATATTGTTGAATGAATAAAATGGATTCGATGAACGACCTAATTTTATCTTTAAACTACATTTGATTACATTTGAAATATGATAGTAGAAGTATGTGCAAGTAGTTTAAAATCAGCCTTAATCGCTCAAAGTGCAGGTGTGGATCGTTTAGAATTGTGTACTGCCTTGGGAGTAGGGGGATTGACACCTTCATATGGTTTGTTGAAAAGTGTAAAAGAGCATATTGATATTCCAGTGCATGTGTTAATTCGACCCAGAATGGGTGATTTCACCTATAATGATCACGAGTTTCAAATGATGCTTGATGATATTGAGATCGTTAAATCAATGGGATTTGAAGGTGTGGTTTCAGGAGTCTTAAATCAAGATTTTACTATAGACATCAATCGAACAAAAGAGTTGATAAATGCTGCATCAGGAATGACTTTTGCTTTTCACAGGGCATTTGATTGGGTCCCAAATCCAGAACAATCATTAAAAGAATTAGAAGTTTTAGGGGTAGCTATTATTCTAAGTTCAGGACAAAAGTCTAAAGCCATAGACGGAATATCATTATTAGAACGTTTACAATTACAAACTAATTCAATGGTTATTATGCCTGGTTCTGGAATTAATGATTCTACAGTCACTCAATTTGAGCAAACAGGTTTTAAGGCTGTTCATCTTTCAGGAGTGGTGGCAGAACACAAAATTGATCTAACTAATAAAATTGCGATGAGTTCTCCGCCCATGCTTTTAGATGATCATTCCTATGAAACTTCTTCTATGGTATTGCAGCGTGTTCAAAAAGCTTTAGGAAAATCTTAAGACAATAATTTTTTTAAAGCAATTACATTTGCAGAAAAATAATCAATGCGTTGGATTCTCTTTTTAGTCTTTTATCTTTTACTTGGTTGGTATGCCTTTCAGGCATTTAGGACCGTATATTCAAAATTACCATTACTAATAGGCATCGGAATAGTCTGGGGCTTCATACTTTTAAATCTCTTTTATCAATTTGTTTGGAGAGCTGATCTAAACAATGTGCTTACAACTCCAAAGATGTATGCTATGGGCTTTGTGATGGCAATGATTGTTTTTAAATTTTTAGTTGTTGCATTTTTGTTTTCTGAAGATATTTACAGAGCTATTCATTGGACAATTGTAAAGCTGTTTTCTTCTAATACTGCCTCGGTGCCTTCGAGAAGAAAATTTATTTCACTTATTGCACTTGGTATTGCTTCACTTCCATTTGGAGCATTGCTCTACGGAATGTACAAGGGAAAATACAATTACAAGGTTTTGGAATACGAATTGGAATTTGATGATCTTCCGGAAGCATTTGAAGGCTATCAGATCACTCACATTTCTGATATTCACTCGGGTTCCTTTGACTATTACGACAAGGTAGCTTATGGAGTGGATTTGATCAACAAGCAAAAATCAGATGTGATTTTCTTCACAGGTGACCTTGTAAACAACGAAGCTTCAGAGATGAATGATTGGAAAGTGTTGTTTTCAAAGTTAACTGCTAAGGACGGCGTGTTTTCAATCTTAGGAAATCACGATTATGGCGATTACAAGCAGTGGGAATCTGAAGCTGAAAAACAACAGAACTTTAAGGATCTTATTGCATTGCAAAAATCCATGGGATTTGATTTACTTTTAAATGAAAACCGCTATATCCATAAAGGAGATCAAAAAATAGCGATTGTTGGAGTTGAGAATTGGGGACAGGGATTTAAGCAAAAGGGAGATTTGGAAAAGGCCTCAGTTGGAATCTCAAATGAGGATTTTAAAATTCTACTTTCACATGATCCCACCCATTGGGAAACTCAGGTGATCAAACACGATAATCACTATCACTTAACTTTAAGTGGCCATACCCATGGCATGCAATTTGGTATCGAAATACCAGGTTGGATTAAATGGAGTCCTGTGAAATGGCGTTATAAATACTGGGCTGGAATCTACAGTGAAATGGGTCGATTTATCAATGTTAATAGAGGTTTTGGATTCTTAGCATATCCAGGTAGATTTGGAATTTATCCTGAAGTCACAGTTATCAGACTCAAGAAATCAACCCCAGCCTAAAATACCGTTTTTGAGGTAGTTGAGTTGTAAGTAATTCTTTTTTATTACATTTGATTGTAAATAAAGGCTATTGATATGTCAAAATTTGGAGAATTAATCGATTTAGAGGTACCTGTTTTAATCGACTTCTACGCTGAGTGGAGTGAACCTTCTATCGCGATGCACCCTGTTCTTAAGGATGTGGCTGCAGCCCTTGGAGATAAGGGTAAAGTCATCAAAATAGACGCTGATAAAAACAAAGAATTATCGGAAGCACTTCGCGTTAAAGGATTGCCGACTCTTATGATTTATAAAAGAGGAGAAATGCTTTGGCGTCAATCGGGTGAGCAAGATGCCAATACGCTTATTGGAATCATCAATGAATACGTCTAATTGCTAAGGTCCAAAGTGTCTGGAGCTCCTAATGGCACTTCCTCTTTTTCATCACTTATAAAATGACCAAATCTGTCAATATAACTATTGAACAGTTCGCGCTCTTTGGTGGTTTTTTCTTCATCGTCAAAAGAGATGAGATAAATATCTACAATTCTTCGGTACCCTTCTAAATCCGATACAATTTGATCGATATAGGCGTACTGAAAATCGTAATCAGTAAGAGCATAATAATTCAATCGTTCTTGATAAATCTTTTTGAGTTGATTGAATACGATTTCACCTTTTTGGGTTTCACCAATTTGAAAATATCCCGATAAGAATGGTTCCACAAAGGAGTAAAACCCAAATTTTTCAACGGGCATCTTTTCAATAGAAAGATCAATAATGTTTTTCGCCTTGTCGTATTTGTTTTCCTGAATTAACGTTTCTACGAGTCTGGCTAAGTTTCCTCTAAAGGTCAATCCTTGAATTCTAGTCTGAGTATCTAAATACACATCAGGATCTTCACTATTTCCCCATTCCCAATTCATAACGATGTCGTACATAAGGTCAGAGTCAATACGACCTAAATCGTATGCGTTTCTGTTCTCTGTTTTAATTGGAATCAGTTTAAATGCCAATCCATCGAGTTGTAAGTATTCTTTCATCCACAGATATTCACCAGGATCAAAACTTCCTCCAGAAAAATAAATAGGGCGTTCCCAATTATTATTCGCAAGTATGTCTAACATTAATATTCTGTTCTTACCTATAGCACTTTTTGGAAGATCGATATCGATATAATCGAGAATAAGATCTGCATCTTCTGCTTTGACGATTCCGCTTTTTAAGACATTCTCTTTATTGACAGGAACTCTAATTTTATTTGTAGGATAATAAACAATATCGAGATTGTTCTCAGGATATTGAGAGATATCAGCGCCTTGTTGTTCTAAGAGATACTTTAGTTTGGTTCTAGGCTCACCAGAAGACACCCAGTTCATAAAATCTTTGATGTCCCAACGCTTGTCTGTTAGTTCTTGGAAATAAATAGCATCAAGCGAACCATATCTATAATCATTATGAGTTAACTGACTTGGTACGGGTTTAGAAGAATAGGCTTGACGTTTCATTTGATCGGCGTACCAATCGGTTGCAATCAAACTTGAATTGACAATACGAACATCGGTGCGATAGCCCTCAATTTCTTGAATATACCAAAGAGGGAAGGTGTCGTTATCACCAATGGTAAATAAGATAGCTCCATTGTCTTTTGAAGTAGACTCTAAATAGGCTTTAGCTGTCGATCGAGCCGTATATCGATTGGATCGATCGTGATCATCCCAGTTTTGAAAAGCCATTAAAAGAGGAACTGCTACAATACATAAACCGACCGTTGCAGGTGCTAACCAATTGGCAATTATTTTAGATTTTAATTCATCGAATAAACCATAAACTCCTAATCCGATCCAAATAGCAAATACATAGAAAGATCCTACAAGTGAGTAATCGCGTTCTCTTGGCTGAAAGATAGGAGGGTTGGTGTAAAATTGAATGGCGATTCCTGTAAATAGAAAGAATACTAATAGCGTCCAAAATTGTTTCTTATCTCTTTTGAATTGGAACGCAATACCGAGGAGCCCAAGGATTAAAGGGAGGAAGAAATACGTATTTCTTCCTTTGTTTTCCAATACTTCTGACGGTAAATTATCTTGAGGCCCTAAGCGCATTTCATCGATAAAATTTATTCCTGACAACCAATTACCGTGTTGATCGTATTTGCCCTGTACATCGTCTTGTTTGCCGACATAGTTCCACAGTAGATACCTCCAATACATATAGCCAAACTGATAGCTGAACATATATTCTAGGTTCTCTAATAAGGTAGGAGGAAGTATCGTGATATAATCACTAAAATCTCTTAGAAATTGAACGTATTGTTCTTCTGTGATTTCACGGGTCATATAACCTCTTCTGAAATTTTCTACTGTTTCTTTGAGTTCTTTGCTATAGGCGTATTCGGATTTAATTCTAAATTCCAAGGGAGCAAAGTATTTCATATAATTTTCAGCGTTTTGCTCACTCCACATACGAGGTAATAAACCTATGTGATCAGGGTCGGCACCCTGCATGGCTCCCTGGAAGTTGTTGACGATCTCGTAAGTTCCTGTCTGCTCGTTCTTTTCGTATTTTGGTTTGTCGTCTTTTGGAACGCTTACCATTGAAAAAGCATTGGAATAATAAGCGCCGTAAACTGGACTATCGACACTAGGGTACTGCTCACGGTTGTAATATGCGAGTAAGGACCTAGCATCTGAAGGGTCATTTTCGTTAATGATGACGCCTGAGTTAGCTCTAATAGGGAGCATCAGCCATGTTGAAAACCCTAACATCAAAAACAAGGCAGATAGTATAAAGGTATTGGCTGTGTAATTCTTTGAGGCTCTCGTTTTTTTTAAGGCGTAATAAAAAACAGCAATAAAGGCGATGAGGGTGATAATGGTTCCTGAATTAAAAGGAAGACCAATTTCATTTACGAAGAAAACTTCAGCCCAACCAAAGAGTTTGAGAACATAGGTTAGTGAAAACTTATAAACGAGCATCAGTGCTGTAACTGAAACGACATTAGCTATAAGAAAATTCTTTACGGTTGTGGTATTATAGCGTTTAAAGTAATAGAGTAATCCGATTGAAGGAATCGCTAAAAAGCCCATAAATTGAACTCCAAAAGTGAGTCCTATGATAAACCAAATAAGAATTAACCAACGATCTCCTCTAGGTTTGTCTAAATCATCGGTCCATTTTAGCCCTAACCAGAGTAGAAGTGCCATTACAAAACTAGCAGAAGCATAAACCTCTGTTTCAACAGCATTAAACCAAAAACTATCAGAGAATGTGAATGCTAGTGATCCCACAAGCGATGAACCTAGAAGAGCAATTGCTTTTTGTTCGCTCAATTCTTTGTTCTCTCCAATGAGTTTTCTACCCAAGTTGGTAATCGTCCAAAATAAAAATAGGATGGTAAAGGCTGAGGATACTCCAGATACATAGTTGACCATTCGTGCAATTTCAGTAGCATCAAAAGCAAACATTGCAAAAAAGGCTCCTATCATTTGAAGAAGTGGAGCTCCTGGTGGATGTCCTACTTGTAATTTGGCAGAAGTCGCTATATATTCACCTGCATCCCAATAACTTGCAGTGGGTTCCACAGTGATTCCATAAGTGATTAATGCAATTGCAAAGACGAACCATCCCAAACGTCGATTCCACAATTCAAATTGGCTTGAAAACATAGTATTGTATTGATAAGCAGAGGCGAAAATACGAAAATCGTTTTAGCAAAACATCAAAAGTTTGTTAAACTCATTGGAATCAAAATGTACCTTTTTAAGAATCCCTATAAAAAAAATTAAAATGAAGTCATTTTTATTTGTGCAAATAAAACTTTGTATTAAATTTGCAGCCGCAATGGCCTATGGTGTAATTGGCAACACAGCTGG
>JAYPEX010000003.1:0-102825 GCA_038125995.1 Flavobacteriaceae bacterium
GAACCCCTGTTACCAGGATGAAAACCTGGCGTCCTAACCCCTAGACGAACGGACCAAAATTATTCAATAAATTAGTTGTAGTCCGTAGGGGAATCGAACCCCTGTTACCAGGATGAAAACCTGGCGTCCTAACCCCTAGACGAACGGACCGTGGTTTGTTTAAAACGCGGATGCAAAAATACAACTATTTTTTACTATTGCAAGAGGTCTTAAATATTTTTTTACGATTAATAAGCTTTTGCAAACAACACCCTCATTTTTGATGGTTTTCCACTGTACATACAATCACCCTTCTCTTCTTTAAAATCAATAGGAATACAGCGAATAGTCGCTTTTGTTTCTTCCTGAATAGCAGCCTCAGTTTCAGCAGTACCGTCCCAATGTGCGGATACAAATCCACCCTTGTTTTCCAATACTTCTTTAAACTCTTCGTAAGAATTTACCTCAGTGATGTGATCTGCTCTATAACCAAGCGCCTTTTTATAAATTGTTTTTTGAATATCATCTAAAAGAGTTACAATGTGATCAATTAACTGATCGGCACCTACTAGTTCTTTGCTTAAAAGATCTCTTCTCGCAACTTCGAAAGTTTTGTTCTCCATATCTCTTGCTCCAATAGCAATACGAACAGGAACTCCTTTTTGCTCGTATTCAGCAAATTTAAATCCTGGCTTCAAAGTATCTCTGTTATCAAATTTAACAGAGAGTCCTTTAGCTCTTAAATCCGCAATATATGGCTTTAAGTATTCAGAAATTTGATCTAACTGTTCTTCTCCTTTATAGATAGGAACTATTACCACATGAATTGGAGCAAGTTTTGGTGGCAATACTAATCCTTGGTCATCTGAATGTGTCATCACTAATGCTCCCATGAGTCGTGTAGACACACCCCATGAAGTAGCCCAAACGTGTTCTTGCTTTCCTTCTTTGTTGACGTATTTTACATCAAAAGCTTTAGCAAAATTTTGACCTAAATAATGAGAGGTTCCAGCTTGCAAAGCTTTCCCATCCTGCATCAATGCCTCAATACAATAGGTTTCTTCAGCACCTGCAAATCGCTCGGATTCTGTTTTAATACCTCTAATTACTGGTACGGCCATAAATTCTTCTGCAAAAGTTGCATAGACTTCCATCATACGCTCTGCCTCTTCAATTGCCTCTTGTTTTGTCGCATGAGCAGTATGCCCTTCTTGCCACAAAAACTCTGCAGTTCTCAAAAAGAGACGGGTTCTCATTTCCCATCGAACTACATTAGCCCATTGATTAATCAATATTGGTAAATCCCTGTAGGATTGGATCCATCTTCTGTACGTATCCCATATAATCGTTTCAGATGTAGGTCTTACAATCAATTCTTCCTCTAATTTAGCATCGGGATCAACAACGATTCCCTGACCATTTTCATCATTCTTTAAACGATAATGAGTTACAACAGCACATTCTTTAGCAAATCCATCTACATGATTGGCTTCTTTACTCAAATACGATTTTGGAATAAAAAGAGGAAAATAAGCATTTTCGTGACCTGTTTCTTTAAACATTTGATCTAAAGCTGCTTGCATCTTCTCCCATATGGCATACCCATAGGGTTTGATAACCATACAACCTCTGACTCCTGAATTTTCTGCCAAGTCAGCCTTGACAACTAATTCGTTATACCATTTTGAATAATCCTCTGATCTCGGTGTTAATTTTTTACTCATTAGCTGAACTTTGGCACAAAACTTGTAATTTAGTTAATAAATCCCTGTTAAATTTGATTTGCAATCAATTACGGAAGTCAAAAATAACCATTTTTTAGGCAGGGGGCAATTAAAATCTAAGCTTATGAAAACATTATTCACATACTCGACTTTAATGCGAACTTTTGGACTTCTAATTGTAGCTTTAATGCTCAATTCTTGTGGCGCTTTCTTCCCATACGCCAATTACTACAGTAGTAATGCTTTAAACAATGCATACGCTTATGGTGAACAAGCACCCAAACAAACTAAAAATTACACTGCTTACTTTAGCGATAAAGCTAATGAATACAATGAAATCCTAGGTGAAGAGGTCGTGATCATAGAAGATCAAGATGCTCAAAAAGAATCAACTAATAAGCAAGTGAACATACAATTAGTAATTGATTCATCTCCCTACAACTACGGTTATTACAGCTGGGGATTTAGACCTTATTGGGATGTATATTACGCTTATTCTCCATATGTGAACTACGGTTATTACAACCCCTATTTTTACGATCAATGGTATTGGAGGTACTCTTCATCTTATTACAATTGGGGTTATAACTATTGGTGGTCTCCATTTCCTTACATCAACTATGCCTATAGCTACTCACCTTACCGATACAACTACAATTTTAACACTCCTAATAGAAATAGAGGTCGTAGCAATCAAGATCGTTCCTCCTACAGATCATCTAGAATCTTAGGATATGGATCTAGCTCCATTGCATCAAACACAAATGGCCGTGTTTCTTCAATGAGATCCTTAAATAATACAGGTAGATCGAGTATCAACTCTTCAACAAGAGACAGAGGAAGATCTAGTATGATCGATCTAAGATCTTCTAATGACAGTCGTTTAAGAGGTTATAGAATGCCTTCAAATAACACCCATACGAATACTAGATCCAATATTAGAACCAGATCCTATAATGCCCCAACTAGAAGTTCTATTCAATACACACCAAATCGTTCTTCTTCAATTAAACGATCCTCCTCTAATACTCGATCAAATTACAACACCTCTAACTCAAGAAGTTCAAGCCCCATAAGAAGTAGCGCTATTCGCTCCTCTGGATCTTATAGTCCAAGACCAGCCGTTTCGAGAAGCAGCTCTTCTAGAAGTAGTTCAAGCGGAAGTAGATCTTCGAGTAGTTCTTCTAGGAACCAGAAATAATTTTTAGTTGAAGCTAAATGCATCAAAAATGTAGTACCCTTTGAATGGTTATTATTCCTTACCTTTGCAATTAAAATCTATTTTATAAACAGATGAAGATTAATAGTTTATTAGAAACTAAAGCAGAGGAATTTGGTGACGATCATGTAGGTACTTCAGAAGACACCCCTCTTAGAGAAGATGCATTTGTACTTAGTGATGAGGAAAAAATTGAAAGCATCAAAGGCGATGTGACAAGAATTTTGACAACTTTAGGGATGGATCTCAATGACGACAGTCTTAAAGGCACTCCCAATAGAGTTGCTAAAATGTTTGTCAAAGAAATCTTTGGAGGATTACATCCTGAAAGAAAACCAAAAGCTTCTACCTTTGAAAACAAGTACAAATACGGTGAAATGTTGGTTGAAAAAAACATTACACTTTACTCCACTTGCGAACACCACTTGTTGCCCATTGTTGGAAAAGCTCACGTAGCTTATATTTCAAAAGGTTCTGTAGTAGGACTTTCCAAAATGAATCGCATCGTAGATTATTTTGCAAAAAGACCTCAAGTACAAGAGCGTTTAAATATTCAGATCGTTCGTGAACTTCAAAAGGTATTAGGCACTGAAGATGTCGCTTGTGTAATTGATGCTAAACACCTCTGCGTCAATTCAAGAGGAATTAGGGATATTGAAAGCAGCACAGTAACTGCTGAATACGGAGGTAAATTCAAAGAAAAAGAAACTAGAGAAGAATTTTTAAAATTCATCAATCTTCCAACTCAATTTTAAGATTTCATGGCCTTATACGAGTCTCAGAACTTGCGTTTATACAATTCGCTTTCGAAAGTTAAAGAAGAATTTAAACCTATTAATCCTGGACATATCGGAATGTATGTTTGTGGACCTACAGTTTATTCTAATGTACACTTAGGGAATTGTAGAACCTTTATTTCATTTGATATGATCTATAGGTATTTAAAGTTTTTGGGCTACAAGGTTCGCTATGTCAGAAACATCACTGATGCTGGGCATTTAGAAAACGATGCTGAAAGCGGTGAAGACAAGATTTCAAAGAAAGCCAGACTTGAGCAATTGGAACCTATGGAAGTGGTTCAACAATACACGGTCGATTTTCATAAAATCTTAGATCAATTCAATATGATTCCACCGAGCATTGAACCTACTGCTACTGGACATATTGTAGAACAAATTGAAATCATTAAAGATATCATTGAAAAAGGTTACGCTTATGAAATCAATGGTTCTGTCTATTTTGATGTTACTAAATTTAATCAAGAACACACTTACGGTAAATTAAGTGGTCGAAAACTTGAAGACATGATTGCTAATACAAGAGAATTAGCTGGTCAAAGTGAAAAGAGAAACCCACAAGATTTTGCACTGTGGAAAAAAGCAGAACCCGAGCATATTATGAGATGGCCTTCTCCATGGAGCGAAGGTTTTCCTGGATGGCATCTGGAATGTACTGCAATGAGCACCAAATACCTCGGTGAAACCTTTGATATTCACGGAGGGGGAATGGACTTAAAATTTCCACATCACGAATGTGAGATCGCTCAAGCGGAGGCTTGCAATGATCAATCTCCAGTCAATTTCTGGCTACATGCCAATATGCTTACCCTTAACGGTAAAAAAATGGCAAAATCTACCGGTAATAATATCTTACCTGGAGAAATCTTTACTGGAGATAACGACAAGCTATCAAAGGCATTTTCTCCAATGGTGATTCGCTTCTTTATGATGCAAGCTCATTACGCTAGTATATTAGATATCAGCGACGAGGCGGTTTTAGCGTCTGAAAAAGGTTATAACAAACTCATGGAAGCTGTAAGCAATATCGATAAACTTTCCGCAGAAGCTCAAAGTTCTTGGGATGTATTATCGTGGACTCAAAAGTGTTTTGACGCCATGAACGATGACTTTAACACTCCTATTTTAATTGCGAATCTTTTTGAGGCCGTTAAACAAATCAATCTGATGAAGGATGGTAAAGCTGGGCTCAATTCAGAAGATTTAGAAAACTTCAAAAACACTTTTAAAGGATTTATTTTTGAGGTTTTAGGTTTATTGAATCAATCAGAGGAACGTTCATCTTCTAAATTACCTGATCTTGTAGAACTGCTGATCGAGCTGAGAAATAAAGCGAGAGTCAATAAGGATTTTACTACTTCTGATCAAATTAGAGATCAATTAGCAGAATTGGGTATTGTACTTAAAGACGGTAAAGAAGGAACAAATTATACCATTCAATAATCGTGCTTAAAAAAATTTTAATAGCACCTTTTATCTTACTGACAAGACTTTATCAACTATTGATATCTCCACTTACTCCAGCGAGTTGTAGATACACTCCTACCTGTTCTCAATATACCGTTGAAGCACTTCAAAAACACGGATTGCTTAAGGGCGGGGTCTTAGCTCTAAAGCGGATCTTTAGTTGTCATCCATGGGGAGGTCACGGTCACGACCCTGTTCCCTGAAAATGATGCACATTTGAGCTTAATTGATTACTTTAGCTAAAAATATATGACATGGAATTTTTAAGCTTTATATGGAATCCTGACGGCACCTTATTTACCCTTGGAGCTATACAAATAAAATACTACAACCTCTTGTGGATTACTGCATTTGGACTGGGTTATTATCTTACCAAAAAGATCTTTTTAGCTGAAAAGAAACCAATAGAACTATTAGATTCACTTTTTGTCTATGCTGTTTTATCGACGATGCTTGGAGCGCGTTTAGGACATGTCTTTTTCTATGACTGGGATTATTACAAAAATCATCTGATAGAGATTCTTCTCCCTATTCGATCCACCCCCTCTTCTGCTCTATTTGGATTAATTGACGGCTACGAGTTTACAGGATTTGCAGGTCTTGCAAGTCATGGAGCTACTATAGGGATTCTGATTGGTTTATCTCTATACATCAAAAAACACAAAGCTCACAATATCAGCATGAAATGGTTACTCGATCGTGTGGTTGTACCCATATCACTAGGGGCTTTTTTAGTGAGACTCGGAAACTTTTTCAACTCTGAAATCAATGGCAAAATAGTGGACAAATCGTATGTGTTTGCTACTAAATTCTTACGAGATCGCGATGATTTATCACTTTCTAGCTTGATGCAATTAACAGGCAAACGATCTGTTAATGAAGCCTATAAAGCATTAGAAACAGATCCTGCATATATTGATTTATTAAATTCAATACCTTATCGACATCCTGCTCAACTCTACGAAGGAATCTTGTATTTGGGGTTGTTCTTTATATTACTCCATCTCTATTGGAAAACTGATTACAAAAACCAAAAAGGATTCATATTTGGGCTCTTCTTTGTATGCCTGTGGACTATTCGATTCTTAGTGGAATTTGTAAAAAAGAGCCAGGGTGGATTTGAAGAAAGTTTAGGACTTCTTTCAACAGGTCAATGGTTAAGTATTCCATTTATACTCGTTGGGATTTACTTTATGAAAAATGCTAAAAAGAGCTAAATAGATGTCTCTTCACCTCGTTATTGGCATTAACAATCAAAGTAATTACTCAAAGGTAGTCAATAGAATCATTCAAGAATTTGATTTACAAAGCAAACACTTATACCTATACGACAAGAAGCATTTAGATCGTTTTATAGACAAAGAGGCCATTCACGATGACAACACTTTTATACAACGTTATGGCCAGAGTCTTCAGTCCATGTCCAGTGGACAACAAAAAATAAGATTCATCAATTATCTGTTAGATCAAAAGCCACACAGTCTCATATTAGACAATCCTCTCTCCCATTTAGATCCTGAAAATCAAATGGAACTCATTCATTTGTTGGAACACAGACAGAAGGAATTAAATCTGATTTTTATTCTCAATAGATCTGATTGGATTCCTAAGTACTGTAGTATTTTTTACAACGCATTTGACAACCAATTTAAGAGTGTTTCTTCTAGAGAAAATTTTAAAAAACTCTATGATATCGAAGAAGAAAATTTTGATCTTACTCCCATCCTAGGACATCATACAACTACTGTTGAAGAAGTTCTTGTCGACATGAAGAACATTGCGATTTGTTATGGAGATAAAAAGATTCTCAACAATATTAATTGGACTATCAAAAGCGGTGAATTTTGGGAATTAAGAGGACCTAACGGAAGTGGAAAATCTACCCTGCTTACCATGATTACTGGAGAAAATCCAAAAGCTTATGGACAGGATATTCATCTTTTTGGATTTAAGAAAGGCTCTGGTGAAAGTGTTTGGGATCTCAAAAAACACATCGGTTACTTTACACCTTCCATGACTGGTTTCTTTAAGGGTTATTTTACTGTTAAAGAAATGATTATTGGTGGAATCAAAGATAGTGTCGGACTCTACATCAAACCTTCCAAATTAGAAGAACAACTGGTTTCTTATTGGATTGACATCCTAGGTATGAAGGATCGAAAAGACACGTATTTTGTCGATTTAAGTATAGGAGAACAGTGTTTAGTGATGACAGCCAGAGCCATGGTAAAAAATCCCAAATTACTCATTCTTGATGAGCCCACTGCAGGATTAGATCAACAGTCCAATGAATTGTTCATGAAATTAGTCAATTCCATTGCTAAACAACACCATACAGCTATCATATATGTTTCTCATATAAGAGAAGTAAAATTAACTGCTGATTATGTGATGGAGCTTATTCCTGGAAGCAATGGGAGTATTTATCAAGTACTTTAATCAATATACTTATACTATTAAATTCAATAAAAAAGGGCCAGCAATGCTGACCCTTTATATTGATATCGAATTGGTATTCTTATTTTTTACCGTCAGTAAGTTTCTTCTTTAAAAAATCAAACATGACTGGAGTTGCAATAAATAAAGATGAATAAGTACCTACTACTACCCCTACAATCATCGCAAACATAAATCCTCTAAGAGATTCTCCTCCGAAGATAAATATTGCAACAAGTACTACTAAAGTAGTAAGAGAGGTATTTAGGGTACGGCTTAGGGTAGAGTTTAAGGCCTCATCCACATGCTGACCTCCTTTCCATCCATTAAGACCAACTACCTCACGGATTCTGTCGAATACAACCACGGTATCGTTAAGCGAATATCCAATAACCGTTAGAATTGCCGCGATAAATGCTTGGTCAATCTCCATATTAAATGGCATTAACTTTCCAGTCAAAGAGAAGATTCCAAGTACAAATAATACATCGTGGAATACCGCTACAACTGCTCCAAGTGAGAATTGCCATTTTCTAAAACGCAACAGAATGTAAAAGAACACTACTGCCAGTGATCCAATAATTGCTAGGAATGCATTGTTTTTGATGTCATCTGCTATTGTGGGTCCAACTTTTACTGATTGTAATATTCCAAATCCTTGGTGCACACTTCCAGTAATAAAGTTTTCATAAGTAGCATCTTCTGGTAAATAAGAAGAAAGACTGCTAAATAATTTTTGTTGAATTTCAGCATCGACTTCAATTCCTTCAACATCTACTTTATATGGAGTCGTTACTTTAATTTGATTGGCTCCACCAAAAGTCTTTACATTAGTTCCTGAACCAAATACATCATTGAGCTGTGAAGCGATTTCTGATGCGCTTACAGGGTGCTCAAAACGAACTTGATAGGAACGACCACCTACAAAGTCAACACCTTGTTGTAATCCAGTTGTTAATAGTGACACTAACCCAATACCAACTAAAACTGCTGAAATCACATAAGCGATTTTGCGTTTAGCCAAGAAGGCAATTGAATTGTTTTGAAATAACTTCTTAGTTAATGAAGTTGAGAAATCAAGTCTTCGATTCTTTCCTTCTAAGTGATTCTCGATTAATAATCGAGTTACAAAGATGGCTGTGAATAATGAAGTTGCGATACCGATTAATAAGGTCGTTGCAAATCCTTTAATTGGACCTGATCCAAATACAAAAAGAATAAAAGCCGTAAGACCTGTTGTAATGTTTGCATCTAAGATTGATGATAAAGCATTGCTAAATCCATCTTCAACAGCTTGCAACTTCCCTTTACCTCTTGCGATTTCTTCTTTAATACGTTCATAGATCAGTACGTTTGCATCCACAGACATACCAATGGTAAGAACGATACCTGCAATCCCTGGAAGTGTTAATACAGCATTTAAGCTGACCAATACTCCAAAGATGAGAATGATGTTTAAAATAAGTGCTAGGTTTGAGAAAATACCTGATTTTCCGTAGTAGAACATCATCCATACAAGAACCAATATCATTGCAATCACAAAGGATTTAAATCCACTGTCGATAGCCTCTTGACCTAGTGATGGTCCAACAATTTCTGATTGGATAATTTCAGCAGAAGCAGGCAATTTACCAGCTCTAAGAACGTTTGCGATATCTTTAGTCTCGTCAACAGTAAAAGTACCTGTGATCTCAGAACGTCCACCAGAAATAGGACCTGAAGATACTCCAGGAGCTGTAAACACTTTATTATCTAAAACAATTGCAATACCAGTTTGGTTATTAAAAGCATCACCAGTGAGTTCTTCCCACTCTCTTGCTCCCTTCGTATTCATAGTCATCGATACAGCAGGTTTACCATATTGATCAAATGAATCTCTAGCATCACTAACTACGTCTCCACTAATCCTAGGAGTATTATCTCTGTTTGATTTTAAGGCATATAACCCCACTAATTCTGAATTCTTAGCAGGACGTTCCCATGCCCATTTTAGGTATTGTAGTTCTTTAGGAAGAAGCTTTTTAACAGCATTCATTCTAAGATACGATCCAACCTTAGCAGTATCCTTAGCAGCAAATCTAAAGAGTTGATATCCTACTCCTTGTCCTTGAATAAGGTCTAACAAAGGGTTTACTTGACTTGCAAGATCCAATGAATCTTGAGCTACATCAGATAAGAGTGAATCAATTTCAGATTCAGGCTTTGATTCAGCAGTAGCATCTTCAGTTCCTACAATGGATTTTAACTCTTCATTCGCACTAACTATAAAATTATTTAATGCTTGTGATTGAGGCTGATATGTTTCCCAAAACTCTAATTGAGCTGTTGAAGAAAGTAATTCTTGAGCTCTAGTAATATCTTTAGCACCTGGAAGTTCTACAAGGATTCTTCCTGAAGTTCCTTCTCTTTGAATATTCGGTTGAGTTACTCCAAAACCATCAATACGTTCCCTTAACACTTCAAAAGCAGAAATAATCGATTGGTCAATTTTTCTACTGATGATGGGTTTTACCTCATCGTCAGACATTTGAAAATTGATTTCCTCGCTCAATGCTTTGTTAGCAAAAATAGATGGATCTGAAAGATTAGTATCTCCACTAATGGCATCAAACGCATCAAAAAATAGATTTAAATAAGTATCATCTGAGTTTTTAGAAGCGGTATCAGCATCTGCTAAAGCCTGATTGAATACAGGATTTTTAGTATTGTTGGCTAGACCTTTTAAAATATCCTTTACAGAAATTTGGAGTGTTACGTTAATACCTCCTTTAAGGTCAAGACCTTTGTTGAGTTCTTTGCTTTTAGCGTCTTTATAGCTGGTATATCCTAAAATTGAACGATTACCTATAGAATCAAGATACGTTAATTCCAAAGCTTCTCTTTTAGAGATATAATCCTCTTCATTCGATGAAATTTTGCTAACAGCAAAATCAGCAGCTTTCTGCTCTACATTTGAAGAAATAAATGTATAGGATAGTTGATAGATACTCACTATCCCAAACAAAAAAGCAAAAAGTTTAATTAGTCCTTTACTTTGCATTGGTTCAGTTGTTTATTATAATTTTTGAATTGCCAGCAAATATATCATTTCCATTGACAACTAGCAATATTATTTAGGTCTAAAAAAAACATCCGCTAATCGATAGCGGACGCTTTAGTTATGGTATTTGAATATTCAGATTAAACATCTAAAAGTTCATTGACTTTTCTTACTCCTGCAGCGCTTTCTTGCATCTTCGCTTTTTCAGCATCAGTCAATTCGATTTCAAGAATTTTTTCGATACCATTTTTCCCTAAGACTACAGGTACTCCGATACAAATATCCTCCAATCCATACTCTCCTGAAAGAAACGTAGAACAAGGATACACTTTCTTTAAATCACAAGCAATCGCTTGAACTAGCCCAGAAACTGCAGCGCCAGGTGCATACCAAGCTGAAGTTCCTAAAAGTTTCGTAAGTGTTGCTCCTCCTACTTTAGTTTCTTCTGCTACCTGATCAATACACTCTTGTGATAAGAACTCAGATACATTTACAGAATTACGAGTCGCTAAACGAGTTAATGGAACCATACCTGTATCAGAGTGACCTCCAATTACCATTCCATCAACATCAGAAATTGGAGCCTCTAAAGCCTCAGCTAAACGATACTTAAAACGAGCTGAATCTAAAGCTCCACCCATACCGATAATCTTATTTTCAGGAAGATTCAACACTTTGTGTGCTAAATAAGTCATCGTATCCATCGGATTACTTACAACGATAAGAATTACATCAGGTGAATGTTGAACTAAATTTTCAGCAACCGTTTTAACAATTCCTGCGTTTATTCCAATTAATTCTTCACGAGTCATTCCAGGTTTTCTTGGAATACCAGAAGTAATTACAGCAATATTACTACCAGCAGTTTTAGAATAATCTCCTGTAGTTCCTGTAATTTTTGTGTCAAAACCATTTAAAGATGCGGTTTGCATCAAATCCATAGCTTTCCCCTCTGCATACCCTTCCTTAATGTCGACTAAAACGACCTCTGAAGCAAAATCTTTGATGGCGATGTACTCTGCACAGCTCGCTCCGACTGCACCTGCTCCAACAACTGTAATTTTCATTAATATGTGTTTTTAAAAATTATTACTAGGCGTCTATATTAGCATAGACAGCGTTTTTCTCAATAAACTCTCTTCTTGGTGGAACCTCATCTCCCATTAACATAGAGAAGATTCGATCGGTTTCAACCGCGTTATCGATGGTCACCTGTCTTAATGTTCTCATTTCTGGATTCATGGTTGTTTCCCACAATTGTTCTGCGTTCATTTCTCCAAGACCTTTGTAACGTTGAATTGCAGCACCTTGACCAAACTCTTTCATCAAGATATCGCGTTGATCATCATTCCAAGCGTATTGTTTTTTAGCACCTTTTTTCACTAAATACAAAGGTGGAGTAGCAATATAGATATGACCTTCTTCGATGAGTTCTCTCATATATCTAAAGAAAAATGTTAAAATTAAGGTTTCAATGTGAGAACCATCCACATCCGCATCACACATAATCACAACCTTATGATATCGTAACTTATCTAAATTAAGCGCCTTAGAATCTTCTTCTGTACCAATAGTCACTCCGAGAGCAGTATAGATGTTTTTAATTTCTTCATTTTCAAACACCTTGTGCTGCATCGCTTTTTCAACATTCAAAATCTTACCTCTAAGCGGTAAAATAGCTTGAAAATTACGATCCCTACCTTGTTTAGCAGTACCACCCGCAGAATCTCCCTCCACTAGGAATACTTCACATAAAGCTGGATCTTGCTCTGAACAATCAGATAGTTTTCCAGGTAAGCCTCCAACACTCATCACCGTCTTACGCTGAACCATTTCTCTGGCTTTTGTCGCTGCATGACGTGCTTGTGCTGCTAATATCACTTTCTGAACGATGATTTTAGCATCATCTGGATGTTCCTCTAAGTAATCGGTTAACATTTCTGATACCGCCTGACTCACTGCTGCAGAAACCTCTCTGTTTCCGAGTTTTGTCTTAGTTTGACCTTCAAATTGAGGCTCAGATACCTTAACAGAAACAATAGCCGTTAATCCTTCCCTAAAGTCATCACCTGCGATCTCAAACTTGAGTTTGTCTAACATTCCTGAAGCATCTGCATACTTCTTAAGTGTCGTTGTAAGACCTCTTCTAAATCCAGTAAGGTGAGTTCCTCCTTCGTGAGTGTTGATATTGTTGACATAAGAATGTAAATTCTCTGTGTACGAAGTATTATAAGTCATTGCAACTTCCACGGGAATGCCGTTCTTTTCTCCTTCCATCGCAATCACAGATTGAGTGAGTTGCTCTCTGTTTCCATCTAAAAACTTTACAAATTCTTTCAGTCCTTCTTCTGAATGAAAGGTTTCTGCTACATCTTCACCTTTCTCATCCTTATTTCGCTTATCTGTAATAGTAAGTTTAACACCCTTGTTCAAATAAGCGAGTTCGCGCATTCTATTGGCTAAGGTATCATAAGAGTATTCCGTAGTCTGAGCAAATATCGTGTCATCAGGCCAAAAGGTAACTGTAGTTCCGTGCTTGTCTGATTCACCAATATTTTTTACTGGATAACTAGCTTTACCTCTAGAGTATTCCTGTTCCCATACTTTACCATCTCTGTGTACCGTAGCAATTAGTTTATTTGATAAGGCATTCACACAGGACACCCCCACACCGTGAAGTCCCCCAGACACCTTATAAGAGTCTTTATCAAACTTTCCTCCTGCTCCAATCTTGGTCATGACCACCTCTAGGGCAGAAACACCTTCTTTTTTGTGCATATCGACAGGTATCCCTCTCCCGTTATCCGAAACTGAAATCGAATTGTCTTCATTTATGGTTACTGAGATCGTATCACAATAACCTCCCATAGCTTCGTCAATAGAGTTATCTACTACCTCGTAAACTAAATGATGTAATCCTCTAGGGCCAACATCTCCGATATACATCGATGGACGCATTCTAACGTGCTCAATCCCTTCAAGGGCCTGAATACTATCAGCCGAATAATTAGCTTTCTTTTCTAGTTCTTCGCTCATATATAATGAATTGATTTGTTCGTTTTACCTTAACAAACAAATATAAGGATTAGCCCCCTAAATAATGAGATTTGATCTGCTTTGAACCTCTAAGTTATCAACAGAAATTGTGAACAAAAAACTTCAGCCATTCTAAAACAACTGAAGTAATCACAAAGTATCTAGTAAAGTTAGTACGCTTCTGCGTGAACGTTTGCCACTGCTCTACCAGAAGGATCGTTCATATTTTTGAATGCTTCATCCCATTCTAGTGCAATTGGTGTACTACAAGCAACTGATGGTACTGATGGCACACATAATGCTGCAGCATCTGATGGGAAATGTTCTTCAAAAATCGAACGGTAATAAAACTCTTCTTTAGATGTTGGAGTCTGAATTGGGAAACGATACTTAGCATTCGCTAATTGTTCATCACTTACTTCTGTATTTACAAGCTCTTTTAATGTGTCGATCCAAGAATAACCAACTCCGTCTGAGAATTGTTCTTTTTGTCTCCAAGCTACGCTTTCTGGCAAATAGGATTCAAATGCTTTACGAACCACCCATTTTTCCATGCGCTCTCCATTAATCATCTTATCCTGTGGATTAATGCGCATTGCAACATCCATAAATTCTTTATCTAAAAATGGAACTCTTCCTTCGATTCCCCAAGCAGCAAGTGATTTGTTAGCTCTTAAACAATCATACATATGTAGTTTATCGAGTTTACGAACTGTTTCTTCGTGAAAATCTTTTGCTGAAGGAGCCTTGTGAAAATATAAGTAACCTCCAAACAATTCATCTGCACCTTCACCTGAAAGAACCATTTTGATCCCCATAGATTTAATAACACGTGCCATTAAGTACATAGGAGTTGATGCTCTTACTGTCGTGATGTCATAGGTTTCTAAGTTGTAGATCACATCTTTAATAGCATCTAAGCCTTCTTGAATTGTGAAGACAATTTCATGGTGAACCGTTCCGATGTGGTCTGCCACTTTTCTAGCTGCAGCTAAATCGGGAGAACCCTCTAAACCTACCGAAAAGGAATGCAGCTGGGGCCACCAAGCATCGGAGGTATCACCACTTTCAACTCTTTTAAGAGCATATTTCTTTGCAATTGCCGAAGTTACTGAAGAATCTAAACCACCTGAGAGCAATACTCCATAAGGAACATCAGACATCAATTGTCTGTGAACTGCATCTTCAAGGGCTTTACCCACTTCTTCAATACTAGTTTGATTTTCTTTTACCGCTTCGAAATCCATCCAATCTCGTTCATACCATCTCACCAACTCTCCGGTTGATGAATGTAGGTAATGACCTGGAGGAAATAATTCTATTTTTGAACAATAACCTTCAAGAGCTTTTAACTCTGAAGAAACGTAAAAGGTACCATTGACATCCCACCCCATATAGAGTGGAATAATACCCATATGATCTCTAGCGATGAAATATTCTCCTTTTTCGCTGTCAAAAATAGCAAAACCAAAAATCCCATTCATCTTATCGATGAAGTTTTTGCCGTATTTTTGGTATAAAGCAAGAATTACTTCACAGTCAGATTGAGTTTTAAACTCATAAGAATCTTCAAATTCTTTTCTTAACTCCAAGTGATTGTATATTTCACCGTTAGCCGCAAGGACTAATTTACCATCAGGACTTAACAAAGGTTGTTTTCCAGAAGCAGGATCGACAATCGCCAATCGCTCATGTGCCAATATCGCATTCTCATCAGAATAAATTCCACTCCAATCAGGGCCTCTATGTCTAATCTTTTTAGACATTTCTAAAAGCTGTGGTCTGAGCTTTTCAGACGACTCTTTCAAATCAAATGCACAAGTAATTCCACACATAATTTTTATTGTTTCAATTTCGAATGCAAATATGAGTTCAAAGTTTCAATATTCAAAATTAAAAATACATATAGTTACAAATATTAATTAAAATTTGATTATTTATTGCTTAATGAAATTTTAATATATCGATTTCACCTAGAAAGTATAAATCTGTAATTGATGATTTTAATAAAAGATTAACTACCCACAAAATCGATAACGATTCATTTGTTGTATTTTAGTAAACCTAATTTAAAACGATAAACTACTATGAAAAATCTATTTAGTCTTTTAATTGCTGTGTTTTTAATGAGCACCACAGCGAGTATGGCTCAAGAATTCCCAAAACTAGATGCAAGTCCAATGGATAAAGCTTCATTCAGTTCAGATGCAGGATCAGTTGCCATCATTTATTCAAGACCTCAACTGAAGGGGAGATCATTAGACAAGTTAGCACCAAAGGGGAAAATTTGGAGAACTGGAGCGAATGAAGCAACCACGATCAGCTTTTCTACAGATGCCACTATTGCCGGTAAATCAATAAAAGCAGGAACCTATTCTCTCTTTTCAATTCCTGGAGACCACCATTGGACCCTAGTATTAAACTCAAATGCTAACCAATGGGGAGCATACAACTACGAAGAATCTTTAGATGTATTGAGAGCTTCTGTTGAAGCGAGCACAGAAAAGGATGCAATAGAAGCTTTTGCAATGGCTTTCAAAAAAGATGGCACCTTAGTAATGGGTTGGGGAACAACTAGAGTGTCAGTTCCTATATCATTCTAAGCCTTTAAAATTAATTAATACACAAAAGGACGGCAATTAAGCCGTCCTTTTTTTATTATAGACACTATAGTTTTTATTGTTTAGAATAAACCAAAGTCCCCCCTAAATAAGTTTTTAACACATTCGTTTGTGGAATTTGTAAGACAGGTATTTCCATAAGATCTCGATCTAAGATAATAAAGTCCGCCATTTTCCCAACTTCAATACTACCTCTTTGGTCTTCCTGAAAATTAGAATAAGCTGCCCATATGGTCATTCCTTTTAGGGTTTCTTCTCTTGTCAGTTTTTGATCAGGAGTAAATCCACCCTCAGGGTAGCCTTTTTGATCTTGTCTTGTGATGGCCGCATAAAAGGTTAAAAATGGATTCACTTGCTCCACTGGAAAATCAGTTCCCAAAGGAAGTGTTCCAGAAGCCTCTAACAAGGATTTAAAGGGATACGCACCTGGGATACGATCCGCTCCTAAGCGCTCCTCAGCCCAATACATATCCGAGGTTGCATGCGTAGGTTGAACTGATGGAATAATCCCTTTTTCATAGTATGAAAAATCTATTGGCGAGGTGATCTGAGCGTGCTCCACCTTCCATCTTCTAGATTTTAAATCATCTACAGCTTTTGTGTATGCTCTCAGTACTGCAACATTTGCAGAATCTCCAATGGCATGAGTATTCATTTGATAATCACTTTTGGCAATTCGGTCAGCTAATTCCAATAACGCTTCCTCTGTCGTAATCATTGCTCCATAATGCCCAGGCTTATCGGAATAAGGCCTCTTTAAAGCTGCACCTCTAGAACCAAGAGCTCCATCAGCATATACTTTAACAGAACCCACATACAAACGATCCGTTTCAACAATCCCTTTCTCTAAGTAATAATCCAAATTTTCTTGATTATTACTCACCATCGCATAGATACGAATATTTAAATCTCCTGATTGATGAAGGCTTTCTATTTGCTGAATTATTGCTTTATTTAAACCTGCATCATTTACAGTCGTTAAACCATAAGAAAAAGAAATTGCTTCTGCTTTTTTTAGAGCCTCTTTAGATTCTTCCTCAGTTGGACTTGGAAGCACTGCATCTACTAGGGCCATTGGCGTATCCACCAATACTCCGGTGAGTTTTCCATTTTCCAATTCAATGGACCCTCCAGATACTTTAGTCTTCGAACTAATTCCTGCCAAATCCAAGGCTTTTTGATTGACTAGATAGGCATGACCATCGACACGTTCAAGAGCAACAGGAGTATCCGGGAACAATTCATCTAAACGATCTTTGGTTGGAAACTTTTTAAGTTCCCAATCATTTTGATCCCAACCCCTACCCCTTATTACAGAAACATCCTTGCCTTTGTAAAAATCAACTACTCGCTGGATCACCTCATCAAAACTTTCAGTACCAACCAAATCAACAACAGACTGATTGAGACCCAAACCATAAAAATGACAATGAGCATCTATAAAACCAGGGTAAATAGACTTGCTATTTGCATTTACAATAAATTTGGAGTCATAGCTACTAAGAATTGTTTCATCACTTCCAACTGCTATAAATTTTCCATTATTGACAGCAAAAGACGAGACTACATTAAAACCATCATCGACTGTATATACCTTTGCATTGGTTACGATCAAATCAACCTCCTGTTTTGATTCACAGGAGAGCAGCATTAGTACGAATGAAAAATAACTAAATTTTAAATTTTTCATAGAGAGTGAATTAATGAATTATAAATCAAATCGATATTGAGCACCAAGTGTAATAGTCGTTCCTAAATCAGGGTAATTATACCACATTTGATACTGATTATTTGTAAGGTTTTTAGCTTTTAATTCAAAACTCCACTGATCGCTGTATTGATAATGCAATGTGGCGTCTAAATTCACAAAAGCCTCTAAATCACGAGTCAAACTTGGATATGCTCCAGGCATCACAAATTGGACTACCGTGACTTCATGATCTTTTCTAGCTCCAATATAATTTAATTGAGAACTCAACATCCAACGATCTGCTAATTTTGCATTAATAGACCCAAAAGCTTGTATGTTTGGTAAGTTCCATGCTTCTTCTTCATTTAAGGTTCTGTATTTACTATAGGAAATACCAGCCCTTAAACTCAATTGATCAGCTGGACGAATCAACAAGGACCCACTGATATTTGCCTCGTCCACCTGATCGTAAACAATTTGAAAGCTACTTAAATTTTCATTTAAATAAGGTCCCGAGTCATTTCTGAAATAATTTTGGTAATTGAGCATCATCAAAGGCTGATTCTTAACTCTGGAAATACTCGTATTTATATCAAGACTCAAAAATTTACCAGAATTGGCTTGAAGACCAAACTCTAAATCGAAAAGCGTGTGTGTTGGTTCAATCTCCAATGTTGGACTTAAATAAGGATTTAAATTTGTGAATTTTTCATAAGAATTCAAATGAGTTTCTCCATGCAAACTCCCTTTTAATAATACTTCTTTTGATAAGGTATACAACGCATCAACTGCGGGATACAAACCAAATTCCATTTCAGCATTATTATTTTTCACTACATAATCCATATCAATTCCAACCATAAGATTTAAATTACCTCTATTGATTTCAAATTGAGGCATTACATCAAGCTCAACAAATTGATAAGGAGCTGGTTTCGTATCTCCTATTTCGCTTAAAGGGGCGTTTTCAAAACCACCACTCACATAGTCTAAAAATCCTTCTATTCTCAAAATTCTTTCAGCTAGCTCAAATTCTAACGTAGTAGCAGCTTTAAAACTAAGTTCATTTGACATCGTTAAATCCGAGATGGTATTGAGGTTCATATGAATATCTTCCACAACTCCAGTATTAAAATTATATCTAAAAACCACTCCAGCCCTATTGAAGCGTTGCTTTACAGATTTCTCAGTTACTTCAAACCCCAATACAATTGGTTTGCCATAATAATTAAATTGTTGGTTTGCATATTTAAGTCTCAAACTTCCATCACCTTTTTTCGAACTAAATCCCATAGTAGAACCCAAAAACATATTACTGTTGAGTGGCCCATAAACATAATCAGCAAAGGAACCTTTTAAATAATCGTATGAAGCTTGTAATGAATAATTGAATTTTGAACTTATGTATTGATGATGACTCAAATCAAAATTAAAACTTGAATTATTTCCAGCCGAGAGTCTGATTATAGAAGAATGAATATCTTCAATCGGTGAAATCCACTGCAAATAAGGGGCTTCAAATTTTGGAATATAAACATCTAATACTGGAAATGTCTCTATTGTGTAGTTGAGGTTTGCAGAAGATTTTTTCTCAAAATTTGGTTTTTTGGGAACCAAAGCCTGCTTTCTAGTAGGTTCAATTTCAGGGTTATAGGATTTAACCACCGTAAGTGTTTCTCTCACCTCTTCTTTAGTTTCCTGTGCAGTTAATGGAACTGCCCATAAAAATGTAAAGATGAATAGGATATTGTGATAAGTCTTTATCATAATTATTGAATACTATCTTTTTCTATTTGATTTTCTGAAACCACCTCTGAGCTTTTAGTCTTATTTATAAGATCTGATGCTTCGTCGACAATCTCTGGAAATTGAGTAAAATTCGCAACAATGGAGTTGAGTATGTAATTGGCTTGAAAAGCATCCTCGAGTCCTATAAAATTCTTAGCCATTAAAACCAAACCTTTAGCGGCCCATAATTTGTATGCCGGATACTCTTTTGCTAATTTTTGAATTGTTTCATTTGATTTATCAAAATTACCATCTTGATGATAAAAGTACGCATTAAAATAAAGTGCTTCAGCAGCAGTTTCACCATTGGCATTTTCACTGACAATAGCATAGGCCGATTTACTTTCCTCCAGCGCTCCTAACTCAAATGAAGATCTAGCTAAAATTAGTAGCGCATCCGTTTCCAATCGTTTTTCTATGCCTTCTACAGCCAAAAGCTTCGTGGCGTAGGTCTTTGCTAAGGCTATTTCTTTTTGCTCGTAATAAGCCCTCATTAAATTAGAAATCGCAAAGTGTTCATTTTGAATTCGATTTGCGATAGACTCCATCTCTTTTAAATCTTCTACAGCGCTACTGATTCCGTTGAGCTCGATAAGCAAACTTATTTTTTCTAAAAGCGCCTCTTCTCTAAATATGGAAGCCTGTTTTGCTACCAATGCAAAAAGAGGCAATGCTTTGTTTTTTAAATCAGTCTTTAAATAGAGTTTTGCTAAATCAAATCGCGACTCTAATTGATACCTTCCCTTGGGATAGGTTTCCACATAGTATTCATAAGCCTTAATTGCTTTTTCTATTTTTAAATTCAACAGCAATTGTTTAGCCGCATCAAAACTTGACTTGTCAAGAGATTCCTCTGACTCACTGATATAATCTAATCCTTTTACCCAATTCGCATAGGTTTCTAAATCACCCATTTCCATATAAATACGTTTGGCTGCAGCTACTGCCTGAACAGCCTCCTCAGTTCTTGGAAAATCTTTAGTTAATCCAACAAATAGTTCTAAAGCTTGATTATTAAATCCATTGGTATACAACAATAGCCCCTTACGAAGCTTGCTGACTGCCACCAGTGGACTTTGAGGGTGTTGAATCACTAATTTATCGAAAGTGCTGATCGCTAGATTGTTTTGACCTTCACTAGCATAGGTAACTCCTAAATTATAACTCACTTCATCTCTTAAAGTTGAGTTTGAATAGTCCGTTAACCACTGTTTAAGCAAATCAATTTTTTTAGTGTTGTTCTGTAAATAGCCATAAGACATAGCCGCTTTGAAAGCCGCGTAATCTCTAGGAGCAGAAGGATACAAAACTACTGTTGAGTACGAACTAATTGCATTGTTAAAATCCTTGGAGACATAATAGCAATCCGCCAACTTCACCAGAGCATCTGTATAAGTTGAAGCGGATCGATTGATATTGGAAAGATAATTCTTAAAAGAAGGAATGGCCTCCTTAAAACGTTTCATTTTAAAATAGGCATAAGCCCTCAGATAATCTATTTCAAAAACCTCTTCAATAGAAGTTCTTCTATGGTGTTTTTGAAGTTTGATCAACTCCTGAAGAGCGAGTTGATCTTTATCGAGCTCTAACAAACACTCTGCTTTCCAAAAAAGAGCTTTTGCTGCAATCTTGGTGGAAGGACTTGCGTTAAAAGAACGATCTAAAAATCCAATTGCAGATTCAAAGGCTCTCAATTCAATCAAGTCAATTGCTTTCAGATAAGTAACCTGTTGTAAAACAGTACTAGAAGCCAGTTGAGGTTGTTGTTCAATCATATTCAATGCCGCTTCAAAATCACTGGTTTGAATATAAGCCTCAATCAACAATGATTTTATTTCACTTTGATACTTTGAATTTGGAAAACTAGTCACAAATCTTCCCAAGGCAGATACTGCAGCTTCATAAGGGTTTCCAATATCAAAACTCAATTTTGAATAGTGGTATTGAGCAGCTTCATTTAATGGCTTTGAAAAACCTAATTGATAAGAAGCTCTGTAGGCTGTTAGTGCCTCAGACTTTTTGTCCAATCTCATATAACTGGCACCTAATTGGTAATAGGCGTTTTGAGCGATCTCATCATTTCCCCCAACAATGGTGTTAAAAATTGAAAGTGCTTTTTGATAGTCTGATTGTTCAAAATACGAATACCCCAAATGATAGCTATCCAGAGTAGACCAATTCCCTGCTAGCTCTTTATAAACTTCGTAGTAAGGAATCGCTTTTGAGAATTCCTTTAATTGAAAATAGCTTTCAGCTACGATCTTATTGAGCAGTGAACGTTCCGACTTTGATGCAGAAGGCATAAAGTTTAGTGCTGCCTCAATTGCTTTCTTGTAATTCGATTCTCTGAAACTGATATCTGCATTAAAATAAGCGCTTTTTACAGTAAGTGATTGATCATCAAAAGGAGCGGAAAACAATGACTTTGCCAGATTCAGTTCATCTTTTTTATATGCGATGTACCCCAAATAGAAGCGAGCTTTAGAATCGTACAATTGATCCGTTCTGGCTTTTTCAAAATTAGATTTCGCCATATCAATTGCTCCTTCGATAAATAAACTGTAACCAAAATTGAAGTAATAATGAGTGATCTCAGATTTATTGAGCGACTTTATGTCAATTGACTGATAAATTTTAAGAGCCTCTGAATAATCTTGATTTTCAAAAAGTGATGTAGCAACATAAAAATTTAACTGCTCTTTATAAATACTCTCTGAATAGTTCTTTTTAAAGCGATCTGCTTCATCTTTAAAATTATTGATTTTCAAATAATAAGCAGTCAAAGCCTTGTAGTAAGAAACCTCCATTTTAAATTGATGGGATTGTTTAGAATCAATTAACTCTTCGAATAAAACCCTGGAAGCCCCATATGATTTTTGATGAAATAATGCCAGTGCATAGGCGTATTTTTCATCAGTTTGATCTTCGGCTGTATGTACTTGAGCATAACTGTTTATACTGCAAATCAAAATGAGAACAAAGCCAATCTTTTTGAACATGAAAATAATGTTTTTAAGAATGATAAAAATTTAAATAGCGCTGTATTTTAGGAGGCTAATTTAGACAATGAATATAAAGAATTTTCACTAGTATAAACACCTTTTAAAAAGAAGTTATTACATTTATAACAACAAAATTAATTATGGCTCAAACAATTCTCTCGCTCACAGACCTTTGTGTATATCAAGAACAAAATCTGATTTTAAGCCAAGTCAATCTAAATCTTCAAAAAGGAGAATTTTGCTATCTCATCGGAGAAACGGGTTCAGGAAAAAGCAGCCTTCTTAAAATTCTATACGGTGAACTCGAAATTAAAACAGGTTCAGCTGAAATAGTAGGCTTTAATCTCAATAATTTAAAGGAATCTGAAATCCCTTTCTTAAGAAGAAAGATTGGGGTGATTTTTCAAGATTTTAAATTGTTACCTGACCGCTCGATTCAAGATAATTTAATGTTCGTTTTAAAAGCAACAGGCTGGAAAGACAAAAAAACAATGATTGATCGTTGTGAGGAAGTATTAGATAAGGTAGGAATGAAGACCAAGGGATTTAAATTTCCACACGAATTATCAGGAGGTGAACAACAACGCGTTTCAATTGCGAGGGCACTTTTAAATGATCCAGAACTGATCTTAGCTGATGAGCCTACAGGTAATTTAGACCCTAAAACAAGTGTAGAAGTGATGAAGGTTCTCGAAGAGATTCACAAGGCAGGAAATACCATTCTAATGGCCACACATGACTATGCTCTAATTTTAAAATATCCGCATAAGACTCTTAAATGTCACGGTGGAGCTATTTTTGAAGTTGCAGAAAACACCATTTAATAAGTTTATATTTTTTTGTTTCTTTGATGCAAATTTAATTTATGGACATACTCGGAATAGATATTGGAGGATCAGGAATTAAAGGTGCTTTAGTTGACTTAGAAACTGGAGAACTCACCACAGAACGCTATAGAATTCCAACTCCAGAAGGCGGAGAACCTGAAGCTGTTGCTGATGTCGTAGCTCAAATTGTAGAACACTTTAACTACAATGGAAAAGTGGGATGCGGTATCCCGACGATTGTCAAAGATGGTATTTGCAAAGAACACGGGAATCTCAGTCCAAAATGGAAAGGATTGAATGCTGAAGAACTATTTCAAAAGAGAACAGGATTGAATTTTCACATCATCAATGATGCCGATGCAGCAGCTAGTGCTATTATGCATTACGGAGTTGGGAAAGACAGAAATGGCTTGGTGGTGACCATCACTGTTGGAACTGGTTTAGGATCAGGAACTTATTACAATGGAAAACTAATCCCCAACTTTGAATTAGGACAAATACCCTACAAGAAATACGAAAAATTTGAACATTACGCTGCCTCCTCGATAAAAGCACAGGAAAACCTTTCCTTTAAACAATGGGCAAAACGCTTTAATAAATTCCTAAAATTCATCAACTTAATTGTATCTCCTAACCTCATTATCTTAGGTGGTGGAATTTCTAAATATTGGTCTAAGTTTGAAAAGCACTTAGAGTCTGAAGTAGAAATAATTCCTGCAGAGTTACAAAATCATGCAGGAATTATTGGAGCTGCAGCTGAAGTAAATAGTTAAGCTATTTTATTTCGCTTGCGATCCACTTCTTTTAAATAGATCTTTCTTAAACGAATCGATTTTGGCGTAACCTCAACGTATTCATCTTTTTGAATGTATTCTAAGGCTTCTTCTAATGAGAATTTTATCGCTGGAACAATCTTAGCTTTGTCATCAGCTCCTGAAGATCGTACGTTTGAAAGCTTTTTAGTTTTAGTGACATTGACTGTCATATCATCTCCTCTAGAGTTTTCTCCAATCACTTGTCCTTCGTAAATATCCTCACCTGGATCGACGAAGAATTTTCCTCTTTCTTGAAGTTTATCGATGGAATAAGGAATTGCTTTTCCCTGTTCCATAGAAACTAAAGATCCATTTTGACGTTGTGGAACATCACCTTTAAGTGGTTGATATTCCAAGAATCTATGAGACATAATTGCTTCTCCAGCAGTTGCAGTAAGAAGTTGATTTCTCAGTCCGATGATTCCTCTTGATGGAATTTGGAATTCACAAATCATACGAGATCCCTTAACTTCCATAGACATCATCTCCCCTTTTCTTAGAGATACCATTTCAACTGCTTTACCAGATACTTCTTCCGGAAGATCTATAGTCAACTGTTCAATAGGTTCACATTTAACTCCATCGATTTCTTTGACAATTACCTGAGGCTGCCCGATTTGAAGTTCATATCCTTCTCTTCTCATGGTTTCAATAAGAACTGAAAGGTGCAATACCCCGCGTCCAAAAACCATAAACTTATCAGCTGAATCTGTGCTTTGAACACGAAGCGCTAAGTTCTTTTCTAATTCTTTAGTCAAACGATCGTTGATATGTCTTGAGGTCACAAACTTTCCTTCTTTACCAAAGAATGGAGAGTCGTTGATTGTAAAGAGCATACTCATCGTAGGCTCATCGATAGCAATCGTTTGTAATTGCTCAGGATTTTCTAGATCAGCAACAGTGTCTCCAATCTCAAATCCATCAATTCCAACAAGGGCACAAATATCTCCGGTTTGAACTTCTTCTACCTTCAATTTTCCTAATCCTTCGAATATAAATAATTCTTTAAGCTTTGATTTTACTTGACTACCATCGCGTTTAATCAAGGTGATTTGTTGTCCTTCTTTCAACGTACCTCTTTGCAATCTACCAATTGCGATTCTACCTGTAAAAGAGGAGAAATCTAAAGAAGTAATCAGCATTTGAGTAGTACCTTCTTGAGGCTCAAAACTAGGTACGTGTTCGATTACCATATCCAATAATGGCTCAATGGAGTTCGTTTGATTATTGTGATCTTCACTCATCCAATTGTTTTTAGCAGATCCGTAAACAGTTGGAAAATCTAACTGCCATTCTTCTGCTCCAAGTTCGAACATCAAATCGAAAACTTTTTCGTGAACCTCATCGGGAGTACAGTTTTCTTTATCAACTTTATTGATCACAACACAAGGCTTTAAACCAAGGTCTATAGCTTTTTGTAATACAAAACGAGTTTGAGGCATCGGACCTTCAAAGGCATCTACTAACAGTAATACCCCATCAGCCATATTGAGAACTCGCTCCACTTCACCACCGAAATCGGCGTGACCTGGAGTATCAATGATGTTGATTTTTGTCCCTTTATAATTTACAGATACGTTCTTTGAAACAATAGTAATACCGCGTTCTCTCTCGAGTTCGTTATTATCTAATATGAGTTCACCAGTAGTTTCATTTTCACGAAACAACTGACAGTGGTGCATAATTTTATCAACCAATGTAGTCTTACCGTGGTCTACGTGGGCGATAATTGCGATATTCTTAATGTCTTTCATGTATCTAAATAGGTTTCCTTTTGAGGCTGCAAATATACAACTAAAAAAAGCTTCTCAACCTATTATTTTTAAGAAGAGTGTATTAAAGAGATACAACAGTAGTTCTCAAGCGGCTTAAGCGCTCTAAAAGACCCTCTAAAAGACTGAGGTCTAACATATTCGCTCCATCACTTTTGGCGTTTTTTGGATCGAAATGTGTCTCGATGAAGATTCCATCGACTCCCGTTGCAATTCCTGCTCTAGCTATGGTTTCAATCATTTCTGGACGACCACCTGTCACACCAGAAGATTGGTTGGGCTGTTGAAGTGAGTGAGTCACGTCCAAAACTACAGGAGCGTATTGTTTCATTGTAGGAATTCCTCTAAAATCAACAATCATATCCTGATAGCCAAACATTGTACCTCGATCAGTAATCATGACTTGTTGGTTATTAGAATCCATCACTTTTTGAGCGGCGTGTTGCATACTCTCAGGACTCATAAATTGTCCTTTTTTGAGATTGACTACTTTTCCAGTAGCTGCAGCAGCAACTACTAAATCAGTTTGACGGACTAGAAAAGCAGGTATTTGAAGCACATCCACATAGGCTGCAGCAAATTCTGCATCAGCAATTTCGTGTATATCAGTTACCGTGGGTACTTCAAAGGTTTTTGAAACTTTTTCTAGAATTTTTAAGGCCTTTTCATCACCTATTCCAGTGAAGGAATCTATACGTGAACGATTGGCTTTTTTAAAACTACCTTTAAATACATAGGGAATCTTATAACGATCCGTAATCGAAACAACTTTTTCAGCAATTCTCATAGCCATATCTTCTCCTTCAATAGCACAAGGGCCTGCAAGAAGAAAAAATTGTTCACTTTCAGCGTGTTTAATCTGCGGTATTAATTCCAGTTTCATAGGTATCTTTATTTAAATGCAAAGATACATTTAATTCCCATTGACATAATCTTGTAAATACTTAAATCGTTCGGTAAGTGTTCCCTCTACAGTTGTCATTTGAGCTCTTGCAAGGACTCCATCCGCATCGTTGTTGTAAAAAGCAGGAATCACATACCTTACAAATGCTTCGCTAAAACTCTCCGAGGCATCTTTAGGAAGTTCACAAGGCAAATTGTCCACAGCCATCACTGCTACAGCATTTGAATCCATATAATCAACCTCTTCAAAGGTTTTAGGGTTTAGTCCATAGATTGGATTTGCTATAGTACTAGGACGAATGGTAGTAGCCACAGGACCATCGATATCACAACTAATATCAGCAACAACAGATATCTTAAAATCATCTCTTGCAACATCTGATCTAGTCAGTAAATAGGGTGCCCCTACACCGTAAAAGTGTCCAGCAATATAAAGGTCACTTACTTTTGCAAAACGATAAAAATTACCTGAATGTCCATTAGGATTTTCGAAAAAGTATTTTTTATCAAATTCTTTTCTGTCATTTCTCAAATTATAGTCAGCAACGTCAATTTGGCAGTAAACTACTTCGTCAAAATCTTTATTTAAGAATTCATCAACCTCAACATTCTTAATACCTACTGCATCCAATATTTCAACAGCTCCATTTCCTACTCTTCCCATTCCAGTGAGTACAATCTTCATCGCAGGAAGCTTCAGATCTTTTAAAACAGTCATCAATTCGTTTAAATCCTCTAAATGTTCTGCTTTTGGCAACTCAAAAAGCTGGTGTTTCAACCCGTAAGTTCGAAGTCCATTATATGCGCCAACAAGTCCCGCAAACCTACCAAATGCTACTAATCTTTTGGATTCTTCATCTACAATGGTCTCGTGATCATAGAGTACTATCTTATTTTTTAAGATAGCTTGAAGCAAGTCTCTATTATAAGGTTGCTTTTTAATCGTATGAGAAAAGAAAAAGTATTTTTTATTGGGAATTAAGGCTTCAATAGGTACTTCTTTAACTCCGAATAACACATCACAAGAATCGAGTTCAGAACTAATTTCTAAACCATTCGTTTGATATTGAGACTCTTTAAAAACTCTAAGCTCAGATGATTCAACGATAATTTTGGCATCGTATTTGTTTAGTATGGTTTTGCAAGCCTTAGGGGTTAGCACTACTCTTTTGTCGGGTGGGTTTTTGCGTTCTTTGAGAACTCCAAAAGTGATCATAAGAAGGGATTTTTAAGCTAATTTAAATCATTTCATAACGCTCACAAAGTTTTTAGTAACTTTGCCAACCTCTAATGAGATCTAGTTCTTTGAAACTTACGGGGCCGACCGGTTTTGACAGCGAGGCCAATTGAACTGTAAGCATGTCGAGCGTTGATTTGTTGCTCGTAAATATGATGAATCAACTTTTTAAATGGCGAAAATAATTACGCTTTAGCTGCTTAATCTGAATTTTAGTAGGATGGAGTCACGTCCCTGCAAGGCGGGGAGGCTGAATGTTCCTGGGAAGCCCTTGTTGTTGGCGTCCCGCCAAGGAGCACCATAAAAAGCAACATAGAGAGTAAAGTGCTTCGATTTATTCTCAAATTTTAAGAAGCTAAGCACCTATTAGGCGGTTTTTGGTCAGATAGATGTCGAAAATCAATCAAAAACTAAACATGTAGAAAGCTTTTTGATTGCTTGTTTGGACGAGAGTTCGATTCTCTCCGGCTCCACAATAAATCAACAACCCAGCACTTCGCTGGGTTTTTTTGTTTGTGTAAATAATACGCATTTAATTTTTTTATCTATATTTAATTTCTCAAAGAATAGTTCTAGTCTAAAGTTATTCTTTTGAGGTACAATACATTTAAACAGACAGACACACAAACAAATGAAATCAAAAAACTTACTAGTTGCATTGATGCTAATCTCAGCATTTACTTATGCACAAGATTCAAAAAGGGTAAAAGTATCGATTGACGATGCTTCTGTGGGAAAAGTTACTTTTTCTCCAAAAACAAAGAAAGATGGAACCTTAAAAAAAGGAACTCAAGTAACGGTAACTGCAATCCCACAAGATGGGAAAAGCCTCGATGCGACTTATTATTCGTATCCAGGAAGATGGGGAACAATGTACAGCGAACATATGGATAGTTCCTACACCTTCACAGCTAATCAAGATATTCAAGTGGGGGCCTCTTTTATCGAAAACAAGGAAATTGAGCATCTCAATATAACTCAGAATATCATTTATGCGAAGCCTGGGGTGAAAGAACTCAAATACGATGTATATTCTCCAAAAGGAGCTAAAAACCTTCCTGTAATCATTATTATTCACGGTGGAGGATGGTCTTCGAATACCGAAGATATCATGAGAGGTTTAGCAAGAGAACTTACCAAAGACAAAAAATTCGTGGTCTTTAGCATGGATTACCGTTGGATTGGCAACCTCGATGGAGATGAAACGGCCAATCAAATGCATGAACTTATCGAGGATGTGTACGGTGGAATTATTCATATTAAAGAAAACGCATCTAAGTATGGAGGAGATGGAAGTAAATTGTTAGTAACTGGTGATAGTGCTGGAGGACACCTTTCATCTTCAGCATCTCTAATGATTGAATCCATAGGAACAGGTGGTTTTGGTACTCAAGAAGGAGTATTTAAATTAACGCCTACGTATTTACCAGAAGGCAAGACGATCGATCATGTTAGAGAAGAACTATTAGCTTCTATGAAAGCTGCTGCTCCTTCTTATGGTGTCTTTAGAGGTCCAACTATGTCTGGATTTGTACAACAAGGAGAAGACTACCTCAATGCTGTTGCGCCAATCAATAATATCCCAAATGCCGAAAGCAGATCAGTTCCACAGTTTTTAGTAAGGGGAACAAAAGACCCTCTTATTTCTGACGAAGAAGTTGCGACCTATACCAAAGCATTGGAAGATGCAGGACAACGAGTTGAATACATCCAAGTTGGAGGAGCATCTCACGCGTTCTTCGATTGGAAACCTGATCAACGAACTAAAGATACCTTTGAAAAATACGGTGTGTATTACGCTCAGCGTATGGAGGAGTTTTTCTTATCCGTATTAAACGATTAAACCAAAAAGTTAAAAGGCAGCTCATTTAGCTGCCTTTTTTAATCTAAAAGTTTTTCAAATTCAGTTGTTTTGGTTTTGAAAGTAAAAACAGTCGGTAGGTCATATAAAATAAGCCTGCAGCAAAAAATTCTAAAACTATTAAATAATAAGGCCAATCTCCAATAATGAAAGGGTTGTCAATTTTAGGAGGTGCATTGAGATACATATAATTGGCATCTAAATAAAAGTTCAGAGGCATCACAATGACGAGCAATAGATTAATAACCAGGAAACTCTTCAACCACGAATTCTTTTTTAATTCAAATCCCAAATACAAATACATGAATATTGGCATGCAAATAATTACCAAATGACTACAATAATATTCGAAATAATGAAACAAACCTCCGTCGTAATGATTGATTTGAGGTGTGAAAATAGACTGTAATCCACCTACTATTCCAAAGAAGAAAAGCAGTTCAAAAACAAATTGTTTCCTGGGAACAAAAAACACAATACAACAGAGTAGTCTACTTATAGAGCACAACTGTAATGGCAGGTTATCTGCTAGATTCCAAGTGCCATTTATAAGGTACCTAGAATTTTCAACCAGGAAAAGTAGTGCTAAAAAAAGGGCGACTCCCTTAGCTAATTTTAAATTAAAAACTTGAGTATTTCGTTTCCCTATCCATAAAAATACAAGGATTACAATTAGGGAGATCAATGAATTCCGATTCCATTCACTCGTAAGAAGTTCAATCGTATAAGTTTGCATTAATTGATTTTGTTTTGTTTGAATAAATATAGTAGTTATTCACACAATAAACTAACTTACAATTAATTGCACTGACTTATCCAAAAATATCATTTAAAATACCAGCCAATCGTATTCCACCCTTAAGTAATTGAGTTCTCAATATCTCTTTGTAATCATAGGAGTAATTATATCCCAATGAAGAATTTTCAGGAGTAGCTCTGTAAATCGTTTCTACTAGTTCATGAGATTCCTCAATCCAATCCAAAACGGAAGTAGCTTGCAATTCCTTTTGAGTTTTCCAGTCCTGTTTTGGGAAGTTAACTGCCCACTCTGTATAACTCATATTAAAGTATTCGATTAAATCGGTATCCCAAACCCTGTGAAGGTTGGTGTTTTTACCAAACCACTTTAAACGAATTCCATTTCCACCGCGATCTTCAGCTCTACCAATATGCATAGGTTGGTGTAAATCACCAATAAAATGAACTAAAAGTTTAAGTTGAAACTCTTTGTCTGCAGTTGATGAAGAATCATCACTTAATAACTGAATTGCATGTTGAATTCCCTTGTACAAATCGCCCTCAGCATTTGAATTTTCTTGATTATACTGCTCACCCAAAGGCATATTGATATAGTGATAGGGACTGAAAGAATCAAAGTGTTTATCAGATTTTATTTCATCTGGATAAGTTGAAACATAGGCCAAGGATGATCCATTAAGCAAATTCGCAATAGCCCTTTTTGCTTTTTTATTGAGGTATTGACTCGCTACTTCACCGATAACACGATGTCCTGTTTGACCCCAATCATCGATTGGGTTATTTGCAAAAGTGCAGTTAAATGATAAAAAAAGAAGTACTAATAGTTTGGCTCTCATAACTAGATTTAAAAGAATAAATGTAGTAATAATACCCTTAAAAGCAGTGTTATTTTAATGTGAAATTATTAAAAACATATTTTATTACCTATTTGTATTCAGGCTCTAAAAAGACTTAAATTTACAAACATAAAAACTACCAGATGACTTTTAAACACCTTTGCTTAGATTTAGACGGAACTACACTAGCTTTAAAAAGTGATATAACTGAATTTTGTGCTAAAGTGCTTAACAAAATAAATGAATCGACTAAGGTCATTTTAGTTTCAGCACGTATCCCCTCTGGTATGTACTACATTCAGGATAAAATCAAGGCAGAGGAACAACCAATGATTTGTTATAACGGAGCTTATATCCTCGATGGGGAACGAATCATCAACGATGTGACCATTGATTTAGAGTCAGTTTTAAAGGTGAACGAGATCTGTAAATCCAATTCAATTGCTATTGGAATTTACTCCTACAACAATTGGTGGGTCCCTGTAGATTCTGAGCGCGTTCAAAAAGAAATTCACAATACCAAGACGCATCCAATAATTGAACCTACAGATGTATCCCTGAAACGATTGATCTCTAAGGATCAAGGAGTTCACAAACTGATGCTCATGGGTACCAAAGAAACAGCCGACAAAGCTCAAAAAGAACTCGAGTTGCTATCCGAGGAACTTACCATTTACAGATCAAATGACACGCTAATAGAAATTGCTCCTTCTGGAATTGATAAACACCGAGCAATTGAAATGGTGCTAGGAACTGATCTCAGTCAAGTCATGGCTTTTGGAGACAATTTTAACGATATCGAAATGATTCAAAATGTAGGGATGGGGATTGCCGTTGCCAATGCTAGAGCATCCCTAAAAGAAGTTGCTGATGCATTGACTCTTTCATGCCAAGAGGATGGAGTTGCTCACTTTTTAAACGACTATTTTAAGTTAGGATTTTAGCCCTTAGGTTAATTTTCCTACTTTTAGTTCATGAATCAACCGCTTTTTACTGACGATACCATTGTATTTGGAATACTAGCTCTTTGTATTGGCTTTGTATTTATCACTTCCTCTTCAAAAAATACTATTTGGAAAAAATTTTACAGCTATATGCCAGCTGTATTGATGTGCTATATACTCCCATCCATAATTAGTAGTATGGGAATCATCTCTGATGCGCATTCCAACCTCTACTTTGTAGCGAGTCGCTATCTACTTCCTGCATCACTAGTTTTAATGACCCTGAGTATTGATTTAAAAGCCATAGCAAATTTAGGCTCCAAAGCACTGATTATGTTCTTTACTGGATCCTTTGGAATTATTATTGGAGGACCAATTGCAATTCTAATTGTCTCATTAATTTCTCCTGAATCTGTAGGAGGCAATGATTTTGACGCCATTTGGAGAGGTCTAGCTACCATAGCAGGTTCTTGGATTGGTGGAGGCGCTAATCAAGCTGCCATGCTTGAAATCTTTCAATACAATCCAGAGAAATACGGAGGAATGGTTTTAATTGATATTGTGATAGGTAATATTTGGCTAGCAATCCTACTCTTAGGAGTCGGAAAAACAAATAGAATTGACAAATGGCTCAAAGCCGACACCTCATCCATTGAAGCACTCAAAGAAAAAGTCTCGAATTTTACTGCTGCTATTACTAGAATTCCTACTTTAAATGATTATATGGCACTCTTATTTTTAGCATTTACCTCTGTTGGAATTTCTCATCTTATTGGAAACCATCTAAGCGATATTTTAACCAGTTCCTACGAATGGGTCTCTGATAAAAAGAGTTTCTTTTCATTCTTGGGATCTTCCTTCTTTTGGATGATTGTCATTGCTACCCTTATTGGAATTTTACTTTCATTTACCAAGGCAAAAAACTATGAAGGAGCTGGTGCTTCTAAATTCGGATCTGTATTCATCTATATTCTTGTAGCTACTATCGGAATGAAAATGGACCTCACTAAAATCTTTGAAAACCCAGGTCTCATACTTATAGGCGTGGTCTGGATGACCATACACGCTCTTTTATTAATAGTAGTCGCTAAACTTGTCAAAGCTCCCTATTTATTTTTGTCTGTTGGTTCACAGGCCAATGTAGGAGGTGCCGCTTCTGCTCCAGTAATTGCAGCTGAATTTCATCCTTCTTTAGCATCGGTTGGAGTCCTTTTAGCAGTGATGGGATATGTGGTAGGAACAACAGGTGCATTATTTTGTGCCTATTTAATGGAAATAGCTTCCAAAATTTAAATATTTAAGAGAGATTCTGCATCTTTGTGCAGCTAAATAAATCAACTAATGAAAAAAATTATAGCCTTATTTGGATTCGTACTTATAGTTACTTCATGCTCTAACAATCCAACTGGTAACCTACAAATTCAAGGAAATATCAAAGGTCTTAAAAAGGGGACCTTATACCTTCAACAATTGCAAGATTCAACCATAGTCGCTCTAGACTCCATTGAGCTCAATGGCGATGGAAATTTCATATTTGACACCACCATTGATGAAGCACAATTACTCTATTTAAATCTAGAGCGTATGGATGACAATGAATTTAACGATCGTATTCGCCTTTTTGCCGAACCGGGTCAGATCACTGTAAACACCTCATGGAATACTTTTGATATCAATCCTGATGTTACAGGATCTAAATCTCATGAAGTATTCGTAGGATTTCAAAAGATGATGAGTAGTTTTAATAATAGAAATTTAGAGTTAATGCAAAAAGCAATCGCATTGAACCAAAAAGGGAATCAAGTGGGTATGGATTCTATTTTAGAAGTGAACAACAAAAATGAGCTCAGAAGATATCTGTTTGCCATCAACTATGCCTTAAATCATAAAGAATCAGTAGTAGCTCCATACATCGCTGTTGTTGAAATTCCTGAAGCCAATCCAAAATTCTTAGATTCCATCTACCGTGTACTCCCTGAGAATGTTGCAAATTCCAAGTACGGAAAACAATTAAAAAGCTTATTGACTCAAGAATAAATTGTAATTTAGCACCGAAATTAAAAAATGCGTTATGGCAAGTATAAAAAACTTAAAGAAAGACTTAAATTACGTAATCGGTGATATCATCGAAGCGGTTTATATTTGGGAAGCTGTCAATCAGAAGTATGATTCTAAAGAGGCTGAAGCTATTATCGATGAAGCTATTGCTGTTTTCGATGAGCTGACTGAAAGCATCAATAACAAATCTGTTGAAGATCGCGCTAAGCATCTCAAATCAGTCAAGACAGACTTAGAAAATAAAGCTAAAGGGCTCATCGATAAGATCAATGCTTTATAGTAGAACATTAAAACCAGCAGCTGCTGGTTTTTTTTTGTCTTTTCTACAAATAAACTTCTAAAAGGGTAGCGTTCCCTTCTATCGTTAAATGATTTAATGAAGCTGGAACTAATAGGGTCTCTCCATAGTTAAGCTCATAGGATTGAGCTCCTACTTTAATTATAGAATTCTCTTTGACTTCCATTAGAATTGTAAAAGAATCTCTATGGTAAAGATTCATTTCATATGCTCCATCAATTGGAACTAAATTGGTGTTAAAGTAAGGGCATTCAACTAAGGAATTCGACTGATTTACTTTTTTAGTAAACTCTTTCTTAAATCCATCAACTCCTTTGTAATTCAAGGCATCTAATGCTAATTCTGTGTGGAGTTCTCTGGTGTTTCCATCCTTGTCTTTCCGATTAAAATCATAGACTCTATAAGTGATATTGGAGGTTTGTTGTATTTCAGCGATCATCACTCCTGCTCCAATGGCGTGAATGGTCCCTGTAGGAATAAAAAAAGTATCTCCTTCTTTTACTTTGTGATAGTTGAGTAACGATTCTAATTGTTCCTCCTCAAGTGCCCTTTGATAGTGTTCCTTGGTAACTTCGTTTTTAAATCCTACGATGAGATTTGCATTTTCTTCAGCTTTTAAAACATACCACATCTCTGTTTTACCAAAAGATTGATGTCTATTTATAGCTATCTCATTATTGGGATGCACTTGAATGGATAGATCCTGAGCTGCATCGATAAACTTTATAAGAATTGGAAATTCACTTCCAAAACGATCTATTACCGACTGTCCTAACAACTCTTTACCATAGTCATCAATCAATTGTTTCAAGGATTGACCTTTAAAACTTCCTTCAGATACGATTGAAACATCACCATCGACTCCTGAGAGCTCCCAAGATTCACCAATATTTGGTTCTGTATAAGATTTGTGAAGAACCGTTCTTAATTGTTCTCCTCCCCAAATACGATACTTAAAAATAGGTTTGAATTTTAATGGTTCTAATTGATTCATTCGCTGTACGTTGCAGAATTATTTCTAGTTTCCCAGAGTTTGACGGTCAGTTTCTTGTCTAAATTAATACGGGGTCTCAAACGATTGTAAATGACCACAACGATGTTTTCCAAAGTTGGATTGAGCTCTTTAAATTCAGGGACCTCTTGATTGAGGTTCTTGTGATCGAAGTAATCCTCAACAAACTCAACAATCAATTCCTTTAACTCCTTCATATCCATTACAAAACCAGTTTCTGGATTTATCTCACCACTAATACTCACTAGGAGGCGATAATTATGACCGTGATAATTGGGATTGCTACACTTTCCAAATACTGTAGTGTTCTTTTCATCCGACCAATCTTTTCGATACAAACGATGTGCTGCATTAAAATGTGCCTCTCTGTGAATTGTCACTCCCATCTTAATCGTTCGTAAAGTGATCGTATTGGTTAAATATAATTTTAAACCAAGCAGTGTAGTGTTCTGGATGGTCTTGAATGTCCTTTTTAACATCCTTAGGACTCATCCACTTCCAAGAGGCAACTTCATCTGTGTTGATATTGGGTTCCTTATCGTAATACCCCTGCATCACATGGTCGAACTCGTGTTCGGTTAATCCATTGTCAAAAACCGCTTTATAAGTAAAACTGAAGAGTTCTTCGAGCTCCGTCACAATACCCATCTCTTCCATGAGTCGTCTCTTTCCTGCAGTGATATTGTCCTCTCCATCACGTTGATGACTACAACAGGTATTGGTCCACAATCCAGGAGAATGGTATTTTGAATGAGCGCGTTGTTGCAACATCATCTCTCCCTTCTCATTGAGTACAAATACAGAAAATGCTCTGTGAAGCAATGCCTTTTCATGAGCCTCCATCTTAGGCATCAGTCCAATTTGATTATCGTTCTTGTCAACTAAAATTACCTGTTCTTCCATAGATTATAAAATTAAAGGTTTCCGAATAAACAAGCCTAAAAAACCTTGAATTTAATGTATTTTTGTAAAAATTTTTTTCATGAATCTAACTAAAGAGCTACAAAAGAGAAGAACCTTCGGTATAATATCCCACCCAGATGCTGGGAAAACTACCCTTACTGAAAAATTATTACTGTTTGGAGGGGCGATTCAAGAAGCCGGTGCTGTTAAGAATAACAAGATCAAGAAAGGAGCTACTTCCGACTTTATGGAGATCGAACGTCAGAGAGGGATTTCCGTAGCTACTTCTGTACTTGCTTTTTACTACAGAGACAAGAAAATTAATATTTTAGATACACCAGGACACAAGGATTTTGCTGAAGATACCTTTAGAACCCTTACAGCTGTAGATTCAGTTATCGTCGTAATTGATGTTGCAAAAGGGGTTGAGGAACAAACAGAAAAACTCGTTTCTGTTTGTCGAATGAGAAACATCCCAATGATTGTTTTTATCAATAAACTAGACCGTGAGGGAAAAGACGCTTTTGACCTTCTAGATGAAGTAGAACAAAAATTAGGATTGACAGTAACTCCTATGAGTTTTCCAATTGGAATGGGATATGAGTTCAAAGGAATTTACAATCTATACGAGCAAAATATCAATCTTTTTAGCGGAAATTCTAAAACCAATATAGAAGACACTATATCGATTACAGATATTAATGACCAAATCTTAGATCAATCCGTTGGAGAGAAATCAGCAAATGATTTAAGAGAAAATCTAGAACTAGTCGATGGGGTTTATCCAAGTTTTGACAAAGAAGCCTATTTATCAGGAGAACTTCAACCAGTATTCTTTGGATCTGCATTAAATAACTTTGGAGTTCGAGAACTATTGGATTGCTTTGTCGATATTGCTCCAACACCAAGGCCAAAAAAGGCTGAAGAGCGACTCGTCAATCCGCAAGAAGAAAAACTATCGGGGTTTGTCTTTAAGATTCATGCCAATATGGATCCTAAGCACCGTGATCGATTGGCATTTGTCAAAATTGTTTCGGGAACCTTTGAGCGAAACAAACCCTACTTTCACACCAGAATTAAAAAGAATTTGAAGTTTTCATCTCCCAATGCCTTCTTTGCGGAAAAAAAAGAAATTATCGACATCTCTTACCCTGGTGATATTGTAGGACTTCACGATACGGGAAACTTTAAAATTGGCGATACCCTAACTGAAGGAGAAGATTTGCACTACAAAGGGATTCCTAGTTTCTCACCAGAACACTTTAGGTATATCAACAATGCCGATCCAATGAAATCGAAGCAATTGGAAAAGGGTATTGATCAATTGATGGATGAAGGTGTTGCTCAGTTATTCACCTTAGAACTTAATGGTAGAAAAGTCATTGGTACTGTAGGTGCACTTCAATACGAAGTGATTCAGTACCGTTTGGAACACGAATACGGAGCCAAGTGTTCCTATGAAAATTTCCCAATTCACAAAGCGTGTTGGGTCGATACAGAGGATGAAAAAAGCGTAGAATTTAAGGAATTCAAAAGAGTTAAGGCTAAGTTCTTAGCAAAAGACAAAAAAGGTCAATTGGTATTCCTTGCAGATTCTTCATTCTCGCTTCAAATGACTCAAGACAAATACAAATCAGTAAAACTGAGGTATACATCTGAGAAGGAATAAAAACAACTGACGTATAGAAATAAAAAAACCAGCTAATTGCTGGCTTTTTTTTATGCTTCTCCAGTAGGACCACCAAAATTAAGTGGAATTGGAGGTTGATCATATTCTTGAATCGGTCCGTGAACCTCTTCAAACTTCTTTACATTTTCATGAAGTGCCTTCAGAAGCTTTTTGGCGTGTTGGGGAGTGAGAATGACCCTACTCTTCACTTTAGCTTTAGGAGCTCCAGGCATCAGTGATATAAAGTCAACTACAAATTCAGATACCGAGTGATTGATTACAGCGAGATTGGAATAAATTCCCTCAGCTGTTTTCTCATCGATCTCGATGTTGATCTGCTGTTGATTCTTTGGATCGCTCATTACTTATGAAAATTTAAGTTCTTCCTTACGTGCTAAAAGCTGTTCGTATTCATCTTTAGAACCAACGATAATGTTATCGTATTCTCTAAGACCAGTACCAGCTGGTATCTTATGACCTACAATTACATTTTCTTTCAATCCTTCGAGTTCGTCAACTTTTCCACTTACAGCCGCCTCGTTTAACACTTTAGTAGTTTCTTGGAAGGAAGCTGCAGAGATGAACGATTTGGTCTGTAATGAAGCTCTTGTAATACCTTGAAGTACTGGAGTTGCTGTTGCAGCTACTGCATCTCTAGCAACTACTAGTGCTTTGTCTTCACGCTTTAATAGGGAATTCTCATCTCTGAGTTCTCTCGCAGTTACGATCTGACCAGCTTTGATATGCTGAGAGTCACCTGCATCTTCAACAACTTTCTTTCCATAGATCTCATCGTTTTCTTTGATGAAATCACTCTTATGAGCTAATTGCCCTTCTAAGAAAATTGTATCTCCTGGATCTTGAATTCTCACCTTACGCATCATTTGTCTTACGACAACTTCAAAGTGTTTATCATTAATTTTCACCCCTTGCAAACGGTATACTTCTTGTACTTCGTTAACTAAGTACTGTTGTACAGCAGAAGGTCCTTTAATTGCTAAGATATCTTCTGGAGTAATAGAACCGTCAGAAAGTGGCATCCCTGCACGGATATAGTCGTTTTCTTGAACAAGGACCTGATTCGATAATTTAACTAGGTATTTCTTTATATCACCAGTCTTAGACTCAACGATGATTTCACGGTTACCTCGTTTGATTTTACCAAAAGAAATAACTCCATCAATCTCAGATACTACTGCTGGGTTCGAAGGGTTACGGGCCTCAAACAACTCGGTAACTCTTGGAAGACCTCCTGTAATATCTCCTGTCTTAGCAGATTTACGTGGAATCTTAACAAGGATCTTACCTTCAGAAATCTTCTCTCCTTCTTCTACCATAAGGTGTGCGCCAACTGGTAAGTTGTAAGAACGGAGTGTTTCTCCCTTAGTATTTTCAATATGTAAGGTTGGGATTAACTTTTTATTTCTAGATTCGATCATTACCTTTTCTTGGAATCCAGTTTGCTCATCGATCTCAACTTGATAAGTAACTCCTTGTTCGATATTTTCAAACGAGATTTTACCTGTGAATTCAGATACGATCACACCGTTATAGGGATCCCATTGACAGATGACATCATCCTTCTTGATCTTAGAACCGTTCTTAACGAAGATTTGAGATCCGTAAGGAATATTATTCGTACTTAAAGTAAGACCTGTTTTAGCATCTACTAATTTGATTTCAGAAGATCTTGAGATAACTATATCTACAGCTTCACCATCATTGTTTTCTCCTTTAACAGTTCTAAGGTCTTCAATTTCAGCAACCCCATCAAATTTAGCGTGGAGTTTGTTTTCTTCTGAAATGTTACCTGCAATACCCCCTACGTGGAAGGTTCTCAATGTTAACTGAGTACCTGGCTCTCCAATTGACTGTGCAGCAACAACTCCAACAGCTTCTCCTTTTTGAACCATTTTATTAGTAGAGAGGTTACGACCGTAACACTTAGCACAGATTCCTTTTTCAGCCTCACAAGTAAGTGGTGAACGCACTTCTACTTTTTCAACAGCAGAAGCTTCTACACGTTTTACATCAACTTCATTGATTTCTTGACCTGCCTGTAAGATGACTTCTTCAGAAATATGATCGTATACATCGTTAAGAGAAACACGTCCTAAGATACGTTCTCCTAGAGATTCAACGATTTCTTCATTTTTCTTAAGCGCTTCAACTTCAACTCCTCTTAAAGTACCACAATCCACTGAATTGATGATGACATCTTGAGAAACGTCAACAAGACGTCTTGTTAAGTATCCAGCATCCGCAGTTTTAAGAGCCGTATCGGCAAGACCTTTACGAGCACCGTGCGTAGAGATAAAGTATTCCAAAATTGATAGACCTTCCTTAAAGTTAGAAAGAATTGGGTTTTCAATAATCTCTCCACCACCTGCGTTCGATTTTTTAGGTTTCGCCATCAGACCACGCATACCCGTTAACTGACGAATCTGCTCTTTGGATCCCCTCGCACCAGAATCCAACATCATAAATACAGAGTTAAATCCTTGTTGATCCTCACGGATACGCTTCATCGCAAGTTCCGTTAGCATAGCGTTGGTAGAGGTCCAAACATCAATTACCTGGTTGTAACGTTCATTGTTGGTAATCAGACCCATGTTGTAGTTTCCGATAATACCTTCAACTTGTACGTTTGCTTCTTCGATCATTTTAACTTTCTCAGCTGGGATAATTATATCTCCTAATGAGAATGACAATCCACCTCTAAATGCAAAATCATATCCCATCGATTTGATACGGTCTAAGAATTCTGCAGTTTCAGGAACAGAAGTTACTGAAAGGATGTTTCCTATGATATCTCTAAGGGCTTTCTTGTTCAATACTTGGTTGATATAACCCGCTTGTTCAGGAACAACTGTGTTGAACAATACTCTACCTACAGTAGTTTCAATGATTTGATAGGTAAGTTTTCCATTTTCATTGAAGTCTTTCGCTCTAACTTTGATACCAGCATTCAAATCAACGCGTTTCTCATTTAAAGCAATCGTAACTTCTTCAGAAGAATAGAAGGTCATACCCTCCCCTTTAACAGGAAGTTCTGGAGTTGACTTACGTTCTTTAGTCATATAGTAAAGACCCAATACCATGTCCTGAGATGGTACCGTGATTGGGGAACCATTTGCAGGGTTTAAGATATTGTGAGAAGCTAACATCAGGAGTTGTGTCTCTAAAATAGCTTCAGGTCCTAATGGTAAGTGAACCGCCATCTGATCCCCATCGAAATCCGCGTTAAATGCGGTACATGCTAGTGGGTGTAAACGAATCGCTTTACCTTCGATCAATTTTGGCTGGAACGCTTGAATCCCTAAACGGTGAAGCGTTGGAGCACGGTTGAGCAGTACTGGGTGTCCTTTGATAACATTTTCTAAAATATCCCAAACTACTGGCTCTTTTTTATCGATAATTTTCTTAGCTGACTTTACTGTTTTTACAATACCTCTTTCGATCAACTTACGAATCACAAAAGGCTTGTACAATTCAGCTGCCATATCTTTTGGCAAACCACACTCGTAGAGTTTTAACTCAGGTCCTACAACAATTACAGAACGAGCTGAATAATCCACACGTTTACCTAATAAGTTTTGACGGAAACGACCTTGTTTCCCTTTTAAGGAATCAGAAAGTGATTTTAAAGGACGGTTTGATTCAGTCTTAACTGCTGATGATTTACGAGTATTGTCAAAAAGTGAATCAACAGCCTCTTGTAACATACGCTTTTCGTTACGTAAGATTACCTCAGGAGCTTTGATTTCAACCAATCGTTTCAGACGGTTGTTTCTGATAATGACTCTACGGTATAAATCGTTTAAGTCAGAGGTTGCAAAACGACCTCCATCTAAAGGTACAAGAGGTCTCAATTCTGGCGGAATCACAGGGATTACCTTAAGAATCATCCACTCTGGATTATTCTCTCTGTTTTCTTGAGACTCTCTAAATGACTCAACAACTTGAAGTCTCTTTAAAGCTTCTGTTTTACGTTGTTTAGAAGTCTCCTTATTTGCTTTGTGTCTGAGCTCGTAAGACAGCTCATCGAGATCCAATCTCTTTAAGATGTCAATTAAGCACTCAGCACCCATCTTAGCGATGAATTTATTTGGATCGTTATCCTCTAAATATTGGTTTTCAACTGGAATCGATTCCATGATATTCAAATACTCTTCCTCGGTTAAGAAATCCATTTTTTGGAGTTCTTCCCCATCGACATTCTTAGCGATACCCGGTTGAATTACTACATAACGTTCGTAATAAATAATCATATCTAATTTCTTAGATGGTAATCCGAGTAAGTAACCGATCTTGTTAGGAAGTGATCGGAAGTACCAGATGTGAGCAACAGGAACCACAAGGTTGATGTGACCTACGCGATCTCTACGAACTTTCTTCTCGGTAACTTCAACCCCGCAACGATCACAAACGATTCCACGGTAACGGATTCTCTTGTATTTTCCACAAGCACATTCGTAATCCTTTACAGGACCAAAAATACGCTCACAGAACAATCCATCACGCTCAGGCTTGTGCGTTCTATAATTGATGGTTTCAGGTTTTAAAACCTCTCCTTTAGATGCAGCTAAAATAGATTCTGGCGATGCTAATCCTATTGAGATTTTATCAAACTTTTTTACTGCGTTATTATCTTTTTGTCTTGCCATAACACTATGGTGATCTAAGTTAATTCTTAATTAATACAATACTTCAAGCTACTGCTTGTTACTCTTCTAAACGGATATCTAATCCTAAACCTTTTAATTCGTGCATTAAGACGTTAAATGATTCAGGTAATCCTGGTTCAGGCATGGTCTCTCCTTTGACAATTGATTCGTAAGTTTTAGCTCTACCAATCACATCATCAGATTTAACTGTTAAGATTTCTCTTAGGGTTGCAGAAGCACCATATGCTTCGAGTGCCCAAACCTCCATCTCTCCAAAACGTTGACCTCCAAATTGAGCTTTACCTCCAAGTGGTTGTTGTGTAATAAGTGAGTAAGGTCCAATAGAACGAGCGTGCATTTTGTCGTCAACCATATGTCCTAATTTCAACATATAGATAACTCCAACAGTTGCAGCTTGATCGAATCGCTCTCCAGTTCCACCATCGTAAAGGTAGGTGTGTCCAAATCTTGGAATACCAGCCTCATCAGTATAACTGTTAATTTGATCTAAAGTAGCTCCATCAAAAATTGGTGTAGCAAACTTCTTACCTAGATTTTGTCCAGCCCATCCAAGAACGGTCTCATAAATCTGACCAATGTTCATACGCGATGGTACCCCAAGTGGGTTTAGTACAATATCTACAGGCGTTCCGTCTTCTAAGAAAGGCATGTCTTCATGTCTTACGATTCGAGCAACGATACCTTTGTTACCATGACGTCCAGCCATTTTATCACCCACTTTAAGTTTACGTTTCTTTGCGATGTAAACCTTAGCGAGTTTCATAATACCTGCAGGAAGTTCATCTCCGACAGAGATCGTAAACTTATCTCTTCTAAGATTTCCTTGTAGGTCATTTAATTTAATCTTGTAATTGTGTAATAAATCAGTGATTACATTGTTTAAATCAGCATCTGTAGTCCATGATCCTCCAACAAGGTGAGCGAAGTCATCCACTGCATTAAGCATTTTGATGGTGTACTTCTTACCTTTTGGTAAGATTTCTTCTCCTAAGTCATTTAATACTCCTTGAGAAGTTTTTCCACTAACTAAAGAGAATAGCTTTTCAACTAATACGTCTTTTAGTTCTTGGAATTTTACTTCGTATTCTAATTCAAGCTTGTTAATCGCATCCTTGTCCTCAGAACGCTTGCGCTTATCTTTTATAGATCTAGAAAATAACTTCTTATCAATTACAACTCCTCTAAGAGAAGGAGAAGCTTTTAACGAAGCATCTTTAACATCACCAGCCTTATCTCCAAAAATTGCTCTAAGAAGTTTTTCTTCAGGTGTAGGATCTGATTCCCCTTTTGGAGTAATCTTACCAATTAAAATATCACCAGGTTTCACTTCAGCACCAACTCTAATCATTCCATTTTCATCTAAGTCTTTGGTAGCCTCTTCAGAAACGTTTGGAATATCATTTGTCAATTCTTCAGCACCTAATTTAGTGTCTCTAACTTCTAATGAATATTCATCAACATGAATTGAAGTAAAAATATCTTCACGAACAACTTTTTCAGAAATTACTATCGCATCCTCGAAGTTGTATCCTTTCCAAGGCATGAAGGCCACTTTTAAGTTTCTACCTAAAGCAAGCTCTCCTTGTTGTGTAGCATACCCTTCACATAGTACCTGACCTTTTAGAACTTTATCACCTTTTCTGACAATTGGCTTCAAGTTGATAGAAGTCCCTTGGTTCGTCTTTCTAAATTTGATAAGATCGTAAGTTTTTGAATCAGAATCGAATGAAATCAATTGTTCAGTTTCAGATCTGTCGTATTTGACAGTTACTCTTTCAGCATCAACGTATTCGACAACTCCATTTCCTTCAGCATTAATCAATACTCTAGAGTCAGCAGCAACTTGTTTTTCCAGTCCTGTTCCAACAATTGGAGATTCTGGACGCAACAATGGAACAGCCTGACGCATCATGTTTGATCCCATTAGTGCACGGTTTGCATCATCGTGTTCTAAGAATGGAATCAACGATGCAGAAATAGATGCAATCTGGTTTGGAGAAACATCTGTATAGTGAATCTCTGATGGATCGACAACTGGGAAATCTCCTTCTTCTCTTGCAATTACTTTTTCGCGATCAATAGAACCATCTTCTAAAAGAGGTATGTTCGCTTGAGCGATTTTCTTTCCTTCTTCTTCCTCAGCACTTAGGTATAGGAAATCACCTAAATCAACCTTACCATTTTCAACTTTTCTATATGGAGTTTCTAAGAATCCCATAGAGTTTACCTTAGCAAAAACAGAGAGTGATGAAATAAGTCCAATATTAGGTCCTTCAGGTGTTTCAATAGGACACAATCTTCCGTAGTGTGTATAGTGAACGTCACGAACCTCAAACCCTGCTCTTTCTCTAGATAAACCTCCAGGTCCAAGTGCAGATAAACGACGCTTGTGAGTAATCTCAGCAAGTGGGTTGGTTTGATCCATGAACTGAGATAACTGGTTCGTTCCAAAGAACGAGTTAATTACAGAAGACAAAGTCTTTGCGTTAATTAAATCAATTGGAGTAAACACCTCATTGTCACGAACGTTCATACGCTCTCTAATGGTACGAGCCATACGAGCTAGACCAACTCCAAACTGTTGTGATAATTGCTCACCAACAGTTCTAACACGACGGTTAGACAAGTGATCGATATCATCGATCTCAGCTTTAGAGTTAATCAAGTTAATTAAGAACTTGATAATAGTGATGATATCTTCTTTGGTAAGCACTTGCTCATCCATAGTGATATCAATACCTAATTTTTTATTCATTCTGTAACGACCAACTTCACCTAAGTTGTAACGTTGATCAGAGAAGAATAATTTATCAATAATCCCTCTAGCAGTTTCCTCATCTGGTGGTTCAGCATTTCTGAGTTGTCTATAGATATGCTCCACAGCCTCTTTTTCAGAGTTTGTTGGATCCTTTTGTAGGGTATTGTGAATAATTGCATAGTCAGACTGAGCTTGATTCTCTTTGTGTAAAAGAATCGTTTTTACATCAGTCTCAAGTATTTCTTCAATGTGATCTTTTTCAAGAATCGTATCACGATCTAAAACGATCTCATTACGTTCGATCGATACTACTTCACCAGTATCTTCATCAACGAAATCTTCATGCCAAGTGTTGAGAACACGTGCAGCTAATTTTCTACCTAAATATTTTTTAAGTCCTGTTTTAGATACTTTAACTTCTTCAGAAAGGTCGAAGATTTCAAGGATATCTTTATCTCTTTCAAAACCAATTGCTCTAAAAAGTGTCGTAACAGGTAATTTTTTCTTACGATCGATATAAGCGTACATCACGCCGTTGATATCGGTAGCAAATTCAATCCATGATCCTTTAAAAGGAATCACACGAGCTGAATATAATTTAGTTCCATTGGCGTGGAAGGACTGTCCAAAGAACACCCCAGGAGAACGGTGTAACTGAGAAACTACAACGCGTTCAGCACCATTGATAACAAAAGTTCCTGAAGGAGTCATATAAGGAATTGTTCCTAAATAAACATCCTGAACGATGGTTTCAAAGTCCTCGTGCTCTGGATCGGTACAGTAAAGTTTTAAACGTGCCTTTAAAGGAACGCTATAAGTTAGACCTCTTTCGATACACTCTTGAATAGAGTATCTAGGTGGGTCAACAAAATAATCAAGAAATTCTAATACGAATTGATTTCGTGTATCTGTAATTGGAAAGTTTTCCATGAAGGTGTTGTATAAACCTTCATTGCTTCTCTCGTCAGATTTGGTTTCTAATTGGAAAAAATCCTGAAACGATTTTATCTGAATGTCCAAGAAATCCGGATAGTTCGGTATGTTCTTAGCGGATGCAAAATTGATTCTTTCAGTCTGATTTGTGAACATCAATGGACAATTTTTGGATTAAAAATACTATGAAAAAGGAGGTATACATCTTCATATACCATTATAAAAAGGCTTAGGTCTAGCCGTAAAATACGGAAAGACCTAAACCAATTATGGAGTATGTGTAAGCTTACTTAAGCTCAACTTCAGCTCCAGCTTCTTCTAAAGAATTTTTAATTCCTTCAGCTTCATCTTTAGAAATTCCTTCTTTAACAGCTTTAGGAGCGCTATCTACGATGTCTTTAGCTTCTTTAAGTCCTAAACCAGTTAATTCTTTAACTAATTTTACTACTGCTAATTTAGAAGCACCAGCTGACTTAAGGATTACATCAAATTCTGATTTTTCCTCAGCTGCACCAGCATCTCCACCAGCACCAGGACCAGCAGCAACTGCAACAGCTGCAGCAGCAGGCTCGATACCGTACTCTTCTTTTAAAATGTTAGCTAATTCGTTAACTTCTTTTACTGAAAGGTTAACTAGTTGTTCTGCGAAATCTTTTAATTCTGCCATTTTTCTATCGTTTAATAAAATTTTTAAAATATAATTGTTTTAAGTGCGTACTTATTCTCTTTCAGATAAAGTTTGTAGGATACCTGCCAATTTTCCACCACCTGATTTAAGTCCAGAAATAACGTTCTTAGCAGGAGATTGCAATAATGCAATAACATCTCCGATAAGCTCTTCTTTCGACTTAATTGCAACAAGTGCATCTAATTGTTCGTCTCCGATATAAACTTCCTCTTCTATATAAGCTCCTTTTAATAAAGGCTTTTCAGATTTTTTTCTAAAGTTCTTGATCAACTTTGCAGGAGCACTGCTCTCTTCAGCGATCATAATTGAAGTGTTCCCCTTCAATACTGTAGAAAGATCTCCAAAATCTTTATCAGAAGCTTCCATTGCTTTTGTAAGCAAGGTATTTTTAACTACGTTTAACTTTACATTCGCTTTAAATGCTGCTCTTCTTAAATCAGATGTAGACTGAGCATTTAAACCTGAAATATCAGCTAAATAAATAGTAGCATTTTCTGCTAACTGAGTAGTTAATTCTTGTATAACTTGTGCTTTTTCTTCTCTTGTCATCTCTTAAATATTAACTACTAGTTAAACTACTTTTGTATCTAATTGAATACTTGGACTCATGGTTGAAGATAGATAAATACTCTTCACATAAACACCTTTTGCAGCAGTTGGTTTCAACTTCTTTAGGGTTTCTAAAAGTTCCAATGCATTGTCAGCAATCTTATCTGCTGAGAAAGAAACTTTCCCAATAGCAGCATGTACGATACCTGTTTTATCAACTTTGAAGTCAATTTTACCAGATTTTACATCGGATACCGCCTTTGCAATGTCCATAGTTACAGTACCAGTCTTTGGGTTTGGCATAAGACCTCTTGGCCCTAATACACGTCCTAAAGGACCTAATTTACCCATAACACTAGGCATAGTCACGATAACATCTACATCGGTCCAACCACCTTTGATTTTTTCTAAGTATTCGTCTAACCCAACATAATCAGCTCCTGCTTCTTTTGCTTCAGCTTCTTTATCTGGAGTTACTAATGCTAATACTTTAACGTCTTTACCAGTACCGTGTGGAAGTGTTACAACTCCACGTACCATTTGGTTAGCTTTTCTTGGATCAACCCCTAAACGAACTGCAATATCAACTGATGCATCGAACTTAGCTTTAGTAATATCTTTTACTAATGCAGATGCTTCTTGAAGTGAATACAATTTGTTTCTATCAATCTTAGAAAGCGCTTCTTTTTGGTTTTTTGTCAATTTTGCCATAATAAAATGCTATTAAGATTAAAAAGGTTTTTTTCCAGTTACTTTAAGACCCATAGATCTCGCTGTACCTGCCATCATCATCATTGCAGATTCAATAGTAAACGCATTTAAGTCCACCATTTTGTCTTCTGCAATCGTTTTGATTTGATCCCAACTAACTGAAGCAACTTTAACCCTGTTAGGTTCACCAGAACCTTTTTTAACTTTTGCCGCTTCCATCAATTGAACTGCCGCAGGAGGTGTTTTAACGACAAAGTCGAACGACTTGTCCTTGTATACAGAGATAACAACAGGTAATACTTTACCCGCTTTGTCCTGTGTTCTAGCATTAAACTGCTTACAGAACTCCATAATGTTAACTCCGGCAGCACCTAAAGCGGGTCCAACCGGTGGCGATGGGTTCGCTGCACCTCCCCTAACTTGTAGTTTAACTACTTTACTTAATTCTTTTGCCATTGTTCTTAATTAATGTTTAAAGGCGACATTGGAAGCTGACACCTTTTGTTTATAGTTGTAACATATTATACTTTCTCTACTTGCATATAGCTGAGTTCTAATGGAGTTTTTCTACCAAATATCTTCACCATTACCTCAAGCTTACGCTTTTCTTCATTGATTTTTTCAACCGAACCGTTAAATCCGTTAAAAGGTCCGTCAATAACCTTTACAGTTTCTCCTATTACATATGGAATAGCTACTTGCTCTTCTGTTTCTGAAAGCTCATCAACTTTTCCTAACATTCTATTCACTTCACTTTTTCTAAGCGGAATTGGATCTCCTCCCTTAACCTCACCTAAAAAACCAATCACATTAGTAATCGAACGAATAATATGAACCATTTCTCCACCTAAATTGGCTTTGATCATGATATAACCAGGGAAATAAACTTTATCTTTAGAGAGCTTCTTCCCATTTCTGATTTGCACTACTTTTTCCATTGGAACAAGAACCTCTTCTAGGTAATCGCTATAACCAAGACGATTGATCTCAGTTTCGATATACCCCTTAATTTTTTGTTCTTGACCGCTGACAGCCCTAACTACATACCATTTCTTTTCTAAACCTTCAGCCATGATATTCTTAGTTAAGAATGTTGTTGAAATAAAGACGAATCACAGATGAGAAAGCAGAATCTACACCCCAAATGGCTAAAGAAAACACTACTGAAAAAACAGCAACAATGACCATTAAGTTTGAAGCTTCAGACTTAGAAGGAAGCGCTACATTCTTTAATTCCTCTATGGATTCTTTAATATATGTCAACATATCGATATCTTTATTATATTCTTGAGAGTTAAACTCTATTATCGCACGGGAGGAGAGACTCGAACTCCCGACACCTGGTTTTGGAGACCAGTGCTCTACCAACTGAGCTACACCCGTAATTGAACTCGATGAGTCCTATTATATTGAAAGGTATCCGTCTAAAAGACGGACACCTCAATATAAATTATTCAGTAAATAAAACCTTAGTCTAAGATTTCTGTTACTTGACCTGCACCTACAGTTCTACCACCTTCACGGATAGCGAAACGTAGACCAACGCTTAATGCGATTGGTTGCAATAAGTCAACAGTAATAGTCAAGTTATCTCCAGGCATAACCATTTCAACTCCATCAGGTAAGTTAATAGTACCTGTTACGTCAGTTGTACGCACGTAGAACTGTGGACGGTAGTTGTTGTGGAATGGAGTGTGACGTCCACCTTCTTCTTTTTTAAGAACGTAAACCTCAGCTTTGAATTTAGCGTGTGGCTTAACAGAACCTGGCTTACAGATAACCATACCTCTTTTAATATCAGACTTCTCGATACCTCTTAAAAGAAGACCTACGTTATCTCCAGCTTCACCACGATCTAATATTTTACGGAACATCTCAACCCCAGTGATAGTAGATGATAATTTCTCAGCACCCATACCAATAATGTCAACTGCTTCACCAGTTAATGCGATACCAGTTTCGATACGTCCAGTTGCAACTGTTCCACGTCCAGTAATTGTGAATACATCTTCAACTGGCATTAAGAAAGGCTTATCAACATCACGCTCTGGTAATTCGATCCAGCTATCAACTGCATCCATTAATTCCATAACAGTGTCAACCCACTTTTGCTCTCCGTTAAGAGCGCCTAATGCTGAACCAGATACAACAGGGCCGTTGTCTCCGTCATACTCGTAGAAAGAAAGTAATTCTCTTACTTCCATTTCAACTAATTCTAAAAGCTCTTCATCGTCAACCATGTCAACTTTATTCAAGAAAACAACCATTCTTGGAATACCAACCTGACGACCTAATAGGATATGCTCTCTTGTTTGTGGCATAGGACCATCAGTAGCAGCAACTACTAAGATAGCACCGTCCATTTGAGCAGCACCAGTAACCATGTTCTTTACGTAATCCGCGTGACCTGGACAGTCAACGTGAGCGTAGTGACGATTAGCAGTTTGATATTCAACGTGTGAAGTATTGATAGTAATACCTCTTTCTTTTTCTTCTGGAGCGTTATCAATAGAATCGAATGATCTAAGCTCAGAAAGACCAGCGTTAGCTAATACTGTAGTAATAGCAGCTGTCAATGTAGTTTTACCGTGATCAACGTGCCCAATAGTACCAATGTTTAAATGTGGTTTGGAGCGATCAAAAGTTTCCTTTGCCATTTTAATTAATTTTAATCTTAGTTTATATTAGTGTACAATTTATATTTACTTGAGCCAATGACGAGATTTGAACTCGTGACCTCTTCCTTACCAAGGAAACGCTCTACCCCTGAGCTACACCGGCTTGATTTGCAACCGTTTTGTGTAAAGCCTAAAAGGTGTATAGCACATGCTAACACCTTACAGCAAATCGCTTCACTGTTACTCAAATCATCAAAAAACAACAATCTTTCGAAAGTTGTTTTAAAGAGCGGGAGACGAGGTTCGAACTCGCGACATTCAGCTTGGAAGGCTGACGCTCTACCAACTGAGCTACTCCCGCTTGTATTATTTTCAATCCTAAGGATCAATTTTAATGGGCGACAAAATTACGATTTAATTTTTAAAAAATCAAATATAAATTTCAAGGAATTTAAACTTCCAGAAAAAGTCACTACATTAGTTTGTGGGGAGAGCAGGATTCGAACCTGCGAAGTTAAAAACAGCAGATTTACAGTCTGCCCTCGTTGGCCGCTTGAGTATCTCCCCGTTAGCAATAATAATTTAAAAGAACTTCTCTTTTTTGAGCCGATAGAGGGACTCGAACCCACGACCTGCTGATTACAAATCAGCTGCTCTAGCCAGCTGAGCTACATCGGCTTTTACCACTTTCTCTCGAAAGAAAAAAGTCCGCTTTTTCAAACGGACTGCAAATGTATATATTTATTTATTTATTCAAAATATTTTTGAATAAATTTTACGCTTTTTTTCAAAGAATTTTTAGACGTGATTTCGTGATCGCTTCTCCTTTAATTTTAACAGACTGCGTTCCACTGCTTTACAGCCAGTATCAATAGCTTCTTCAAAACTCTTACATTGTTTAGTCACTACGATATTTTCTTTAGGAACATGTACTTTGATCTCAGCAATTTTGTTTTCTTTTGAAGAAGTGTTTTCCAATTTTAAAAAAACATCTACATCAATAACTCGATCAAAAAAGTGTTCCACTTTACTTAATCGTTCTTTTGTGAATTCAATTAATGATTGCTCTGCATTAAAATTGACATCTTGAATGTTAATTTTCATATTAACTAGGGTTTAAAAATTTATAATATCAACTCTATTTCTTCGAACGGGGATGAGCAGCTGAATGCACTTTCTTTAGAGTTGCAATAGAATTATGAGTATACACTTGAGTTGAAGATAAACTCGCATGACCTAAAAGCTCTTTAACAGCATTTAAATCTGCCCCCTGATTTAATAAATGAGTTGCGAACGTATGCCTGAGAATATGAGGTGACTTCTTTTCCTTACTCGTGACTATACTAAAATAGTGATTTATTAAGCGATAAACAAGTGAATCATATATTTTATAACCTGATTTTAACAGAAACAAAAATGAACTATCGTGAATCGTTTTAAGTTGATCTCGCTTTTTTAAATACTCTTTTACAAGCAGACTCACCTTTGGAATCAATGGGATTATTCGTTCCTTATTGCGTTTTCCTAGCACTTTTATAGTATCCGGATCGAATTGAATATTTTTAATTTTTAGATTGATCAGTTCATTCCTCCTAATTCCAGTCGCATAGAGGAGTTCAATAATAAGTTTATCCCTAATCCCCTCATAATCATCCTCAAAGGGAATTTCATTCAATAGTTGGCGCATCTCATCTGACGAAAAAGGCATTACTACCTTATGAGTGATTTTTAAAGCTTTGTGTTTTGCAAAGGGGGTACTTTGCTGAGACCCTATAAGCATTAAAAACTTGTAGTAAGCCTTTAATGAAGACATCTTTCGGTTGATGCTTCGATTGTTAATACCAGAATTTACCAATAGCACTATCCATGATCTTATAATAGAATAAGAAACAACATCAATGCTCTTTATATCGTACTCTAAATCACAAAACAGTCTAAAATCTTCCAAGTCCTTCTTATAAGCAGTTACTGTATGCTTAGAATAATTCTTCTCAGTAGCAAGATACTCTATAAACTTGGATTGATTCATTATTTAAAGATAGGACTCCTAGGTTTAAAACAAAAAAAGTCCCGCTAAAAAAACGGGACTTTATTATGAATGACTATCTGAGATTAAATCTCTTCTTGGTCTCTTAAGTTTTGAATATAAGCTGCTTTTTGAAGCTGCGCTCTCTTAGCCACTGATGGCTTTGTGAATTGCTGACGACTTCTCAATTGACGCATAGTTCCAGTTCTATCGAACTTTCGCTTAAAACGCTTTAGCGCTCTATCTATATTTTCTCCTTCTTTAATAGGTATAATTAACATAAGCTTTAACCTCCTCTCTTTTAGAATTTTGGATTGCAAATATACAGCTAAAAATAAGTATTCAACAAACTTATTTTAAAATATTTCTAGCGATTACTAATTTTTGTATTTCAGAGGTCCCTTCACCTATGGTACACAGCTTTGAATCTCTGTAAAATTTCTCCACAGGAAAGTCTTTGATATAACCGTATCCTCCAAATATTTGAACTGCTTCATTAGCAGTTTTAACAGCAGTTTCAGAAGCGTAAAGCTTACACATAGCACCTTCTAAAGTAATGCGCTCCCCTCTGTTTTTCTTTTCTGCTGCTTGATGAGTCAATAAAGTAGCCGCTTCTATTTCAGTAGCCATCTCAGCTAATTTAAATGAGATACCTTGAAAAGAGCTAATTGGCTTTCCAAATTGCTCGCGCTCTTTTGAATATTTTAAAGCTGCTTCAAACGCTCCTTTAGCGATTCCTAAGGATAGGGCTGCTATCGATATTCTTCCACCGTCTAATATAGCAAGAGATTGTTTGAATCCATCCCCTACTTCTCCTAATCTATTTTCATCTGAAATAACACATTGATCAAAAACCATCTCAGCTGTTTCAGAAGCGCGCATTCCCAATTTATTTTCTTTTTTGCCAGCAGAAAAACCTGGCGTACCACGCTCAACAACAAAAGCCGTTGCGTTAGACGAAACTCCCTTTTCTCCTGTTCTAGCAATAACGACTGCTACATCACCACTCTTTCCATGAGTTATAAAGTTTTTAGTACCGTTCAAAATCCACTGATCTCCATTTTTTACAGCAGTGGTGCTCATAGCTCCTGCATCCGATCCGGTGTTGTGTTCTGTTAAACCCCATGCTCCAATAAATTCACCTGAAGCTAATTTTGGAATCCATCTACGCTTTTGAGATTCATTTCCAAAAGTTAAGATGTGATTGGTACATAGAGAGTTATGAGCCGCGATCGACAAACCTATTGAAGGATCAATTTTTGATATTTCTTCAACAATAGCGATATACTCGTGATATCCCATCTCAGATCCACCGAATTCATGTGGGACTAAAATACCTAGAAAACCATGCTCACCAGCTAATTTCATTAGTTCTACTGGAAACTCTTGAGTTTCATCCCACTCCTTAACAAAAGGTTCTATGTATTGTTTTGCGAAGCTTTTGGCAGAATCAGCAATTAACTGCTGAGTCTCACTATAGTCATATCCGGTTTGAATCATCTGAGTAGTATTCATCTTTAGTATCGTGCAAATATAATTAAATCAAGTCAGTATTGAATTGAAATATCAATTCAACACGAAACAAATATAGCACAAATATTAGTATTTTGTTTAACTTTTTTGTTTTTTAATTAAACAATATAGTGTTTACTCTAAATTAAAGCGCAATATAATTTTATTTACTAATAGACTACCGAGACCATAGACCTTATAGAGCTGATCCATCGATTTAAATCCATTTAATGAATTTCTGTAAGCGATAATTCTTTTGGAATAAACCGCTCCAATTCCATTGATTTTTTTAAGGTCTTCTGCTGTTGCTGTATTGATGTTTTTAAACTCTAATATCTTATGTTTACTCTGGAAATATTTTTTCTCTTTAGGAAACTTTAGATAAGGTTTAATCAATAATAAAAGAGAATCGTCCACTCCACTAGTATATTGAAAATCTTCTAAACTGTATATATACTGATCTGTAGCTCTAAAGATTTCTATACGATGAAGCTGATCGGAACTAATTCCCAACACATAGGCTCTATAATCATTGAAGTAATTGACATTAAATGGTTGAATCAAAAGTCTATGGCGCTTCTGATCCATTTTAGCACGAATGGTACTATCCATTTAAAAATCAACAATAGAAGCTATATCACGCTGTTTTGAATTTGTAGTCCGCCAATAAATCGTTTGAATCACAACGATCAACACCAACAAGAAAAAAACCCCTTTCCTGTGTTTCTTCTCAGAAGCGGAAAGGGGTTTTAATGAATTCAAAACAGCTTATTTTTTAACAACTGCTTTAATAGCGTTTGTGTAGTTGGATAATTCTTCTCTAACCCTTGGGAACAAGAATAGAAGTCCTATCATATTTGGAAATACCAATGCTAAGATCATCGCATCAGAGAATTTAATGACTGCATCTAGAGTTGCTGCAGCACCTATTACCACAAAAAGTAAGAACAATACCTTATAAGCAGTATCAGCTGCTTTACCTCTTCCAAAAAGGAATTTCCATCCTTGAAGACCGTAATAAGACCAAGAGATCATTGTTGAAAAAGCAAAAAGTACAATAGCTATGGTTAAAACATATCTAAAACCAGGAATTACAGAATCATAAGCCATTGAAGTTAAATCAACTCCTCCAATATATTCTCCAGATGCGTTGAGTTGAACTGTTGAACCCACAGCATTTCCATAATCAAATGCACCAGCATCAATGTTGAAGAAAATAATTACAAGTGCGGTCATCGTACAAATTACGACAGTGTCAATAAATGGCTCCAATAGAGCCACTACCCCTTCACTGGCAGGATATTTAGTCTTAACAGCAGAGTGAGCAATTGCAGCAGAACCTGCACCTGCCTCATTAGAAAAGGCAGCTCTTTGGAAACCTACAATAATTACTCCAACGAGCCCACCTAGACCTGCCATTGGTGTAAATGCTCCTTCGATAATAAGTGAAACAGCAGTTCCGATATATTCAATATTTGCAAAAATAATCACAAGAGATGCCAATACATAGATTCCTGCCATAAATGGAACAATCTTTTCGGTAACACTTGCGATTTTTTTAATTCCTCCAATAATAACGATACCTACTAATACCGCTAAAACAATCCCAATCAAAACTCCAGTTGATCCACCTGTAAGATTGAGCATCGTTGATATTTGAACAGCTGCTTGATTTGATTGAAAAGCATTTCCACCACCAAATGAAGCTCCCACAACAAGGATTGCAAAAACAATTGACAAAACCTTTCCTATACCCGTAAATCCCTTTTCTTTTAGTCCTCTGGACAAATAGTACATAGGTCCTCCGTAAACTACTCCGTTTTCATCAACATCTCTATATGTCACCCCCAGTGTACATTCGACAAATTTTGAAGACATTCCCAAAATTCCAAGCACAATCATCCAAAAGGTTGCTCCAGGACCTCCCATTGCAATAGCAACAGCTACCCCGGCAATATTCCCTAATCCAACCGTTCCTGATACAGCAGTGGCCAAGGCCTGAAAGTGAGAGACCTCTCCTTCTTTACCTTCATCTTCAATGGTTCCTTTAACATCACCATCAATAATGTTTACAGCAGCATTTTCAGCCTCGTGATGATCTACTTCATCGTACTTACCACGCACTGTTTGTATGGCCAATCCCATTTTTGTAATCGATGGAAATTTAAAATAAATCGTGAAAAATGTAGCTCCTCCAATCAATAGAATCAACACTAGTGGTATTTCGACAAACCCAAGATTAACTTTGGTTAAAACCAAACCTTCCCACCATTCTGCAAAAGGCATAAAGGCATCGTTCACACGTTCGTCTAAGCCTTTTTCTTGAGCAAAAATTGCTAAAGGAGCTAATAAACTAATTAATAAGAGGATTTTACTTTTCATAATTCAATAGTTATTTGTTTTAAGTCAGTGTAATTAATAAATGCCAATATATAAAAAAAAGACTGATTCATAAGTGATCAGTCTGTGAAGTTATCAATTCGTATCAACCTAAACTTTAGGTTTGATATTAAACTTCTTATTGAGGCTTTCGATTTGCTCAGCTCGACCAAGAACAATAATTTTTCCTTTGTATTCTAATTTAAGATCTGAATCAGGATTGATCATATACTCTCCATTTGGTGTCACATAACCTATTACAGAACAGCCGAACTTTCTTCTTAAATCTAATTCTCTTAAGGTTTTTAAATCGTCTATTGATTCAATATAAGACAAATCCAATTCCTCCAAGTTCATATGCTCTCCTTGTGTTGCTAATTTATCCATAAAAGTGATCAAATCAGGGGTCACCACTAATGAAGCCATCTGATCTCCACCGATACGACTCGGCATAATTACTTTAGAAGCTCCAGCCAACTCCAACTTCGAACAAGTTGCATATTGTTCAGCTCTTGCTATGATAAATAAATCTGGATTTAATTGACGAGCACTGAGAACTAAAAACAAATTAGAGGCATCATCAGGTAATGCAGCTATTAAGTATTTAGCCTTTTTAATTCCTGCTTCAATTAAAATTTTATCGTCACCTGCATCTCCTTTAATCACATTCACATCGTGAACATCCAAAGAACTGTACTTATCAATCTTTTCTTGATTGTTTTCAATGACCACAAATTCTCGCTTATAGGTAATTAGTCGCTCTGCTGCTTGTGATCCATTTCTTCCCAATCCACAAACAATTACATGTCCATTCATCTTTTCAATCTTTTTTTTCATGGCTCTTAATTTTAATGCTTCAATTGAATTTCTACTTAATAAGTACTCTACTACAGTTCTAGCGAAAAATGCAATAATTACAATACTCGTTATGATTAAGAAGATCGTAAATATTTTAGTTTGATCATCTAGCGGATTAACTTCTCTAAATCCAACAGTAGATATCGTGATCACTGTCATATAGAGTGAATCAACCCAACTAAAATCTGCGATCAATCGATATCCAATCACTCCTACTAGTAAAATAAAAAGTAGTAATACAATTGAAATATTAAATCTGGATTTAAAAAAATTCATTTTTAGAGATCGAAAACCGAAGTTCGTTTGGTATATAACATGTCTTTAATTTTTAATACAAAACCTAAGAAAAGGTAAAATGCAAAACCAAAGCCTAATGTAGCAAAAGAGAGATATACAAAAGAGAGTCGCACAGATCGAGCTCTTATACCCAAACGATCAGCAATCCTCCTACACACGTGAAAACCGTGTTTTTGAAGAAAGTATATGAATTCGTAGAAATAAGATCTCATTGTTATTCAATTAATTTAATTCTTCTCGATCTCCTTCCCATTCTAACATTCCTCCAATAAGATTGAATGTATTCTCAATCCCTTTTGAATTCATAATAGTACAGGCTTGCCCCGAACGATTCCCTGACCTACAATAGACATAGTAATTTTTTGACTTATCTAATTGATCTAGTTGATTCATAAATTCGTGACCTTCATAAATATCCATGTGAATCATACCAGGAATATATCCGGATTCTTCAAGTTCTGACGTAGTCCTAACGTCAATTACAACGGCATTTTTGTCTTGAGCTAATTGTGAAGCCCAAGCCTCTTGAGTTAAATTTGACATAATGTTAATTCTTAAATCTCAAAATTACACTCTTTTTAATTAAGTGAAAAGTAGTTGCATTATAAAAAATTATTTATATATTTGTATATACAAATGTTTCATATACATGAATGTTGAACAAAAAATTAAATCGACTGTAAATCTAGCTCCTAAACAAAGGACGATCATCCATCTGTCTTTGATCAGTAATTCAATCAACGATCAACTTAACAAGGCGCTTAAAACTTTCGATGTCTCTATTGAGCAATTCAATGTACTCCGTATACTAAGAGGTCAAAAAGGAGTTGCAATCGCCATGAAAGATATCAACGAACGAATGGTAAGTAAAATGAGTAACACCACTCGCCTAGTCGACAAACTTGTCAACAAGCGTTTTGTTACAAGAAATATCTGTCCAGAGAATCGAAGAAAAATGGAAATACTTATTACAGACCTTGGAGCATCGCAACTTCAACAAATGGATATGGTAATCGAACAGACCCATTCTAAAATACTCGAAGAACTATCGGATGAAGACATCCAAACACTTAATATACTTTTAAACAAATTTAATTAGACATGAAAAAAACAATTTTATCTATTGCTTTAACTGCATTGTTTACTTTAGGAGCATTAGCTCAAGAATCAAAATCAGTAAAAACTTCTACTGTTGAGTGGAAAGGATACAAAGTAACTGGTTCTCATTACGGAACCATCAATCTTTCAGAAGGGAATTTGATTTTCAACAGTGATACTCTAACAGGTGGATCTTTTACAGTTGACATGACGAGTTTAACTTCAACGGATCTCGAAGGAGAGTGGAAAGAAAAATTAGATGGACACCTTAAGTCTGATGACTTTTTTGGTGTTGAATCTCACCCTACTGCATCTTTAGTTTTTACAAGCGTAGCAGCAAGCAGCAAAAACTCTTATCAAGTCACTGCTGATTTAACAATTAAAGGAATCACCAATCCTATTAACTTTACCCTAGCGGTTTATGGAAACAAGGCTAATGCTACTTTAAAAATTGACAGAGCACAATATGATGTGCGTTATGGATCAGGGAGTTTCTTTGATAACCTAGGAGACAAAACCATCTATGATGAATTTGATTTAGTTGTTGACTTAGAATTCTAATTTTTATTGGTGTTTTAATCAAGGATTGTTATATTTGAAGCGTGAATAAAAATTATACAAATACAAAATGGTGGTGGAACTCTCAATCTTAAGATTGTGAGCTTGTCCCTATTGAGTATCAAAATACTGTAAAGGCTTGTCATCACGACAGGCCTTTCTTAATTAAAATAGCTATCACTTATGACGTATCATTTACAGTCACATCACAAAAAAATAATCGCTGATACGATTACACCTGTAAGCGTATATTTGAAGATTAGAGACCATTACCCCAATAGTATATTATTGGAGAGTAGTGATTATCACGCTAATGACAACAGTTTCTCTTATGTGTGTTTTAATCCTATTGCATCGGTTTCGGTTGAAAACAACTTGTACATCGAAAACCATCCAGATGGTACTGTAAATCGAATCGAAATCGATGATACAATTGATGTACCTAGTTTGATATCAGAATTCTCTAAACTGTTTTCTACAACAAACGAAGAATTTAAATTCATCAATCAAGGACTTTTTGGATACATGAACTACGACGCAGTTCGTTATTTTGAAGATATAGTGGTATCAAAAAAAGAACAAGCAACAGAAATTCCAGATCTCTACTATGCTGTTTACCAAAACATTATCGCTATAAATCATTTTAACAACGAAGCCTATTTGTTTGCTCATTGTTATGATTCAGAAAATAATATTTCTGATATAGAATTGCTCCTCAAATCAAAAAACTATCCTACCTATAATTTTTCAAAAGAAGGAGAAGCGATCACCAATGTTTCAGATGAGGATTTTAAAATCCTTGTTGAAACAGCTAAGAAGCACTGTCAGCGTGGAGATGTATTCCAATTAGTGTTGTCTAGACGATTTGAACAAAGCTTTAGTGGAGATGAGTTCAATGTATACAGAGCTCTTAGAACAGTAAATCCTTCTCCGTACCTATTTTATTTTGATTACGGAAACTTCAAACTATTTGGTTCCTCACCTGAGGCTCAATTGGTCGTAAAAGAGAAAAAGGCTGAAATTCATCCAATAGCGGGGACTTTTAAACGCACAGGAAATGACGAACAAGACGCTGAATTAGCCAAAAAGTTAGCAGCAGATAAAAAAGAAAACGCAGAACATGTGATGCTTGTTGATTTAGCTAGAAATGATTTAAGCAGACATGGTAAATCGGTCGAGGTAGAAACCTACAGAGAAGTACAATACTTCTCTCACGTGATCCACTTGGTGTCAAAGGTTACTGCACAAATCAAAGAATCGGTATCCACTATGGAAGTTGTAGCTGATACCTTTCCTGCGGGAACCTTAAGTGGTGCACCCAAACATATGGCGATGGAACTGATCGAAAAATACGAGCCTACCCCAAGAGGGTATTACGGAGGTGCTATTGGATTCATGGATTTTAGTGGTAATTTCAACCACGCCATAATGATCCGTACCTTTCTCAGTAAAAATCACCGATTGTATTTCCAAGCTGGAGCTGGAATCGTAGCTGCATCTTCTGCAGAAAGTGAAAACCAAGAAACGTACAACAAATTAGGAGCCCTAAACAAGGCTTTAGAACTAGCACAGGCAATATAATGAAAGAGTTATTACTCATAGATAATTACGACAGCTTCACCTACAACCTCGTCCATTATTTCGAGGAATTAGGAGTTGAGGTCGATGTGGTTAGAAACGACAAAGTCCTACTTGAGGATATTGAGAAATACAACATGATCGTCCTATCTCCAGGTCCTGGAATTCCAGATGAAGCCGGTTTACTTAAAGAAATCATCAATCGTTTCGGTCCAACCAAAAAAATATTTGGAGTTTGCCTTGGACAACAGGCTATCGGTGAAGTTTATGGTGCAACACTAAAGAATTTAGAACAGGTTTATCACGGAGTTGCAACGGAGGTTTCCATCGATAAAAACGATCCCTTATTTACAGGACTCGGAGATCACATTCAAGTGGGAAGATATCACTCGTGGGTGATCGATGCCAATTCAGATACGACTGCTTTTGATATTATATCAACTGATGAGAATGATCAAATAATGGCCATCAGACATAAAGAATACAATATTTGCTCTGTTCAGTTTCATCCGGAATCAGTACTAACTCCAAAGGGTAAAAAACTTTTAGAAAATTGGTTAAAGAATTAAAATGAAAGAGGTATTAAACAGATTGATTCAACATCAAACACTCTCCAAATCAGAAGCGAATGAAATTCTGATTCATATTGCTAATGGCTCTTATAATACAAGCCAAATTGCATCATTTTTGACAGTTTATATGATGCGTTCTGTTGCAGTTGAAGAATTAGAAGGATTTAGAGAAGCATTACTTGAGCTTTGTCTAAATGTGGATTTATCTATGTATAATCCTATTGATTTATGCGGAACTGGTGGAGACGGAAAAGACACCTTCAATATTTCAACACTCGCCTCTTTTGTGACAGCAGGTGCTGGAGTAAAAGTTGCGAAACACGGAAATTATGGGGTCTCCTCAAGCTGTGGATCTTCCAATGTTTTAGAGTATTTAGGAATCAAATTTAGCAATGATAAAGACTATTTAGAAAGAGCAATCGACAAGGTTGGCCTCTGTATTTTACACGCCCCTCTCTTTCATCCTGCCATGAAAAATGTGGCACCAATTCGAAAAGATTTAGGTGTAAAAACATTCTTTAATATGTTAGGTCCTATGGTCAATCCAGCTTTTCCTCCCAATCAAATGGTTGGAGTATTTAATTTAGAATTAGCCCGATTGTACAGTTACCTCTACCAAAAAACTGATAAAAATTATAGTATTGTTCACGCCTTAGACGGATACGATGAAATCTCACTCACTGGAGATGCAAAAGTGATCAGTAGAGGAGATGAAAAAATTATAAATGCTGCTAATTTTAATTTAAATCCCTTGCAAATGAGTCAAATCGCAGGGGGTAATACAATCGAGAATGCCGCAAAGATATTTTTAAGCGTCCTTGAAGATCAATCCACTGATGCTCAAAAACAAGTGGTTTGTGCTAACGCTGCTCTGGCTATTAAGACCGTTAAAAACATCAACTTAACAGAAGCCTATCAACAGGCTCAAGAAAGTATTGAAAGTGGTAACGCACTTGCTGTATTCAAAAAATTACAAGAGTTAAACTAATGGATATTTTAGATCGTATTGTCATCGATAAACGTAAGGAAGTAGCTTTAAAAAAGCAACTGGTTTCTCAGCATCATTTAGAGGCAATGGCTCTTTTTGAACGCGATTGTATTTCAGTAAGTAATCGAATTAAAAATGCTGGTTCAGGAATCATTGCAGAACACAAAAGACGATCTCCTTCTAAATCAGTTATCAATAACAACCACAAGGTATGGGAAGTTGCTAAAGGATATCAGGACGCAGGAGCTAGTGCCATGTCTGTTCTTACAGATCTCCACTATTTTGGAGGGGGCTTAGAAGACCTTCAAATGGCTAGAGCAACTGTCGATCTCCCCTTGCTTCGCAAAGACTTTACAATTGATCCCTATCAAATTATCGAAGCCAAAGCTTATGGAGCGGACTTTATATTGTTAATAGCAGCAATTCTAACTAGAGAGGAAATAGCTGATTTTTCAAAGTTAGCTCATACCTTAGGACTCGAAGTACTACTAGAGGTCCATAATTTAAAAGAACTTCAAAAATCAATCATGCCTTCATTGAATCTTATTGGAGTCAATAATAGAAATCTTAAAACTTTTGAAGTTTCAACTCAGATTTCTAAAGAACTTTCCACTCATATACCGGATGATTTTATCAAAGTATCAGAAAGTGGCATCAGTGATGTAGCTACGATTAAAGACTTGAAAACCTTTGGTTATCATGGATTCCTAATTGGTGAAAACTTTATGAAAACAGATCATCCTGGTGAATCAGCTACTGAATTTGTAAACCAGTTATAAAATGAAGCGACTAAAAGACATAAAGCTTAAGGTTTGTGGGATGAGAGATGCTCAGAACATCAAAGAAATCTATGAAATGAGACCCCATTATATGGGACTCATCTTTTGGGAACCTTCCAAGCGTTATGTGGATCCAAATATAGTTGTCGCAGTAGATCCAAGTGTTCAACTTATTGGAGTGTTTGTAAACGAAACGATTGAACTTATATTAGAGAAAGTCATCAATTACCATCTCAGCGGAGTTCAACTTCACGGTAGTGAATCCAATGAATTTTGTTCAAAACTCATGGAGTTGTTTTTAAACAAGAACTTAGACATCAAAATCATCAAGGCATTTTCAGTTGGAGATTCCTTTGATTTTAGCCTACTCCATGCATACGAGAATCATTGTGATTACTTCTTATTCGACACCAAAGGGGAACTTCCAGGGGGAACTGGAAAAAGCTTTTCATGGGAACTTCTTAAAAACTATAATTTAGACACCCCTTATTTCTTAAGTGGAGGAATTAGCGAGTCACATTTGCTAGATTTGGAACACTTTTTTACAACTAAGTACTCAGAAAAGTGTATAGCTATTGATATCAACTCAAAATTTGAAATCAGCCCCGCTTTAAAGGATATTGAAAAATTAAAACGATTTAAAACTAGATTCTATCAATCATAGTTAAAACTATATAAAAATGAGTTATCAAGTAAACGAAAAAGGATATTACGGAGATTTTGGAGGTGCATACATTCCTGAAATGCTCTATCCCAATGTTGAGGAATTGAGAAAAGTATATGTGGAAATTACCAGTGAAGATTCTTTTAAGAAAGAATTCGATCAGTTACTAAAGGAATATGTAGGAAGACCTACTCCTTTATACTACGCTAAACGGCTCTCTGAAAAATACAACACTAAGATTTATCTCAAAAGAGAAGATCTCTGCCATACTGGTGCGCATAAGGTCAACAATACGATCGGGCAAATTCTATTAGCTAAACGATTGGGCAAAAATAGAATCATCGCTGAGACAGGGGCTGGTCAACACGGAGTTGCTACTGCAACCGTCTGTGCACTTATGGGAATACAGTGTATTGTCTATATGGGTGAAATCGATATCAAAAGACAGGCACCCAACGTAGCTCGTATGAAAATGTTAGGAGCTGAAGTTAGGGCGGCAAAATCAGGCTCCAAAACACTAAAAGACGCCACAAATGAAGCCATTAGAGACTGGATTAACAATCCTGTAGACACTCATTACATCATTGGATCGGTGGTAGGACCTCATCCCTATCCCGATATGGTAGCACGTTTTCAATCGGTGATCTCTGCTGAAATTAAGATGCAACTCTTAGAAAAAGAAGGCAGAGATTATCCAGATCACGTGATTGCTTGTGTGGGTGGTGGATCCAATGCAGCTGGAGCCTATTATCATTATTTAGATCGACCAGAAGTTAATATCATCGCCGTAGAAGCTGCAGGCAAGGGTATTCACTCTGGTGAAAGTGCAGCCACCTCAGTACTTGGTAAAGAAGGAATTATACACGGCTCTAAAACGTTGCTCATGCAATCGAAGGATGGTCAGATTACTGAACCCTACTCCATTTCTGCTGGACTAGATTATCCTGGTGTTGGTCCAATGCACGCCAATTTATACCGAACTAAAAGAGCTGAATTTATATCAGCTACAGATGAGGAGGCGATGACCGCTGGATTAGAACTTTGTAAACTAGAGGGAATCATTCCGGCTATTGAAACTTCCCATGCTTTAGCGGCTTTAGATCACAGAGCATTTTCCAGCGATGATGTAGTCGTAATTAATTTATCTGGAAGAGGTGATAAAGATTTAGGAAACTACATCGAATATTTTAACTTTTAAAAAGCAAACTAATGAACCGAATAAAACAATTATTTGATTCTAAAAAGAATATACTATCCATCTATTTTACTGCAGGTTACCCAAAAAAGGAAGATACGACAAGGGTTCTAAAAAGTCTTGCATCACAAGGTGTTGATCTCATAGAAATAGGACTACCATTTTCTGATCCTCTAGCGGATGGCCCTATAATTCAGGAAAGTTCAACCGAAGCGCTATGTAACGGCATGAGCTCAGAAGTGCTTTTTGAACAACTAAAAGACATCAGAAATGAGGTATCCATTCCTCTAATTATCATGGGGTATTTTAATCCCGTAATGCAATACGGGGTGGAAGCATTCTGTAAAAAATGCAAAGAAGTTGGTATTGATGGATTAATACTCCCAGATCTTCCACTAGAAGAATACCAAGAGCATTACGCATCCGTATTTGAAAAATACAACCTTGCTAATATTTTCCTGATTACACCACAAACATCTGACGAACGAATCAAAGCAATTGACAAGGCTTCCAGTGCATTTATCTATTTAGTAAGTACTGCATCTGTCACAGGTAATCAATCGGGGTTTGGAGCTAATCAGGAAGCTTATTTTAAGAGAATTTCCGATATGAATCTAGAAAATCCGCTCATCGTAGGTTTTGGAATCAAAGATAAACAGACCTTTGATCAAGCTACCAAATACACTTATGGTGCGATTATTGGAACTGCCTTTATCAATTCAATTACAGAGAATGGAATTGATGGGATCCCAAATTTCATCAAAGGAATCCGTTCTTAATTCTGACTAAAAAGCGCGTAAAATAGTCGAATTCCATAATCGATTTGACCAATTCTCAAGTTCTCATTGGGAGCGTGTTGATTGTTATCTGCGTTAACTGTAGGTAGAATAAATGCTGGCAATTTCATTTGATTGACAAATGGAGCAATGGGAACAGTACCTCCCATAGTTCTGATTTGTACAACTTCTTGTTCAAAAGTTTGCTTCATCAAATTCACCAAATGATTGCCAAAAGGATGGTTGATATCCGTGCGAAAAGCATCCATGACACCCCCCTCTTCAACTTTTACGATATTGGAGAAGGATTTGCGCTCCTCATCAGTTGGGTCTTGATTTACAACATGATACCCTTGTTTTACAATATGTTGCCTAACAAGTTTTTTTAATCGAGTCCCATCGCTCTCAACGACCAGTCTCAAATCTAATTCTGCTATTGCAGTTGCAGGGACAATGGTACGAGCATTATCACCCACCCATGCAGATGCCATTCCTCTAATATTTAACGATGGATATTGAAGGGATTCTTGATAATAAGATCCCACTTTCTCAGAATTTTGAATCACCAATCGATCTAAGAAATCTGTTTCTATATCAGGTACTGCCTTTAAAATAGAAGAAGTAGCTGCATCAATTTGAATACCGTCATAATAACCGTCAACAAGAACTTTACCAGAAGTATCCTTAAAAGATGCTAGCAAATGTGTTAATGTATAGGCAGGGTTGGGAGCGTAATTCCCAAAATGTCCGGAATGCTGTGCTAATTTTGGACCATAAGTCGTCAAAGTCATCGTGGTAATCCCTCGACATCCATATACAACAGTTGGATTTAATGAGGCGTGCATTGGACCATCTCCTATGATGAGGTAATCGGCATCAAAAAGCTCACCATAAGCACTCAAAGCTGCAGTTAGCGGAGCTGATGATTTCTCTTCTTCACTGTCTAATAGCACTTTGATATTATAAGCGAGATCTATTTTTTGTTCTTGAAGCAAATCAATGGCGTTCAATAACATCACAATAGGACCTTTATCGTCTGAAGTGGATCTTCCGTATAGCCTCCAATCGTAATTTAAATTTTCATTTAAAGCTTCTAAATCTCTTTCTTTCCATCCCCCATCTTTCGGCACTTTTAGAACCATTTTGTAAGGATCTTCCTGATCCCATTTACTCTTATCAACAGCCTGACCATCAAAATGCATATAGATAAGCAATGTCTCTTTATCTTCCTTCATGGGAAGTGCAGCAAAAAATAAATTCTCACCAGATGTTGGAAGCACTGAAGTATTAAATCCTCTTTTAGTGAATTTCTCAGTAAGCCAATAAATATTGAGATTGATATCCGCATGATTGTTAGCATCATTGGGGATCTCCACAAAATCGGCTAGCTCCGCTATAGATTCTCTAATTTGTTTTTTAAAAATGTCTCTGTCAACTGGTCGCTTCGACTGAGCTATACCACTGGAAACAAATAATAGGGCTATAAACGAAAAAAGTACTTTCATCTTTGTGTATTTAAAAGATGAAAGTACGAATTTTTAATGTGAAAAAAAACCTATTCTAATGTCAGAACTAAATCATCAGGATTTACTAAATCACCACCTTTTAGTTGAATCGATTTTACAACCCCTTCAGCATTTGAGGTAACCGTGGTCTCCATTTTCATCGCTTCTATGATAAACAATGGTTGATTTTTCTTAACCGCCTCACCTCTTTTTACAAATACTGATGACAACAATCCTTGCAATGGAGCTCCAATCTGTTTTTCATCACTTGTAGCTGCTTTGATATTTTCACTCTTATCGACTTTTACGGATGTGTCTTTCACCTGAATCGTTCTCAACTGTCCGTTAAGTTTAAAGTAAATCGTCACATTTCCTTGAGCGTCAGGTTCTGACTTTAACATCAGTTTGATCAATATATAAACTCCCTCATCTAATTTGACCATGATTTCCTCTCCGATATCCATTCCGTAGAAGAAGTTTTTAGTGGGTAAATTGAGAACGTTTCCGTACTTGAGATGTAATTGATAGGCGTCTTCAAAAACTTTAGGATAGAGTTTATAAGACAAGAAATCTGTGATTTCTAGTTTTCTAACCATCCCCTTAGAGAATTTGCGTTTGAACTTCTTAAATTCAGTTTCAAAATCTATTGGATCTAAATGAGCATTTGGACGATCTGTAAAAGGCTTGATGTCTTTTAAAACTTTAGCCTGTACCTCTTTTGGAAATCCTCCTACTGGTTGCCCCAAATCTCCTTTAAAGAAGCTGATTACCGAATCTGGGAAATCCATCGTTTCACCGCGATCTAATACATCCTCAGGAGTATAGTTGTTCGAGATTAAGAACTGAGCCATATCACCAACCACTTTAGAACTTGGAGTTACTTTAACGATATCTCCAAAGAGTTGGTTCACTTTTCCGTACATCTTAGTCACCTCAGGAAACTTATCTTCCAATCCAAGAGCGATTGCTTGTCCTTTAAGATTGGAATATTGACCTCCTGGTATTTCATGCTTGTATACTTCTCCTGTACCAGCTTTTAATCCAGATTCAAATCCGTAATAGTACTGACGTACCGTCTCCCAGTAGTCTGAATAACGTGCTAAAGAATCTGAATCGATTGGGTTTTCTCTCTCATTAAATTTTAAAAGCTCAACCATAGAGTTGAAGTTCGGCTGTGAAGTCAATCCAGACAATCCACCTTGAGCCACATCAATTACATCTACTCCTGCTTCAATTGCTTTGATGTACATCGCAGCCTGAGTAGAAGAAGTATCGTGTGTATGTAAATGAATTGGAATAGAAACTTCAGATTTTAAAGCAGAAATCAATTCATAAGCGGCATAAGGTTTTAACAATCCCGCCATATCTTTTACTCCTAAAATATGTGCTCCTGCATTTTCGACATCTTTAGCGAGCTGAATGTAGTAATCTAGGGTGTATTTTGTTTTACTTGGGTCTAAGATATCTCCTGTGTAACAAATAGTACCTTCTGCAATTCCTTGAGTTCTATTGCGAACGTGTTCAATAGCAGGCGCAATGGACTCCATCCAGTTTAGTGAATCAAATATTCTAAACACATCGATCCCCGTTTCCCACGATTGTTCTACGAATTTTTCAATTAAATTATCTGGATAAGCTTTATAACCTACTCCATTAGAACCTCTGAGTAACATTTGTAAAAGAACATTTGGCATCGCTTTTCTGAGCAATGCTAAACGCTCCCATGGATTTTCTTGTAAGAAACGCAAGCAGACATCAAAGGTTGCTCCTCCCCATACTTCCATTGAGAAAATTTCTGGATGGGTTTTAGCATAACTTTCAGCTACCGCCAACATATCAATTGTACGCATACGAGTCGCTAAAAGCGATTGATGCGCGTCTCTCATAGTCGTATCTGTAAAATGAATTTTCTTTTCATTTTTTAACCACTGAGCAAATTTTTCAGGACCGAGTTCCGTCAATAAATCTTTTGTTCCTTTTGGATAGTCTCCCTTAGGAATAGAGGGAATTACGGGCTTCGAAAAAACCTTATTTTGTTCAATTTTCTTTACATCTGGATTTCCATTGACAATGGTTTCACCTAGATATGCCAATAATTTATTCGCCCTATTCTTAGTCTCTTTAATATTGAACAGTTCAGGAGTATCTTTTATAAAGTTAACAGTAGTTTTTCCATTTACAAAAGTCTCATGAGCGAGAATATTATCCAAAAAGGCCATATTGGTTTCCACCCCACGAATTCTAAATTCAGAAAGCGCCCTACGCATCTTACGACAAGATCCATCTAGGGTTCTACTAATTGCCGATACTTTTACAAGCATAGAGTCAAAGAAAGGAGAAATAGATACCCCTTGATAGATACTACCTGCATCTAGTCGAATTCCAAGACCTGACGCAGAACGGTAGGTAGTCACAACTCCGTAATCAGGTTTAAAATCATTTGCTGGATTTTCAGTGGTAATTCTACACTGAAGTGCATAGCCCGTTACAGTAATTGATTCCTGGGTAGGAATTTTAATTTGTTCATCAGAGAGTTTATAACCACCAGCAATAAACAATTGCGTCTTTACCAAATCGATATTGGTAATCATCTCCGTTACCGTGTGTTCAACCTGAATTCTTGGGTTTACCTCGATAAAGTATATCGAGCCATCTTCATCCACTAAGAATTCGACAGTTCCGATATTGTTGTAATTTACCGCCTTACAAATATCTAAGGCATACTGATAGAGACTGTCTTTCGTTTCTTGCGGAAGCCCCAATGATGGAGCGTATTCGATCACCTTTTGATATCTTCTTTGAACTGAACAATCACGTTCAAAGAGATGGACCATATTACCATGGGTATCGGCCACGATTTGAATTTCAATATGTTTTGGATTTTCAACAAACTTTTCTAAGAAAACTGTATCATCTCCAAAAGCGTTTAGTGATTCTCTTCTCGATTCTGGATAAGCTTTAATAAGCTCCTCCTCAGTGCGAATCACACGCATTCCTCGACCTCCACCTCCTGAGGCAGCTTTTAGCATTAATGGATAACCTATAATTTGCGCCTCTTCTAAAGCAATTTCAAGAGTATCTAAATCCTTTTCCGAGGATCTTATGATAGGAATATTGTGCTTTTGCGCAACTTCCTTTGCCATAATTTTATCCCCAAGCGCTTTAAGAACAGATACCTTTGGTCCAATAAAAATGATTCCATTATCAGCACATTTTTGAGCAAATGTGGCATTTTCAGACAAAAATCCGTATCCAGGGTGAATCGCTTGAACACCAGATTTTAAAGCAACTCTGATAATTTCATCAATGTCCAAATAGGGCTTTAAAGGTTCCGTATCTGATCCAATTTGATAGGCTTCGTCAGCTTTATATCGGTGCAGCGAATAGCGATCTTCATAGGTAAAAACCCCTACAGTTTTTACTCCAATTTCAACACATGCTCTAAAAATTCTAATGGCTATTTCACCTCTATTGGCAACTAATACTTTTTTAATCTTCACCTTTATATCGATTTTAAATTAACGAACTATCGTAATTTCTCTCATTTGCAAATTTAATGCATAACAAGAGAACTAACTAGAGGGATGGATATTAAAATTCTTAATTTAAATAACATATTGTTATATTACTAACAATATGTGCTTTTTTAAAACAATATTGGTCTAAATACAAATTTTAAAACAACTGCTTATCGAACAAAGACAGGTTCAAATTCATTTTTGGTGTGTTCCGCACTATAGTGATATCCCTCTGCATTAAACCCTAACATATCAGACGCTGTGCTTATATTGTTTTGAACTATATAACGCAGCATCATGCCTCTTGCTTTCTTCGCAAAGAAGCTGATGACTTTTAACTGATCGTTTTTCCAATCCTTAAATATGGGACTGTAAACAGTAGCTGATACTTTTTTTAGATCTATTGCTTTGGAATACTCGTTAGATGCTAAATTCACAAGTACATCTTCATTTGAAAATTGAGTTTCCAAAAAAGCTGTAAGGTTCTTTTTCCAATACTCATATAAATTTTTAGAACTTCCTATTCTTAGACTCGTACCCATTTCTAATCGATAGGCTTGCATGAGATCAAGTGGTCTTAATATTCCGTACTGACCTGACAGGATAAAGGTGGTCTTTTGAAGGTAATCCAATTCATTTTTTTTCAAATCAAAGGCATCGAGACCCTGATATACATCACCACTAAAAGTAAAAATTGCTGGTCTAGCATTTTGGGGTGTAAACGGCTTTTCAAAAGCTTGATTTCGCTCCCAGTTAAGCTCAGCAAGATTGTTAGAAATCCCCATGAGCTTTGATAGTTGATTTGGAGTTTTCTTTCTCAATACTTTGTTTATATGATTAGCTTTGTCTAAAAACAAAGGAAACGTATAGTCTTCTGTTGGAAGATTGGTATCAAAATCGAGTGACTTAGCTGGAGAAATAATGATTTTCATAACAGTAATTTAATTCAAAAATAAGAACTAAAGAGCGTCTTTCAAATCAATCATTACTGAATCTTTCTATAGCGTCATAGAATCGTTCTATACAGCACTTGAATTGGCAGCATAAGATCTCCACTTATCAATACATGCCTTCATATCATTTGGAATTTCAGAATCAAAACTCATAAACCCTCCTGTTTTTGTATGAATAAAACCAAGTGTTTTGGCATGTAAGGCCTGTCTAGGTAATATTTTAAAGGCATTGTCTACAAACTGCTTGTATTTAGTAAAGGTAGTCCCTTTTAAAATTTGATCACCCCCATAGCGCTCATCGTTGAACAACGGATGTCCAATATGCTTAAAATGAGCTCTAATCTGATGTGTTCTTCCTGTTTCCAACTCACATGATACTAAGGTCACATAACTCAAACGCTCGATGACTTTATAATGAGTGATGGCTTCCTTTCCATAGGCACCATCTACAAAAACATCCATTAACAATCGGTTTTTTAAATGTCTTCCAATATGTCCTTCAATAGTGCCACTGTCTTCCTCCACCAATCCCCACACCAAAGCAATGTACTCTCTCTTTGAAGTTTTATCAGCAAATTGTTTCGATAAATGAGTCATCGCATGTTCTGTCTTAGCTACCACTAACAAACCGGAGGTGTCTTTGTCGATTCGATGAACCAAACCAGGACGCTCATCTGAATTTAAAGGCAATCCTTCGATATGGTGTAATAGACCATTAATCAACGTACCTGAATAATTACCATGACCTGGATGCACTACCATACCAGCTGGTTTATTAACAACCATTAATTCCTGGTCTTCATAGATGATTTCTAGAGGAATGTCTTCTGCAACTAACAGTGATTCGTGTGGTGGATGTGATAGCATTACACGTACCTGATCGTTCGCCTTTACCTTATAGTTGGACTTTACTGGTTGATCATTTACCCATATACACCCCTCTTTTGCAGCTTGTTGAATTTTATTACGTGTAGCGTGTTCTATAAAATTCATCAAAAATTTATCAACTCTTAGTGGCTCTTGCCCTTTCGATGCTGTAAAATTATAATGTTCGTGTAAATCGTCGATATCCGGTCCTAATTCCTCCATTACTTTTCCTCTTCAAATTCCTCTATATCTTCGATCTTGGTTCGAGTACCATCACCACATACCAATTCTATTTTTGACATTCTAGGTAATTGAGCTCCAATTGCGATGGAATCTCCTTCAAATTTAATGGCGTAAACCATGTCTTTTCCTAGAGCAGGTATGTACGTAATCGTATCGATTTGTAAACCAACTGCATTGAGTTTAGAAATTGCATTACGCTTGGTGATTTGTATAATATCAGGTATCGAAACAGAAGCATATCCTGATGGATTGATACTTACATAAATTTTTCTTTTGGCTTTAACGGCTTTGAATGCCTTGGGTGACTGATCTAAGATAGCGAATTTGGGATAAATAGGATCGTATTTAGAAGAATCGATCACTTTAATACTCAACTGTTGCTCCGTCATTAGCTCGGTAGCTTCACTGAGTTCCATTCCAACTAAATTTGGAACTGTAACACTCTTACCATGTCTGGTCATCAATCGCAGGAGTTGCATCAAAAGCAGTACTGCTACCACAATGATTACTAGAGCTCTGAACAGCTGCTTGAAAAAAGTTTTACTTTTAAGAAAATCTTTAAATGTTCCCATGGGGCAAATATAACAATAAGTTCAAAGTAATAAACTCAAATCATCTATAACTAGTAGAATTACAAAAGCTTGCTTATCTTTGATATACTAGTTTAAACAGGCTTATGAAAAATATCGCTGTTATTATGGGAGGATTTACCTCCGAGTATGGTATTTCAATGATTAGTGGTTCGGTGGTCATGGAACATTTAGACCCAAAAAAATACCATCCCTATAAAATTATCATTACCAAAGACTCTTGGTATCACGAAGATGAGCACCAGGAACGATACGAGGTAAATAAATCTGACTTCTCAATTGAAATTAACAACAAAAAAATCACATTTGATTGTGTCTTTAATGCGATTCACGGTTCTCCAGGAGAAGACGGATTGATGCAAGCCTATTTTAAACTGATCGGTTTACCTCAAACAGCCTGTGATTTTTACCAATCAGCACTCACATACAACAAAAGGGATTTATTGAGTGTCTTAAAGCCATATGGCGTTCTATCAGCGGCTTCCTATTACCTCAATAAAGGGGATCAAATCGACACACAAGCAATTGTTAAAAAAGTAGGGCTCCCTTGTTTTGTAAAGGCTAATAAATCAGGATCAAGCTTTGGGATTTCAAAGGTTTATAAAGAAGAGGAGCTTCCAAGAGCTATCGAATCTTCCTTTGAAGAGGACGATGAAATTATTATTGAATCTCATTTGGATGGAATTGAAGTATCAATCGGAGTGATCACCTACAATGGTGAAACCAAAGTATTGCCTGCGACTGAAATAACAACCGAAAATGATTTTTTTGATTATGCCGCTAAATACCAAGGAAAGTCTAACGAAATCACCCCTGCTCGTATCAGTGATACACAACTCAAAAATTTAAGAGCAACTGCCAAGAAAATTTACGAAGTTTTAAAACTTAAAGGATTTAGTAGGTCTGAATTTATATTCCAAGGGGATGAGCCTTATTTACTTGAGGTCAACACCACTCCTGGTATGACTTCAGAGAGTTTATTACCGATGCAAGCTAAAGAGGAGGGTATTTCTCTAAATCAACTTTTTAGTTCAGCTATTGAAAATGCACTACACTAATTGTATATTTACCCTATGAGTTCCAATACTGCAGTCTTTCCAGGATCTTTTGATCCACTTACGCTCGGTCATGTAGATATTATACAGAGAGCGCTTCCCCTATTTGAAAAACTTATCATTGCTATTGGTGTTAATTCTGAAAAAAAATCGATGTTTTCTTTAGAGGATCGAATCACTGCCATCGAAAGGACTTTTGAGGGAGAGGCAAAGATTGAAGTAACCTCATACAACGGATTAACAGTTGACTTTTGTAAGTCTGTCAATGCTAATTTTCTGGTTAGAGGGCTTAGGAATTCTGCTGACTTTGAATTTGAAAAAACGATTGCCAATACAAATAGAGCTCTAAGCGATATCGAAACTGTTTTTTTATTAACCACTTCAGGTAAATCATTCATCAGCTCTTCTATCGTAAGAGAAATAGCTAAATACAATGGTGATATCTCAAAACTAGTACCAGAAGCAGTCTTGAATTTAAAAGCTCGGTAAAAACTTGTTAATTACCCCTCAAAAAGCATTCTGATGTTGGTATAGGAGTTTTCTAAAGCTTTTTTAATTTTATTCGGCCCCTTCCACTTTACCTTTTCAATACCTTCCTCAACCTGCCCAACTAAGGGACCCTCGAAATCAGTCCTCATCGCAAACCAATGAACTTCTTTGAGTCGGTATTTGTCATTGCGTTTAAAAATATGATAGGTTGTTTGTAATGAGTTTTCCAAGATCAAATCTTGAACCCCAGTCTCCTCTTCCACCTCTCTTAAAGCACAGCTTTCAATAGATTCACCTGGATCTAACTTGCCCTTAGGCAAATCCCACTTTTCATTTCTAAAAATGAAAAGAACTTTTCCCTTTTTATTAGTAACCACACCCCCTGCAGCAATTTCTTTTTTGATGATCTCAGAAAATTTGTTGAGTAATTCTTCGTGGTTTGGATGATATATAAACGCTTTATCCAACTTGTTTTTACGAAGTTTTTTGACGGCCACTAATATCGATTCCTTTTTTAAAGGGAAATAAGTGTTCGATCCTATTTCAGATAGTTTATTTGTAAGAATCAATGGAGATTCATTGACAAAAACTTTATACATTTGTAGTATGATTTTAAGTAAAGAAACCGCAGCAAAAACAGCCGAGCTCTTGGTGCAAATTAATGCAATTAAATTGAAACCTGAAAATCCATTTACTTGGGCTTCTGGTTGGAAATCACCTATCTATTGTGACAATAGAATAGTACTTTCACATCCATCTGTCAGAAATATGCTATCTAAATCAATGGCTCAGCAAATCAAGGAACTCTATCCACAGGTTGAGGTGATCGCAGGTGTAGCTACAGGAGCTATCGGTATTGGAATGCTCGTTGCTCAGCAATTGGACTTGCCTTTTGTGTACGTTCGACCTGAAGCTAAATCACACGGTAGAAAAAATCAAATTGAAGGTCAACTAGACGAAAACAAAAAAGTAGTAATTGTTGAAGATTTGATCTCTACAGGAAAAAGTTCACTCAAAGCCGCTGAAGCTCTTAGAGATTCAAATGCACAGCTGTTGGGAATGATCGCCATCTTTACCTATGGATTTAGTGCTGCAGACGATAATTTTAAAGCTGAAGCTCTAACTCTTCATACCCTGAGTGATTACGATCATCTAATCAAGCAGGCAATCACATCAAAATACATCGATTCCAATCATTTACAAACCCTTAAACAATGGAGGCTAAGTCCGAGTACTTGGAATCAATAAATGAATATAGAAAGCCCTAGAGTATCACTTAACAAATCGGTTCAAGAAGTTTTTGAGTTTATCACTCATCTAGAGAACTTTGAGAAACTCATGCCTGAGAACACCGAAAAATTCGAACTAATCAATGAAAATAGATTTCTGTTCGCTCTTAAAGGAATGCCTGAAATTGTTCTAGAAAAAAAAGATCAAACTCCATATTCAGAACTTGTATTAGGAGCTGCATCTGACAAATTACCTTTTAAATTAAAAGCGGTAATCAATACTATTTCAGATTCTTCTTCAGAGGTTCAATTGTATTTTGACGGTGAATTTAACGCAATGATGGCCATGATGGTAAAAGCTCCATTGACCAAATTCTTAAACAGCTTAATCGAGCAATTACATTCTAATTTGAGCTAAGAAGGGTTACTTCTTTTAGATTAAAGTTCAATATACCCTTATCGTCAATATCAATTATAAGTTGTCCTTTTTGATTGATCCCCTTAATAATTCCGTTGGTAGTTCCAATGGATTCACCTTTAAAAAGAGACACTTTGTCTTTTCGATATAGTTTCGATTCGTATACTGTTTTTACAAACTCATAGCCCCTATCCATTTGATGGTACCACTTAGTAAATTTTTCTAGTATTAAATGCAATAGATAGGTTCGATCTGTAGGTTTTCCTAAAATATTGATAAGGGAATTGGCCTGAGGCAAATCATCAAAATTTGTTTGATTGACATTGATACCAATACCAATAATTGCAGATGAAATCTCACTTCCACTCATCGTAGTTTCTATGAGTATCCCTACTATTTTCTTAGATCCAGAGTAAATGTCATTTGGCCATTTAACAGCAATGTTGGGAACTTTTATATCTTCTAAGGCTTCTACAATCGAAAGCGAAACAATCATACTGATGATAAACTGCTGATTGATTGACACACCCTTAAACTCTTTATAAAGACTACAGGCGATATTTTTAGCCTTTTCAGAGGTCCAATTAGCGCCCATTTGCCCTCTACCCTGTGTTTGATGGTCAGTATATACTAAAGTAAAATCGATTAAATTTCCCTCTTGTTGATACGATTTTACTAGCGTATTGGTCGATGGGGTTTGATCGATATGTATTTCGGTAGCTTTCAATACTTAAATAGCTTTAATCTTATGTTAAATTGGGTAACTAAGTACGTGAAAAAATAATAACTTTGTAAAAATTAAAATTTTTTAATGCAAAAAGGAAAAATCAAGATAGATGATTTAATAACAACAATCATCTCAGGTATTGAAGAAGTTAAAGGATTGGAGATTAATCTCCTAGATTTAAGAGGAATTGAAAACACCGTTTGTGACTATTTTATTATCTGTAATGGTACCTCAAACACTCATGTAAATGCCATTGTTAGCTCCATTCAAAAAATCGTAAGCAAAACCCTTAAAGATAAGCCCTGGCACGTTGAAGGTTCAGAAAACGGAGAATGGGTGCTCTTAGATTACGTCAACGTAGTCGTACACATATTTCAAAAAGCAACCAGAGAGTACTACGATATCGAAAGCCTATGGGGGGACGCAAAAGTCACGCACATCAGTCAGGCTTAATCTATAAAAAACAGCTATGAGCACTAATAAAAAACCTACTAATAAAAAACCTAAATTCAATATCTGGTGGATCTACACAATTGTCGTAGTTGGTCTACTGGGATTGCAAATTTTTGGCAATGATGCATTTTCTAACGTTCAAAAGACCTCCACTTATGAGTTACAACGCTTTTTGAAAGATGGAGATGTTTCTAAAATTGTTATTGTCAGTAATATCAAACAAGCAAAAGTCTACCTAAATGAAGAGGCTTTTGAGAAAGAAACTCACTCCAAAGGAAGAGATAGTTCAGTATTTGTACCATCGAACCTCACTCCTGCATATGAATTGAATTTTGGTGACTTACAAAACTTTGAAAATGCCATCAATGAAGTCATTCAAGAGAATAATTTAGAAACTGAAGTGACTTTTGAGGTGGAATCCAATGTATTTGGAGATCTTATTCTAACCATTCTACCCTTTGCCTTACTGATTGTCGTATGGATCTTTATCATGAGACGTATGGCCGGTGGCGGTGGCGGTGGAGGAGGTCAAATCTTCAATATCGGGAAATCTAAGGCGAAGCTCTTCGACGAAAAGACCGACACAAGAACATCTTTTAAAGATGTTGCAGGTTTAGAAGGAGCAAAAGAAGAGGTTGAAGAAATCGTAGAGTTCCTTAAAAACCCAAAAAAATACACTTCTCTTGGTGGCAAAATACCAAAAGGTGCATTACTTGTAGGCCCTCCAGGAACTGGTAAAACGCTTTTAGCAAAGGCAGTAGCTGGTGAAGCAAAGGTTCCTTTCTTTTCTTTGTCTGGATCTGATTTTGTGGAAATGTTTGTAGGTGTTGGTGCTTCTAGAGTACGTGATTTATTTAAACAAGCAAAGGATAAATCTCCAGCCATCATTTTTATCGATGAGATTGATGCAATTGGGAGAGCTAGAGGAAAAAACAACATCACTGGTTCGAACGATGAGCGTGAAAACACACTCAACCAATTACTGACAGAAATGGACGGTTTTGGAACGAATACCAATGTGATTGTATTGGCTGCTACAAACCGTGCAGATGTATTGGATACTGCACTTATGAGAGCAGGTCGATTTGATCGTCAAATCTATGTTGATCTTCCTGATTTAAACGAACGTAAAGAAATCTTTGAGGTCCACTTAAAACCGATCAAGATTGACGACAGTATCGAAACCGACTTTTTAGCAAGACAAACTCCAGGTTTCTCTGGTGCTGATATTGCCAATATCTGTAACGAAGCAGCATTGATCGCTGCCAGAAAAAACAAAAAGAAAGTAGGAAGACAAGACTTCTTAGACGCCGTGGATCGCATCATCGGTGGTTTGGAAAAGAAAAATAAAATCATCACTCCTGCGGAAAAAGAGGCCATTGCTTTTCACGAGGCTGGACATGCTACGGTAAGTTGGTTCTTAGAATACGCTGCTCCACTAGTAAAAGTTACTATTGTTCCAAGAGGTCGTTCTCTCGGAGCCGCATGGTACCTTCCAGAAGAACGTCAAATTGTTAGAACTGAACAAATGCTCGATGAAATGTGTGCTACTCTAGGGGGGCGAGCTGCTGAAAAGGTGATTTTTGATAAAATATCAACTGGTGCACTAAGTGACTTGGAAAAAGTAACTAAACAGGCAAGGGCAATGGTCTCTGTTTACGGGTTAAACGACAAGTTAGGAAACATTACTTATTACGATTCATCAGGTCAAGATGCTTATGGTTTTACCAAACCCTATAGTGAAGAAACGGCTCAATTAATCGATCAAGAAATTTCAAAACTAATTGAATCTCAATACCAAAGAGCGATCGAGCTTATCGAAAAGAAAAAAGATAAATTAACCCTTCTCGCTAAACGATTATTGGAAAAAGAAGTTATATTTAAGGACGATTTAGAAGAAATTTTTGGCAAAAGACCCTACGAAACAGCTAAGACTGTCGAGGAGTTAAAAGCTGAAAACAATGATGAAGAACACGTAATTAAAAATACAAAAACAACTATTGAGGAAGCCAATCAAGAAAATAGCCCTCAAACTGATGTATAGACTTTGAGTATATTTAAAAAAATATTTGGCAAAAAAAGCAGTGATAAATCTGATAATGATCAGGAAGATCGAGGTGCGTTTATGCCTGAAATCAAAGTCCCAGTTGATGAGAAATTCACCATTAATTTCACAAAAAATGGAGGGAAATTTCTTTATTGTGTCTCTCATGAAGAAGTGAGTCAATCACTTACGGATATCATTGATGAAAACAATTGGCAAGAGACCCCTTTTTATTTATTTTCAGAAACCTTAAGTCCTTTTTGTAAGTCTCAAAACATCAACTATACTAATAATAGTAAAGAGTCTAATCTGCTCTTTACTTCTTGTGAATACCTTATTGCACAAAACGGATCAATTCTCATTTCTGAAAACCAGATTGGAGAAATGAAATTAGACCAATTACCAAATAACATTATTGTTTACGCTACTACGAGTCAGTTGTTAGACTCCATCACCGATGGATTAAAACAGATTAAAAGAATCTACAAGGAGCGGATTCCTGGTAATATTACGACTCTAAAAAACTTTAAAACAGAAGAGGAAACTAAAGAAGATTTTCTCTCCTATGGTAGTAGTGTTAAAAACCTTTATCTAATTTTATTAGAAGATTTGTAAAATGAAAGTTTTACTGAGAAGAGCCATTACGGGGGTTGTGTATGTAGGCCTCTTACTTGCAGTAGTGTTTTTAAACACCGATGCCTTTGACTTTCTATTTATGGGGTTCGGATTTGCTTGTTTGTATGAGCTCAATCGTATGAATAAGATTAAGGATTACCCAATCTATTTAGCGTATCTGTTACTCTGGTGGCTCTATGTATATTTTTTAAACAGTTCTATTGCAGTCAATATGTTACTAGCGATTACCTTGTCGGTTAACTTGTTCTTACTGTATCGTTTATTGGCCAACAAGAGTTTTGTATTTGACAAAGTGCTTCGATTTATTGTATCGCTTTTTTATATTGGAGGTGGTTTTATCTTCCTTAGAAAAGCTCCCTATCAAACTGAAGGGTTTGTAGAATTTATCATTGCTGGATTTTTCATCATTGTTTGGGTTAACGATTCATTTGCTTTTATAGTAGGAAAATATTTGGGTAAAAGACCACTATTCAAATCGGTTTCTCCTAAAAAAACTATTGAGGGTGCCATTGGAGGTGGCTTATTTGCACTATTAGCTGCTTATGGAGTTTCTCAGGTTTCTAATTATTCTGATTTTGACTCATATCTTAGTTTAGTACAGTGGTTTGGAGTTGGAATTATTGTAGTCGTTTTTGGCAACTTAGGTGATCTTATCGAAAGTAAATTTAAAAGAACAGCACATGTTAAAGACAGTGGAGCAATACTTCCTGGTCATGGAGGGATGCTAGATCGATTAGATTCGCTTATTTTTGCAGCACCATTTGTGTATTTATTTATTAGTCTTTGTAATTATGTTTCATAGAGAAGGGTTTAAGATAATTATTGTTAGTTTTTTAATTTGTGCTGCAATTGCAGTTGCTGCTGATTATTTTTTAGCTGACTATTTTTATATAGCAAAGTTGATACAACTTGCAGTACTCGTATTGTTTTCGCTTATCCTGTACTTTTTTAGAAATCCTAAAAGAGAGGTTCAATTTAATTTGAATCACATACTTGCACCTGTAGATGGTAAGGTAGTGGTGATTGAAGAAGTAGAAGAACCAGAGTACTTTCAAGGAAAGAGAAAACAGATCTCCATCTTTATGTCTCCATTAAATGTTCACGTAACTCGATATGCATGTAGTGGAGTTGTAGAATATTCTAAATACCACCCAGGTAAATACCTTGTTGCTTGGCATCCAAAATCAAGCACTGAGAATGAACGTACAACTGTTGTGGTAAAAACTCCTAAATTCGGAGCTGTACTATACAGACAAATAGCAGGTGCAGTTGCTAGACGCATTGTCAACTATGCGAAGGTCGGTGAAAAAGCGATTCAGGGAGCTGATGCTGGCTTTATTAAGTTTGGGTCTAGAATCGATATCTTTTTACCTCTAGACGCCCTTGTAGCCGTTCAATTAGGTCAAAAAGTAGTAGGTGCTAAATCAATTATTGCTACAACAAACGACAAAGAAGAAGGTCTAGACTAAGACACTCTTAGATTTTGGAAATTCAACTGAGGTCACGTAGATTGTACCTATAAGTGTCAACACTAAATACGACACTAATAAAGTATTAAAGGGAACAAATAAATTGTAAAGTCCTTCCCAATGCTCTAAATTGCCTAAGAGCCAAAAACCAAATCCAGTTCGTATTAATTCAATGACGAATCCACTGAATTTGAGATCTAATAAGTCACTGTATCCGTAGATGCTAACCCCTAAATACAAACTAAAGAGCAGTATCTCAGAAGAACTCAAGTTTTCAAAACCATAAATCATCATTAGAAAAAGCCCTAAAACTGAAAGCATTTGAAAAACGGCATAAATCTGAAAATTAACAGAAGTATGGGTAGTATATCGCTCAAATCCATATACATCTTCAATAAGGCTTGATGGATACTTTTCAGCCACATCAGCAGGTCTCCATCCTGTAGGCATCACCCAAATACGAAGCTTGTCCCAAACTAATTTTGCTCTGTATGCATCCTTTGCTAGTTGCCATAAGTGCATGAAATTAATTCGAATAGGGTTCCAGGTTCTCAAGGGTTTTAATACGCCATATTGAGGAGCTTCGTCTTCTAATTCTTCCTGATAAGTTCCAAAGATGCGGTCCCATATAGCGAAAATTTGTCCTAAATTCTTATCGATATAAGGAGTGTTGATCGCATGGTGTACTCGATGCTGTGAAGGGGTAATAATGATGTATTCTAAAAAGCCCAACTTCCCAATATGTTCCGTGTGATACCAAAACTGCAAGAAGAGATGTATGGGTGCAATAAAGGCGATAATCTGGTGTGGAACCCCTACAATCGAAGCTGGAAGTAACAATAAGGGGTAATAACGAAGTAAGTCTGATATAGGCTGCCTGAGAGCACAGGCTAGATTGAAGTTCTCACTTGAGTGGTGAATAATGTGATCATTCCAAAAAAGATTCATACTGTGACTAATGCGATGACTCCAATATCCTGCAAAATCTATAAATACAAATGCTATGACCCATACCCACCACTGATCATCCAGTTGAAAAAATGCTAATTTTTCAAGTAAATAGGGATATGAGAGAATTATAAAGCCAAGACCTAGTAAGTTCTTGATAGAATTAGTGATCCCTGAACTCAAGGACGAAATGGTATCAACTACACTATAAGTTTGACGTTTCGTTAGAATTCCATACCCAATCTCAATAAACATGAGAAGAACAAAAAAAGGAATGGCGATAAAAAGTGCCTGAGCATAAGAAGCCATAAGAATTTCATTTATCTAAATATATGAAATTCTGTGATTTAGCCTCTTATTTTTTCAAATTAGATCTACTTTGCTTTAAGGTTTCAATCTTTGCAAGTGCATCAGCTTCTTTTTGGCGCTCTATAACGATAACTTGCTCAGGTGCGTTCGACACAAAGCGTTCATTGGAAAGTTTCTTGCGTACAGAATTTAAAAATCCTTCAGTATACGATAGTTCCTTTTCAATTTTTTCTAATTCAGCCTCAACATCAATCGCATCTCCAATTGGTATAAAAAATTCTGTTGATTTCACTCGAAAACTTAAGGCTGCTTCAATTGGAGCTACTGTTTTTTTAAGTGTATTCAAATTTCCCATTTTCTCAAGTACAGCATCCCATCTGGCATCATACCCAGCATCTGCTTCCATAACAAAGAGTTCTAAAGAATCCTTGTTCGGAATATTCTTTTCTTTGCGAATCGTACGAATTCCAGAAATAATCTCAGTTGCTGTTTCAAAAGATGCTATCAAGTCTTGATCGTATTCTCCTCCCTTAGGCCATTTTGCTACAATCAGCGCTTCATCTTCTTGACGCTCGTTGATGTATTGCCAAACCTCTTCAGTTAAAAATGGCATAAATGGATGTAACAGCTTTAAATTTCCTTCGAGTAGCTCAACTATAGCATCATAGGTCTTTTTATCAATAGGCTGCTGATACACAGGTTTTACAAGTTCCAATAACCAAGATGAGTAATCATCCCAGATGAGTCTGTAAGTAGCCATCAGTGCATCTGATATTCTGTATTTAGAATAGTGATCTTCGATCTGTTCTAAGGTTTGGTTGAACTTGGCTTGGTACCATTCAATCGCTAATGCTGCGGCCTCAGGTTGAGGAATTTGATCATCGACTTCCCAGGATTGAACCAATCTAAATCCATTCCAAATTTTATTAGCAAAATTCTTTCCTTGATTACAAAGACTCTCATCAAACATCAAATCATTACCCGCTGCAGAACTGAGGAGTAATCCAACTCGAACACCATCTGCTCCGTAATCCTCAATGAGTTTTAAAGCATCTGGAGAATTTCCGAGAGACTTCGACATTTTTCTTCGCTGTGCATCGCGAACAAGTCCTGTCAAATACACATTAGAGAATGGTTTTTCTCCTTTAAATTCATATCCTGCGACAATCATTCGAATCACCCAAAAGAATAAAATATCTGGACCTGTCACCAAATCGTTGGTTGGATAGTAATAGTTAAATTCTTCATTGTCTGGTTCGAGTACTCCATTAAATACACTCATAGGCCAAAGCCATGAAGAAAACCATGTATCGAGAACATCTGCATCTTGCCTGAGGTCAGACACCTTTAAGTCATTGTTCGATGATTTTGCTTTAGCGAGCTCTAAGGCCTTTTCAGCAGTTTGAGCCACTACAAAATCGTCTTGTCCATCTCCGTAATAGTAGGCTGGAATCTGTTGACCCCACCAGAGTTGTCTAGAGATATTCCAATCGCGAATATTCTCTACCCAATTGCGATAGGTGTTGTTAAATTTGGATGGGAAAAGCTTTACTTCCTCGTCTTTTAATACAGCATCTATTGCTGGTTTTACGAGATCTTCCATTCTTAAGAACCACTGATCAGAAAGTCTAGGCTCAATAACTGCCTTGGTGCGTTCAGAGGTACCTACTTTGTGTAGATGAGACTCTTTCTTGATTAAAACTCCCAATTCTTCGAGCTTTTGAGCAACTGCCTTTCGAGCTTCGAAACGATCCATTCCCTCAAATTCTAATCCAAAGCTATTTAAAGTAGCATCTGCATTAAAAATATCGATGGTTTCTAAGCCGTGTTTTTGTCCAATACCGTAATCGTTAATATCGTGAGCAGGGGTGATTTTTAAACATCCTGTTCCAAATTCCATATCGACATACTCATCTTCAATGATTGGGATTTCTCGGTTTGCAATTGGAACGACAACCTTCTTTCCTTTGAGTTGTGAATAACGTTCATCCTGGGGATGAATACAGATCGCCGTATCACCAAGAATGGTCTCGGGTCGAGTCGTTGCAATGGTGATCGTTTCATCAGAATCTACTATTTGATAAGCAACATAGTACAAATTACCTTGCTTTTCTTCATAAATCACCTCTTCGTCAGAAAGCGTTGTGAGGGCCTGGGGATCCCAGTTAACCATTCTAAAACCTCTGTAAATCTGACCTTTGTTAAATAAATCTACAAACACCTCAATAACTGAATCAGACATATGTTGATCCATAGTAAAAGAGGTTCGATCCCAATCACAAGAACATCCTAACTTTTTGAGTTGTTCTAATATCACACCTCCGTATTCTTCCTTCCACTCCCATGCGTGTTTTAAAAATTCCTCTCTAGTAAGATCAGACTTTTGAATTCCTCGTTCTTTTAAACGCGCTACAACCTTTGCCTCAGTCGCAATAGATGCATGATCCGTACCAGGTACCCAACAAGCATTGAATCCTTTTAATCGAGCACGTCGAATCAGTACATCTTGAATCGTATTATTAAGCATATGTCCCATATGGAGGACTCCGGTAACATTTGGTGGTGGAATTACAATGGTATAAGGAGTTCGTGCATCTGGAGTGGAGTGAAAATAATTGTTTTTCATCCAGTAATCGTACCACTTCTTCTCTGATTCTTGAGGGTTGTATTTCGATGGAATATTCATAGTTAATTTATATGACTGCAAAAATAGAAAAATGAACTACAAAATCCCTTCAAAATGATGTATAACGATCAGATCAATGTAATATTTATTTAAATTCATCACATTTTTTTACATCTTAATGATTTTTAACGTGATTTTCTATTTGCAAAAATCGCTTAGCTTTTTGAATTTGTTAACTTTGCGCTTGATTATTAATACGTTTGGTTATGAAAAAACTCATTTTACTCTTAGGATTTGCCCTTGTGGCTTTTACTGCTAATGCCCAACAAGCCAAAATTGAATTTCAAAAGGATACTATTGACTATGGAATTATCAAAAAAGGCGCCGATGGTGCTCGTATATTCACCTTTACCAATACTGGTGACGCCCCATTAGTGATTACTGGAGTAAGATCGAGTTGTGGATGCACCGTTCCAGAAAAACCAAAAGACCCTATTCTACCAGGAAAAGAAGGAGTGATCAAAGTGAAGTATGACACCAACAGAGTAGGACCGTTTTTTAAAACCACATGGGTGAGTTCTAATGCTGGAGATACTAAAAAAATAATTATCAAAGGAAGGGTTGAATAAGTTCAACCACTAAAATTTATATGCCTAAAATATCTACTAAAGGGTCACATATGCCCGAATCTCCGATTCGAAAACTGGTTCCCTATGCTGATCGTGCGAAAGAGAATGGAATAGAAGTGATTCACCTCAATATTGGTCAACCTGATATTCCAACACCCAAAGTAGCACTAGATGCTGTAAAAAACAATACGATTGATGTATTATCATACAGTAAGACTGAAGGCTCTGTAAGTCTTCGTCAAAAATTTGCTGATTATTACAAAAAACACCAAGTTGACTTAGATCCTAGTGACATCATTATCACCACAGGAGGATCTGAAGCGCTAACTTTTACTATTGGATCTATAGCTGATCCAGGTGACGAACTTTTAGTTCCCGAACCTTTTTACGCCAATTACTACGGTTACACAACCTTGAACTTGGTGAATTTAGTACCGATCACTACCTCGATCGACGACAATTTTAAAATGCCGAGTATTAAGTATTTGGAGCGTTTTTTACGACCCAAAACTAAGGCGATTTTAATTTGTAACCCCGGTAATCCAACAGGTTATCTCTATACCAGAGAAGAATTAGAAGAACTCGTAGTCTTTGCTAATGAGCACGATTTGTTTTTGGTAGTCGATGAAGTGTATCGCGAATTTGTATACAACGGCCACAAACATCATTCGATTCTCAGTATTGAAGGAAGTGAAAAATGTGCGATTCTAATCGATTCTGTCTCCAAACGATACTCTATGTGTGGTGCAAGAGTCGGATGTATTGTCTCAAAAAACAAAGAAGTAATTCACACAGCGATGAAGTTTGCTCAATGCAGGCTCTCCCCTCCTTCTTATGCACAACTAGCAACAGAATCTGTTTTAGATATTGAAGATTCTTACTACGAAGAAATTCAACAGGAATACGAAAAAAGAAGAAATATCCTCATAGAGGAATTAGAGAGAATACCTGATATTAAGGTGGGGATTCCCAACGGAGCTTTTTACTGTGTAGTGGAACTTCCCATCTATGATGCTGATCATTTTGCACAGTGGATGTTAGAACATTTCAACCTCGATAATAAAACGGTCATGGTGGCACCTGCTGCTGGTTTCTATTCTACCCATGGACTGGGTCGAAATCAAATTCGCATCGCCTATGTTCTCGAAGAAAACAAACTTAGAGAAGCAATGCGTATCTTAGCTAAAGGATTAGAAACCTACAGAACCTTGTGAACCTAAAAGAGAACATATCGCTCAGAGAATTCAATAGTTTTGGAATTGATGTAAAGGCTTCCAAATATCTTTATGTACAAACGATAGAAACTCTTAAAGAAGCACTTACACAAGACCACTCTAAAAACCCTTTTATTTTAAGTGGTGGATCCAATCTTCTATTCATGAATGATTTGGATCAAATGGTGATTCATATGGGACTCAAAGGCATTGAAGTTTTAGAACAAACCAATGATGAAGTCCTCGTTAAAGCTATGGCTGGTGAAGTATGGCATGAATTTGTACTTTGGTGTATTGAACACCACTATGGAGGACTCGAAAACCTTTCACTCATTCCTGGCTATGTGGGCTCGGCCCCTATTCAAAATATTGGAGCCTATGGAGTAGAACAAGGAGATCGTTTTCACTGCTGCGAAGTACTCGATCGAACCACTAATGAACTCGTAACTCTAGCAAATAATGATTGTAAATTTGGATATAGAGATTCGATCTTTAAATCAAAACACCAGAATCGCTACATCATCACTTCGGTGATTTATAAGTTACAAAAATCCAATCACAAACTCCATATGGATTACGGAGCAATTCAAACAGTTCTAAAAGATAAGGGAATTAAAAACCCGACGATTAAAGATGTGTCCGAAGCCGTTATTCAAATCAGATCTGAAAAACTCCCCAATCCAAAAGAGCTAGGAAATTCAGGAAGCTTTTTTAAGAATCCCATTATCGATCAACCACAATTAGAATCACTTCAAAAGACCTATCCCGAAATACCTCATTACACTCAAGAAAACAATCAGGTAAAAATAGCTGCAGGCTGGCTAATTGAAAAGGCAGGCTTTAAAGGTCAAAGAATAGGTAATGTGGGTTCCCATCACAAGCAAGCACTTGTACTGGTAAATCATGGAAATGCTACTGGAAAAGAAGTTTATGAATTTGCAATGGAGATCATCAAAAAGATCCATAAACAATTTGGAATTACTCTTGAACCTGAGGTCAGAATTATCAAATAACCTTTCATTTTACTGCACCTTTTCACTATTCTCATTCCAATCTTTTTTTGTAATTTTGTACAAATTTTTCAACTATGAAATTAGCCTTATTGACAATCGGCATTTTAGCACTGGCTTTTGCCGGAATAGCAATCAAAATATGGGGGAAGAAAGATGGAAAATTCGCAGGAACTTGTGCGAGTCAATCCCCTTTCTTGAACAAAGAAGGAGTCACTTGTGGTTACTGTGGCAAAGTTCCTGATCATCAATGTGAACGAAAGGCTGAGGCTTAAGTGAGCGAGGATCAACTTCTACATACCATCGAGGCTGCAAAAAAAGGTGACCAACTCGCCTTTAGCACCCTTCTAGATATCTATTGGAAGGATGTTTTTAATTTTCAGAATCAGTTTCAAAATGAAAATGATGCAGAAGATATTTGCATTGAAACCTTTTCGAAAGCCTTCGATCATATTGATAAATTTGATTCCAACTATAATTTTAAGACCTGGCTCATCACCATTTCTAAGAATATTCGAATCGATCTTCTTAGAAAACACAAAAATGCACCGACAAATAACTCTATTGAAGAGGACTTTATCGCTCAAAATGTAGTCGATGAGGCTTCAAGTGCAGAAGATGATTTGATTAAAGAGCAACAATTAGATACATTACTCAAACACATCAATCAATTAAAACCTCATTACAGAGAAATTATCAATTTGAGATATTTTAGGCAGATGAGATATTCTGCTATTGCTGATCAACTCAATCAACCTTTAAATTCCATAAAGGTACAACTCTTAAGAGCAAAGAAATTACTTGCTCAAAGTATTCAATCTGAAACCGATACCAATTAATAAGCGAATATGTCTGAAACGATTACAACAAGTGTAGAGCCTAAAAAAACTGGTAAACCAAAATGGTTAAGAGTTAAGCTTCCAACAGGAAAGAAATACACGCAACTTAGAGGTTTGGTCGATAAATACGATTTACATACCATTTGCACCTCTGGTTCTTGCCCAAATATGGGAGAGTGCTGGGGCGAAGGAACGGCTACCTTTATGATTCTTGGAAATATTTGTACGCGTTCCTGTGGCTTTTGCGGTGTAAAGACTGGAAGACCTGATCAAGTTGATTGGGAAGAGCCTGAAAAGGTTGCTCAGTCTATTAAGATCATGAAGATCAAGCACGCGGTGATTACTTCTGTAGATCGCGATGATTTAAAGGATGGAGGTTCAATTATATGGGCTGAAACCGTTCAAGCGATTCGAAGATTAAATCCCAATACTACTTTAGAGACACTTATTCCAGATTTTCAAGGCAACCACAAGCAAATAGATCGCATCGTAAAAGTTGCTCCAGAGGTGGTTTCTCACAATATGGAAACGGTTCGAAGATTGACCCGATCCGTTCGAATTCAAGCTCAGTATGATCGTTCTCTTGAAGTTCTTCGTTATTTAAAAGACCAAGGAATTAATCGAACAAAATCAGGGATCATGCTAGGTCTTGGAGAAACAGAGGAGGAAGTGATTGAAACCTTAAAAGATCTTAGGGATGCTAAGGTAGATATCGTAACCATCGGTCAGTATCTTCAACCTTCAAAGAAACACTTACCTGTAGTGGAATTCATTACTCCAGAACAGTTTAAGAAATACGAGGAAATAGGATTAGAAATGGGCTTTAGACATTTAGAGAGTTCTGCCTTAGTTCGATCTTCCTACAAAGCTCAAAAGCATATGACTTAAGAATTCAATAGTTGATCAAGAGATTTTAAAAACGACTCTTCTTGTTCTATCTGATGTTGAATTCCTAAATAGTATAAGGAGTCACATCTACCTTTTAGCTTGACAAAATCTTTTTGGGTCGTCAATATAATTTCTCCATTTTGACGAATGTGTTCAAGATCATTTTCAGTGTATTGATGGTGATCCTTATATTTAAAATGAGTTACCTGGATTCCTTTTTGAGCTAAATGATTTAAAAGTGGTTTTGGATTCGCAATCCCCGTTACCAAATTCACCTTTAGATCTTTCAATTCCTCTATAGAAAGTGTAGTTGCTTCTCCAATACATTGATCTGCGTATTCTAAATGTGAAAAATAAACTGGTTTAGTTGCTGAAAATTGAGACTTAAACTCACTTTTATCCGTTAAACACACTTGCCTAGGAGCCTTTGTTACCACAAGCATATCTGCTCTATTGACACTTATTTTATGATCTCTAAGTGTTCCTAATGGCAAATAACAATCCTTAAAAAAAGGCTTTGAATAAGTCGTTAATAGAATATTGACCTTCGTTTTGAGACTTCGATGTTGAAAGGCATCATCTAATAGCACTAAGTGTGGCTTTAATTGAGATTCTATATACTGCATTCCCTTAACTCTTGATTCTGAAACCACCAGTTCAATTTCTGGATGCATGTCAAGAAGCTGTTTGGGTTCATCCCCTATTTGTAGTGCTGTCGAATGGATATGAGCGTGAATTAACCCCTTTGTTTTTCTTCCATAGCCTCTAGAAAGTACAACGATCTTCTTATTTTTATAATGATTAATCAACAAATCAATCATAGGGGTTTTTCCAGTTCCTCCTAGAGAAATATTTCCTACACAAATTGTAGGGGTTGTAAAACTGTGACTTTTAAACCATCCCCAATCGTAAAACTTATTGCGAAAAAACACGATACATGCGTATTTAAACGACAGAGGAAATAATAATACAGTTCTTAAATTCATATGACGAAATTATAATAATTATATTTGTTATACCTAAAAAAGTAAGTATGATTGTAAAAGAAGTATGTCAAATCATAGAAGAATTAGCTCCCTTAGCTTATGCAGAGGATTTTGACAATGTCGGACTTTTAGTTGGAGATGACCAAAAAGAGGTCAGTGGCATCCTAGTTACTTTAGATACCTCAGAGGCTGTTGTTGATGAAGCCATTGAAAAAAACTGTAACCTCATTGTTAGCTTTCACCCGATTATTTTTGGAGGTTTAAAAAAGCTCATCCCTTCTGATTACGTCACTAAAACTGTTATTAAAGCAATCAAGAATGATATTGCTATCTACAGCATGCATACTGCATTAGATAATGTTAAGGAAGGAGTGAATGCTGCCATTGCTCAAAAACTCAAACTTAAAGAGGTAAAGGTTTTAATCCCAAAAACAGGACTGATCAAAAAATTGAGCACTTATATTCCAAAAGAAAGTATTGAAACCGTAAAGTCAGCCCTGTACAAAGCTGGCGCAGGGACTATCGGAAATTATCAAAACTGCAGTTTTAGTTCTCAGGGGCAGGGAGAGTTCACTCCTCTTGAAGGTTCGAATCCTACCCTTGGAAATCACAATCAATCAGAAAAGGTCGAGGAGGTACAACTTCAATTAGTGTATACAGCTGACAAAGAAACCGCTGTAATCCTTGCTTTAAACGCATCTCACCCGTATGAAACTGTTGCTTATGACATAGTCACACTAGACAATTCACACGAGGAAGTGGGGATGGGTCGAATCGGAATCTTAGACAAACCGATTAATGAACATCAATTTTTGTCGAAACTCAAAGGAAAATTTGACATTGAGGTTATTAAACACTCTGCCTATACTGATAAAATGATCACTAAAGTAGCTGTATTAGGAGGTTCAGGAGCCTTTGCAATAGAGGCTGCCAAAAGAGCGGGAGCAGATGCCTTTGTGACTGCAGATCTTAAATATCACGACTATTTTAAAGCCGAAGGAAGTATTCTTTTGGCAGATATTGGACATTTTGAGAGTGAACAGTTTACAAAAAACCTTTTAGTTGAGTATCTTACAAAAAAAATTCCTAATTTTGCACCCTCTCTATCAGAGACCCTAACTAATCCAGTTAAGTATTACTAAATATGGCAAAAAATAAAGATGTTACAGTTGAAGAAAAGTTAAGATCACTGTACGATTTGCAACTTATCGATTCGAGAATAGATGAAATCAGAAATGTTCGTGGAGAACTTCCTTTAGAAGTTGAAGATCTTGAAGACGAAGTAGCAGGATTAAAAACTAGATTGGATAAATTAAATTCTGATTTAGAAACTATTAAAGTTGAGATTTCTAATAAGAAGAATTTAATTGATGATTCTAAAGCTGCTATCAAGAAATATGTAGAGCAGCAAAAAAACGTAAGAAACAACAGAGAATACGATTCCCTGTCAAAAGAGATTGAATTCCAAGAATTAGAAATCGAATTAGCTGAAAAGAACATCAAAGAGTTCAAGGCTCAAATCGAACATAAAAAAGAAGCTATTGAACAAGCTAAGGAACGCCTTTCTAATAGAGAGGAGCACTTAAGTCACAAAAAAAATGAACTTAATAGTATTTTAGCTGAAACTGAAAAAGAAGAAGCTGAACTTCTAAAAAAATCTGAAGAATTTCAAGCTAAAATCGAAGATCGTTTAATTAATGCTTACCAAAGAATTCGAACTAAAACCAAAAATGGTTTAGCAGTAGTAGCAATCGAAAGAGGTGCTTCTGGAGGTTCATTCTTTACGATTCCGCCACAGGTTCAAGTAGAAATAGCTTCTAGAAAGAAAATCATAACTGATGAGCATTCAGGAAGAATTCTTGTTGATCCACTATTAGCTGAAGAAGAGCAAGAAAAAATGCACAAATTATTCGATAAGATTTAATCATAGACTTACAATAAAAAAAGCCTCTTAATAATTTTAAGGGGCTTTTTTATGTTCAACATAACTGAATGTTATTTCTTTACGCCATCTACAATTCCGTAATCAATAGATTCCTGTGCATTCATCCAATAGTCTCTATCAAAATCTTTGAGAACTTTGTCTACTGATTGGTTACAGTTAGTCGCTAAGATTTCTGCACTCAGCGTTCTAGTTTTGATAATCTCTCGAGCTTGGATTTCAATGTTCGATGCCTGACCTCTAGCCCCTCCACTTGGTTGATGGATCATTACCTGTGCGTGAGGTTCTATAAATCTTCTACCCTTCTCACCTGCTGATAACAAAATCGAAGCCATAGAAGCTGCCAAACCTGAACAAACTGTAGATACGGGACTCTTAATAGACTTTAGGGTATCGTAAATCGCAAAACCTGAAGTCACATAACCACCTGGAGAATTAATAATCAATTGAATTTCATCATTAGAAATCAAATCCAAATATAAAAGACGATCAATGACGTGTTTTGCCGAATGATCATCTACCTGTCCCCAGAGAAATACTTTGCGTTCCTGAAGTAATTTCTCATCTATTTTTTCTTGAATTTTTCCTTTTGCTTTACTCATTGGTATTAATTTTATCTAAATCAAATATACTATTATAATATCTTTTAGCTAAGAATAAAAATCACTAATTAATCCTTAAAGTCTATATTTGTATTTGTTAAAATTAACTATGAATTCACTTGTAGCTATTCTAAGGAATAGAACCTATTTTTCAGTAGCATACGTATTTACGACACTGAACATTCTCTACGGAACTTGGGCTATTTACATTCCCTACATCAAAGAACAACTCGACTTAAATAAAGCTGAGCTAGGAATAGCTCTATTTGCCTTTGCACTGGGAATATTTAGCATCATGGGATTTGTGCCGAAAATCATCTCTCTAGTTGGAAGTGGTAAGGCTACCAAAATAAGTGTTTTAATACTTCCTCTACTCTATGTGCTGCCCTTTGTAGTCGGTTCTCTAACAGGGCTTTTTATGGCGCTTTTTGTCATGGGAATTGTTCAAGGAATACTTGATATTTCTATGAATAATCTAGTGACCATCATCGAAAAAAAAGATCAAATCAATCTGATGTCAGCCATGCATGGATTTTTTAGTCTTGGAGGGGCACTCTCGGGTTTAGGAACTTTTGCAATTACGAGCTTCAACAATCCTGTTTTACATATTGCTTTAGCCACACTTTTTTCAATAGGAATCAACTTCTGGCTTTCAAAGCAGTATAGCAGTCTTAGTGGAGCGTCTGAATCCAAAGAAAAAATTGATTGGTTCTATGTCAAAACCATATTGTTATTAGGTTTGATCTCATTTGTAATTATGGGATCAGAGGGAGCGATTGCTGATTGGAGTGGACTTTACCTTAAAGATATTACGATGGCTCCAACAGTACTCTTTGGTGCTGGGTTTTTAGGGTTTTCTATCGCAATGACCATAGGGCGTTTTTTTGGTGATGGCATCAGTCAAAAAATAGGATCGGTACGCGTTTTACTTTTAGGTGCACTGGTAGCCTGTATTGGATATGCATTGGTTCTTGTAAATGATCTATATATTAGCATCAGTGGCTTTGGACTCATAGGACTTGGATTCTCTGTGATGGTTCCTGAACTCTTTAGAATCACTGGAAGAACCTCAAAAATAGATGCAGCAAAAGCACTGACTATAGTAGCGGGTTTTGGATATAGTGGATTTTTAATAGGACCTGTTATTCTTGGTTTTACCGCCGAACAATTTGGATTAGAATACAGCTTTTACGGTTTGCTGAGCTCTTGTATCTTTGTAGTGATTTTGAGTAGTTATTTGCTGATTAAAACCCCTAAAACTGTCTAGATGCATTTTTTACCTGAACTTATTGAATCCTATATCGCAGAGCACTCCCAAAAGGAACCTGAACATTTGAGGGAACTCAGTAGAGAAACGCATCTCAAGGTGATTCAACCAAGAATGATCACGGGGCATTTTCAGGGAAGGGTACTCAGTTTGTTTTCAAAACTTATCAATCCAAAGTACATTTTAGAAATTGGCACCTACACTGGATACTCTGCGCTTTGTTTGGCAGAAGGTCTTCAAAAAGAGGGCGAATTATACACCATCGATGTCAATCCAGAACTGAAGTCGATTCAAAATAAATACTTTCAAAAAAGTCCGTATCGAAATCAAATTCATCAGTATATTGGAGATGCAGTTGAACTAATTCCCAATTTTGATAAGGTGTTTGATTTGGTATTTATAGATGCTGAAAAAAAGCAATACGACGCCTATTTTGAAGCGGTATTGAAGAAGTCAAAATCGGGAACAGTAATACTTTCAGATAATGTACTCTGGACGGGTAAAGTAGTAGAACCCTTAAGCCCTAAAGACAAAACGACAAAAGCCTTATTGGAATTTAATAAGAAATTAGCAACAGATCCTCGTGTTGAAACTGTTTTACTGCCCATAAGAGATGGGCTAACCATGAGTAGAGTACTCTAGAATTTTCTTCTGATAGATCCCGTTAAATCGTCTAAACCGTCTTTAACCTCGTCTATTTCTTTTTTGATGTCTTTGGTTACAGAGGCATCTACTCCGTGCTTATCGGCACTTTTATAAATTTCTCTTTTAATATCTTCAGAGGCATCTTTTAGTTGTCTCATACCCTTTCCAAGACCTCTTGCAATGTCAGGAATCTTATCAGCACCGAATACCATGACCACGATGAACATGATAAAGAAGATTTCTGCACCAGAAATAAATAGAATACTGTTTAACATCATAGGGCAAATATAAAAAGAAAGCGATGCATTTGCACCGCTTTCACAAAAAATATAATCTATAAATTATCCTTTCATATTTTCTTTGAATTCATCAAATTCAGATTTGATTTCTTCTTTTGGCCAACTGTTGTTAGTCGTATCAATATCAGCAGTTTCTGCTTTTGGATCCACTACGATACCAACGATTTCTTTGTCAGAAGATACCACTCGCTTTACTTCTTGATCGTTCTTTCTCCAAATTTCAGCAGGATAGGTCACATCCTCTGTAGTACCATCTGCATAGGTGTATGAAACGATCAGTGGCATTGGAATTCCACCTGGTTTTTCAAAAGTAATCTCATAGAAAAACTTAGGCTCTTTAACAGCAGCTCTCTCCTCAGCAGTCATGTTGTCCATCATAAACTCCTTAAGTGTTTGAGAGGTTTCAGATGGAGCTTTTCCTTTGAGATCTTCATTGTAGTCTTCTGAACCTTCTTCGGCTAAATACACTAAAGGAGGTAAATCAGCCTCTGTAAGATTGCGTTCAGCCATGTATTCTTTCATAGCCTTAGTAGGCTCGTTACTTACATAGTATTTTTTAACACCTTTAACTCCTATATCAACATAGTCAGTTGTGTAGAACCATCCTCTCCAGAAGTAATCTAAATCCACCGCAGAAGCATCTTCCATAGTCCTGAAGAAGTCTTCAGGGGTTGGGTGTTTAAACTTCCAACGCTGCGCATAAGTTTTAAAAGCCTTGTCAAATAGTTCTCTACCCATTACTGTTTCTCTTAGAATGTTTAATGCAGTAGCTGGTTTTGCATAGGCATTAGGTCCTAATTGATATACATTCTCGGGATTCGACATAATAGGAGCGATAAAACTTTGATCTCCTTTCATATAAGGAACAATTTTTGAAGGGTCTCCTCTTCGCGATGGATACTTTTCATTTGGAGCGATGATCTCTGGATAAGTTTCACCAAAATCTTGCTCTGCTAAATACTGCATAAAGGTATCCAATCCTTCATCCATCCATCCCCATTGACGCTCATCTGAGTTGACAATCATTGGGAAAAAATTGTGTCCTACCTCGTGAATAATAACACTCATCATACCGTACTTGGTACGATCTGAATAGGTGCCATCTTCATTAGGACGTCCGTAGTTCCAGCATATCATTGGATATTCCATCCCTTGGTTCTTCGCGTGAACTGAAATCGCCTTAGGATAAGGATAGTCAAAAGTGTATTTAGAATACGATTTTAAAGTAGAGGCTACAACCTTTGTAGACCAATCTTCCCAAAGTGGATTTCCTTCTTTTGGATACATGGAAACAGCCATCACATCTCTAGCTCCAATTTTTACAGCCATCATATCCCAGATGAATTTTCGTGAGGATGCAAACGCAAAATCTCTTACATTTTGAGCCTTAAATTCCCAAGTTTTTGTTTTTGAAGGTGGATTGTCTGAAGTGTGAGCCGCTTCTTTTGCCTCAACTTCGGCTTGAGTAACGATCATAACAGGTTCAGAATAAGATTTACTAGCCTGTTCGTAACGACTCATCATTTCTCTAGAAAAGACTTGCTTTCTATTTTGAAGCTCACCAGTTCCATCTACTATATGGTCTTCTGGCACGGTAATACTTACTTCGTAGTCTCCAAAGGTTAAAGCAAACTCTCCAGATCCCCAAAATTGATGGTTTTGCCAGCCTTCCACATCACTGTAAACAGCCATTCGCGGAAAGAATTGAGCAATCACATAGGCTCTGTTACCATCGTTAGCAAAGTACTCATAACCAGAACGTGCTCTGTTAACAGTGTGGTCTGGAATATTGTACCACCATTTAACATTAAAACTTACTGATTCTCCAGAAGCCAATGGCATGAAGAGATCAATACGCATCATCGTTTGATTGATCGTGTGTCTCATAGGAGCACCGCGCTCATCTGTAACTGAAAGGATATTAAATCCTCCGTCAAAAGGTTCTGCAAGATAAGATGAAGCAAAAGCAGAAGCTTGTTGTGCTAAAGGAACACCACTACCATTTCTAAGAGGTGCCTTAGAATCTTTTGCTCTTACGTTTTGATCGAGTTGAAGCCATAAAAATTCTAATGCATCCGGAGAATTATTAATATATGTAATCGTTTCTTCTCCATCAATTCTCGCGTTCTTGTCATCGAGAACTATATTCATTTTGTAATTAGCCTGTTGTTGATAATAATCTGGTCCAGGAGCACCAGAAGCAGATCTATAGGTGTTTGGCGAAGCAAACTCTTGATACAACTGCCTGAATTTACTTTGATTTTCATGCCCACCTTCTCTTTGTGGAGCTTCTTCTTGAGCAGTAACCACCATAGAAAAAGCTATAAAAAGAAGTGAAAATAGTTTGTTAAATCGTTTCATTAGTTCGGGTTTATAATTTTTGTTGAAAATAGTTAATTAATTCTTTTAAAGGAAGGTTTTGTTAAAAATTTAACTGACCCGAGGATCGTTCAAGAATCAGCATCAAACTCTTTTTTTTACCACCCAGTTGAATGTGAACAATATTTTGCTGCTCTTCAAATAAATCCATCAAAACTTCATTCTGTACCTCAATGGATTTTAAACGCTCTAGCTCATTGAAATCAGCTTCCATAAAGAATACCAATTGATCATTATCGACCTTGTGACCTAAGATATTGTAATCCAATACAGCTCCATTTACTTTTAAAAGTAATTTTGCCTTGAGGTATTTTTCAATATAGTATTGGGCCATCTGATCCTCAAACTCTGTGGTGAGCTTGGATTCGATTTCATATCTAGACAAAAGCACCGTATCTAAATCATCGATAAAAATTCTGCTGACAATTCGTAGCTTTTGATCAGATTCAGAATAAGTAATTTCAGAAACGCTGAGATAAAACTTATGCAAAGTACTAAATGACATAAACACTAGAGTTAACGAAACAAGTACCCCTTTATAAAATCCGTTGTATTTCATACTCAATTTAATTTATTTAGATCTCTGTATTGCACGCTCTTTTCTCTTAACAGTTCCCAAATTTTAAATTTGTCCTTGAGTTGAGCGTAATAGTTAAACTCAGGATCTGTTTCACAATAAAACATAAAATCGAGAATCTTCTCTTGGTCAATATTTAAATGATTGATAAACAACGAATCGGGATAATAATAACGCACCTGCAAGGTACGCTGATTCTTTAAATCAACAGCTACAATTTTTTTAAGCTTTTTAGTTCTTCCTGTGATCGCATTGAGAATAGGATTTACGGGTAATATCCCACCACCGGTCGTAGCCTCGTTTAGAATTCGCTGTGATTTTCGCATCGGAGTCGCATCGGCGTTGGGTAAACCAAGGGTAAACTCACTGACTTGATCTTCTGCTCTGATCGCTTCCATATCCACCAATAAATCACCTGATAAATTATAGGGCATCACAACTACTTCATTTAATGAGACTACTTCTGCTTCTAAATCTAATGCCAATGAAAATTTGTTGTAATTCTCAGAGTCGATAATTAATTGCTTGGTTTGATAACCAACCCCTCTAATAACCAGAGTGTCGTTGAGTTTTGAACTAATACTAAAATATCCATTAGCATTACTAATAGTTGCTAATTGACTGGTTTTATTAATAATATGTATTCCACTTACTTCACCCGACAAAGAAATCAAAACTCCGTTAATCTTCTTTAAGTCTGATTCCTGTGCACTGAGCTGGATACTGAGCACTAATAAAATAAGAGTCCAAAAGTTATTATTCATTATTTTGGTTTAAGTAGGCCTGAGATTGCGCTACTAAAAACTGAATCAGTTCAAATTCATTTTTCTTTAACATCAGTGATTTTTCTGGAGATTGAGCATCGCAAAATTCCAAGAAACCATCAATCGTATCCACAGATAAATACAAATTATCTACAAAAAACTGATCGTCGTACACTGCTCTTAAAATTTCAGAAAGCTTCAAGTTCGGACGATTCTTATCGATGTTATCCTTGAAGATTGCCTTAAAAATATTCACAAAATTAATTCCGTTTTTCATCCCTCTCAAATACGTGGGTTGAGCGATGTTTTCTACCTCCGTTCCACGATCAATTTCATAGACGTATTGTTTGAATTCTTCGTTTTTAAGTTCCAAGAACTTCGCTCTGTTTTCCGGAGAAATAACCACTTCATCGAGAACATTGACCTTCTCATTAACCTCAACCACGATACGATTGTTATCGATGATTTCCTGAGTAATAACAAGGTGTTTTAGTTCGTAATTGACCGCCATAAATACCAACTCATCTCCTACAGCAACATCGATTCTAAACCTTCCATTTTCATCGGTAATCGTAAAGTCCTCTGTGGTTGTATTGATGACCTGTTCATTAACCACATTACTGGATCGATACAACACCTGTCCCATAATCTGTTGACGATCTACTTCTTGAGCAGAAAGAATCGATGAAAACAAGAAAAGACTTAAAAAGAGTGATTTAAATTTCATGGGGTCTTAATTTGTTCTTTAAATTTACGAATTCTAATTGGTAAAATAAATTCAAAACAGTAGAAATCACTAGCAATAAAACACTAAACTTTTGTTAATTTGTCTCTATGAAAAATCTCCTTCTAGCTTCCACAAGCACTTTATACGGTGAAAAACATTTGGAATACCTCCTTGATGACCTCAAAGACTTCTTTAAAGATACTCAAGAGCTGTGTTTCATACCTTTTGCTAGACCTGGAGCAATTAGCTGGGATCATTACACAAGACATGTTGCTCAGTCTTTTGCTAAAATTGGAATTAAAGTAAAAGGCATTCACGAGTATCAAGACCCAAAGAAGGCTTTACTAACTGCTCAAGGAATCTTTACTGGAGGCGGTAATACTTTTGTATTGGTTAAAGAACTATACGATCTACAGTTGATGGATACACTTAGACAAGCCATGGAAAATGGAGTCCCATACCTCGGATGTAGTGCTGGCAGTAATATTGCTGGAATGACCATGCATACCACTAACGATATGCCTATTGTAATGCCCAAATCATTTGAAACGACTGCTGTAGTTCCTTTTAATATCAATGCTCATTATATGGATCCCATTGTAGGACTAAAGCATAATGGCGAGAGTAGAATTGATCGCATCGCTGAATTTCAACACTTTCACAAAATTCCTGTAGTTGGTATTCCCGAAGGTGATTATATCAGAGTGATTGGCGATCAAATTAGTTTAGTAGGACCTCATCAAGCAAAACTATTTATGCCGGATCAAAAACCATTTGACACTGATAAACTTCTTTTTTAAAATGAAAATTAGACAAATAACAGCAGAAGAAACCCATCCCGTTCGACATGCCGAACTCAGACGCGGTATGCCAATTGAATCCTGTGAAATGGATGGCGATTCCAGAGTTGGAAGCATTCATTTAGGTGGCTTTATCGATGACAAACTCGTAGCGGTTTCCAGTTATTTCTTTGCTCCCTATGTTCCCTACCCAGGACATAAATCCCTACAACTTAGAGGAATGGCCGTACTGAGTGACTATCAAAAAAAGAGCTATGGAT
>JAYPEX010000003.1:102925-135225 GCA_038125995.1 Flavobacteriaceae bacterium
CTACAACTTAGAGGAATGGCCGTACTGAGTGACTATCAAAAAAAGAGCTATGGATCGCTATTGCTTTCCTTTGCAGAGCAGTGGTTCATGCAAAGAGGGGTTCGTCTTATATGGATGAACGCCAGAACAACTGCTGTACCGTTCTATGAAAAATTAGGATATGAAAAACAAGGTTCAGAGTTTGAAATCACACCTCATGGACCGCATTACATTATGCATAAAATTCTGATGTAAAATTCTCATTTGAGAATCAAAACCAACTTCGTTTATTAATTTGTTAAAAAACATCACAACCTATGGGTTTCTAACGAATTGGTGGTATTTTTGCACTTTAAACAATTCACCATTATGAATAATAAAGCGATCTTAATGATCTTAGATGGATGGGGGAAGTCTCCTGATCCTAAAATTTCTGCAATAGCACAAGCCAACACACCATTTGTAGATGGTCTCTACTCTAAATATGCCAATGCCAATCTTCGAACTGATGGAATGCACGTAGGATTACCTGAAGGACAAATGGGGAACTCTGAAGTGGGACATATGAATTTAGGTGCTGGTAGAATTGTTTATCAAGATCTTGTTAAGATTAATCTCGCTGTAGAAAATAAAACCTTAAAGGATGAAGCGGTTTTACAAAAAGCATTTACTTATGCTAAAGAAAACAATAAACCCGTTCATTTTTTAGGACTCCTATCTGATGGTGGAGTTCACTCGCATATCAAACACTTAAAAGGATTAATCGATGCTGCTTATGAGAGTGGCGTTGGTCAGTCGTATATTCACGCATTTACCGATGGACGTGATGTCGATCCTAAATCTGGACTTGGATTCACTGAAGAAATTATCGAACACTGTCAAGGAAAAAACGCTGCTCTAGCTAGTCTTGTAGGTCGTTATTACGCGATGGATAGAGATAAGCGATGGGAACGTGTTAAAATCGCATATGACACTGTAGTCAATGCTATTGGAACAGATACTGATGATGTTATTGGAGCGATCAAAGAAAGCTATGCTGAAGAGGTTACTGATGAGTTCTTAAAACCAATCATCAATACCAAAGGAATTGATTCAGAGAACGCAAAAATCAAAGATGGTGATGTCGTTGTTTTCTTTAACTTTAGAACCGATCGTGGTAGAGAATTGACTCAGGTACTCTCTCAGGAAGATTTTCACGAACAAAACATGCACAAGCTTGACTTGTACTATGTAACGATGACCATGTATGATGAGTCTTTTAAAGGTATCGAAGTCGTTTACAACAAAGAAAATATCAAAAGAACTTTAGGAGAAGTAATTGCTGATGCTGGTAAAAAGCAAATCAGAATTGCTGAAACAGAAAAGTACCCTCACGTAACTTTTTTCTTTAACGGAGGAAGAGAAGAGCCTTACCAGGGTGAACAACGCATCCTCTGCCCTTCTCCAAAGGTAGCCACCTATGACCTTCAACCAGAAATGAGTGCCTTCGACATCAGGGATGCGATCATTCCTGAATTAGAAAAAGAAGAAGCAGATTTTGTGTGTTTGAATTTTGCTAATCCCGATATGGTTGGCCATACGGGAATCATGTCTGCAGCCATCAAAGCATGTGAGACTGTAGATCAATGTGCTCAAGCAGTAATTGAAACTGCTTCGGCTCATGGATACAGTACGCTTGTTATTGCAGATCACGGAAACTGTGACACCATGGTGAATCCTGATGGATCACCTAATACAGCACATACGACGAATCCTGTTCCTTTCATCTTAGTTGATCCCGATAGAAAACCAGTTAAAGATGGTATTTTAGGTGATATCGCCCCTACGATTCTTGAAATCTTAGGAGTTGATCAACCTGCAGAGATGACTCAAAAATCACTAATCGGCAACTAATGATTCACTTAAAAACTCCAGAAGAAATAGAATTAATGCGTGAAAGCGCCTTAATTGTTTCTAAAACCTTAGGAATGTTAGCTTCTGAAGTAAAACCAGGAGTGACCACTTTAGAACTCGATGCACTAGCAGAAAGCTATATAAGAGATCATGGTGCGGAGCCTGGTTTCTTAGGTTTATACGACTTTCCAAATACCTTGTGTATGAGTCCCAATGAACAAGTCGTACATGGGATTCCAAACAATACGCCACTAGCAGAAGGTGATATCATCTCTATCGATTGTGGAGCACTTAAAAATGGTTTTTACGGAGATCATGCTTATACTTTTGAAGTAGGTGAAGTGAGTCCAGAGGTCAAACAACTTCTAGAAGTCACAAAAAAATCACTATATATAGGAATCGAACAGTTCAAACTAGGCAATCGCGTTGGTGATGTCGGTTATGCCATCCAAGAATATACGGAATCATTTGGTTATGGCGTGGTGCGTGAACTCGTTGGACACGGTCTTGGAAAAGCAATGCACGAAGATCCTGAAATGCCTAATTACGGTAAACGCGGAAGAGGTAAAAAGTTTATGGAAGGTCAAGTAGTTGCCATCGAACCAATGATCAATATGGGAACCCATCGCATCGTTCAACTTAGTGATGGTTGGTCGATTCTAACTGCAGATAAAAAACCATCGGCACACTTTGAACACGATGTGGCAATCGTCGATGGAAAACCTCAATTATTATCAACTTTCGATTATATTTACGAGGCTTTAGGGATTACTTCAGAAGAAGAAGACCCCTTCAGAAAAAAGTAAATAGATTGATTAAATCAGTATTTAAACTTCTTTTAAACAGCATTCCAAGACCATTACTTATTAAGTTAAGTTATGGAATAAGACCTTTATTAGCATTCTATTACAAAGGGAGTCGCTTTACAGATCCTATTGATGGAAAGAGCTTTAGGGGTTTTCTCCCTTATGGATATCAAACACAACGAGAAAATGTACTAGCTCCTTCAACTCTTTCATTGGAGCGGCATCGATTACTATGGCTCTATCTCCAAAACGAAACAGACTTATTTACAAAAGAATTTAAGCTTCTTCACTTTGCACCTGAACAAGCATTTTTTAAGCGTTTTAAAAAGTTAAAAAATATAAATTATACGACTACAGATTTAAATTCTCCACTGGCGGATATCAAGGCGGATATCTGCAATCTTCCTTTTGAAGAGAACACCTATGATGTAATCCTTTGTAATCACGTATTAGAACATATCCCTGATCACCAAAAGGCTATGAAAGAACTCTTTCGGGTACTTAAACCCGGCGGATGGGGAATTGTTCAAATTCCTCAGGATCTCGACAGAGCATACACCTTTGAAGATGATTCCATCACCGATCCCAAAGAACGAGCCAAAGTTTTTGGTCAATACGACCACCTGAGAGTTTATGGTTTGGACTATCCAGAATACCTTAAAAGAGCTGGATTTGAAGTAGAAATGATCGACTACACCAATCAATTCTCGAAAGAAGCGATCGATCGCTATCGATTGGCTAAAGGTGAACTTATTCCTTTGATAAGAAAGCCGATTGAAAGCCTTCTGAAGCCCAAGTAGCAGTTTGATTATTCGCAGCATCGAGATAAACTACAAAAGCTTCTAATTCAGAATCTCCCTGAACTAAGTTCATGGTTTTTTCTAATCCCATTGCCATAAAAGCAGTAGCATAACCATCTGCCGTAGCACAATCATCTGCAAGGACACTGACAGCCAGAACATTTGAGTTTTGAGTGTAACCGGTTAGTGCATTAATGGTGTGTACATACTTTACTCCTGTTTCTGGATCCACTCTAAATTTGCGATAATTTCCTGAAGACGCTAAAGCTCGATCTTTGAGTTGAATGAGTCGAATCGGATTTGAACGATCTTCAGCTAAAGGATCGTCAATTCCAACCACCCATTCTTTATTGGAGGTCGTATTTATCCCTTTTGTTATAATTTCACCTCCTACTTCAATTAGATAATTTTTAAGACCTCGTTGATCAAGGGCAATCCCTAATCGATCAATTGCATATCCCTTGGCGATGGCATTAAAATCAAAATAGATGGAAGGGTGTTCTTTTACAATATGATCATCTTCGGTTAATCGGACTTTAGAATAACCTACATACTGCATGAGACTATCAACTTTCATATCGGTCAAATCCATTTTTTCTCCGGGTCCAAATCCCCAGGCATTGACCAAGACACCAACTGTTGGATCAAAATAACCTCCTGTCTTCTGGTAAATTTGATCTGATAATTCAAATACATCTCTAAACATGTGATCCACCTCAATAGTAGTATTTCCTTTATTAATTCTTGAGATATCAGAAGTTGGAATATAGGTAGACATCGATTGATTAACAACTTTAATTACCGAATCAATTTCAAAATGCAAATCTACTGATTGGGTATCCGTAACGATAATCGAATAGGTTGTTCCAAAAGCCTCTCCTCTAAATTGAGATTTATTGATATAAACATCTGATCCACATGAAACAACTAAATAACTTAAAGTAAGAATGTATAAGAATTTATTCATTTAATTTCTTTTAAACCGGGATAGGTTAATGTATAGGGCTCATTGAGATAAATTGGCAAACTCGGATCTTCAGTATTGTGAAGTCCTACTGCAGCATAATAAGTAATCCCTTCAAACTTTTGAGCGTGAGCTCTCATTTTCTCAGCTCGATCATTATTGATCATGTGAGGATTCTTAGGATAGCAGATGGCTTCCACTAGAATGAAGTGCAATTGTTTATCCTTCAAACAAACAAATTGAGGGTGTTTCTTGAGTTTAGAATTCACAGCCATAAACTCATAGCCTTGAGCCTCCAACTCCTTACCCACATAATTCATTGCCAAATTGTGCAATTCCTGTTCTGTCAATATCTTCATAAAGCAAAGCTAAAAAAAAGCCAGTAGAAAACTACTGGCTCTTGTCTTATCCTCCGAAATCGTCGAATCGAATATTCTCATCAGCTAGACCAAAGTCTTCACCCATTTTTTGAACAGCCTTGTTCATCAGTGGTGGTCCACAGAAGTATAGTTCAATATCTTCTGGTGTCTCGTGTTTTGATAAGTATTGATCAATAACCACATTGTGAATGAATCCTACGAATCCATCACCTGGACTGTCGATATCTTCCTTAACTTTCCAGTTGTCTTCTTCCATTGGCTCTGAAAGCGCTAAATAGAATTTAAAGTTAGGAAACTCCTCTTCCAATTGTCTAAAGTGATCAATATAGAACAATTCTCTCTTAGAACGTCCTCCATACCAATACGTCACTTTTCTATTGGTTTTTAATGTTTTGAATAAGTGATATAAGTGTGAACGCATCGGAGCCATACCAGCTCCTCCACCAACGTAAAGCATTTCTGCTTCAGATTCATTGATAAAGAATTCACCGTAAGGTCCTGAGATCGTTACAGGATCACCTGCTTTACGAGAAAAGATATAAGAGGATGCAACTCCAGGATTCACATCCATCCATCCGTTTTTATTGCGATCCCACGGTGGAGTAGCAATACGAACGTTCAACATGATTTCTCTTCCTTCTGCAGGGTAAGAAGCCATTGAATAGGCTCGTTCTACAGTTTCAGGGTTTTTCATCACTAGAGGCCATAAGTTAAACTTATCCCACTCCGCTTTGAACTTATCTGGAGTATCGTGCTCCTGGGGATGTGCTGTAATATCGATATCAGAGTATTTGATTTCACACTGAGGAATTTCAATTTGAATATACCCTCCAGCCTTGTAGTTCATATCTTCTGGAATCTCAACAACAAATTCCTTGATGAAAGAAGCTACATTGAAGTTTCTAACAACCTTTCCTTGCCATTTTTTAATTCCAAAAACCTCTTCTGGAATAGAGATATCCATATCCTGCTTCACCTTTACCTGACATGCTAAACGAGCTCCCTCAACGAGTTCTCTTTTAGAAAAGTGGGGAGTTTCTGTAGGAAGTGCTTCCCCACCACCTGAGTGAACATGGCATTCACACTGAATACAGGTTCCACCTCCACCACATGCTGAAGGCAAGAAAATCTTTTGACCACCAAGAGTCGATAAAAGAGATCCTCCCGAAGCAACCTCAACTTTTTTCTCACCGTTGATGGTAATGGTTACAGGTCCTGAAGGAGATAATTTTTCTTTAGTAAACAACAATAAAGAAACCAATACTAGTAGTAATACCAAAAAGGCAACTACAGTAATAACAATGGTAGTAAGTGTACTTGTCGCTAAAATCATTCTTATTTATTTAAATCATTGTAAGAGATCGCATCTGCTTTTTTCTCTTCTTTTAATTCTTCTTTTTTATCTTCTACTACAGTAGCAGTATCTTCTAATGGAGCTTCAGGTACTGGGTTATCACCAGTTAACATTCCTCCAAAACTCATAAATCCAATTGCCATAAGACCTGTAAGGATGAAGGTAATTCCCAACCCTCTAAGTGCTGGTGGTACATTTGAATAACGGATCTTTTCTCGAATCGCAGCAATTGCTAAAATTGCTAAGAACCATCCAATACCAGAACTAATACCATAGTTAAAAGCTAAAGCTAACGAAGGAATTTCTCTTGATTGCATAAAGAGAGATCCTCCCAATATGGCACAGTTTACAGCGATTAGTGGTAAGAAAATACCTAATGAATTGTATAATGCTGGTGCAAACTTCTCAACAATAATTTCAACTAATTGTACCATGGTAGCAATAGTTGCAATAAAGAGGATGAATGATAAAAATCCTAGGTTGTAATCGGCGTATTCAGGTCCTAACCATGCAAGCGCTCCATCTCTTAAAATGTATTGATCTAAAAGCCAGTTCATAGGAACTGTAACTGCCATTACAAAGATTACAGCAGCACCTAATCCCACAGCAGTAGAAACTTTTTTAGATACAGCTAGGTAAGAACACATCCCTAAGAATGTGGCAAATACCATATTATCGATAAAAATAGACTTGAAAAATAATTCTAAATGTTCCATATTTTATTTCTTAGTGAGATTCTTGAAGTTTTGGATTTCTAGCACGTTGTACCCAAATAATAAGTCCAACTACGATAAGCGCCATTGGAGACAATAACATAAATCCATTGTTCTCATATCCTAAAGCGTATACTCCTGTTTTAGCGATTGGATCTCCTAAAACTTGAAACCCTAAAAGTGTTCCAGATCCTAAGAGTTCTCTAAAGAATCCAATAATCACTAATATGATAGCATATCCTCCAGCATTTCCAATTCCGTCCAAGAACGCTTTCCAAGGTCCATTACCAAGCGCAAAAGCCTCAAAACGTCCCATAATAATACAGTTGGTTATAATCAGACCAACAAAGACTGAAAGCGTTTTACTAAGCTCATAAGCGAATGCTTTTAAAACTTGGTCCACAATAATTACGAGCGCCGCTACAACTACTAACTGAACAATAATTCTAATCTTAGATGGTATGATGTTTCTCATAAGTGAGATTACCACATTACCCATTCCTAAAACGAAAAGTACGGACAATCCCATTACGATAGACGCCTTTAATTCTGCTGTGATGGCAAGCGCTGAACAGATCCCCAATACCTGAATTGTAATCGGGTTATTGTCAAATAATGGATCTTTAATTAAGGCTGCATCTTTTTTAGATAGTAATCCCATAATCTTATTGTACTAAAATGCTGTTTAAATAATTCTCGTATAACTTAAAGCTGTCTGAAAGCATCGCTGAAAGACCATTACCGGTAATAGTCGCTCCAGCAAGCGCATCAACTTCATTGTCTAGTTTATCATTGTTTAATGGATCGTTATTTCCTTTGAAAACTTTAACCCCAACAATGTCATTATTTTTCAAAATAGATTCCCCTGTAAAGTCATCCATAAAGAAACGTTGCTTGATGTTCGCTCCAAGACCAGGAGTTTCTCCTTTGTGATCAAAGAAGACTCCTTGAATCACCAAGTTGTTATCTAAGGCAACATAACCCCAAATAGCATCCCAAAGACCTTTACCTAACATTGGAAGAACGTAGAATGTCTTTCCGTCTTTTTCTCCAATAAAAACTGGTAAACGACGTGCTTCACCATTTTTAGCACGCTCTCCTTCTTTCTTTAAATCGATCAAAAAAGCTTCCTTGTCTTCAGTGATTTGATCACCTTCGATTACTAATTGCTTTTTGATATATTGATTAAATACTTGAGCCACTTCAGAGGTTGAAATGAACTCAACACTTCCTTCGTCATTATTGTTAACACCCATAGCATAGAGGATGTTTTGTTGTTTTTCTAATCGAATATTTTCACTGATGGTTCCGCTTAATGAAGAAGAAACAAAAGCTAATAAGGCTCCTACAACCACAACCATGACGATTGCGAAAATAAAAGTATATGAATTTTTATCTGTATGAATTGCCATTGTTAAACAGTTTCAAGGTTAGCAATTGATTTTTTGGTACGTTTTAAACGTCTCTTTACATTTCCTCTAACCACATAGTGATCAATAGTAGGTGCAAAGACGTTCATAAGAAGAATTGCTAAGAATACTCCTTCAGGATATGCTGGATTAAACACACGAATCATCACCGAGATAAACCCGATTAAGAAACCGTAATACCACTTTCCTTTTTCAGTTTGAGCAGCAGTTACTGGATCAGTTGCCATATAAACAATACCAAATGCCAATCCTCCAACTAATAAATGTTGCCAGTAAGGTAGGCTCATTAAGTGGTAGAATTTAGAGCTAGAGTGAATCCAACCTGCATCAACAACACCGTTAAAGATCAATCCCATTACAAGTGCTCCGATAACAGCACTCAGCATAATTCTCCATGATCCAATCTTAGAAAAGATCAAAAACAAACCTCCTAATAAAATTAAGAAGGTTGAAGTCTCTCCAACGGAGCCTGGAATAAATCCAAAGAACATATCTGACACCGAGTAGGAATAATCAGCTCCCTGTGCTAGGGAACCTAATATCGTTTCTCCAGAAATAGCATCTGCAGTCCCAGCACGTTCAACCGCCTGGTGAACCCACACCTTATCCCCACTCATCCAAGTTGGATATGAGAAGAATAAAAATGCTCTAATGGTAAGTGCTGGGTTTAGGATATTCATCCCTGTACCACCAAAGACCTCTTTTCCAATGACCACTCCAAAAATTACCGCAATCGCTAACATCCACAATGGTGTATCAACAGGAATAATTAAAGGAACTAACATTCCTGTAACCAAATAACCCTCTTCTACCTCGTGACCTTTGATGACTGCGAACAAGAACTCAACACCCAATCCTACTCCGTAAGAAATAACTACCAGTGGAAGAATGGTAACAAGTCCAACTAGAAAGTTGTCTAAGGTCAAAAAGTGTTCAAGAACACTAAAGTCTGATGGAAATCCATTAATTGCTGAATAGTGTTGGTAACCAGCATTAAAGAAACTAAAAATCAAAATCGGAATCAAAGCTGTGATTACGGTATTCATCGTTCTTTTTAAATCGTCTACAGCACGAACATGAGCTCCTGAATGTGTTGTCTCATTTGGAGTATATAAAAAGGTATGAAGGGCATTAAATGCTGGAGCATACTTTTTATCGCTGTACTTTTCCTTTAATAGGTGTAACTTGTTTTTTATACTCATTTTATCCGATTTCTTTATATAATAAATCCAATGCTTCTCTTATAATTTTTTGGTGTGGTTGCTTTGACACACAAACAAATTCTGTAAGTGCAAAATCCTCAGGAGCTACTTCGTATAATCCTAACTGCTCCATCTCATCGAGATCTTTGATCATACAAGACTTCAGCAGTTGCATTGGATAGATATCCAATGGGAATACTTGCTCATACTGACCTGTGAGCACAAATGCCCTGTGCTCCCCGTTTGTATTGGTATTGAGATTGTATTTTTTGCGCTTATTTAACCACGATAAGGTCAAGGCTCTCGTAATCGATACTTTGTTTGAAACTGGTTTTGCCCATCCAAAAAGTTCGTAATCGTTCCCTTCTGGAATTACCGTGACTGAATTGTTGTAAAATCTAAGGTATCTAAATGGAGCAACACCTGTTCCTGTAAGAACATTTCCGTTGATGACTCTCACATTTTCATCAGTCAAGCCACCTGCAGCATCTAAAACCGTTTTGATTTCTGCTCCTAATTTAACGCGAACATATGATGGTTTTGAAACTCCAGAACCACTAACTGCAACAGTTCTTGAACCATCAAACTCACCTTCTAACAAAAGCTTACCGATAATTTCTAAATCAGCAGCACTCACAGTCCACACGCGTTCTCCTTTATTAATTGGATCTACTTTATTGATAAGCGTTCCGACGAGTCCAGCAGGATGGGGTCCAGAAACAGTATGCAATTGAACACCTTCTAAACCTGCAAGAACCGAAGAACTTCCTTTAACAGAAATGTGAACTGAACCAGAAGTTAATTTACCAAGTGCGGTAACTGCAGCTTGTAAGTATTTTTCACTACCTGCAAGTGTATAATCTAAATCAGCAGCCAATGGAGCTGTATCCCATCCAGAAATAAAAATACCCTTAGGAGTATCCGCTGGATTAGCGATTAAATCGTAAGGACGTTGTTTGATAAACGGCCAACAACCACCAACTAACAATGCTTTCTTAATTTGATCAGCACTACCACTTTCAAGATTTACTGTTTGAAGTTTTTCAGAAGCATCAGTTCCATCAGCTTTAATGGTGATGGTTAACACTCTTCTTCTTGCCCCTCTTTTGATTTCGTCAATTACTCCACTTACAGGAGAAACAAATAGCATCTCTTCATTGTCTTTATTGTAGAACAACGCTTGACCTGCTTTGACATTTTCACCTTCTTTGAGAAGTAATTTTGGAACAATTCCGTGGAAGTCATCTAGATTAATCTGATATGAGTCACTGTCTTTGAGAATACTAGTCTCTTTTTGAGCGGCTCCTACAAGATTAATATCCAATCCTTTTTTGATTCGAATGTCTGTAGACATATTATGTAGACCTTTAGTTAATTTCTTTAAAAAATTGATGCAAATTTATGACTAAATTGAGAGTATTCATAATAAATAACAATTAAATTTTTTAGCACAATTTTCATTTTTAAAATCTAACAAAAATACTATCTTTAGCTTATGATAAAAAAGTTTGTTTTAATCAATTTTATTTTGTTTTTATCTGTATTTCAGATAGTTAATGCTCAAGAATTAATTGAAAAAGAACCTCCCCAATACCTGCGTACCATTATTTTTAAAGGAGCCTCAGACGATCAATTTCCCATTGTTCGATTAGGAGAACCTTTTTTTTTGAGTTTCGATGATCTCAAAGCGGATGAAAGTGATTACTATTACCGAATTATTCACTGTAATTACGATTGGTCTCCTTCCAAACTTTTAAAGAGCGAGTATCTAAATGGAAATGACAATCAACGCATTAGAAACTACAACAATTCATACAATACTATAGTTCAATATTCCAATTATCAACTAAACATACCCAATACTGATTTAAGCTTAAAAGTAAGCGGAAATTACATGATTGAAATTTACGACTCTTATGATGAATTAATGTTTTCAAGAAGGTTTTTAGTGTTTGAAAATCTTTCTAAAGTTTCAGCTCAAGTGAAGCGAAATAGAGATTTTGAAAGCATGAATACCAAACAAAATTTAGAGTTTTCAATTTTTACAGAGAATTTAAACACCGCTAACTCCAAGAAAGAGATCCAGATTGCGCTGATGCAAAATTACGATTGGAATAGTACCGTTAGAAATCTATTCCCTCAATACAACAATGGAAATGAATTGATTTTTAGATATTCAAATGAAGCTAGTTTTAACGCTGGAAATGAATACCTCAATTTTGACACCAAAGACATTAGAGCTGCACAAGGAATGATCGCTAAAATAGAACTTGCTGACATTTACGAGCATTGGCTTTACGGCAATAGGTCAAGAGCCCAATTACCCTACACCTATTTCCCAGATATCAATGGAGATTTTAGAATTAACACCACTCAAGGTAGAAATCCAAATATCGAAGCCGATTACACTTGGGTTCACTTTAGTCTAGAACCTCCAATAAATAATGAGATGAAGCAAATTTATCTCAGCGGAAAATTCAATAATTACACTTGGAGTGATGAAACCAAAATGAATTTCAACAAAGACATCAATCGTTATCAGGCGAGTCTCTTACTCAAACAAGGGTTTTACAACTACAAATACATAGCAGTTGACAAAAATAATCGAAGAGTAGACAATTTGATTAGCGGAAATTTTCACGTAACTGAAAACCAATATCACGTATTAGTTTACTACCGTAAATTCGGATCAATTTACGACCGATTAGTAGGTATTGGAATTACAAATTCAATGCAAATAGAAAACTAGTGAATCACCATGGTTTTCTAGTTCACTTTTGTATCTTTAACCTACAATAATCCTCTTAAATACACCAAACTATGAATGCATTTTTCAATGTACCAACTCCAGTAAATGAAGCTGTAAAATCTTATGCTCCTGGAAGTTTGGAGCGTGAAGAAGTCCTCCGTGAATACACAAATATGTTTAATAGCACTGTAGATATTCCAATGTATATAGGATCTGAGGAAGTTCGTACAGAAAATACGAAACCCCTATCACCTCCTCACGATCACAAACATCAGGTAGGAACCTATCACTTGGCTGAGAAAATGCACGTTCAAAATGCAATTGAAAACGCACTAGAAAACAGAAGTAAATGGGCAAATACTCCATGGGAACAAAGAGCTGCTGTATTTTTAAAAGCTGCTGATTTAATTTCTAAAAAGTATCGATATAAAATCAATGCGGCAACGATGATTGCTCAATCAAAAACAATTCATCAAGCGGAAATTGACGCAGCTTGTGAGTTTATCGATTTCTTGAGATTCAATGTCAGCTTTATGCAACAAATCTACAGTGATCAGCCAATTTCATCTGACGGAATTTGGAATCGCGTTGAATACAGACCATTGGAAGGATTTGTATACGCTATCACACCATTTAACTTTACGGCAATCGCCGGAAATCTTCCTGCTTCTGCAGCTATGATGGGGAATGTTGTGGTTTGGAAACCTTCAGATTCTCAAATTTATTCTGCTAAAGTCATTATTGATGTTTTCAAGGAAGCTGGACTTCCAGATGGAGTGATCAATGTGATTTACGGAGATCCTGTCATGGTTACAGAAACAATATTGTCTCATGCAGATTTTGCAGGAATTCACTTTACTGGCTCCACACAAGTCTTTAAATCACTGTGGACACAGATTGGAAACAATATTCAGACTTATAAAACCTATCCAAGAATTGTAGGGGAAACCGGTGGTAAAGATTTTATCATTTCTCACCCATCTGCTGACTCCAAACAAGTAGTAACTGCAATTGTCAGAGGAGCTTTCGAACTTCAAGGTCAAAAATGCAGTGCTGCTTCTAGAGTGTACTTACCATCTTCTAAAGCAGATGAAATACTTGAGTATTTGAAAAATGATATGGCTTCGATCAACAAACCTGGATCACCAGAAGACATGAGTAACTTTGTCACTGCTGTCATTCACGAAGGTGCATTCGACAAATTAGCTTCTTATATAGAGGCAGCAAAAAATGATAAGGATGTAGAAATTATCGCTGGCGGCGGTTACGACAAATCAAAAGGATACTTTATCGAGCCTACTGCCATCCTCACCAAGGATCCAAAATATACGACTATGGAAACAGAACTTTTTGGACCTGTAGTAACGATTTATGTATATAAGGATGAGGATTGGTCTGAAACCTTAAAACTCGTTGATGGCACTTCTATATACGCACTTACTGGAGCTGTTTTAGCTAAAGATAGGTACGCAATTACAGAGGCTACGATTGCCTTACAAAATTCGGCTGGAAACTTCTATATCAATGACAAACCAACAGGAGCCGTTGTAGGGCAGCAACCTTTTGGAGGAGCTAGAGCATCTGGAACCAACGACAAGGCCGGTTCTGCTCAAAATCTACTCCGTTGGGTCTCACCTCGATTAATTAAGGAGACTTTTGACACTCCTTCTGATTACAGATATCCATTTCTAGGAAACTAATTGAATTAGATTCTATATAAGAAGCGGGAGTCATTGACTCCCCCTTATATTTTTATATTATAAAAAATATTACTTTTTAGGTAGATAGACCAACTTCTTAGTATCAAAAAATTCTTCATTATAAAGATCTTTTAAATCATAAATTTCAATAGTCGTATAATCCTTGAGCTCTTCTTCTAAATCTCCTCCTTTTAAGTACAGCACTCCGTTTCTGATATGGTGATTGGATTTTTTTGATATCCTTCCCTTAATCCAACGCATAAAGGTAGGCATTGCAGCTACCGCTCTGGAAACTACAAAATCAAATTGCTCTTTTTCTTCTTCTACTCGTTGGTGTTTTGCCACAATGTTGGTCAGACCTAATCCCTGTACAACTTCCTCAACCACTTTGATTTTTTTACCGATGGAATCTACTAAAGTAAATTGCACCTGTGGAAACATAATCGCAAGCGGAATCCCTGGAAAACCTCCACCAGTTCCTACATCCATGATTTTTGAACCCGGTTTAAACTCAATAAATTTAGCAATTGCTAATGAGTGCAATACATGTCTTAAATACAATTCATCAATGTCTTTTCTAGACACTACATTTATTTTTAGATTCCAATCTTTATAGAGATCCTCAAGCTTGGAAAACTGATCAATTTGAAGAGGAGTTAAATCTGGAAAATAATTGATAATAAGATGGACATCCATAGTGTAAGCTTTGTGCAAAAGTATTTAAAGTAGCGGTATTTTCCATTTTTTTTCAAATTTAACTACCGAAGTCTTATGCTTGCCTTATCTTTGTAATAAATACCTACATAACATGTCACAAGAATCTATTAGATTTTCAAGAAAAGATCCTCAGCAATTTTTTAGAACTTTAAACAAAAGGGTCAATGAATATTTTCAATCCAACGACTTAAAAAAAACAGGAACCTTTGCACTTCACTTAAAGACAGTGATTATGTTTGGTATTTTCTTAGCTCCTTATTTTGTAATTCTAAGCATGGAACTCCCAAACTGGTTGAATTTACTTCTTACGGTTGTGATCGGAATTGGTATGGCTGGTGTGGGAATGAATGTGATGCACGATGGAAATCACGGAGCTTATTCTTCTAAGAAATGGGTCAATAACCTGATGGGGGGAAGTATCTATATTTTAGCCGGAAATGTTTATAACTGGCAAGTACAACACAATGTCCTTCACCATACCTATACAAATATTCACAATCACGATGAGGATTTAGAAGCTGGTCGAATTTTGAGATTCACTGAGCACGACAAGTGGAGAAAACACCACAAATTTCAACACCTCTACTCTGTATTTCTATACGGTTTACTCACTTTTAATTGGGCAATTACTTCTGATTTTATGCAGATGTATCGCTACACCAAGAAAAAATTAGCCTATGGAAAGTTTCCAAAACCTGTTATTAATTGGTCAGTTCTTTTAATTACTAAAATCATTTATTTTGGAATTTGGATTGTGATACCGATGCTTGTTTTAGATATTGCTTGGTACAAAGTTCTTATTGGCTTCTTTACCATGCATTACGTTGCGGGACTCATTTTATCAATAGTGTTTCAATTAGCACACGTAGTTGATCAAGCAGAAACCCCTTTACCGAATGATGAAGGAAAAATGGAGAACACTTGGGCTATTCATCAATTACATACTACTGTAAATTTTGCAAGAAAAAATCGTTTGATGAATTGGTACACTGGAGGTTTAAATCACCAAGTTGAACACCACATCTTCCCGAATATCAGTCACATACATTACACAAAAATTTCAAAAATTGTTAAAGAAACAGCAAAAGAGTTCAATTTGCCATATAATGAGTATAAAACTACTAGAAAAGCTATAATTTCGCACTTTAGACACTTAAAGTCTTTAGGAAAAAAACCAGAATTACAATTTTAGAACTAATCTTATGAGTACAGATTTTTTATCGGAAAGAATCAACAACATGGCTACTTCTGCTACCTTAGCGATGGCAGCAAAAGCAAGAGAATTAAAAGCAGAGGGAAGAGATATTATAGGACTCAGTCTCGGTGAACCAGACTTTAACATTCCTGATTTCATTAAGGAAGCTGCTAAAGAAGCAATCGATCAGAACTACAGTTCTTATTCACCTGTTGATGGGTATGTGGATCTTAAACAAGCTATCGCAAACAAATTCAAAAGAGACAACAACTTAGACTACGGATTAGATCAAATTGTAGTTTCAACTGGAGCAAAACAATCACTTGCAAATGTAGCAATGGCGATGATAAACGAAGGTGACGAAGTAGTACTTCCTGCACCTTATTGGGTATCTTATAGCGATATAGTAAAATTGGCTGGTGGAGTTCCTGTTGAAGTTCCTACTTCTATTGACACAGACTTCAAAATGACGGCTCAACAGTTAGAGGATGCCATCACACCTAAGACTAAAATGCTTTGGTTCTCCTCTCCTTGTAATCCTTCTGGATCTGTATATTCACAAGAAGAGTTAGAATCCCTTGCTGCAGTTTTAAGAAACCACCCAAGAATCTTTGTCGTATCTGATGAAATCTACGAACATATCAACTTTACTGGAGGTCACGTAAGTATCGCTGCTATCGAAGGAATGTACGACAGAACAATCACTGTAAACGGGGTATCTAAAGCATTTGCAATGACTGGATGGCGTATTGGATTTATCGGTGCTCCAGCGTGGATTGCTAAAGCTACTAACAAATTTCAGGGTCAAGTTACTTCAGGAGCGAATTCAATTGCACAAAGAGCTACAATTGCTGCTCTAGAAGCTCCAAAGGAGAAAATTCAATACATGATTGATGAATTCCATAAAAGAAGAGACCTGGTATTGGGATTACTTGGAGAAATCGAAGGATTTAATCTCAATTTACCAGAAGGTGCTTTTTACGTATTCCCTGATATTTCATCATTCTTTGGCAAAACTATTGATGGTATGCAAATTAACAATGCATCTGACTTCTCTTTATTCTTATTAGACAAAGCGAATGTCGCTACTGTAACTGGTGAAGCATTTGGAAATCCAAACTGTATTCGCATCTCATATGCTGCCTCTGAAGCAGAATTAAAAGAAGCGATTACAAGAATCAAAAAAGCATTGAGCTAGAACTCAATTACGAATAAATTATCAAAGGCAGCTTAAAGCTGCCTTTTTTATTCATCTACAAACTAAGTAGATTTATATTTTCTTCCAGAAATAAGGTGTAAAGATAATCATCACTGTAAAGAGCTCAAGTCTTCCTAACAACATTAAAAACGAACACCACCATTTAGCTAACATCGGTAGCGATTCAAAATTTGAGAGCGGGTTGACAATTCCAAAACCTGGACCAACATTTCCCAAAGAAGTAGCAGAGGCTCCTAGGGCTGAAACAAAATCCAATCCTAATGCTCCCAATACTCCTGCTCCAACAATGAAGAGTAACATATAAAGAACAAAAAATGCAATGATATTGTATACGATATGCTCTTTTACTGATTTGTTATTATAACGAACCGGAATTATTGCGTTTGGATGAAGGGTTCTTTTGAATTCCAAAAGACCGTTTTTAATAATGAGTAAATGGCGCACTACTTTAATTCCTCCAGCGGTCGATCCTGCAGATCCTCCCAAGAACATTAGCGCAAAGAACATAATCGTTATAAAAGGAGTCCAAGCTGTAAAATCTGCCGTCACAAATCCAGTGGTTGTCACTACTGCTAAAACTTGAAACAAACTGTGTCTAAAAGCGTGTTCTTCAAATCCAAGGACCATTGGAAAATAGTCACTTACCTCTTGATTGGTCTGAAAAATAATGATCAAGAAAGCCAGAAATGTAAATCCAAGAATAAACATCCCATACCATCTAAACTCCTCATCTCTAAGAACTTTAGCCACTTTACCTTTGAATGCAAAATAACTTAGTACAAAGTTAGATCCCGCCAGAAACATAAAAAGAATCACTATGTATTCAATAAGTGGATTTGAATTCCAATAAGCTAAGGAAGCGTTCTTGGTAGAGAACCCACCCGTCGATAGCGTTGACATCGAATGGTTTATCGCATCGAATAAGGACATTCCTGATAAATTCAAAAGTATGGTTTCAGCTATGGTATATCCGACGTAAATCAACCAAAGTCGCTTCGCCGTATCAGTAATTCTCGGGTGTAATTTATCTGCCGATGGACCTGGAGATTCTGCTGAAAATAGTTGCATTCCACCAATTCCTAACAGCGGTAGAATCGCAATCGCCAAAACGATTATTCCCATTCCTCCGATCCAGTGCGTTAGTGACCTCCACAATAAGATTCCTTTTGGCATGATTTCAATATCATTTAAAATAGAAGCCCCTGTTGTGGTGTAACCCGACATTGTTTCAAAAAAAGCATTGGTTACCGATGGTATAGATCCAGAAGTTAAATAGGGAAGCATTCCTGAGAAAGTCATCACAACCCACCCCATGGTAACGACCATGTAACCTTCTTTTGCTTGAAGATTATTGGAATAATTTCTGGTAAAAAACATTGCTAATAAACCAATTAACATGGTAACAATAGCAGAAAATGAAATTTCCAGTGTTACACCATCTTTGTAATACGCGGAGGCAAATGCTGCAAAGAGCATAAAAAATCCATTAAAAAGCATTAAAACGCCTAAGAGATGGATGACTATTTTACGATTAAATCGCATTACAAAAAGAGTTTTTCTGTCTTTCTAATTGCAGATGGCAAACAACACACAATTACTTTATCACCAGCGAGTATTTTAAAATCAGATCCAGGAATGATCCCCTGATCTGAACGAATGACTCCACCTATAATGGAAAATTTAGGAAGGTTGATATCTCGTAGATATTCATTAGAAACTGCAGAACTTGAGGTCACTGCAAATTCTAAGATTTCAGCATCAAGATTATTCAGTCTGGTAAGTGCTACAACCTCTCCCTTTCGAACATATCTAAAGATTTCATTGGCCGCAATCAGTTTCTTGTTAATCAGCGTATCGATACCGATAGACTGAGATAGATGAAAGTAATCCATATTCTCAACAAGAGCGATAGTTTTCTTTACATTTTTACTCTTAGCAACTAAACAGGACATGATATTGGTTTCAGAGTTGCCTGTCACCGCAATAAAGGCGTCCATAGCCTCAAGACTTTCTTCTTTTAAAAGCTCGACATTGGAACCATCTCCCTTGACTATAAGCGCATTCGGGAATCGATCAGCTAAATTATCAGCCTTCTTTTCGTTTTTCTCTATGATCTTTACATTGAATTTCATAGAACAAAGATCAGTTGCCGTCTTCTGCCCGACCTTAGAACCCCCTAAGATCATTACGTTTTTAATCTCTTCTGCAACTGTACCAGTCATTTTATAGAGTTCTTCAACCCCTTCTTTAGAGGTTATAAAATATACCTGGTCCTCTATTTTATATTGAGTTTCACTCTTGGGGATAATCGAATATTGAGTCCCTTTTCTTTTAATTGCAACGGGATTGTAATGTACTTCAGGAAATATAGAAGCTGCTTCTTCTACCGTCTTTCCAATAAATGGAGCATCTTCATTTAAACACAATCCTACCAGATTTAGCTTTCCATCTTCAAATTCAAAAGTATCGTTAAAAGCAGTCTGAGCAAGAAGCAATTTGATTTCATTTGCTGCTAATTTTTCAGGAGAAATTAATTCATCCACACCCATCTTTTTGAAATCAATTTCTGCATCAGAATCAATAAACTCCGGATTGGAAATTCGCGCAATCGTCTTTTTGCAACCTAATTGTTTAGCGATAAAACAGGTACTCAAATTGGTAGTTTCAGAGGCAGTAACTGCAATGGTCAAATCTGTTTGATCTACTTGAGCATCTTTGAGTAGACTTATCGAAGTAGAATCTCCCCTCATTGTTTTGATATCCAAATGTTTATCAGCATAATTCAAGCGATCTTCATCGACATCGATCAAGGTGATATTTTGAGATTCAACTGAGAGAAATTTTGCCAAATGATAACCTACTTCTCCAGCACCAGCTATTAATATTTTCATAAGAACACATCTAATGAATTCATTTTCAAAGTATAAATATAACCTTTGATGAATGAATTCATTTACAAATTTACATAATTTTGACAGTATTTAAAGCAACCTATTGCATTAAACATTTTAAATACAATACTAAAGTTTCAAAGTACATCACCTATCTTTGTGAAAAATTTTTTAGATGAGTAATCCTGTTACCCCTTATAAAGATTCCAAGGAGAGTAAAAAACAACAAGTAACAAACATGTTTGATACAATCGCTGGAAATTACGATCAATTAAATCGCGTCATTTCTTTTGGCATTGATGTTTCTTGGAGAAAGAAGGTTGTAAAAATCATCTCAAAATCCTCACCCAAAAACGCATTGGATATTGCTACAGGTACTGGTGATTTAGCAATCTCATTAATTGAAACGGGTGCTACAAAAATAACAGGACTCGATGTCTCAAAAGGAATGCTTGAAATCGGTCGAAATAAAGTTACTGATTTAGGGTTGGATCAAACCATAGAAATGGTTGTTGGGGATAGTGAAAATCTTCCCTTTGAAAATAACACATTTGATGCGATTACAGTAGCATTTGGAGTTCGTAATTTCGAAAAACTTGAATTAGGTCTTAGTGAAATCCTGAGAGTATTAAAACCAGGTGGACAATTTGTGGTATTAGAAACATCTGTGCCCGAAAAATTTCCATTTAAACAAGGTTATTACTTTTACACTAAAACGATTCTTCCTCTGATTGGAAAATTATTTTCAAAGGACAAAGTAGCCTATAAATACCTATCTGATTCTGCTGCAAAATTTCCACACGGAAAGGCATTCAACAATATTTTAGAAAAAATAGGGTTTATAGCTGTTGAAAATAAACCTCAAACATTTGGAGTAGCAAGTATTTATATCGCATCTAAAAATTAATGAGAAGTTGCAGCCTAACATATCTCCTTATACTGTTTTTAAGCACCAGTGTTTATGGACAATTCAATGTCAACCCAGTTGAAAACATCCCTACTGATGATTATAAAAAATTTAACTGGGGTTATTACTTAGGAGGAAATACTTACAATTTTAAATTTAACTACAGCGATACCTATCCAACTACTATTGGTGGAGGTTTTGAAAGTGTTCAAGTTGAAACCAGTAAGGGTTTTTTAGTTGGATTAGTGGGAGAACTCAGGCTTAACGATAATTTTGATCTTCGATTTGAACCAGGGCTATACAGTACCAAAAGAGATTTGTATTTTCCAATCGATCCATCAGCAGGAGATCCACTTCGATCGGTAAAATCAACCTTTCTAAACTTTCCTTTTTTAATCAAATACGGAGCAAAACGTATCGGAAACTGGAGGCCCTTTGTAATTGGCGGACCTTCAATTTCATACAATATGAGTAGCAATCAAAATTCTCCTGATTCTATTGAAAGTGGGGTGTTTAGATTAAAAAGTCTTACTTACAACTACGAAATTGGCGTAGGAGTTGAATTCTACCTACCCTATTTTAAATTCACTCCCTCTATTAGAGGAATATTTGGATTGGTCGATGAAATGGTGCACGATGACTTATCTGTTCCAAAGACTAAAGAAATCAGAAATTACTCAGATCAAATTAGTGCTGCTCTTACCAGAGGTTTATTCATCGTATTGACTTTTGAATAGTCAGCCCAACAGCTGCATCAATAGATAGTAAAAAATTGATGGACAAAGCAGACATCCTAAACCTGTATAGAAGGTTGCAGTAAAAGCACCATAAGGAACCAATTCCTTATCTGTAGCAGCCAAACCAGCTGTAACACCACTTGTTGTCCCTATAAGACCACCAAAAACCATAGCTGCATGAGGAGTCGTCAATTTGATTTGTTTAGCCACTAGTGGAGTTAAAACAGTTGTAACAATCGTTTTAACTACCCCAGCAGTGATCCCAAGTGCAATTACATCCGAACTCGCTCCAATTGCTGTGCCAGTTATCGGTCCAACAATATAGGTGCAGGCCCCTGCTCCAATGGCTGTCAAATCCTTTACATCGGTATATCCCATAGCATAAGCGATGATGACTCCTAGAACAAATGAAAAGGTGACACCCATAAACAATGAGAGGATACCAGCCAATCCTGCTTGTTTAATTTTTTCGATTTCAGCTCCCATAGCTGTTGCGACAACGGTGAAGTCACGAAACATCGATCCTCCTAAAACTGCTAATCCAGCAAATATCTCAATATTCGCCAAGCCTTTATCGGCTCCAAAAAGCGCTAAAAGCAAAGCTCCTATAATCGCTATTGCAGCAGCGGGTATTCTGCCTTTAAATAAATGTTTTGAAAGCAGTTGTGAAGCCCCCAAAATAAGTCCTACTAAAAGAAAAGCAAACAAGAGTCCATTATTGGATATAAGTTCTTTAAATAATTCCATCTGATTCTTCTTTTGTAGTTCTTATTTTTGAAAGCAGTGGTACTAACATAAAGCCCACAATAGTAACTGCTACTCCTACTATTAAAGCAGTCCAGCCACCAGAGATGGCAGCGTGCACATTTCTGGTTGCTGCCATAGCTACAATTACCGGAATATACATACTACTCCAAAACAACACTCCTGCTTTTGTTTGAACTTCATACCAACTATAACGTTTTAAAAATCCATTGGCGAACATCAGAAGCAACATCGCAAAACCAACTCCTCCAACATCTCCTGAAATACCGATCAATTCAGCGAGTAATCCTCCTAAATACTTGCCGATTAAAAAACAAAAAACCAATAAGGCTACTCCGTATATTTTCATGACTCAGCTAGTATTTTTTGAAGTTCTTTTTTGGTTACCTTACCCATCACATTACGAGGCAAATCATCCTGCAAAATATATTTTCTAGGTAGTTTATACGCGGCAATCTTGTCTTTCATCCATTCCTTTATAGAATCGATTGAAACTGATTGATCTGCTAAGATCAAACTCGCTCCAATTAGTTCACCCCATTCTTCATCAGGAATCCCAACCACCCCGCAATCTTTAATAGCAGGGTGTTTTCTTAAAACCTCCTCTATTTCAAGAGCTGATATTTTATACCCTCCAGATTTGATAATATCTACCGAGTTACGACCTAGGATTCGATATGCTCCCTCTTCAAAAACAGCGATGTCACCAGTTTTAAACCAACCATCTACAAAAGTTTCAGCAGTTGCTTCAGGTCTGTTGTAATATTCGACAAAGACATTCGCTCCTTTAATCTGTAGTTCCCCCTGAGTTCCATCAGTAATTTCCTGATCGTTTTCATTTGCTAAACGGACGGTTACTCCGCTTAATGCTTGTCCAATATAGCCAGGCTTTCGTTCTCCCCTATAGGGATTTGAAATCGCCATTCCCATTTCGGTCATTCCATAGCGTTCCAAAAGCGTATGACTGCTAATTACTTTCCACTCTTCCAATGTTTTAACAGGCAAAGCAGCTGATCCAGACACCATTAATCGAAACTCCTTTAATACTACATAAAGTTCAGATTGTTCCTCATCACTCAATGATTGATAGTAATGAATCAATTTGTAATAAATAGTAGGCACCGCCATAAAGAGATTACAGCTTCCTTTTTTAAAGCGCTCAAAGATGGCCTCTTCACTAAACTTGGGTAAAAATTCATTACATGCACCGCTGTAGAGAGCACAGCTCATCACATTGATGATTCCGTGAACGTGATGTAGCGGCAATACATTTAAAATATAATCTTCCTGAGACCACTCCCATGAAGTGACCAAGCTTTTAATTTGGCAATTGATATTGAGATGAGAGGTCACTACTCCTTTTGGCTTACCAGTCGTACCACTAGTATAAAGAATCATCGCTTTGCGATTCATTGCCACATCTGGAAGTAAAACTGTCTCGGATTTTATCGAATCGATCGAAATTAATTCAACAGAAGTATCATCCACTAAAGGTTTGATCAATGAATAAAAATCATTGTGATAAACTACTTTAGAAATTTCAGCATCTTGAACCGTATATAAAATTGAATCATAAGGGTGTTTGACACACAGTGGAACTGCAATTCCTCCAGCTCTCCATATACCCCATTGAAGAATCGTATAATCCAATGATGGATCGACAATAAAACCTATTCGGTCCTCGCTTAAGTCCTTTTCACCATTGAGTAAATGAGTTGCAATTTGCGCTGATTTTTCAAGTAATTCTCTGTAAGATAGTTCACCATTTGGATCTACCAATGCCCTGCGATCTAAAAAATCCTTAGCGCGTTCAATAAGTTCAATCATTGATTAGTTTGTTGTTTGGTGTAAGCTTATTTAAATTTTATTGATTAATATATACACAATAAAATAGATTTCAAAACATATATGATCAAAATCAACTACCCCCTTCTGATCTCATTGAGTAAGATCCCTGAAGCCATAGCGACATTAAGGCTCTCTGTAGAAGATGCTCCATAAGAGGGAATACTGATGCGATGATTTATTAAATGTTCAATATCCTCACTTATTCCATTGGCCTCATTGCCCATTACAAGCAATCCTTTTTGAGGTAATTTTGCTTCATAGATAGAAGTTCCATCCATAAATGCTCCATAAATTGGAAGATCTGTTTGAGCTAATAATTCTTTGAGATCTAGATAATGTATCTGAACTCTTGATATGGAACCCATCGTAGCCTGAAGCGTTTTTGGATTGTAGCAATCAACTGTCTGTGCGGAACAAATGAGTTGTCGAATTCCAAACCAGTCACACACTCGAATAATTGTTCCTAGGTTTCCAGGATCTCTAATATCGTCTAATACAAGGGACCAATCTTCAAAAACAGGAGTTGAAGGCTTTGGAAAATGAAACACCCCTAAAATTCCAGGGGGAGTTTTCAAACTACTCATTTGAGCGAGTTCTTTTGCACTAACAACTTCAGCTTTAGGATGTGATTCAATGAGATTTTCTTCTACAGTATGAAATACTGCATAGCATTCAAGCTTCGACTCTAAAAGTTCCTCAACAGATTTTTTGCCTTCAACTACAAACAATTGATGCTCGTATCTATATTTTTTTTGCTGAAGACTCTTTATAAGTTTTATATTACTTTTTACAACCATCCAAATAGTGTAATTTTGATTTCATGAATAGGACGACTACGACATCTTTCTTTCTTACAAAACTAAGCTTTATCTTGCTAGTTTTGAGCTTTTTCTCTTGTAATCCACTCAAAAGTCTAGCTGAAGACGAGTATTTATTGCTCGAAAACCAACTATATCTCAATGGTAAAAAAATTAAAACTGATAGCATTCAATCTCTTGTAAGTCCTAAGCCTAATACACGAATTTTCACCTATCCCTTAAAATTATTTCTGTATCAAATTGCTCCTTTTGACTCTAAAGGAGTTAAGAAATCATGGCTGGCTAAGGTTGGAGAACCTGTAGTGGTCGTCAATCCAAAGGATATTGAAAAATCGAAAATGAAACTACAATCATTCTATGAAGCTCAGGGATATTTTAAAGCCAAAATCAAAGACAGTATCATAAAACACAAAAAAAAGAACAAGGCAAAAGTAAGCTATATGGTCAGCTTAGGACATCCCTTTACTATCGACAGTACAGCTACTGATTTCGCATCCAAACTCATCGATTCAATCTACAATAACGATTCTTCAAAGAGCTATATTCGAAAAGGAGAAACTTTTAAACTCAATAATTTTAAAGAAGAACAAAATAGAATCACTCAGTTGTTTAAAAACAATGGGGTTTACAATTTTCAACCAACAGCTATTCGTTATTCGATAACAAGAGACACCTTAGCAGAATTCGATCCCTCATTAGATGTTTTGATGAAAATAGAAAATCCTAAGGGAATTGGGGTCGATGGAACTCCTATCAAGGCTTTTCAAAAACACCGTATTGATCAGGTTAAAGTATACGTGGATGTACTTCCTGAAATTGATCAAAAAATGGACTCCATAGAATATTTAAACTATCAAATTTTCTATTCAACTCCGTTGAAATACAAGCCAAAAGTCATTACAGATGCAATCTATTTTAAAAAAAATAGCCTGTATAGAGAACTCGATCGCCAGAGAACCTATCGTCAAATATCCAATTTAACCACCTTTAAATATCCAAGTATCAGTTTTAAAGAACGAGTTGATACTAGAGACCTTGAAACCTCTATTTTTTTAAATTCAAAAGACAAATACACCTCAGAATCAAGTCTAGATGTCACTCATTCAAACATTCAAAAATTAGGTCTGGCATTCAGTAGTTCACTCATCGCTAGAAACATCTTTAAAGGAGCTGAATTACTCAGCGTATCTGCGAGAGGATCGATAGGTCTTTTAGGTGATGCTGCAGCATCACCTAAGGATTACGTTTCTGAATTTGGGTTGGATTTCAATTTAAATATCCCCTCACTATGGTTTCCAATCATCAATATTAAGTCCTGGATTCCATCCTATATGCTTCCCAAAACACGATTGAGCTTAGGTAGGAGTATTCAGTCAAATATCGGTTTAGACAAACAAACTTTCAACACTACCTATGGATTCAATTGGTCAAAAGAAGAAGCTGCCAAACACAGTCTTTCTCTTATCGATGTTCAATACATTCAAAACCTCAACCCCAGTCGCTTCTTTGCGGTGTACCAAAACACTTTTGACCGATTAAATAGTACTGCAATCAATTACAGCACTTACGATCGATACAATTCCTATTTTGAATCAGTAACTGAAGGAATTCAACTTAGTAATCCAGAGGGAGCAGAAGGTTTTATCAGTCAATTTTTAAAAAGTGAAGATCCACAATCTGAGGATTATAAAGAAATTAATTCTATTGCAGAACGACAAAAAAGATTGACTGAAAACAACCTAATTGCAGCTTCACAATACACTCTAACAAAAAACAATTCTAAAGGAATTACCGATCCTAATTTCTATCAATTGAGACTCAAGTTTGAGTCTGCAGGTAACCTTTTAGCCATGTTCTCTAGAAATTTAAACGTCAATCAAAATGAATCAGGCACCTATGTTATCGCAGGGGTCCCCTTCTCTCAGTATTTCAAAACTGAGTTGGATTACATAAAGCACTGGAGAACAGGTGACGATCGCATGATTGCTTTTAGAAGTTTTGCAGGTATCGCTATCCCCTATGGAAATTCTTCTTCTGTTCCCTTTACACGATCTTATTTTGCAGGTGGATCCAACGACATCAGAGCTTGGAATGCCTATGAATTAGGACCTGGATCTTCCAAAAATCAAAATGACTTTAACGAGGCGAATTTCAAATTAGCCTTCAATTTAGAATACCGATTCCCACTAGCTGGAAACATCAAAGCTGCACTCTTTACAGATGCTGGAAACATTTGGAATGTATACGATCAAATCGATGACCCAGAGAGTACCTTCGACGGATTTAAGTCTCTTAAAGACATTGCATTAGGTAGTGGTTTTGGAATTCGATACGATTTCGATTATTTCGTATTTAGAGTTGATTTAGGATTTAAAACCTACGATCCCTCTCAAAGTTTAGGAAATCGTTGGTTTAGAAGCTTTAATTTTGAGAATTCCGTAATAAACATAGGGATAAATTATCCTTTTTAGTCTAGAATTATTCGTATTTTTGCGCCACTATTAATAACCAAAACCATTATCATGGCGCATAATATTCAACCTGGTGTTGCGACCGGTGATCAAGTACAAGAAATTTTTAATTACGCTAAAGAAAAAGGATTTGCTTTACCAGCAGTCAACGTAACAGGATCAAATACCATTAACGGTGTTTTAGAAACTGCTGTAGAACTCAACGCCCCAGTTATTATTCAATTCTCAAATGGAGGTGCTCAATTTAACGCTGGAAAAGGGCTTTCAAATGAAAACCAATATGCTGCTATTCAAGGAGCAATCGCAGGTGCAAAACACGTACACCAATTAGCTAAAGCATACGGAGTACCTGTTATTTTACACACAGACCACTGTGCTAAAAAATTATTACCATGGATCGATGGTTTATTAACAGCATCTGAAGAGCATTTCGAAGCTACTGGAGCTCCACTGTTCTCTTCTCACATGATTGACTTATCTGAAGAGCCATTAGAAGAAAATATCGCTATCTGTAAAGAATACTTAGCGAGAATGAGTAAAATGGACATGACCTTAGAAATTGAACTAGGAATCACTGGAGGTGAAGAAGATGGGGTTGATAATTCTGATGTTGATGCTTCAAAATTATACACGCAACCAGAAGAGGTAGCATACGCCTATGAAGAACTTTCAAAAGTAAGCCCTCGTTTTACGATTGCTGCTGCATTTGGAAATGTTCACGGTGTTTACAAACCTGGAAACGTTAAATTGACTCCAAAAATCTTAAAAAACTCTCAAGAGTACATCTCAGAAAAATACGGTGTTGAAGAAAATCACATCGATTTTGTATTCCACGGTGGTTCTGGATCTACTTTAGAAGAAATTAGAGAGTCCATTGGATACGGAGTTATCAAAATGAACATTGATACTGATCTTCAATACGGGTTCTTAACTGGAGTTAGAGACTTTATTCAAGACAAAAAAGACTACTTACAGTCTCAAATTGGAAATCCAGAAGGAGAAGACCAACCAAACAAAAAATACTACGACCCAAGAGTTTGGTTGCGAGAAGGAGAAAAGACATTTGTAGCTCGTCTAAAGCAAGCTTTTGAAGATTTAAATAATGTAAATACATTATAAATACTATCTTTATCTTTTAAAAGATTTAGTTATATGGCTGCATGGTTTAAAAGAACAGAAAAAGGAATTCAAACGGCTACCGAGGAAAAAAAAGATACTCCTAAGGGCCTATGGTACCGATCTCCAATGGGAAAAATAGTAGAATCTGACGCACTTGCAAAAAACTTTTATGTAAGTCCAGAGGATGATTATCACGTTAGAATTGGTTCTAAAGAGTATTTTGAAATTCTTTTTGATGACAATTCATATAAGGAATTAGATAAAAATATCACATCAAGGGATCCCTTAAAATTCGTAGATACCAAAAAATACGACGAACGTTTAAAAGCTGCTCAGAAAAAAACAGGTCTCAAAGACGCTGTTAGAACTGCTGTAGGAAAGTCTCAAGGAAAAGACTTAGTAGTTTGTTGTATGGATTTTAGTTTTATCGGAGGATCTATGGGTTCTGTAGTAGGTGAAAAAATTGTAAGAGGCGTTGATTACGCGATCAAGAAAAAACTACCTTTTGTAATGATATCAAAATCTGGTGGCGCTCGTATGATGGAGGCGGCGATCTCGTTAATGCAACTTGCAAAAACTTCTGCAAAACTTGCTCAATTAGCGGAGGCACAACTCCCCTATATATCCTTGTGTACCGATCCAACAACTGGTGGTACAACAGCATCTTACGCCATGCTCGGAGATATCAATATCTCTGAACCTGGTGCCTTAATAGGTTTTGCTGGACCTCGAGTGGTTAAAGAAGCTACTGGTCAAGATCTACCAGAAGGATTTCAAACTTCTGAGTTTTTACTAGAACACGGTTTCTTGGATTTTATATCGCATCGATCAAGTCTCAAAAAGAATATCAATCTCTATATTGATTTAATTCAGAATAATCCGCTGCGTAACTAAAATTTTATTTTATATTTGCACCCTGATTGAAAATCAATCACATACATAAGAATCATTTAAACAATATTGGAATGTATTTATCAAAAGAAAAGAAAGCTGAAATTTTCAAACAATACGGCGGAAGCGAATCAAACACAGGTAACACTGAAGGGCAAATTGCTCTTTTTACTTACAGAATTAACCACTTAACTGGACACTTAAAAAACAATCGTAAAGATTTCAACACCGAGCGTTCACTTGTGAAATTAGTAGGTAAACGCAGAAGTTTACTCGATTACTTAAAAGCCAATGATATCGTTAGATATCGTGAGTTAATTAAAGAATTGAATATTCGTAAATAAGTTAAAGGGGAAGCAATGCTTCCCTTTTTTTGCTTTTCTTTAAAGCAGACACTTTAGTTTTTCATTGGTCGAACACACACAACACAACAAGATCAGTAATCCTACTGATGACCATTGTTTAACACAGTCTTAATTATAAGACTTAAATCTATTTTATGATACCAAAAGTATTTAAAGAGGTCATTGACCTCGGTGACGGTAGAGAGATTTCTATCGAAACTGGAAAATTAGCCAAACAAGCGCACGGTTCTGTCGTGGTTCGTTCTGGCAACTGTATGCTACTTTGTACTGTAGTTTCTAATTACGATCAAGCTGATGTGGATTTCTTACCACTTACAGTTGATTACAGAGAAAAATTTGCTGCTGCTGGAAGATATCCAGGTGGATTCTTCAAAAGAGAAGCGCGTCCATCTGATGGAGAAGTATTAACCATGCGCTTAGTGGATCGTGTATTACGTCCATTATTTCCAAAAGACTACCACGCTGAAACTCAGGTGATGATTCAATTGATGTCTCATGACGAAAATGTTATGCCTGATGCCATGGCTGGATTAGCTGCTTCTGCTGCCATTCAACTTTCTGACATTCCTTTTGAAACTCCAATCTCTGAGGTAAGAGTTGGTCGTATCAATGGTGAATTTATCATCAACCCTACCCTCACTCAATTAGGAGAGTCTGATATCGATATGGTCATCGGAGCATCTGCTGATTCTGTGATGATGGTGGAAGGTGAAATGAAAGAAATCAGTGAAGAAGAAATGGCAGAGGCCATTCAATTTGCACACGAAGCCATCAAAGTTCAATGTGCTGCACAGGTAGCATTAGCTAAAAGCTTTGGAAAGAAAGAAACCAGAACATATACTCCAGCACAGGAAGATGAAGCTTTAGAAGCTAGAGTTAAAGAACTTGCATACGATAAAGTATACGCAATTGCTAAAGCTGGCTCTGCAAAACACGAACGTTCTGCAGCCTTTTCTGCTATCAAAGACGAGGTAAAAGCTTCGTTTTCAGAAGAGGAATTAGAAGAAAAAGGTGGTTTAATTTCAAAGTACTACCACAAAGCTGAAAAGAATGCTGTTCGTGATTTAACACTTAAGGAAGGACTTCGTTTAGATGGTCGTAAGACTACTGAAATCAGACCAATCTGGTGTGAAGTTGATTACTTACCTTCAACACACGGTTCTTCGATCTTTACTCGTGGGGAAACTCAAGCATTAGCTACTGTAACCCTTGGTACTTCTAGAGAAGCAAACCAAATCGATATGCCTTCGTTCGAAGGTGAAGAAACATTCTACCTACACTATAACTTCCCTCCTTTCTCAACTGGAGAAGCAAGACCTATTAGAGGTACTTCAAGAAGAGAGGTTGGACATGGTAACCTTGCTCAAAGAGCCCTAAAGGGAATGATTCCTGATAACTGTCCATATACTGTACGTGTAGTTTCTGAAATCTTAGAATCCAACGGTTCTTCATCAATGGCTACTGTTTGTGCTGGTACAATGGCACTTATGGATGCAGGGGTACAAATGAAAAAGCCAGTATCTGGTATTGCAATGGGATTGATTTCTGATGCTGATTCGGGAGCTTATGCGGTTCTTTCTGATATCTTAGGAGATGAAGATCACCTTGGAGATATGGACTTTAAAGTTACAGGTACAGCTGATGGTATTACTGCTTGTCAAATGGACATCAAAGTCAAAGGTCTTTCCTATGAAATCTTAGTGAATGCCTTAAAACAAGCAAGAGATGGTCGTTTACACATCCTATCTAAGATCACTGAAACTATTGACACTCCAAATGCAGATGTAAAAGCTCACGCTCCTAAAATGATTACGGAACGTATCGCGAACGAATACATCGGTGCTTTAATTGGACCTGGTGGAAAAGTGATTCAAGAGCTTCAAAAAGCAACTGGATGCACCATTGTGATCAATGAAGATCCTGTTACTGAAGAAGGAATCGTTGAAATCCTTGGTACAAGTCAGGAAGGAATCGATGCGGTACTTGCAAAAATCGCTTCGATTAGCTTTAAACCAGAAGTAGGATCGGTATACGAAGTTAAAGTAATCAAGATCTTAGATTTTGGTGCTGTTGTTGAATACAATGAAGCTCCAGGAAATGAAATATTACTTCACGTATCAGAACTCGCTTGGGAACGTACTGAAAATGTAACAGACGTTGTCAATATGGGTGATGTATTTGACGTAAAATACTTTGGAGTTGATCCTAGAACAAAAAAAGATAAAGTTTCCAGAAAAGCATTGTTGCCAAAACCTGAAGGTTATCAACCTCCTAAACCGAGAGATAACGACAGAAGAGACAATAACAAAAGAGACAACAAAAGAGACAACAGAAGAGACAACAGAAGAGATAAAAACTAATCTCAACTGCTCTGAAAACAAAAAGCT
>JAYPEX010000003.1:135325-186846 GCA_038125995.1 Flavobacteriaceae bacterium
AAGAGACAACAGAAGAGATAAAAACTAATCTCAACTGCTCTGAAAACAAAAAGCTCAATCTTAGGATTGGGCTTTTTTTATAAATTGATATTTTTTTATACTAAAATGTAACCTTTTTAGTTTTCTTACGTATAATATAATGTACGCCTTTACAAAGGGCATTGAAATTAAACCCCATTTATGAGACAACTCAAGATTACCAAACAGGTTACCAACAGAGAAACCGCTTCATTAGACAAATACTTACAGGAAATTGGAAAGGTGGACCTCATCACCGCAGAAGAAGAAGTAGAATTGGCTCAACGCATCAAAGCAGGAGATCAAATTGCTTTAGAGAAGCTTACAAAAGCGAACCTTCGTTTTGTGGTATCGGTAGCGAAGCAATATCAAAATCAAGGTTTAACACTTCCTGATTTGATTAACGAAGGAAATCTTGGGCTCATTAAAGCAGCTCAGCGTTTTGATGAGACTCGTGGGTTTAAATTCATCTCTTATGCGGTATGGTGGATTCGTCAATCCATCTTACAAGCATTGGCTGAACAATCACGTATCGTTCGTCTACCTCTTAACAAAATTGGATCGATCAATAAGATCAACAAAGCTTATGCTTTCTTAGAACAAGCTCATGAAAGACCACCTTCAGCTCAAGAAATTGCGAAGGAATTGGATATGACCGTAGAGGATGTCAAACAATCACTTAAAAATTCAGGTCGTCACGTCTCTATGGATGCTCCTCTTATCGATGGTGAAGATTCCAACCTCTACGACGTATTGCGTTCTGGTGAATCTCCAAATCCTGATAAAGAACTCTTACACGATTCGCTAAGAACAGAGATTGAGAGATCCTTAGAAACATTGACTCCTAGAGAAGCGGATGTGATTCGTCTTTACTTTGGTCTTGCTGGTCAACACTCCATGACTCTTGAAGAGATTGGAGAAACTTTTGACCTGACTCGTGAGCGTGTTCGTCAAATCAAGGAAAAAGCAATCCGTAGATTAAAGCACACTTCTCGTTCTAAAATCTTAAAGACCTACTTAGGATAAGATCCCTAATCAATGCTAAATATTGTTCTAGTTCACCCTGAAATACCCAATAACACTGGGAATATCGGCAGGTTGTGTCTTGGAGGTAATGCGCGGCTACACCTTGTAAAACCCTTTGGTTTTGAAATCGATGACAATCGATTAAAACGAGCTGGTTTAGACTATTGGCCTCATATTGAACTTCATATGTATGAATCCTTTGATGATTTTATGGAATTAAATCAACCAACATCAATGGCACTTATGTCTTCACACGGCTCAAAAACCTATACTGAAATTCCTTTTAAAGAGGATACCTACCTCATCTTTGGAAAAGAATCCAGTGGTCTTGACAAGGAACTTTTAGAATCTTATAAAGAATATACTTATGGTATTCCATTATTAAGTGATCATATTCGATCCTTAAATCTTGCGAATGCTGTCGCTATCACCTTATACGAAGCCAACCGACAATTGAGGAACTTCTAGATTAGTTTCATACCTTTGCCAAAACAATTGAGACTCATGAGTAAAATTTTAGCCCCATCTTTATTAGCAGCAGATTTTGCTAACTTAGAATGCGATATCAAAATGATTAACGAAAGTGATGCCGATTGGTTTCATATCGATGTCATGGACGGTGTATTCGTTCCAAATATTTCTTTTGGAATGCCTGTGATTGCAGCTATTAACAAACACGCAAAAAAGACACTCGACGTTCATTTAATGATTGTTGATCCTGATCGTTATATTGAAACTTTTGCAGATTTAGGAGCTGATATTTTAACCGTACACTATGAGGCTTGCCCTCACCTACATCGCAGTTTACAAGCGATCAAAGCTGCTGGAATGAAAGCAGGTGTATCTTTAAATCCACACACCAACATCAATCTTTTAGAGGATGTAATTTGCGATATTGACTTGGTTTTAATCATGAGTGTTAACCCTGGTTTTGGAGGTCAAAAATTCATCGAAAACACTTACGATAAAGTAAGAGCATTAAAAGCACTGATCGATAAAAAAGGTGCAAATACCCTTATTGAAATCGATGGTGGAGTGAATTCTAACAATGCAGCAGATTTGATCGAAGCGGGTGCTGATGCCTTAGTTGCTGGAAGCTTTGTATTTAAAAGCGAAGATCCTAAAAAGACCATTTCAGAACTTAAAATCATCATGGGATAATGCGATCAACTGATCTATTTATCATAGGAGCTGGACCCATTGGAATTTCTTGTGCTATAGAAGCCAAACACAAAGGAATCGATTACATCCTAGTTGACAAAGGATGTTTGGTCAATTCCCTTTATAATTATCCGCTGGGAATGCAATTTTTCTCCTCCTCTGATCGATTGGAATTAGATCGAATCCCTTTTTGTAGTATCGAATCCAAACCTAAGAGAAACGAAGCTTTAGAATATTACAGAAGAGTTGTTGAATCAAGAGGAATCACCCCCCAGCTTTTTGAAAAGGTCGTGCATCTTGAAAAACAAGATGACGATTTTAGCATTCAAACGACTAAAGAATCTTACAAAGCTAAAAATGTAGTCATCGCTACTGGATTCTTTGATATACCCAATTTGATGAATGTTCCAGGCGAAGAACTCGATAAGGTGACCCATTACTTTAAGGAAGCTCATTACTACTCCAATCAAAAAATTGCGGTTATCGGTGCTAGTAATTCAGCTATCGATGCTGCTTTGGCTTGCTACCGAAAAGGAGCTGATGTGAGTTTAATCATCAGAGGTCCAGAAGTAGGACCCAGGGTTAAATACTGGGTTAGACCTGATATTCTCAATAGAATTAAAGAAGGAAGTATTAAGGCATATTACAATGCTGAGGTATCAGAAATTACAGCTCATCAAATCAGATTCCTTGAGAATGGAACTCCAAAGACAATCGAAAATGATTTTGTAATCGCCTTGACTGGATATCTACCTGATTTTGAGTTCTTAAAAATGGCTCAAATCAAGTTAGAAGGTACGGCTTTAAAACCTTCCTACGATCCATCTACAATGGAAACAAACATAGCTGGATTGTTTTTAGCTGGAGTAATCTGTGGCGGAATGGAGACACATAAGTGGTTTATCGAAAACTCTACAGATCACGCTCAAAAAATTGTCAGTCGAATTTTAAGTTAATTTCCTTAAATTGAGTCCCATATCAAACAAACTGATTTATGGGAAGTCTACAAACCTTTATAAAACGACTTGGTCCTGGTATTTTATTTGCCTCTATGGCTATAGGAACCTCTCATTTAGTACTATCAACAAAGGCAGGTGCCGCTTATGGCTGGATCATGGTCATTCCTATAGTACTTGCTAATTTATTTAAATACCCCTTCTTTGAATTTGGAATACGCTTTACCAACATCACTAAAAAGTCACTTTTAGAAGGATATTTAGATAAGGGTAAAGGATATCTCTGGGTGTATACACTAGCAACGATCATGAGTGCCCTAACCATTTTAGCAGCACTTTATACAGTGACAGCAGGACTACTTATTCGACTCTTCCCGCTACTCGGTGATCATCTGTTAGAGGTGACCTTTGGATTATTTGCCTTTGTGACTTTGGTACTTATCATAGGCCGCTATTACTTTTTAGAACAAAGTTTAAAACTCATAGTTTTACTCTTATTTATATCACTCTTTGTGACGACCATCATGGTGATTTACAAGGGACCAGCTCCTATGGTATCCAATTATGAGGCTCCCTCCTATTTAAATGAAGCGGGGATCTTATTTTTAATCTCCCTGATGGGTTGGATGCCTACAGCTGTAGAAGCATCAAGTTGGGTTAGTCTTTGGAGTATTGAAAAGTTAAAACTCAACAAAGAAGAAACACTTAAAGAAGCACTATCAGAATTTAAATTTGGGTATATTTTAACAGCTGTTCTTTCACTTTTCTTTTTGGTTATTGGATGGCTTACTCTTTTTGGAACCGGCAATGAAATGAGTGGTAGCTCTGTGGTCTTTGCCGATCAACTCATCACCTTATTCACTCAACATATAGGAGACTGGGCTTATTTCTTTATTGCACTTGCTGCCTTTGCAACTATGTTTAGTTCCTGTATGACTGCACATGATGCCCTAGCAAGAATTAGTGTGGACACCGTCAAATTCTTATTTTTAAATCGCAAAACACCTAAAAAATCTTTACTAAATGTATTTTTCATAGTACATATGATCGTAAGTTTTTCAGTAGTCTATTTCTTTGGCGCTAATATGGGGTTCTTGGTAGCATTGGCCACTTTTGTATCTTTTATGATGGCTCCTGGTATTGGGCTGTTAAATCACTCTTTGGTAGTTGATAGTAAAATACCCGCAGAACATAGACCTAGCAAAGGATTGCAATGGTTGAGTTATGCAGGCATTCTATTTTTGTCGCTTTTTGCGCTCTATTATTTCTATGTTTTGCTATTCTAAAGTAGCGGATGATGCCTCAGCTTCAGAATTGATTTTTTTAACCAGTCCCTGAAGTACTTTACCGGGTCCAACCTCGATAAATTCACTAGCGCCGTCAGCTATCATCGCTTGTACTGACTGAGTCCATTTTACGGGAGCAGTAAGCTGAGCAATTAAATTCTCTTTGATTTGATTTGGATCGGAAACAGCAGCTGCTATAGTATTTTGATACACTGGACAGATAGGCGTATGAAACGTTGTTTCTGCTATGGCTTTAGCCAAATCTTCTCTTGCTGGTTCCATGAGTGGTGAATGAAATGCTCCACCTACAGGTAATAAGAGTGCTCTACGCGCACCTGATTCTTTTAATGATTCACAGGCCTGAGTAACTGGATCAATCGCTCCAGAGATCACCAATTGACCTGGACAGTTATAATTAGCAGCTACCACAACTCCAGGAGTCGCTTCACAAACCTCTTCAACAACTTGGTCTTCTAGACCTAATACTGCAGCCATAGTTCCTTTGGTAGCTTCACAAGCAGCTTGCATCGCAAGGGCTCTTTGATAAACGAGCTTTAATGCATCTTCATAAACCAAAGTTTTATTGGCTACTAAAGCTGAGAACTCTCCCAATGAATGTCCAGCAACCATATCTGGCTTAAAACGTTCTCCTAAAATAGCACTTAGCACTACAGAGTGAAGAAAAATAGCGGGCTGCGTTACTTTGGTTTGTTGGAGATCTTCCTTACTGCCTTCAAACATCACCTCAGTAATTGAAAATCCTAAAATTTCATTAGCCTTATCAAACATCGCCTTTGCGATATCGTAGTTTTCGTAAAGATCTTTGGCCATTCCTGGAAACTGAGCTCCCTGACCTGGAAATACATATGCTTTCATGTAGTTATGTTGGTTTTATTTATTGTTGATACCAGCTTGAATACTTGATATAATTGTCTGCGATACGTTGAATTTCTCCATCGGAAAGATTCTCATCAATATCCTTTATTTTTTTAGCAGGAACTCCTGCAAAAACAGAGCCTGATGGAACATGAGTGCCTTTGGTGAGCACTGCTCCTGCTGCTATAATTGAATTTTCTTCTACTACACAATCATCCATCACGATACTACCCATTCCGATGAGCACATTGTCTTTGATCGTACATCCATGTACCAAAGCATTGTGACCAATAGATACGTTGTTTCCGATGATGGTAGGATACTTTTGATAGGTACAGTGAATCACAGCTCCGTCTTGGACGTTGACCTTATTACCCATTCGTATAAAATTGACATCAGCTCTGATGACAGCGCTGTACCAAACCGAGCATTGATCACCCATTTCAAGATCTCCAATAAGAACTGCGTTTTCTGCAAAGAAACATTCGCTTCCCCACTGAGGTGTTTTATCTAAAAGAGATTTGACAATCATAATCTTCTATTCTAATACAAAGATAATCTATTCTTTGATTTTGGGGATTCTTTAAGAGTCTATTCAGTGAATTGTTTGTAATTTTGCACAAATTTAGAATATGAAAAAACATCAAATAACAATTGTTCCTACAAAACACCCAAGCATTGTAAAGTTTGAGTCTTCAGGGTTTATATCTCCTAATAAGAATTACGAATTCAACAATATCGATGAAGCTGTGAATTCACCACTCGCAAAACAATTATTCTTTTTACCATTTGTCAAGGCAGTATACCTCTCTTCGACCTTTATCGGAATTCAAAAATTTGATATGGTTGAATGGGAAGACGTACAGGAAGAGGTAAAAGAACAATTAGAGGAATATTTAAATTCTGGTGAAGTTATTGTTACTGAAGAATCAGCTGCAAAGCAGGCCATAACCGTATATATAGAAAACACACCTAATCCAGCTACGATGAAATTCGTAGCAAACAAACCGATTGTTCCTTCAGTATTTGAATACAAGAACATCGATGAAGCTAAAGAGGCTCCCTTAGCGAGAGAATTATTCATGCTTCCCTACGTGAAAGAAATTTTCATGGATGTCAATTATGTGTCCATTACCAAATACGACATCGCCAATTGGGAAGATGTGAGCACGGAGCTCAGAGAACTCATAAGGGAATTTATTGCAAGTGGAAAACAAGCTGTTGAAGAGGCTGCTCAACTAAAAGCAGTTGATCAACTAGATGCTATTAGCAGACAAATCTTTGACATTATCGACAAAGAAGTAAAACCTGCAGTAGCAAGTGATGGTGGAAATATTGTTTTTAGCAATTACGATACCGATACTAAGGTCGTAAGTGTTATTCTTCAAGGTGCTTGTAGTGGATGCCCTTCTTCTACAATAACCCTCAAAAATGGAATTGAAGGAATGCTAAAAAACATCCTAGGTGATCAAATCTCTGAAGTGGTTGCCATTAACGGATAATTTTATATTCATACTCCTATCGTATTTTTAAGTATTTTTAAGCTTTAAACAAGTAGTTTATGGAACAGATTCAATCGTATTTAGAACCCAACAAATTAAAGCAGTTTTTAGAACAAGCCTATTTACTAACTTTAGAATTAGGCCCTAATCTTATTAAAGCTGCGCTGATATTTTTTGTCGGAATGTATGTCGTACGTTTTATCAATAGAATCGTTAAGCGATTTTTCGATCGAAAAGACTACGACGAAACTCTTGAAACTTTTTTAGCTAGTTTCATTAATATTTCACTCAAAGGAGTACTCTTTGTTCTAGTGATCACACAACTTGGAGTTCAATCATCCTCATTAGTTGCAGTAGTTGGTGCCGCTGGTTTAGCAGTTGGATTGGCACTACAAGGATCGCTTTCAAATTTTGCTGGAGGAGTCCTAATCTTAGTCTTCAAACCCTTTAAGGTTGGTGATTATATAGAGGCACAAGGTGTCAGTGGTACAGTAAAAGAAATTACCATTTTTACAACCAAGATTAACACTTTCGGGAATCAATCAGCAATCATTCCAAACGGTGATCTTTCCAATCACACCATCGTTAATTACAACGCTGAAGATCTGCGAAGAGATAAAATTGAAGTAGGAATTGGATACAGTTCCAACATCAAAAAAGCCAAGGAAATACTACTCGAACTCTGCGAGAAAGACGAGCGAATCCTAAACGATCCTGAACCAGTTGTGTTTGTTGCAAACTTAGGTGACAGTTCAGTTGATCTATCCTTGCGTTTTTGGGCTAAAAACGAAGACTTTTGGGCAGCTCACTTCGATATGTTAGAAAACCTTAAAGGTAGATTTGACGAGGAAGGTATTGAGATTCCATTTCCTCAACGAGTGGTTCACGCTGTTGATTAAGTTATTTTTTCTTTTTGGTAGTCACTACAAAGTCTTTGAGATAAAAAGGTTCAAAGTAAGCGACATCTTCAAATTCACATTTTTGGAATTTATTCCAAGAAAGCAATATCATTTCCCTTGCAGATGGAACTGCTTCTTTGAGATAGATTGCATTTTGCATCAGTGCTATGCGTTCACATTTTTCAGCACCAGGACCTATAAAATAGACCTTTGAAACATCCTTAAATCGATCAAAGCTATCACTTTCAATCACTTTAGCTTCAACTGGGCTTTTCACATTGAATTCAGAGTCGTAAGTACTCATATAGACCTCATCTCTTCTTGCGTCCAATAGTGACACAATGAGTTCTTGATCCGCTGCTTTGACTTGTATGGCCATCGCTTGTAGTGTAGACACACTGATGAGCGGTAGATCCAAAGCAAAACAAAGTCCCTTTGCTGCAGAGACACCGATTCGAAGACCCGTATAAGATCCAGGTCCCTTACTCACAGCAATCGCACTTAAATCCTCTTTGTGTATTCCAGCTTCATTAATCACCTCATCAATAAAGAGATGCAACTGTTCTGCATGAGAATACTCTTTGGAATTGAGCTCTTTTAAAACGATTAATTGCCCCTTATCAGCAATAGATACGGAGCAATTAGTCGTAGAAGTTTCAATATTTAAAATCATTAAAGTCTAATAATTAATCCATGGACAAAGGTAATCCATAATAGTACTCTAACACTTTTAATTTAAAGATGTAATTGTATTTAGATCTGATGTATTCAGCCTGTGAATTATCCACTCTAGATTGTGCCTGAGAAAAATCAAAAGCATTCATGAGACCTACATCAAAACGCTCTTTTGAATAAACAAAAGCAGTTTGTCTTGCCTTTAAGGCTTTTTCTGCTGCAACAAAAGATTTGTAATTTCCTTCAACATCAGCATAGGCTTGATTGACATTGGATTCAAGATCTAGCTTTTGTTGATTGAGCTGAAGTTTCGACTTGAGTACATTAATCTCTGATCTTTTTACTGAATTTTGAACACTGAAGCGATTGAAAATCGGAATACTCATTCGAGCACCATACGAAATACCATCATTGGAATACAACTGTTCTCTTAATGAAATTAATTCTCCAGTCAATGGATCAAAGTTTTGATCAGAGTAACGAGTGTTGTAATTGATAAAAGCACCAATAGTTGGAGAACGAGAACCTTTGGCTATATCTAAGTCCTTTTCAGCAATATCGACATTGATTTCAGCGAGTTTGATGTCGGATCTAAAATCCAGGGCTTTGTTGTAAATCTCTTTTGGACTGTAATTCAATATATCACTTTCTGCAATCTCTACGATCGTATCGGCTACATCAAAATTTTCATAGTCAGTGATTTGTAATAATTGTGCTAAACCTATTTTAGAAATTAACACATTATTTGCTGCATTGACTAATTGTTGCTCTTGAGAAGCCACCTGAGCTTCAATCTCTAATACATCACCCAATGGAACAACTCCAGAGGCATTAAGCGCTTTGGAACGCTCTAAATCCTGCATAGAAATCATTAATTGAGCTTGAACTACGTTAAAGGATTCTTTTGAAGAAAGAATTTGCAAATACGCATTGGCTACTGCTAATCTGATATCATCTTTGAGGTTGTCCAATCGGTACTGTGAAGCTATTTGACTCATCTGAGCTCTTCTGAGTCTATTTTGATTCCTTAGTCCATCAAAAATGGTCACAGAGGCTGATAGATCTCCTCCTGCGGAAAGGATGGTTTTACTCACTAAGGTATTCGTCGTAGGATCCAATGCTAAACCCGTATTTCCAGAAGTACTCATCGATGCGTTTAAACTAGGTAAGAAATTACCAATGGCATCTAATTTTTCTAAAGATGAATTTTCATAATCAAGTTCAAACTGCGCTAAACTCAAGTTGTTCTCTTCTGCGTACACGATACATTCTTCAAGAGTCCATTTCTTTTGAGCTAAAACTATGCTAGAAGTGAGTATCAGTAACAGCGTCACTATTTTTATTTTTTGTATCATCGTGATGTTTTTAAAAAAAATTATTGTTCTACAGCGTCACTGTCATCTCCAATTTTGAGTGGTTCGGTCTTATTCCATACTTTGATTTGATCATCCTCTGTAACTCCAGAAATGATTTCAACTTTTAAACCATCAGAAATTCCAATTTCTACATCTCTACGTTCAAATTTTTGTTCTTCGGTTTCCACCTCCACAAATGGCTTGTCTGTTTTCTTATCAAATTGCAAAACTGCTTCTGGAATCACTAAAATTCCTTCCTTACGTTCTAAAACCAATGATGCGTTAGCAGAATAACCAGCTCTAATAAAATTATCACCGTCTATTTCGACATCACCTTCAATTTTAAATTTAACAGCTCCTTGTTCTTCAACTCCTTTGGGAGCGATAAAACGAAGTCTAGCTTTTAATTTGACATCTTCTAAGGCACCAAGGCTGATATCAAGAGGCATTCCCTCTTTGAGTTTACCAACTTCACCCTCATCGACTTTACCTTCAAAAATCATATGATTCATATCCGCAATTGTTGCAATGGTTGTACCTGCATTAAACGTATTAGATAGAATGACTTGATCTCCCTCTTTTACTGGAATTTCAAGGATGGTCCCTGCTATAGTTGCTCTAATATTGGTGTTCGCAGTTGAAGAACCACCTGTCGATCCCAATTTAATGATTTCATAATTTGATTTTGCATCCTCTAAAGTTAATACTGCTTGATCATAGCTGAGTTTTTGAGAAAGGTATTCTTGAGTAGAAATTACCTTTTTCTCGTATAGTTTTTTGTTGCGATCAAATTCTATTTCAGCATTAGCTAAGCTGACCTCACTAGATTTTACTCGCATCAATGCTTGATTTAAGGTTTGTTCATTAGGAACCACCTTCACTCTAGCAATCAGATCTCCTGCCTTTACTTGTACCCCTTCATCAAGGAATATTTGATCGATAATTCCAGATATTTGAGGTTTGATTTCTACTTCATCCTCAGGAATTACTTTTCCAGTAGCTACTGTTTTTCTTTCGACATCAGAAATAAAAGCCTGTGTCGTCTCATAAACAATGGCTGATTTTGAATTGGATTTGATAAAAAAGGCAGCTGCCCACAAAATGGCAATTGATCCAATCGTAATCCCTGCGTATTTTAAAACTTTTTTCATTTTTATTTATTATTTATAAGATACTATTGTTCTTGTTTATTTTTTATTCTTCTCTCAAGGCATCTATAGGTTTGATACTAACAGCACGCTGTGCTGGTATCATTCCAATCAGTGTTCCTAATAGGATCATAATTGCTAAAGCTCCTAACACGTAAGGGATCGGTACTGTGGGATTCGCATAAGGAAAGTCCCCTCCTTCAGTCATTGATCCAATACCGTTGAGAACTAATGCCCCAAGTACGATTCCAAAAATACCAGCTACAACAGTTAAAAAAACTGATTCTAAAATGATGAGTACTTTTACTTCTCCTGGAGTGGCACCTAAAGCTCTACGCACCCCTATTTCTTTGGTGCGTTCTTTAACAGATATCAGCAATATGTTTCCAATTCCAATGACTCCTGCTAAAATAGTTGCAATACCAACAATTAGAGACAAAAAAGTCATTCCTTCAGCAAAACCCATAAAACGTTGAAACATTTCCCCAAGATTGAATCCACCAAAAGCACGCTCATCTTCTGGAGATACCTGGTGTCTTCGTTTTAATGTAGCTTTAACATCTTTTTCTACTTGAACTACATCAGCCTCATCATAAGCAGCAACTATAAAGTAATTGACTTTATCTCCTGTATTGTACAATTTCTTAAAGGTGCTAAAAGGAATATAAATATCCGAGTCTTGATTAAAACTAATTGAATTATTGAATTTATTCACTCCTATGACTTGAAAGTATACATCGTCAATTTTTACATAAGCTCCAATAGGATCTTCCGATTCTTCAAATAACTCAGCTTTAGAACGTTCTCCTAAAACACATACTTTTCGACTCTGTTGAATGTCTTCATTGTTGATAAATCTACCCCCATCATAGATTTCCATAGACATAATATTTGCAAAATCAGGGTAGTCAGCGTAAATGGTATATTGACCATTTTTAGAACCGTGAACGACTCTAGATGAAGTCGTACCAAAATTTCCTTGCGCATTTCGAGGGGCGATATCTTTAATCTCTGGAATTCCCTTTTTTAAAGCTTCTACATCTGCCAAATCCAACGTAAGTCGTCTTCCTGTTTTGTATCCATTGTAGGGAATAGAGGTCGATTGAGCCCATACAATCATAGAGTTTACTGACAAGGATTGAAATGTCACTTTGAACCCATTATCAAGTCCTTTGGCTGCACCCGACATTGCTATGTATACAAATATCCCCCAAAGAACACCGATGATCGTAATGATAGTCCTGGTTCTATTTTTTCGAATAGAACCAAAAATCTCTTGCCAGGTATTGCTATCTATTAACAATTTTAAATTATTCATCTCTTAATGCTACTATTGGTTTGATGTTTGCAGCTCTCTTAGCTGGAACATATCCGGCAATCCCACCAAATATTATTAAGACGATGGTCGCTGCTACCGAAACCCCCATGTCAACGTAGGGATTTTTAATAAAAAACTCTTTGAGTGCTTCTCCTGTGAAATTAAGCACGGCTATTCCTATAATCAATCCCACAAATCCAGAAATCGTCGTGATAAAAATCGATTCGAATAAGATGGTGCTGATCACTTGTTTTGGTGTTGCTCCAAGTGCTTTGCGAATTCCTAATTCTTTTGTGCGCTCTTTAACCACAAAAACCATAATATTACTAATACCTATAATTCCAGCTATGAGGGTACCGATACTGATAAAGGCAATGATTATTTGTAAAATTGTAGCAAATTGTTGGTTTTGTTTATATTGATCTGCGACATTACGCACAAACATCGCATTGGTATCTCTTGGATGTATATTTTTTTTATTTTTTAAAAAGTCAACTAAACTTTTTTGAAAGGCCATAGCCCCAGCATATCCAATCTCAGGTTTAAAACCTACAACCATCATATCAATAAGATCGTTATTCCTTTCTATAAGTTGTCTTGTCGTAAACGGCATGTAAATTGAACGCTCTTCATTGTCACCGCCTTCATCTTGGAAAACGCCTACAACTTTAAAAGCAGAACCAGCTATATCAACATAAGCTCCAAGGGGATCAGTTCCTTTGAACAAATCCTTTTCAACAAGGCGTCCAATCACAATTACTTTTGATTTCTCTTCTATATCCTTCTCATTGATATAACGTCCTTTCATGATGATAGTGCGTTCAGCAAACATATGTGAAGGTGCCACACCTCTAGTGGAGTAATTATTGGATTCGTTTTTGTACTTAACGTTACCTCCTCTTGATATTCTTGGAGTGACGTATTCTAAAAACTCTGAAAAATTCTCTTCTATATCTGATAAATCGTCATTTTTAAACTCGATAAAACGATCTGATTTGAAACCCTTATACGGTTTTGAAGTTTTACCTGGATAGAGAAATATAATATTGGTTGAATCATCTGAAAAGAATTCATTGAATTGATTCTTTAATCCATTCCCAAAACCAAATAGGATAATAAAAATGAGAATCCCTAAAGCAACCGTAAAACCAGAGAGAAAGGTTCGCAATTTATTCTTGCGAATCGTTTCAAATATTTCATTCCAAGTATCTCTACTGAACATATTGATCGGCTCTAACTTGATTTACTTTTTTGTCTTCTAATATAACACCGTCTTTAAGGACCACCACTCGCTTACACATTTCAGCAATATCCGGTTCATGAGTTACAACAAGAATTGTATTTCCTTGATCGTTAATTTTCTGTATAAGATCCATCACTTCATAAGAAGTTTTAGAATCTAATGCACCTGTTGGTTCATCTGCAAGAAGAACTTTTGGTTCGGCGGCCATAGCTCTTGCGATCGCAACACGTTGTTTTTGACCACCTGAGAGTTCAGAAGGTAAGTGAGTTGCCCATTCTTTTAAACCAACTTGCTCTAAATACATCAAAGCCTTGTCTGCGCGCTCCTTTCTTCCAACACCTTGATAATAAAGTGGTAATGCCACATTCTCTAAAGCAGATTTATAGTTGATTAAATTAAATGATTGGAATATGAAGCCTAGGAATTTGTTGCGGTATTGAGCCGCCTTGGTTTCATTGAGGTTTTCAATAGGAACACCATCGAGTTCATAAGAACCCTCATCAGCTTCATCTAGCATTCCGAGAATATTCAACAAGGTAGATTTTCCGGATCCTGAAGATCCCATGATAGCAACTAGTTCACCTGCCTCTACGTTAAAGTTTATTCCCTTGAGTACATGGAGACTGTTTTTCCCCATTTTATAAGACTTATGAAGGTCTTTGATATGAATCATAATTCAATTATTAGTCGGTCTATATAACATAGACGAATGGTTTCTAAAAAAGTTACAGCAATCTTTCTTAAAAGTTTGTTAAAAAGAGTTATTTCTAAATTCTAGACTCCCTCATCTTTTTATAGACAAGAAAAAATACGCCACCAACCAAGATATAAGGAATCGCCATCAAATAGACAATTCCATCGTTAATTCCCTCGGCAATTCCTTGATCGTCTCCAGATTGCAATACAGCTCTGCACATCGCACATTGAGCTGAAGCTGAAAATTCAACTAAAAAAAATACCACTAAGAGAACCACTTTTTTCATTAGACAGGGTAATAGGGTGCGATCATCAAATATACGACAACTCCAGTAATTGCTACATATAACCAAATTGGAAAAGAAATTTTAGCAATTTTTCTGTGGCGATCAAATTCTCCTAAATAACCTCTGAGATAAGTTGTCAGCACAAGTGGAATGACAGCAATGGAAAGTACAATGTGTGACACTAAAATAAATAAGTAAAGTATTCGAAAATCTCCTTCGTATGTAACAGAATCAGAAGTCATATGATGCAACACATACATCACTAAGAACAGCAACGATAAAATCATCGCAAAAGTCATTAGTTTTTGATGAATATCGCGATTCCCTTTAATTACAAACCTTACAGCTAATAGCAACACTACTGCAGTAATGGCATTAATGGCTGCATAAATTGGAGGTAAAAAGATTGGCAATTCAACATCTAATTTAACCCTAAACAAAAGTGCTACAACAAGTGGAATAACAATTGATATGACTGTTATAATAAGTTTTACCTTATTTTGATCGATCGATTTATTCATTTAATAATTTTTTAATGTCTTCTATTAAAATTGTAATTTGTTCCGTCTCTCCAAATTCATTAATACCGTCTTTAAGATCAATTGCTCCCCTATAGTATACAATAGGATTTCCAAATTGATCTCTTCTTGATCGGATGTAACCTTGTTTGTCAACAAGAGCAAATAATCCAGAGTGTTCAAAACCACCAGGGACATTTTGCATCTGCTGTGCGTATATATTAAATCCAGCATTAGCTAATTCGTATACCTGATCAACGGAACCATTTAACAAATGCCAATCCATATCTACAATACCGTAACGATCTGCATAAGCCCTGAGAACCTCTGGGGTATCATGCTCTGGATCGATGGTAAAAGAAGCTATTCCAAAATTGTCGTTATCTAAAAATTCATTTTGAACCTCAATGAGATTTTTATTCATGATAGGACAGATGGTTGGACATGAAGCAAAGAAAAATTCCACTACATAAACTTTTCCCATAAGGTCTTGTTCGCTAATGAGCAACGAATCTTGATTGTAAAAAGCAAATTCAGGGATACGCTTTTTATGTTCATTAATCTGAATATAAGCCAAGGGAACACGTTTTTGCAAATCTACTTTCTGTATATGTGATCCAGAATTGATTCTCTTAACAATTTCAGGAATAAAAATGACTGCAAATAAAATGACAACAGCAATAAGACCTAAGTATTTTAATAAGTTTTTCTTCATTATCGAGTTGCGTTATTGCGTTTTAAAGCTAAGCGATATTCTGCTAGTAATATTTTAACATCATCGATCATAATGTTAGTAAGTGTTGCTACAGAATTAGCATCATAGGAAGGATAGGGATGCTTTTCATCATCTTTTTCACGCCCTCTTTGTCTCAAATCTTTATCGATGATAAAAACGTGGTTTGTAGCACTGTTCATATCAAGTATTTCTTTAGTTTCTAAAGAATTGTAGATTTCTTCAATTTGATAGGCTTCTAAAAAGACAAAATTCCAATTAGATGCATCTCCTAGAGTTTCTAGTTCTAAAACGATTTTATCGACTGCTTCACGAGCCGATTCAGTAACTAAGACTACGAATTGAAAATCCTTAAACTCGTAAAAACGTTTGTAAATTTTTTGATTGAGATTGAAGGCATTTGCTTTTTTGTACTGTAAATCAGAACCCAAGAAGCTGAGAATACTTATGTGATCTTTCAACACAATTCTCTTATCATTTGGAGGCAATTCATTTACTTGATCATCAAGAGTTGGAAGTACCCCAAAATTGTTAATTCCAGAAGCAAAAAATAAATAAGCTACTAGAGGAAATACAAAGAGAATAACAAGAATACTCGTTTTTTTCATCAAGCAAAGATAAAAAAGAAGGCGATTAAAAAATCGCCTTCAATAAGTATTAACTTTTTTTTATTAAAAATCCCATTTAACAAAACCATCTTGATAGACATCATGGATGTAATTACCCTCGATTAACAACAAAGCTGTTAAGTATAAAATCAGAAAAACAGCAGTCCAAACAACTGCCTTCTTTAAACTTCCTTTCTCATCTCTCATATGCATAAAATCCCAAGTAATATAATAGGCTTTAACAATAGTAAGAATAATAAAAATCCAGTTTAACAACTTCATATGCAAGAAGTTCGTATAGACTAAAAAGTCAGGCTTAATAATCCCTAAGAATACTTCTATCGTCGTAACTATAGACAAGAAGATCAAAACTCCCCATATCTTTTGAACATTATTCTTGAACTTTATAGTTCCTCTAAATATCGCTAAATTGTGTTCTTGTGCCATCTTAAATCGCTTTAAATTTTAATTAAACTAAGTAGAAGAATGTGAATACAAATACCCATACTAAATCTACAAAGTGCCAGTAAAGTCCAACTTTTTCGACCATTTCATAATGACCTCTCTTTTCGTAAGTACCCAAAAGCACGTTGAAGAAGATAATTAAATTGATCATTACCCCAGAAAATACGTGAAATCCGTGAAAACCAGTTATAAAGAAGAAGAAATCTGCAAATAAACGGTGACCGTATTCATTGTGAATTAGGTTAGCCCCTTCAACCACTCCGACAGCTTGATTTAAAATATCAAGAGATTCCGATCGGTCTAAAATTGTTTTTTTACCTTCTGCATTAATCGTTTCTGTTCTTACTAAAATATTTTCATGTGATTGAACACCTGCTATAACCTCTTCTAATCTGTAAGTAGTTCCTGCTGATTCACTTTCAAACCAAATTCCATTTTTAGCCTCATGTTGTACTCTATCGGTTTCGATGTGAGTAGCAAAATCTGCCAAAGCTACTTGATGTCCAGTCTCAGCATCTACAAATTGCAAAATACGTCCTCCTCTTGTTTCAACAGCTCCATAGGAGCCTTTGATAAAGGTTCCCCATTCCCAGGCTTGTGATCCAACAAAGATTCCACCTCCTATAACGGTGAGAAACATATACATTGCAACTTTTGATTGTTTCATGTGATGACCAGCATCCACAGCTAATACCATCGTTACAGATGACATAATTAGAATAAAAGTCATAAATGCAACATAGTACATCGGGAAGTTGCCGTGGAAGAATGGAACGTGAGTAAATACTTCATCAGCTATTGGCCATATGTCTAAGAATTTGAATCTAGAAAAACCGTAAGAAACCAGAAATCCAGAGAAGGTTAATGCATCTGATAAGATAAAAAACCACATCATCAATTTTCCATAACTAGCTCCCATAGGTTGGTTTCCACCTCCCCAAACTTTTCCAGTAGTTGCATTTGTCACTGTAGTGTCCATATTGTAGAGTTAAATTTTTAATAAAATTTTCACAAAAATACATTTTTTTCGATAGGATTAGTGCGATGCTAGCGAAAAAAAGGATTTTTTTTTGTTTCTAAATAAAGCTGTAATCTGAGTGTTAAAATCTCCTTTTTTTAATTAAAAAAAATGAAAAAATAACACCAAATAGATCCATAGTAGGTCTAAAAAATGCCAAAAAGTTGCACCTAATTCTAAACCTAAAAGATTTTGAGAATCGTATTTTCCTTTAATTTGATTGAAAATTACAACACTTAAAGATATAAAACCTGCAATTAAATGCACAATGTGCATTATTGCTATAATGTAGATAAAAGAAACCGTAACATTGGATGTAGGTCCAGTAAAGTAGTATCCCATATCAATGAACGTATAAAAACCAATGACTTGTAGGCTTACAAACAAAACTCCCAATAAAAATGTAGCTACTAAATACAGTGTTGCTTGTTGAGACCTATCCTCTTTGACAGCCTTTTTAGCCATCATGTAGCTCAAACTACTGATCAAGAGCACAAAAGCACTGTAAAAAAATTCTGTTGGCAATGAGAGATCATTCAGCCAATCTTCTCTTGAGGAACTCACTATATAGGCTGAAGTCCATCCAGCAAAACCCATGATTAAACTCACAATTCCAAACCAAAGCATCATTTTTTTGGATCTGGCAATCTTTTCTCTTTCAGTTAATTCTTCCATAATTAATAATTAATTCCAACTCTTATAAAGTGATCTACAACGTATATAATTTGTAATACAGTAATATAACTTACACTAATAAGCATCAATGTTCTTGCTGTTTTTGTCTGTTTATCCATATAGAGTTTCAAGGCAAAAAACAGCATTAGCAATCCACAACTAAACAGTAAGACTGCTGCTGGAATTGACAAAACTAATGCTCCTGTTATTCCAAATACTGGAACGATTGAAACAATCATCATCCACAGGGTATACAAAATGATTTGAAGTGCAGTCGAATGATCTTTTTTTCCTGTTGGCAACAATTTAAATCCTCCCCTTTTATAATCTTCATCAAGCATCCATGCTAAAGCCCAAAAATGGGGAAATTGCCAAAAGAATTGAATCATAAATAAGGTACCCGGTTCAATTCCAAAATCATTGGTCGCAGCAACCCAACCTAACATAAATGGAATTGCTCCCGGTATGGCACCAACAAAGACCGAGAGAGGTGTTTTTGTTTTTAAAGGAGTATAGGCTAGGGTATACAGAAGAACTGAAAGACTTCCAAAGAAAGCCGTTTTGGGATTTAAGAAATACAAGAGAACAATTCCCGATAAAGTTAAAAAGACTGCAATTAAAAGCCCCATTTTAATCCTCATCCTCCCACTTGGAATCGGTCTATTCTTAGTTCGATGCATCTTTGCATCGAGATTCCTTTCAATAATTTGATTAAAAGCATTGGAGGCACCAACAAGAGCATAACCCCCAGTTACAAGTAAGGTTAGTTCAATGATATCAATTGTTATCGCAGCTATAAGATATGCTGCAATCGATGAAAATACAACGCTTACAGCTAATCGAAACTTCGTGATTGCTTTAAACTCTTCAAAAAATAATATGGAATGATTTCCCAATGCTATGTCTTTAAAACTGTGCAAATATACTACCCAAACAACCACTGTGCAATAAAAAAAGCCCAATCATTTGACTGGGCCTTCATATAAATAGTTCTGATCTATTGCAATTTAAATGTAATAGGAATACTAAAAGGTACTTTAACTGGACGACCTCTTTGTTTTCCTGGTATCATGTTTGGCAACTTTTGAATAATTCTCAATGCTTCTGCCTCTAAACTCTTGTCTGGACCACGGTATCTAATATTACCAATACTACCGTCTTTCATAATGGTAAACTGAACAAATACACGTCCTTGAATTCCCATTTCTTGAGCCATCTCTGGGTAGCGGAAGTTTTTACGGATGTGCTTTTGCATCATTTCGTTAAAACAAGCTCTAATAGCAGTAGCTCCGTTTCCTTTTTCAGATTCACAACCTGGGAAAATTGGAACATCTTCAATTACAGCAAAAGGAACAGTTACGTCTTCTTCAAAATCTTCTACTTCAAGATCTTCGAGTTCAACCACTTCTTCCTCTGATGACTCTGAAGATTCAATTACAGTTTCTTCAACTTCTACCTCATCTTCAACAACTTCAATTACTTCAGGTGCTGCTGGTGGCGGTGGAGGCGGTGGAGTTTTGATTTGTTCGGTCATTGGCACCTCTTCATCCAAGGTGTCATCGACATTCATTTCGAAATCGTATGTTTCAGTTTTGTCGTATTTTTTCCATTCTAAAGCTCTCCATGAGACAAATGTTATAATTGCTAATCCAATAGCAAAGTACAAACTGCTGTTTCTTCTAATATCAGCTTTAGGATTTTTCTTTAGTTCCATAGATATTTGTTTAGTGTTGGCTAATTTAAAACATTATTTATAAAAAAAACAATTAATTTTTTCAATTTGATTTAGAAAAATAATTCCACTTACTGTAGTAGATAATTGTTGCAATCAGAATACCTAAAAAATTGGCAAACACATCTTCTAATTCTCCAGATCTACCCGATACATAATTTTCTTGCAGATATTCTATGAACACCCCAATAGAAAGATGTAGAATAATTACTAAAAAAATCTTCATGTTTTTAGTTAGCTTATTCAGTGAAGTCTTTTCGACAAACAACAAAAACAAAAATGATGCCACAAAATAGAATCCCAAATGGACGATCTTGTCAAAATAGTGAATTTCGATAGTAGGACCGTTTAAATCAGGCAGCAAACTCAAGTATATCAACAGAAAGATCCACAGAAAGTAACTACTACTGTATAAAAAAGATTTAAGCACCGATAAGCTCTTTATATTCTTCTGCGCTTAAAAGATCCTCAATCTGACCAGCATCTGCAATCGTCATTTTGATCATCCATCCCTCTCCATAAGGATCTGAATTGACAAGTTCAGGAGTATCTTCTAAAGCTTCGTTAAATTCAGTAACTTCACCACTAAGAGGAGAAAATAGATCAGAAACAGTTTTCACAGCTTCAACAGTTCCAAATACTTCTTCTTTCTCAACAGACGCGTCTATGCTATCAACTTCAACATAAACGATGTCTCCTAATTCTCCTTGAGCAAAATCAGTAATACCGACAACAGCAGTATCTCCTTCAATTTTAACCCATTCGTGATCTTTTGTGTACTTTAATTCGCTAGGTATATTCATAGTTGTTTGAAATAATTTTGATAAACAAATTTAATAGAATTAATCAAGTCGAAAGAGATTTCTCAAAAAAAATTAGATCAATTACCAAAATTGTACTTAAGTCTAAATCCTGTATCAATAGTCTGCTGTGGGTATGCTGTCGAAACTGCATAACGAGATGAATTGAAATCGTAAAAGAAGACTGCGTTTAAATTCTTATTGACAGCGTAATCAGCTGATAATTTTGTCGATAGCAGGTATTGACCCGCATTGATTTGAGTATTGTTTAATTCGAGATTTCGAATCACTGTTAAATTATCACGAAGACTAAAATCAGCTTTGATATTTAAATCACCTTTGAGCTGCGTACGTGATCCTCCAAAATTAGTATTAAATCGAACGTCTTTAATACGATATCCAATTCCAGCTGTAATTTCTTTTCCGTTCATTTCAGTGAGTAAGTTGTTGTCAAAACTCATGGATAATGCACGATCCATTTTTACCTCTAAGAGGATTCTCATTGCATTCTTGGTCTCAAAATCAACGCGAATCAATGGATTAAATTGATCTGTTAACACTAAGTTTCCATAGAGTTTATCTGGTCTAAAATCTCCTGTACGAGGATCAATCAGTGTATTTGTTTTCTCCAAATTGGTACGATAAGAGTTAATACTCATCGCAGCTCTATACCCATGTGAAATGGAGAAGCGATTGAAGCGATCCTCAAACCATTTGAGATTCATAAATCCTGTGTATTTCATATTCCAATTCGGAAGTGGTATTCCCTTGAAGGGGTCTAATTCAATTACAGCTGCATCCTTTCCAGTGTAGGCAGCTATAAAAGCCGGTAATAACACGTCTTGAGCAGTTTTACCGTATCGCTCTGGGAATCCATCTTCATCGATTAACACTGCTTCTTCAGAAGATAATCCTGATGCTAAACGATTGGCAATGGTTAATCGGTTGCTTTTAAATTGATCAAAAGATTCAGAAGTCGACTCATCACTTTGATTAAAGAAGGTTGAAATCATCATGACCGACCTATTGTAATTTCCAACCTCATTACCCAACATATTCACATATTGATAATCCCCATCTCCAAAATCCTCAACTCTAAAGTTTTCCTTGTAATTAGAAGAGTGCTGCATATCCATACTCAGGTCGATGGTCAGATCTTTAATAGGTTGTGCATTGGCATCGATCTTAAATTTTTTATTGGTGTTCGAAATATAGGCCTCATTAAAGTTCTCAAAGGTTGTCAAATAACCTTGTTTAGCGAGCTGAAAACGAACATCAGATTGAGAGCCAAAAACAAATCCTAGGCTTGGTTCTCGAGTTCCAAAAGAACCAATTTGTCTCGTAAAACCAGGTAAAAACTTACCATTGTTTTCACTGTAACTCACATTGACTCTTTTAATGGAAGTGATTAAGGATTTCCAAAGTGGGATTTTATTTTGACTTGCTCCTCCGTTTGCATTCGAGCGACCTGGCAAGAAATTTACTGCGGTAGTTTGCTTCTCCAAACCTAGATAACGATAAAACTTATTAAAAGTCATCGAAGCGTTTAAATTGTGAGTGTTTGAATTTTGAACATTGTTCAGCTCACCTCCCGCTAATTCTCGGACCGACTCATCTCCCCTCTTCCATTCAAAATTTGAGGTATAGGTGTATTGAGCATCAATAAAGTTTAAGAATGGAAATTTATCAAATGGCAATTTGTAATTTAGTTGAAATTGCTGATTGAAACGATCTGCTTTACCGTAGTTAAAAAAGTCATCCCAAATTGTCAAATCTTGATTGATTCCTGATTCTTTATCCTCATCTAAATTGAAGTAATTTCTGATGACATTTTTAGAATTAGCATTTAAATTAAGTCGAATTGACTTGGTTAGCTCGTGCTGAATTGCATACTGCCAATTAAACAAATAATTCCGCTGTTGAAGCAGCGGCATATCTAAAGCGTCTACACCAGGGGTTTGAACATCTCTAAATTGCTGCTCGTTAAAAGAACGATCAAAGGTGGCGTTAAAGGCCACAGATGATGGAAGTAAATTAAAGTTAACTTCTTTTAACCATTTCCAATAATCGCTCTTCAAGATGGAATCGTTCTTAACAAAAGGTGCTATCGCTAAGGGCTTAAATTGATAGCCATAAATCACACCAGCCTTGATGTTTTCATCATTGAGGTGTTCCACCTCAAAATCCCTGTGTTGGGTTTGATTGTACGAATAGTTTAGCGTTAGGTTTTCTGGATCAAAGAAGTGGTTTTTAACTGCTTCTTTTTCAGGATTCTTCTCTTTTCTAACCCCAATTAAATTGATACTATTTCTCTTCGTATACGATTCTGATTGTTCTAGAATTTGATCCGCTTCTGCTTGATTATTAGCTGCTGCTATTCGATCGCTTAACTCCAAGTCCTCGTACAAAGGATCAAATTTAGGAGTTACCATTTCTTCAGCTATCGAATAATTAATCGGTAATTTCAATCCCCATTGAGAAGGGAGCATGGTTCCTAAATTTAGGTTCGTAACTACGTCATACGATTGCAAGTCTTCTCTTGAACGCTCATTAGGCATTTGATCTATTCCTCCGAATCCAGCAGTTGATTTAGAACCGTTTACAGATACTGACATCACATCGGCCATATTGAGATCCATCGAAGCTATTGCAGCCCATCCACCTTCTCTATTCATACCCGAGAGTCTAAGTTCGTTAAACCATAACTCACCACGTGCAATTTCATTGGAAGTATTCTTCACACCCACCATAATACCCCTGATATTTGCAAGTGAGGGATTACCACGAATCCCAATACGGGTTGAACCTTCAGGTCGTGGATCAAACTCCTGTACCGCTACAAGCTCATCGCCGATGAGATCGTAATAAGTCAACTCGCTTAAATTTTGATTTTGAATTCCTATGGATTTTAACTGTGCTAATACATCTGTCGAAATTTCAATTTGGTTTTCTGCAGGCCAAATTTCTTGAGCAGTTGAAGCACCGAACTCAGTAAATTTCAAAGGAACTTCCACCTGATAGAAGTTTTCAGAATAATCCGTACCCATTCTCAAGAATCCAACAAGTGGCTTATCAGCTGAGGCGTAATCAGAATTTGCGATCTTTTCAGCGTGTATAAACATTTTTATTCGCTGGTATTGGCGAACATCGTACTGAGTATTTTTAAAGACGCCTCTAGAATCTTTTGGCTCTAAATTTTTAACAACCAAAGACAATGATTGCTCATTTTGACGTATGATGGTATTGTTATTATTGAGTTGTTCTCGAACTACTCCTGGAGGCAACACATATGGGATGGGTTGTCTCGTGTTGTTTTCTTCAATATTGACAGTACTAATGTCTATTTGAGTATTATCATCGGATGGATCAGTATCTGAATCAGGAGTTAAAGATCTTGTGTAGTTTCTCCAATCTCCTCTAACTAAATCCAAAGTCGCAAAACGCAAGACTACAGGTTTAGAAAAACCTGTAAGATACACTCTCAAGAAACTGATCGATCTAAAATCCGATATTCCACCAAGGGCATCAGTAAAAGCTGAAAGAGGAATTTTATATTGAATCCATCTGGTATTGACTTGATTTCCATTTGGTAATTTTGGACTGAGTTGTTCTTTTATATCGGTTACAAATGGATCATCGATATTGGTTCCGGGCTTGATGTCAATTTTATATTCAAAATAACTATCGACGATATTCATTGTCAAATCTCGATCGATGTCTTCAACATCGGGAAGCGTTGTCGATCCTCTGTTGGTATTACTTACAGCAACTGGAGCATTACCTTCTGGATTATTAAAATCTTTGTAGCGTTCTAATATGGAACCAGATCTATTGAGATAATAGTCGTAATTATCCAAGGCTGGATCTGAAGAAGGGTTATTCGTATAGATAACCGCCTCTTCACTATCGCTTAAACCATCGAAACCAACATCCTGAATAACACGATTAGCCTCATCTGCATCAAAGGCATACAACAAAGATTGACTAGCTGGAACTTTTCCCCAAGAAGTATTTGCAGTAATCGCTGTTCCAGATGTGTCTGGCAATCCATTTTCATATTGTTTTTTACCATCTTTTAAAATGTCCTCTGATATATTACCTAAATTGAAAACGAGCGTTCCTGGATCAGTAGCAATTCCATCAACATAGGGATCTAGTAGCCAGAATTGAATAAATTCAATATTAGCATTTTCAAAGTTAGTCGTACTCATCGGTCTCATGATACCAGCCCATCGATCGTCTTCATTTAAACTGCTAAAAGAACCATTGTTATTATAAGGACCTTTTTCCTCTGGATAATAAGTTAGATCAAGGGTTGTCTGAACAGTCGTCTGTCCTTGAGCGATATCAACTTGCGGAAAAACCTCATCGATATAAATTCTTCTGGTTGGATTGGTCGATAAATCGTTATTCGTAATGCCGTCAGGTCTTTGAAAAGAATAAAAAATTGGATCGATAGAATACCAAGCCATTTTAGCTCTTCCGTAGCCGTTTTTAAGATTTTCCTCATCTGTTGGTGAATTTCCAAAGAGGGTGACAGAACCATCGCCAAACTCTAGAGGAGTACTAGCTAACGACCAACCCAAAGAACCTCTAATGTCGATCAGTGTTTGCGCTCCTTCAAAATCATCGATATAGGTAGTCGACTCCCCCTCAAAATCTGCAAATTTAGGGGTTCCTGGTTTTAAAGCAGCCATCTCAGCTCTCAATGAAATATTCGAGGGTGCCAGAGTTTCTACATTAGGAAGCTTATTAGCTAATCTTGTTAAAAATGGAACCTCTGAAGAATAAATCAAGTTAAATCCGTAAATAGAGTTGTTTACAGGTTCGATTCCATAACTTGCCTTTTGTGTTAAGGGACGCTCATTGAGATTTAGATAAGTTCCTCCGATAATGAATTTATCACTAAATTCATGGGTGATATTAATTCCAGAGAAGCGTTTGTTCTGTTGTCCAAAAACAGCATTGTCCTCAACTGATATTTGAATAGGTGCATTAGAAGCTTCTAGCGAAGGATCTATGAGTTGTACCGTTCCTAATTGATAGTTAACAGTATAATCAACACCCTCTACTAAAATTCTTCTACCTACTGTCACTCTAACGGAGCCTCTAGGCACATTAAAAGCACCTATTGGAATTCCATTGGAACTAGCTGATTTATACTGTCCTTTTAATAAAAATTTATTCTTTTCTGCCTTTTCAAATGCAGAGGCCTTGGTTTGAGAATAGAGTTCGCGATAAACGTATTGCTTTTGGTTAGCATTATAACCCTGATCGTTTTCAACATCATAAGTTCCATCTCCAAGTAACTCAAATAGGTATTCTCCAAAAGGCTCAACTTTAGTGAAAATGATGGATCCAGTTCTGAGATTAATCGTTCTATCGGGGATAAAATCAAAGAATCCATCTCCTTCTTCTTGAACATCATTGTACCCATTGAGACGATCAAAATTAAAGACGTTTAGCAGTGTTCGTTCTTCTAACGGCTTTGGACTAGTAGGCCATCCTTGACCAAAACTAGAATCAATTGGAGTGATGTAGTTTCTTGGACTAGGATTCGCATAGATGATGTTAAATTTAAAATCTTCTTCCGAGAGCGTGTAGGCACCTGTGGGATAAATATTCTTCATCATCAAATCCCAAATAGGATCTTTGACTGAGGTGATATTACTCTTTAAAAGTTTTAATATAAGTGCATTGTTTTGCAATGCTGTTTGTTCATTAGCATTGGTTACAGAGGTTGACTCCACTCCTCCATTGGCAAATTCACCTACTTGATACACCTTTCCATTATAGGTATACTGAAAGGCAACGGCTAGTATTTCGTCTGCACTCAATCGTTGGGTTAGAGAAATATACCCCAATTGTGTATCGATGAAATAATCCCTTCCCTCTTCCAATTTATGAGCATTTTCAATAACTGCATAATCAAAACCGGGATTCACTTTATATCCAGGTGTATCAAATGCTTGTGGAGCAGTTGCAATATCTCTAATTTGATCCAATAGTGCTCCACCAATTCCAATTTGCTCAGGATCGTAATCATTTGCATTGTTTGAAGGCAAATAAGGAACCGTAGGCGAATTAAAGAATCCCGAAGGAGTATTGGGGTGTCTTCCGATCACACTATTGTTAGGATTGGATTCTCCTATATCTTGTAAGGCTACTATATTTCTGACATTGTTAGTTCTCTGAACGCGATTGGTCATCCAAACTTCAATACGTGTAATCTGAACCTGTGAGTTGACATAAGGGTAGTTTTCTAAAGCCTCATCGTATTGATCTCTAAAAAAATGAGACAAGAAAAAGTGTCGATCTTCCTCGTAATCCAATGCAGTTAAATTAAAATTACTGATGGTTCCACCTCCTTGAGCAACTACCGAGTTGTTTTGAGATCTTTGCTCTGATAATACCGTTGTCACTCTAGTTCTTCCGAATTTCATCTCCGTCTTTAAACCAAATAGACTTTGAGCTCCTTGAATTAGAGAACTCGTCAGTGGCATCGAAATATTCCCCACTTCGATGTTCTGTAAGATATTATCTTCGTTTGACTTAAACATATTACCCACATTAGAAAGAGGATCTTGTGTGTTGATTCCAGACATATCGACACCTGTTACATCTTGTACCGTAGGAGGATTGTAGGAGATTTTAATCAGATTCTGAAAATCAAAGGTTGCCTGTGTATCGTAATTGGCATTAATTGAAAGTCGTTCTCCAATTTTACCAACCATTCCCAAACGTATTTGCTGATCAAAATCAAATGAAAGATTGGATCTGTTTCTAGGGGATAGCGAAGGATTGTCATTCTTTTGCCAGAGTACTCCCATATCGACCGCAATAGATCCCTGAGGAATCAAGCTGATTTCATCTCCACCAAAAATAGTCTCTAATACATCGCTGTTCAGTCTAAAGTTAGGAAGGATATTCTTTAAGGCAGATTGATTTTTATTCGATTGATTTTCATAGAGCTGCTGTTTTTCTCTAAAGTAGGATTGAGTCGATTCCTTTCGAACCAATTTCCAGTACGCTTCAGGACTTAAGATAAGAGGGTAGCCCAACTCATAACCAGCTATGGGTTGAGTGAACTCGTAATAATTTTCCTCAGCATTATAGACGTATTTAGAAGTAATCCCGCTTGGGAGTTTCATTTTGATTGAACGAAGAACTGCTGCTGTACTATCTTGTGCAGTTTTTTGCTCCTGAGCTGATGATTCAATAGTTACAGCAAAGAAGACAAGTATAAAACACAAGGGTTTTATATATTTAAAATCAATTCGTTTCAATCTCTATAGTCAAAGTTTTTTTAGGGCTATTTTAATGACAGCTTCAACACCTAATTCACGATTTTCACTCAGTATTGTATCGACCACCTTTTCAGCTTGTTTTCTAGAAAAGCCCAATACTTCTAATGCAGATAACGCTTCTTCTTTAACTGTATTGTCCATTTGTGGAAAAACTTCGTCAAATTCGTAAATTTTTAAAATTTTATCCTTGAGTTCAATAATTAGTCGTTGTGCTGTTTTAGCTCCTATTCCTTTGACAGACTGTATCTTAGAAACATTCTCAGTAGCTATCGCCCCTCTTAATTCTTCAGAAGTCAAAGAAGATAAAATAGTTCTTGCAGTGTTAGCTCCTATACCTGAAACGGTAATCAATAGTCGAAATACTTCTCGTTCAACTTTTTGAGCAAAACCATAGAGCGTATGTGAATCTTCTTTTACCTGAAGATGAGTATAAAGTTCAATCGTTTCATCTGTTCCGATCAACGAATAGGTATTCAGTGAAATATGCAACTCATAACCAACTCCAGAACAATCGATGACAACCGAAGTGGGGTTTTTTTCTACTAATCTTCCGCGAATATGAGTAATCATAATTGCTTATTTTTTTAATCGTTCTTGTGCATCTATCACTGTAATCGCTGTCATATTGACAATTTCAGAAACACTTGATCCCAATTGCAATACGTGAACTGGATTGTTAATCCCCATTAAGAACGGTCCTATAGAATCTGACTTATTCACTTCTTTGAGTAATTTATAGGTAATATTTGCCGATTCCAAATTAGGGAATATTAAAGTATTAACTCGTTTACCTGATAACTTTGAAAATGGAAATATTTTCTGATGCATTTCTTTATTGAGTGCAAAATCCAATTGAAGTTCACCATCTACAATTATGTCTGGATAATGCTCGTGTAAGTGACGAACCGCCTTTTTTACTTTATCAGCATTAGGATGTAACGATGAACCAAAGTTCGAATAGGACAACATCGCCATAATCGGTTCAAATCCAAAAGCCTTTACCATCGATTGAGTCATCAGTGCAATATCGGTCAAACATTCGGTACTAGGATCGATATTCATCGTCGTATCTGCAAGGAAAATAGGTCCTCGATCAGTGATCATGATATTGGCAGAGGCCACTCGGTTGTATCCTTCACTGACTCCAATAATTTCAAGATAAGGCTTCACGATAGAGGCAAAAGATCTAGAATATCCAGAGAGCATTCCATCAGCATCACCAGTTTTGACCATCATAGCCCCAAAATAGGTACGTTCACGCATTCTACTTTTAGCAAGGTACTCGGTAATTCCAGTTCGCTTTCTACCATTCCAATAACGCATTCCATAATCATTGCGTTTATCTTTTGCAGCATCTTCTTTTGGATCGATGATTTCTATAGCTGCATCAAAGTCTAATTCTTGCATCATTTCCAAAATGATATGCTTTCTCCCCAAGAGAATTGGAATAGCAATCCCTTCTTCGTAGACGATTTGTGCTGCCTTCACAATATCAAGTTGCTCACCTTCTGCAAAAACGATGCGTTTAGGATCTGATTTTGCTCTATTGTGCATTTGTCTGACGAGTTTATTTTCAGAACCAGAACGCATAAAAAGATCTTGAGTATAACGATCCCAATCATCAATTTGAGCTTTTGCCACACCAGAATCCATCGCAGCTTTAGCAACTGCAGGGGGGATGCGTTCTATTAAACGAGGATCAAATGGCTTGGGAATGATGTAATCTGAACCAAATGTCAAATGCTTTTCTTTATAGGTAATATTGACCTCTTCAGGTACGGATTCCTTTGCTAATTGAGCAATAGCTTTCACTGCAGCCATCTTCATTTCTTCATTAATCTTAGTCGCTCGTACATCTAGAGCACCTCTAAATATGTAAGGGAATCCCAGTACATTGTTAACCTGATTAGGGTGATCTGATCGTCCCGTAGCCATAATGATGTCTTTACGAGTCGTAATTGCTAAATTATAATCAATTTCAGGAGTAGGGTTTGCAAGTGCAAAAACAATTGGAGTATCAGCCATTGACAAAAGCATCTGAGCATCCACCACATCAGCAATCGAAAGCCCCACAAATACATCTGCTCCTATCATCGCCTCTTCAAGTGTATTGAGATTTCTTGCCGTTGCGAATTCAGTTTTAGATTCTGCTAAATTTTCTCTGTCCTTACGAATAACTCCTTTGGAATCACACATCACAATATTCTCAGCTTTGGCTCCAAAAGCCTTGTATAACTTAGTACAAGAAACCGCGGCTGCTCCTGCTCCATTGATTACAATTTGAACGTCTTCTATTTTCTTTTCAGCTAACTCAAGCGCGTTCAATAATGCAGCTGCAGAGATAATTGCAGTTCCGTGTTGATCGTCGTGCATCACTGGTATATCCAATTCCTCTTTTAAACGACGTTCAATTTCAAATGCTTCAGGAGCTTTGATATCTTCTAAATTAATCCCTCCAAAACTAGGAGCGATTGTCTTGACTGTTTCTACAAATCGATCGACATCTTTGGTATCTAATTCTATATCTATACTGTCTAAATCAGCAAATATTTTAAAAAGCAAACTCTTTCCTTCCATTACTGGCTTAGATGCCTCTGGTCCGATATCTCCTAGGCCAAGAACAGCCGTACCATTGGTAATTACAGCTACTAAATTCCCCTTATTGGTATAGCGATAAGCTTGATCCACATCCTTTTCAATCTCCAAACAAGGTTCGGCTACTCCTGGAGAATAAGCCAACGCTAAATCTCTTTGAGTTGCATAGGGTTTTGTTGGGACAATTTTTATTTTTCCAGGGGTTGGCTTTGCGTGATATATCAAAGCCTCTGCTCTTAGTCTCGATTTACTACTCATATAGATAAATTATACCTCAAATTTAAGTTTAATTCACAGAACGACCCATACTTTATACACAAAGAAGGCAGTTATTTATTCACATACTGTAAATTTCTTGTAATACCTGAAAATTTAGTTCGCTTCAATGGAGATTTACGTGCTATTTCAGAAAAAACTTCAGCAGTCAGCTCCTGCCATTGAGACTTAGAATAATTGACATAGGGATTGGGAGCAAAACGTTCTTCTTTTGTAGTGATAGAAAATCGATTCCAAGGACACACATCTTGACAGATATCACAGCCAAAGATCCAATCATCAAATGATTTGTTTAAATCAGAAGGCATTTCCCCCTTTAATTCAATGGTTAGGTATGAAATACACGAATTTGAATCGATCAAATACGGAGCCTTAATTGCATTCGTGGGACAGGCGTCTAAACAAGCTGTACAAGAACCGCAATGATCTGTGGCAATACTTGTATAGTATTCCAATGGCAGATCAACGATTAACTCTGATATAAAATAAAAAGAACCTTGTTTTTTCGTTATTAAATTGGCGTTTTTTCCAATCCACCCTAATCCTGAACGCTTGGCCCATGCCCGTTCTAAAATAGGTGCAGAATCAACAAAAGCTCTACCGTTGACTTCTCCTATTTCTTGATTTATAAAATTCAAGAGTGCTGTCAATTTATCTTTTACTACAAAGTGATAATCTTCTCCATAGGCGTACTTCGACACTTTGTAAGAATCTTTAACATCTATAGGTTCTGGATAATAATTAAAGAGAAGACTGATGACGGATTGAGCACCGTCAACTAATAAACGGGGATCTAGACGTTTGTCAAAATGATTTTCCATATAAGTCATCCCCGCCTGATGATTGGTGTTCAGCCAGTTTTCTAATCGAGGGGCTTCTTCTTCTAAAAACTCAGCTTTCGAGATACCACAGGAAGTAAAACCAAGCCTTTGAGCCTCAGCTTTAATCATTTCACTGTAGGTCATTTTATTAGAAGTCATTTTAAAACAATCCTGGTTGTCCTTTAGAATAATTTCTACCTAAGTGTTTATAAGCCATTTCTGTAGCCTCTCTCCCTCTTGGAGTACGAACTATAAAACCCTGTTGTATTAAAAAGGGCTCATATACTTCCTCGATGGTTTCAGCGCTTTCAGAAACAGCAGTAGCTAAAGTTGTAATACCTACAGGACCTCCTTTGAATTTATCAATCAATGTGAAAAGGATCTTATTATCCATCTCATCTAAGCCATGAGTGTCGACATTAAGAGCTTTTAAGCCGTATTTAGCAATGTTCATATCGATTGCTCCAGTACCTTTAATCTGTGCAAAATCGCGTACTCTTCGAAGAAGTGCATTCGAAATTCTCGGTGTTCCTCTACTCCTACCAGCAATTTCAATCGCAGCTTCCTCATCAATAGGAGTTTTTAGTATCGAAGCAGAACGCATCACGATACTTGAGAGTAATTCTGTATTGTAATATTCTAATCTTGATTGAATTCCAAATCGCGCTCTCATCGGAGCTGTAAGAAGACCAGATCGAGTTGTTGCACCAACAAGAGTAAATGGATTGAGATTAATTTGAACCGAACGTGCATTAGGTCCACTTTCGATCATAATATCGATTTTATAATCTTCCATCGCTGCATAGAGGTACTCCTCAATCACTGGGCTTAAACGGTGAATTTCATCGATAAAAAGCACATCGCGTTCCTCTAAATTTGTTAATAGACCAGCTAAATCACCAGGTTTATCAAGTACTGGACCTGAAGTGACTTTAATACCCACTCCGAGTTCATTGGCAAGAATGTGAGCCAAGGTAGTTTTACCAAGACCCGGAGGCCCATGTAATAGAGTGTGATCCAAAGCATCATTTCTCATATTTGCTGCCTGTACAAAAACCGATAAATTCTCAAGTACCTTCTCCTGACCAGCAAAATCATTAAAACTGAGGGGCCTTAAAGCTCTTTCGATATCGACTTCTTCTTTTGAGAAGTTTTCAGATGTAGGATCTAAATGCTCATTCATATAGGTAAAGGTAATTCATTTAAGCTTATTCTTGAGTTGTGTTAAAGGCTTTCTTTTGAATTTGTGCACTACCTAAAAACTCCTTTACTTCTAATGTGGCTATCCCGTAAAAGTTAAGAATTGATTGATGATTTGAATAGAGGCCTACTTCTTTTATAGCATATATATCAGCAGTAGCTCTATCATTCAAGTGAAGCTCTGCAGTTTCAACTTTCATACCCTTTCCATTAAAATAACTGTCTTGAGACTGAGATAAAAATAAATTCACACAACTTCCAAGAGCATTAATTTCTGATCGATCTTCTAAATTGAATTTAGAATTAGTAATGACTCCAGAAAAATCGATACTGGACTTATCTTTTGACTCAATTTCTAATTGATTGAGTGTCGCTGTTAATTTCATTTTAGAATGTTCCGAAAGGCTAACAGACAAATGATCTGCAATTCCGTGAACATCAAGAGATGCTTTTCCATTTACATCGATCTCTAGAGGAGTCGTATTGGAATTTATATCGAGTTTTACACTTCCCTCTTTTAATTGAATTGATTTTAGATTCACATACGAAACTGTAATCTGAAGTTCTTTTTTAGATTTGATTCTGTAATAGGAACTGATGTGCAAAACAGAATCTTTAACATTAAAATTGAATACAGGAGGAAGATTGTCATCCGCCACAAAATGAACTGAGGGGGTCTCTGCCTTTTTAAAACTAATATCCAATTCCTCTTCTAGCACAATTGAATTAAAAGCATCTAAAGCTTTATCTACTACTGCTACAGTTTTATTTCCCTTGATATCAGGTTTCTTTTGAGCAAAAGACCAATTAGAACTAAGAAGTATGAATCCACAAACAACTAATATATAATAACGAGTATTGAGCATAGGGGTATATTTTTGTTTAAATTACAAAAAATACAAACGCATAAAAAAGCCTTCCGTGAAAGAAGGCTTTTTTTATTCAAAGGTTATAAACATCTTAGTGATGTAATTCTTCTTCATCATCACCCATAGGAACATTCTGAGGAACAAAATCTTGTCCAGGGATGATATATTCACCTGATTGATCAGTTTTAGAATAATCGTACGCCCAACGGTGAACTTCTGGAATCGCACCAGGCCAGTTTCCGTGAAGGTGTTCTACAGGAGTAGTCCATTCTAAGGTGTTCGATTTCCAAGGGTTTTGTTCTGCTTTCTTTCCATAAAAGATACTGTGGATAAAGTTGTACACGAATAACAATTGTGCAAAGGCAGCAATAATCGCAAATACCGTAATTAAAATTTGAACGTTGGTCAATTCATCAAACATAGGAAACGCTGTGTTTTGGTAATAACGTCTTGGAACACCAGCCATTCCTACAAAGTGCATTGGAAAGAATACTCCGTAAGCACAGACTGCTGTAATCCAAAAATGTGCAAACCCTAAGTTTTTATTCATCATTCGACCGAACATTTTTGGAAACCAATGGTACACCCCAGCAAATAAACCGTACAGTGCAGAAATTCCCATTACCAAATGGAAGTGTGCCACCACAAAATAAGTGTCGTGTACGTTGATATCCAAGGTAGAATCTCCAAGAATGATTCCAGTTAAACCTCCAGTAACAAAGGTAGACACCAATCCAATGGAGAATAACATTCCAGGGTTGAACTGTAAATTTCCTTTCCACAAGGTTGTGATGTAGTTAAAGGCTTTTACCGCAGAAGGGATTGCAATCAATAACGTTGTAAATGTAAAGACCGAACCTAGGAAAGGATTCATACCGGATACAAACATATGGTGGCCCCAAACGATAGTCGATAAAAAGGCAATTGCAATAATAGAAGTGACCATGGCTCTGTATCCAAAGATAGGCTTACGAGCATTAGTTGACATGACTTCTGAAGTAATTCCAAGAGCAGGAAGCAATACAATGTATACCTCAGGGTGTCCTAAGAACCAAAATAAATGTTCATATAATACAGGTGATCCACCTTGATAGTGCAACACCTCACCTTGAATAAAGATATCAGATAAGTAGAATGATGTTCCAAATCCTCTGTCCATGATCAACAATAATGCTGCAGATAATAAAACTGGGAAAGATACCACACCGATAATAGCAGTTACAAAGAACGCCCAAATTGTAAGTGGCAAACGAGTCATTGACATCCCTTTTGTTCTAAGGTTAAGAACCGTTACAATATAGTTCAAGGAACCTAATAGAGAAGAAGCGATAAAGATCGCCATCGAAACTAACCACAAGGTCATTCCTAAACCTGAACCTGACTGTGCCATAGGAAGCGCAGAAAGAGGTGGGTAAACCGTCCATCCAGCAGATGCAGCACCAGTTTCAACAAAAAGCGAAAGCAACATGATCGCCGCTGAAGTAAAGAACAACCAATATGACAACATGTTTAGAAAACCAGAGGCCATATCTCTAGCTCCAATCTGCAAGGGAATTAATAAGTTACTAAAGGTACCACTTAATCCAGCTGTTAGTACAAAGAATACCATGATGGTTCCGTGAATGGTTACCAATGAAAGATACATTTCAGCATCCATTACACCACCTGGCGCCCATTTACCTAAAAGAGCCTCAAAAATTGGAAAAGACTTTCCTGGCCATGCTAATTGCATTCTAAAAAGAATAGACATAGCGATTCCAATAGCTCCCATGATTAAACCAGTAATTAAGTACTGTTTAGCAATCATCTTGTGATCTTGGCTAAAGATGTACTTTGTAACAAAGGTCTCCTTGTGGTGATGCCCGTGATCTTCTGAATGTTCGTTTGCGTGTGCAGACATATTTAGAATATATTAATTTGTGTGGTTAATGAATTTATTAGTTTGAGGCCATTTGCTGACCAAAAGTTTTTTGAGAAGCTAGCCATTTGTTGTAAGAGGCTTCATCCTCTACGATGATCTTCATTTGCATATTGTAGTGAGATTTTCCACAAATCTTATTACAAAGCAAAATGTAATCAAACTCCCATGGATCTGAATTTTCTTCTCCACGAGCAGCACGCTCTCCTCTAATTTTATTCGTGCGTGCAACTTTAGCTTGAACATCCTTTTGTGCACGCATTTCAGCAGTCGTTAAAGTAGGTGTAAAAGAAAACTCTGTAATCATTCCAGGTACACAGTTCATTTGTGCTCTAAAGTGAGGCATGTATGCAGAGTGCAATACATCTTGAGAACGCATTTTAAAATTAACTTTTCTTCCTACAGGAAGGTGTAATTCTTTTACTACGATATCATCAGCAGCATAGCTATCGGATTCATCGACTCCGAGGATGTTCGCTCTATCAATATCAATTAAACGAACATTGGCATCTCCGAGAACGTTGTCTTCTCCTGCATAACGAGCCGTCCAGTTGAACTGTTGTGCATACAATTCAACAACAATAGGATCATCATCGCTATTGACATCCATAATATCGGTCCAAGTATAAAGGCCCCATAGAATTAAAACTGCTAATACAATTACAGGAATTCCTGTCCATAACAACTCTAATTTGCTATTATCAGCATAATAAAGTGCTTTTACACCAGCCTGACCGCGATATTTAAAAGCATAGTAATGCAATAAGGCTTGTACCACCACCATTGCTATTAGTATAATCACAAAAGAAACAAGCATCAATAGATCGTACTCTGAACCGTGTTCGGAGGCTGCTACTGGTAAAAGAACTTTAGAGTATTTAACAAAACTAAAAATAGTAATCCCATAGATGAAAATTAAAAATCCAAACATCAAATAGCCATTGACTCTGTTGTCCTTATCATTTGCAATTTGATCTTGTTGTTTGCCTGCTTGTGATAATTCAAAGATCTTGGTCATCTGGTAAATTGCAGCTCCAAGAAAAACTAATACAGCTATGGTTAAAAATCCAGTCATCGTATAAATAATTGTTTACGTTGTTTATTAATAATGAAAATGTTTACTCTCTTCAATCAATGGATTGTTTTCAGGAGTAAGAGGTGCTTTTGTCAATTCTGTGAATACTACAAAAATAAATAATCCTGCAAAAAATAATAAAGCACTAATCTCAGTAAGACCAATAGATGATTGATCTCCAACTGTAGCAGGTACGATCATGTGGTACACATCTAAGTAATGTCCAAATAAAATAATTAAACCAGTCATAATAACTAACCAATTGATACGTTTGAAATCAGAGTTGATCAGTAATAAAACTGGAAGCACAAAATTGATGGCAATCATCAAAAAGTAAGAAAGTTTAAAATCTTGGATTCTTGTTACAAAATAAGTCACTTCTTCTGGAATATTAGAATACCAGATCAACATGAATTGTGAAAACCATAAATAAGTCCAGAAGATAGAGAACGCAAACATAAACTTAGCCAAATCGTGAATATGACTGTTGTTGACCTGTTGCAGATACCCTTTCGATTTTAAATAGATTGTGATTAATGCAAGCACAGTAACTGCAGAAACAAACATCGTTGCAAAAACATACCATCCAAATAAGGTAGAAAACCAATGTGGATCTACACTCATCACCCAATCCCAAGACATCATAGATTCAGAGATAAGGAAGAATACTAAAAATCCAGCAGAAAGTCTAAAATTCTTTACAAAGTTACTGTAGTCAGAGGCCGTATCTTGAGCAAGTGACCACTTTCTAGAAAATGTCCTGTAGGCTACCCATCCTCCAATAAAAATAGCAGCTCTAATTAATAAACCAGCACCATTGAGGTATCCTGATTTACCTTGAATTAATTTATCATGAGCAACTACTTCTGGATCTAACCAAACAAATAAGTGGTTCATATGAGCAACTGACATCGCTAGGAGTACGAAAACAATTATTCCACCTGGAACTAGGTAAGCAGTAATACCCTCCATTACTCTAAATAACAATGGTGACCATCCTGCTTGAGCAGCACGATTGATTCCGTAAAAGGCCAATACTCCAAGAGCAATGAACAAGAAAAATAAAGCAGCCACATAAACTGCAGCCCATGGTTTATTTTGAAGTTGTTGTAACAAATGAGCATCGTGACTTGCATCGTGTCCTGCATCGTGAGTTGCAGTAGCCTGATGATCATTAGACTCCATATGAGTGTCAGTAGCTTGGTGGTGTTCAACAGCTGGTGCAGCATGAGCCTCACCGTGACCTCCATCGTGTTGCGCTACGATTGCCTTTGCTTCTTCAACAGTTGAAGGAGCTGAAATAAATCCTATTGCTATACCAATAACACCTACTGCCATAAGTATGAAGGATGCTATTCTAAGTCTATTTGAAAATGTATACATATTACTTTACTTATCGGTAATTATTTTGTTAAGTCTTTCTTTAGCTTCATCACGTAATTTGAAACTAACCAGCGCTCTTTATAGTTTAGTTGATTCTTGTAAGAACCCATTGAATTTAATCCGTAAAAGATGGTATGGTAAGCTGTTCCTACAGTAATATTTCTAGCTGCATCAGCATAAGAAGGAACCCCTAAAATCTTTTCACGCATTACTAGATTTCCTTGACCATTACCTTTGGTACCATGACATACGGCACAATAGATGTTGTATAATTCTTTACCAGCTTTCAAATTAGCTTCAGAGTTTAAATCTGAAAATGGTATCGATTGAACTCGTGCTAAATCCTTCCCATCAGGAGTGTTGGAATAATCATAAGGCATGTGGCCTCTAGCAATCGTGTTTGCTGGAGGAGTTAAAGCAGCAGAAGCATTCATGAATGCCACAGGAGCGTAGGTATCGTAACCTACATCCTCATACATATTTGGAAAGAAAACGTAATTTCTACTATTCTTATCATTATTGCAAGAACCTAAAAGGGCTATCAATGCAACGAATACTATGGTTTTAATACTATATTTCATGGTCTACTTACTACTTTTCTTCAGATTTAATTTCTACGGCTCCAGTTTCAGATAAAAGCTCGATGAGGTCCGACTCGTGTTCACCTGCTATAATTTCCATAACAAAATGATCATCTGTTGATCGAACATCAGGATTTTCAGCCTTTTTAAAAGGCCACAATTTAGAGCGCATATAAAAAGTGATTACCATTAAGTGAGCTGCGAAAAAAACAGTTAACTCGAACATAATTGGAACGAATGCAGGCATATTTTCTAAATAAGAAAAACTTGGTTTACCACCGATGTCTTGTGGCCAATCTTCAATCATGATGAAATTCATCATGGTGATAGCTACAGAAAGACCAATCAATCCGTAAATGAAAGCTGCAATAGCGATTCGAGTCGGTGCAAGACCCATGGCCTTATCTAATCCGTGAACAGGAAAAGGGGTATACACCTCTTCGATATGGTATTTTGCCTCTTTAACTTTTTTAACAGCTAACAATAGGATATCGTCGTCGTTATAAAATGCTTGAACTACTTTAGATGCCATAACTATTGATCCTTTTGAGTTGATTGAACTATTTTAGCGGCCACCTTTGGCATTTCATACAAAGGTTTTCCAGCTTCTCTTAATTTCTTGTATTTCTCACCAGAAGATTTTAAAATGGTCTTCACCTCAGCCTGAGCGATCACAGGGAACGTTCGCGCATATAATAGGAAGAGCACAAAGAAGAATCCAATGGTTCCGACAAAAATTCCAATGTCGACGAATGTTGGAGAGAACATGGTCCATGAAGATGGTAAGTAATCTCTGTGAAGTGAAGTCACAATAATTACGAAACGCTCAAACCACATTCCGATGTTTACGACAATAGAAATAAAGAACGAGAACATAATTGAAGTTCTCAATTTTTTAAACCACATAAATTGTGGTGAAAATACGTTACAAGTCATCATCGACCAGTAGGCCCATGCATAAGGACCAGTTGCTCTGTTTAAGAAAGCATACTGTTCGTACTCGACACCAGAATACCATGCAACGAATAATTCAGTAATATAAGCACAACCAACAATAGAACCCGTAATCATGATGACAATGTTCATGAGTTCGATGTGTTGAATCGTGATGTAAGCTTCCAGATTAGACACTTTTCTCATGATGATCAAAAGCGTATTAACCATCGCAAATCCTGAGAAAATCGCACCAGCTACGAAGTATGGTGGAAAGATAGTGGTATGCCATCCAGGAATTACAGATGTAGCAAAGTCAAATGATACTATGGTATGCACTGAAAGTACTAGTGGGGTAGCTAAACCAGCTAACACTAGCGAAACTTCTTCAAAACGTTGCCAATCTTTAGCACGACCTGTCCACCCAAAACTTACTAATGAGTATATTTTCTTTTGGAATGGTTTGACAGCTCGATCACGAATCATCGCAAAATCAGGTAGCAAACCAGTCCACCAGAATACCAATGAAACTGATAAATACGTTGATATCGCAAATACATCCCAAAGAAGAGGTGAATTAAAGTTAACCCACAACGAACCGAACTGGTTCGGAATTGGAACAACCCAATATGCTAACCAAGGACGACCCATGTGAATGATTGGAAATAATCCTGCTTGGACTACTGAGAAAATTGTCATTGCTTCTGCTGATCTGTTGACAGCCATTCTCCATTTTTGTCTGAAAAGCAAGAGTACTGCAGAAATCAAGGTTCCTGCGTGACCAATTCCTACCCACCAAACAAAGTTGGTAATATCCCAAGCCCATCCTACGGTCTTGTTTAATCCCCAAGTACCAATACCTGTTGAGATCGTGTAAATAATACTACCCAATCCCCAAAGAAAGGCAGTAAGTGCAATTGAAAAAACGATCCACCAATGTTTATTGGCCTTTCCTTCAACAGGAGCAGCGATGTCCTCAGTTACATCGTGGTAACCTTTGTCTCCTAAAACAAGTGGTTTACGTATAGGTGCTTCGTAATGCGACGCCATAATATATATCTAGTTACGTTCGTTATTTATGATTATGCTTCTGATGTATTTCTAACTTTCACTTGATACATCACATTTGGTTTTGTTCCAACATGCTCTAACAAGTGATACATACGATCATCTTCTTTTAGTGCTGCAATTTTACTTTCAGCATCATTGATATCTCCAAATACCATAGCTCCATTACCGCAGGCAGCAGAACATGCTGTTTGGAATTCTCCATCTTTGATCACCCTTCCTTCTCGTTTAGCATCTAAGATGGTTTTCTGTGTCATTTGAATACACATTGAACACTTCTCCATAACTCCACGAGAACGCACAGTTACATCAGGATTGATGACCATTTTACCGAGATCATTGTTCATATGGAAGTCAAACTCGTCATTGTTATTATACAAGAACCAGTTGAAACGTCTTACCTTGTAAGGACAGTTATTCGCGCAGTAGCGAGTTCCAACACAACGGTTGTAAGCCATGTGGTTTTGACCTTGTCTTGAATGTGAAGTTGCAGCTACTGGACAAACAGTCTCACAAGGAGCGTGGTTACAGTGCTGACACATTACAGGTTGGAAAGCAACTTGTGGATTTTCAGTTGGATCTACCATCGAACGGAACCCTCCAAGTGAACCTTCATCTCCAAAAAGTCCGCTAAAGTTTTCTTTCTTCTGTTTATCCGCTTCAAAATTTTCTTCAGATGAATAGTAACGGTCGATACGCAACCAGTGCATATCTCTCGATTTTCTAATTTCAGATTTACCAACTACTGGTACATTGTTTTCAGCGTGACATGCGATAACACATGCTCCACATCCAGTACATGCATTTAAATCAATCGATAGATTGAAGTGATGACCGATCGAACGATCAAAATCATCCCATAGACTTACAGATGTCGCTTCTACCTCTTGATGATCTAAAGAGACCATCGGAACTTGGTTCCAATGTGCTGCTTCTTTAGTATTAAAGATTTCTAAGGTAGTCTCCTTAATAATATCTCCTCTACCCATGAGGGTATTTTGGAGCTGAACACAAGCAAATTCATGCATTCCAGATCCTAATGAAACCGTTACTTCCTGTGAAGAAGTAAAGTTTTGATATAATGGATAAGCATTTGCTCCAACTTGCATTTCAGATTTTAATCCAACTGTTTTACCGTACCCTAAGGCTAATCCAATCGTTCCAGGTGCTTGACCAGGTTGAATAATCGCAGGAACAGAAAGTGAAACACCTCCAACAGTAAGATTGATGTAAGATCCATCCAACCCACCATTAGCATCGTTTTCATTTACTACTCCTAAAGCTAAGGCATCAGCTTTTGAAATGGTAGCATAGTTATCCCAGCTTACACGAGTAATCGGATCTGGCATTTCTTGCAACCATGGGTTATTGAACTCCTGTCCATCTCCCATTGCTGTTTTGGTATATAAATGGAGTTCAAAATCAGAAGCAGTAGCTGAAGCAATATGAGCTACAGCATTGGAAGCATCTATTGATTTATATGTAGCAACAGATGCCGATTTTAAGTAGACACCATCGTGCAGCGCTTCATTAAACGAAGCTCCTGACAAAATTGACTTGTTCCAGTTCGACTTGATGTAATCAAAATAAGAAACGTCAGATTTTCCGATCCAAGTAAGGATAGAAGTCTGGATTTGTCTTGTATCAAATAATTCTTTTATCGTAGGTTGTTGCAATGCGTAGTGCCCTTTCTTGATTTCGACATCACCCCATGATTCTAAGTAATGGGATGCTGCAGCAGCGTATTGAAACGCTTCTACAGTTTCATTCGCAAGTTGTGAAAAAGCTACAGTAAGCGAAACATTAGACAAAGCAGCATTGAAATCTACAGCATTAGGCAGGCTGTAAGATGGATTCACTCCATCAACAATCAAAGCACTAACCTGACCAGCGTTCATATCTTCAACTAAGGCTGAAAGTTCAGAATTATTCGATGATCTTATATATTTTGGAGATGAAGCATCAAATGCTTCACTCTGAATTAAATTGTTAATCGCTAAAACTACACGTTGAGAATGCTCACAATCCAATCCAGTTACTACAACTGCTTTAGATCCGGATTTCTTGATAGAATTAACCATCGCATCAACAGCAGATTGTTGTGTATCCGACAAACTAACAGAAACAGAAGTATCTGTTAATTTCGCATAAATGGCAGCTAATATTTGTTTTTGTGCAGCAGAAGATGCCATAACACGCTTATCAGCATTGGCACCAGAAAGTGTCATATTGGCTTCTACTTGGTAATGTTTTGACATTTTTCCATGCTTTGGAACACGACCTTTCGCATAGCCAGAATCATAACCTCCACCTTGCCAATCTCCTAAGAAATCTGCACCGATAGAAACGATTACTTCTGCCTTCGCAAAATTATAATCAGCTAGAGCGCGTTCTCCATATACTTCCTCATATGCATTAAGAGCAGCATCAGAAGAAACAGCATCATAAGCGATGTGTTTCACTTGAGGATATTTATCTTGAAGTTCAGCGATCAATTTTGTAGTTGATGGGCTCGCATAGGTCGGAGTCAATAAAACAACCAATTTAGAATTTGACTTGGTCGCTTCAAGATGTGATATCACAGCAACGTCTAAATCATCCCATGATATGGATTCAGAACCTTTACGAGGTCCTTGAAGACGTGTTGAGTCATAAAGTGACAAAACAGAAGCTTGAACACGAGCATTCGCTACCCCCTTTACAGAAGCTTCTTTGTTATTTTCAACCTTGATGGGTCTTCCTTCTCTAGTTTTGATTAAGATACTAGCAAAATCAAAACCATTAGCGATAGTTGTAGCATAATAATTTGCGATTCCTGGAATAATCTCTTCTGGCTGTACTACATAAGGAATGGACTTAACAACAGGTCCCTCACAAGCAGCTAAGGAAGCTGCAGCCGTACTAAAGCCAACAAATTTCAAGAAATCACGTCTATTGGTTGATGTTTCAGAAAGTGTTTCCTTATCACCCATAAATCGATCTACAGGTAACTTCTCAACAAATTCATTGTGCCTCAGCGTCTCAACAATGGAATCGTTCGGATTTAATTCCGCTTCGTTTTTCCAATATACTTTGTTTGATGCCATATATATAATGTTCTTCTGTTTCTAATTGATTAATAGTGACATTTACCACATTCGAGTCCACCCATTTGAGCTGCAGTAAGCTCTTCAACTCCATACTTCTCAGATAGAGCCTTGTGAATACTCTCGTAGTACTTATTATCTTTAACACTGACGTTGGTCTGTCTGTGACAGTTGATACACCATCCCATTGTAAGGGGAGCATGTTGTTGCAAAATCTCCATCGTCTCTACAGGACCGTGACACGTTTGACATTCTACACCTGCAACTGTTACGTGCTGTGAGTGATTGAAATAAGCTAAATCTGGAAGCTTGTGAACACGTACCCATTCTACTGGTTGTGATTCACCCGTATATTGCATTTGATTTTCATCCCATCCAACAGCAGCGTATAATTTTTTAATTTCACCAGTATAGAATTCGTTGGTATAGCCATTCGCTAAATCTTCAGCAGAAGGACCCTCTGGATTTCCTTTGTACTCGTAAATTGACTTGTGGCAATTCATACAGTTTTCCAAAGAGGGAATTCCTGAGTGTTTCGATGATCGCGCTGATGAGTGACAAAACTTACAGTCAATTTTGTTATCTCCAGCGTGAATTTTGTGAGAAAAGTGAATCGGTTGAATTGGAGCATATCCTTGATCTACACCAACTTGCATAAAATATCCATACATATGATAAGCTGATGCAAGTAACAACACAATAACCGTTACTAAAATTAGGAACTGATTTTCAACATATGCTTTCCATATTGGTTTACGCTTAGTAACTTCAACTTCGATACCATTCGCTTTTGCAAATCGCTTCAGTGTTTTAGTTACTAAATACAACATTAACAACAGTAGACCAAGCACGAGCGCTAAAGCTCCTAAAAGCATCTCAGAACTCACTCCTGTTTGATTTGAAGAAGCTACAGCTCCTGAAGTTGCAACAGCAGTTGTCTGAACTGGTGCTGTAGGGGGCGCCTGAGTGTAAGCAAGAATATCTTTAATATCTTGATCGCTCAAGGTTGGAAACGCATTCATTTGAGCTTGATTGTACTCATTGTAAATTGCTAATGCACGATCATCGCCAGCCTTTATCAACGATTGATTGTTTCTGATCCATTTGCTCAGCCATTCGAGATCACCTTCGTACTTGTCGTACACTCCGGCTAGAGCAGGTCCTGTCATCTTTCTGTTTAAAGCATGACAAGCAGCACAGTTCTGATTAAATAATTGCTTCCCTTTAGCGGCATCACCAAGCTCTTGCGCTTGAATCGATGCTGGAGCTAGCATAAAAAGAGCCATAAGAGCTCCAAAGAAGAAAGTAATTGGATTGCGGTAGAGTACCTGTTTCATATTATATAGTTATTGCTGTATATAATTTAATTGATTTTCTTTTTCAAATATTTTAAAAAACATCGCCACAAAAATAAACAATCAACTTTATTTATGAATTGTTAAGGGTTTGTAAATTTTTAATTTATAATTAGTCTAAATAGTGTTGTTTTTACCATTTGATACAAGCTTTGTAATACCTTTGAATAAGAATTCAAAACAATGAAAAAGAAAGGATTAATACTTATTTTAATTGGGTTATACAGCTCTATTGCTTATTCTCAAATAGATAGTTTGGCTTTGACTGAAATGGATGAAACACAAAAAATAAGCCTTTTATTAGATGCATATAAAGATTATCAATTTAAAGTTAGTGACTACAGAATACAAATATTCTCAGGAGGATTGAATCAGGCACAAGAAATCGAAAAAGAAGCTATTGAAGCCTTTGCAGACTGGCCTGTAAGTCTTGATTTCATATCTCCCAGTTATCGGGTTCGAGTCGGAGCATTCAAAACTCGTTTAGAAGCTGAAAAAAATCTCATTGCTATGAGGAAAAAATATCCTGCTTCCATACTTTTAAAACCAAAAAAAATCCAGTAAGTCTACTGGATTTTTATTTGATATATAGTTAAAGTTACTTGAGCTTTTTCTTAACCTCAACTTCTTGAAAGGCTTCTACTATATCCAATTCACGAATATCATTGTAGTTTTTAACTTGTAATCCACAATCGTAACCTTTAGCAACCTCTTTAACATCGTCCTTAAAACGTTTTAATGATGCTAATTCTCCTGTGAAGATCACCACCCCATCTCTAATGAGACGGATTTGAGAGTTTCTAAATATTTTACCAGTTAAAACCATACATCCCGCAATAGTTCCAATCTTAGAGATTTTAAAGGTTTCTCTAATTTCAGCAGTTCCAGTAATCTCCTCTTTGAGCTCAGGAGACAACATTCCCTCCATTGCATCTTTGAGGTCGTTAATCGCATCGTAAATAATCGAATACATTCTGATATCGATTTCCTCTTTTTCAGCTATATCGCGCGCATTACCCATCGGCCTTACATTAAATCCGATTACAACTGCATCAGATGCAGAAGCTAATAATACATCAGATTCCGTTATAGGACCAACTCCTTTGTGAATGATATTCACTTGTATTTCATCCGTTGATAATTTTTGGAATGAATCTGTAAGTGCTTCAACCGAACCGTCAACATCTCCCTTGAGAATTACATTAAGCTCTTTAAAGTCACCTAGAGCGATACGTCTTCCAATCTCATCAAGCGTGATATGACGCTGTGTTCTAACTGATTGTTCTCTAAGTAATTGAGAACGTTTCGTGGCTATTTGTTTTGCTTCACGTTCATCTTCAAGAACGGAAAACTTATCACCTGCTTGAGGTGCTCCATCCAATCCTAAGATCGAGATTGGAGTTGAAGGACCAGCTATTTTAACTGATTTCCCTCTCTCATCATGCATCGCTTTTACCTTACCACTACAAGTACCAGCTAATACATAATCCCCTATTTTTAGGGTTCCTGCTTGTACGATGATTGTAGAGACATAACCTCTACCTTTATCCAAGAAAGCTTCCACAACAGATCCTACTGCCAATTTATCTGGATTGGCTTTGAGTTCTAACAATTCAGCTTCTAAGAGAACTTTTTCTAAAAGTTCCGGTATACCTTGACCTGTTTTTGCAGAAATATCGTGAGACTGAACTTTTCCTCCCCAGTCTTCTACCAATAAATTCATATTTGCCAATCCTTCTTTAATCTTGTCAGGATTTGCAGTCGGTCGATCCACCTTGTTGATTGCAAAAACGATTGGAACTCCTGCAGCCTGCGCATGAGCAATCGCTTCTTTTGTTTGAGGCATGATGTCATCATCCGCTGCAATTACAATAATTGCAATATCAGTTATTTGAGCTCCACGTGCACGCATTGCCGTAAAGGCCTCGTGACCTGGAGTATCTAAGAATGTGATACGTTCTCCGTTTTCAAGCTTTACTCCATATGCACCAATATGCTGCGTAATTCCACCACTCTCTCCAGCGATTACATTTTCTTTACGAATGTAATCCAAAAGGGATGTTTTACCGTGATCCACATGTCCCATTACAGTTACAATTGGAGCTCTAGGTTTTAATGATTCTGGATCATCAACTACTTCTTGAGTATCTTCCTCAACATCAGCAGTTACAAATTCTACTTTGTATCCAAATTCTTCAGCAACAATAGTAAGTGTTTCAGCATCCAATCGTTGATTCATAGTCACCATCATACCCAATGACATACAGGCTGAAATAATTTGAGTCGGAGACACATCCATCATTGTTGCAATTTCATTAGCGGTAACAAATTCAGTTACTTTTAAGATTTTGCTTTCTAATTCTTGCTGCTCTTTTTCTTGTTCAAACTGTTGTTTGTGTTGCTCCCTCTTGTCTCTACGATACTTAGCTCCTTTACCTTTAGACTTCCCTTGAAGTTTTTCAAGAGTTTCACGTACTTGTCTTTGTACTTCTTCGTCAGAGGGACCTTCTTTGATTATTGCTGGACGCTTACCAGCTGCTCCTCTTTTAGCCTTAACATTATCTCTTGGAGCATTCGTAGAACTAATTCTTTTACGCTTTCGTTTTTTATCATCCTTGCTATCATCAGTAGCTGGGGCAACCTTTTTCTTTTTAGACTTATTAAACTGACTTAAGTCAATCTTATCACCTGTGATCTTAGGACCAGAAAGTTTGGTGTACTGAGTTTTATGATTGTCGTCTTTCTTCTCTTCAACAACCTTCTCTTCATTTTTAACTTCCGGTTCAATTTCTTTGAACTGCTCAACAATCACAGGCTTTTCAACCTTTTCTTTAACTTCAGGAGTTGATTCTTCTACAACCGAAGTAGCTTCTACTTCCCTAGGCTCATCTTTTGGCTCTTCAACCTTAGGTTCAACAACCTCAGGTTCATCCTTTTTCTTATCAGCATCCAAATCGATTTTACCAACCATTTTGGGTTTGTTCAATCCACTCTTAGCTTTGATTACTTCAGTCTCTTTTTTCTCTTGAGCTAAGCGCTTTTCTTCTTGCTCCCGCTCTAGCTTTGCTAATAAAGCTTCCTTTTCCTTGCGCTTCTCTTCACTCACTTCCTTAGAAGCAACTTTTTTGGTCATATCGGTTTGAAACTCATCCAGTAACACTTGATGAACCTCCTCAGAGATTTTAGTAGTAGGACGAGCCTCAATATCTATATCTTTAGATTTGAGGTAATCCACTGCTCTATCGAGTGAAATATTGAGTTCTCTTAAAACTTTATTGAGCCTTATTGTCGCATTATCTGCCATAAAACGTTCTTGCTTCTAATTTTATTTTTTGCTAATATATAGCTTAATCTTCTAATTCTTCTTTTAAGATACGAACAACATCTAAAATTGTCTCCTCTTCTAAATCAGTTCGTTTCTCTAAATCTTTAACATCTTGTTCTAATACAGATCGAGCTGTATCGAGACCAATTGCCTTAAAGGCATCGATGATCCACCCTTCAATTTCATCAGAAAATTCGGTCAGTTCAACATCTTCCTCTACTCCTTCTCTATACACATCTATTTCATAACCAGTCAATTGACCAGCTAAACGAATATTATGTCCTCCACGTCCAATCGCTTTGGAAACCTCTTCTGGTTTTAAGTAAACTTCTGCAGTCTTCGCTTCTTCGTCAATTTTAACAGAAGTAACTCTTGCAGGACTCAATGCTCTTGTAATTAAGAGTTGTGTATTGTTAGTAAAATTAATCACATCGATATTTTCATTTCCAAGTTCACGAACAATTCCGTGAATTCTAGAACCTTTCATACCCACACATGCTCCCACTGGATCGATACGATCATCGTAAGAATCTACAGCAACTTTTGCTTTTTCTCCTGGGATACGAACTACTTTTTTAACGGTGATTAATCCGTCAAATACTTCCGGTATTTCTTGGAAGAATAATTGCTCTAAGAACTTTGGTGAAGTTCTAGACATGATAATTGCAGGTTTATTTCCACGCAATTCAACTGTTTCAATAATACCTCTTACATTATCACCTTTTCTAAAGAAATCAGAAGGAATTTGACGATCTTTTGGAAGAATAATTTCATTTCCTTCATCGTCTAGTAAGATAATTGCTTGATGTCTGATATGGTGCACTTCAGCAGTGTACAACTCCCCTTCCAAATCTTTAAATTGTTTGTAAATCGTTGTATTGTCGTGCTCGTGAATCTTAGCTACTAAGTTTTGACGAAGTGCTAAAATAGCACGTCTACCAAGATCGATTAATTTTACTTCCTCAGATACGTCTTCTCCTACTTCAAAGTCAGGTTCAATCTTACGTGCATCTGTCAGTGAAATCTCCTCATTTGGATCTTCAACTTCTCCATCTTCAACTACGATTCTGTTTCTCCAAATTTCTAAATCCCCCTTATCTGGGTTGATAATGATATCGAAATTATCATCAGATCCGTACTTTTTCTTTAAAGCTGCTCTAAAAACTTCCTCGAGAATTGCCATTAAGGTAACTCTGTCGATGAATTTATCATCTTTAAATTCTGAAAACGATTCAATTAGCGCAATATTTTCCATCTCGCTCTACTATTAAAATTTTAAAATAACTTTTGCTTCTTCCACCTCTGAATAAGCGTATGAACGCTCCTTTTCAACGGTGTGTTTTCCTTTTCCTATTGGTTTAGGCTCACGAGCCTTCCACTTTATGGTAAATGTGTCATCGTTTAATTCAGTTAGGGTTCCCTCTTCGGTTCCCTGAGCTGTACTAACAGACAACGTTCTTCCAATATTTTTTTTGTACTGTCTAGCTAATTTAAGAGGAGCTGATGCTCCCACAGAACTCACCTCCAATGCAAAATCAGTTTCTTCACGATCTAAATTGTGTTCCACTGCTCTACTGATATCCATACAGTCTTTCAAGGTTACTCCTCGATCTCCATCTAAGGTTATCATTATCTTCTTGTTAGGAGTAATTTTTAAATCAATTAAAAATAAATCCTCACGAGATGACAATCCTTCTTCCAATAATTTTTCAACGGTCTCGTTAAAATTCATAACCTATGGGTAATAAAAGAGGGGACTTCTGTCCCCTCGTCATTTGATCTTCTAAAAATAACGATGCAAATATACCTATATATATATGATTTTCAAAATAATGGATTAAGAAATTAATTTATTAGATAAAATACAATGCCGTTTGTCGAATATTCTAACTTAAAAATTGATTAAAGGTTATTTTGTTTTCAAAACATTTATTATGTAACTGTTTTTTAGTTACAATAAAAATTAATAATTTTGCTATGACAATCAACAAGAAGTTATTAGAAAAATTTAAATTAATTCCGAAGGATTTAACCTGGGATGAACTTGTTAAAATTTTAGCTTATTTAGGCTACTTAGAAATCTCACATGAAGGAAAAACAGCTGGATCAAAACGTAAATTTCACAATGATAAAAATGATGTAATAATCCTTCACAAACCACACCATAAATCTATTGTTATGCAATATGTCATCAAACAATTATTATCAAAACTAAAACCATGAAAAGTATTTTAAAACACAAAGGATATATAGGTTCAATTGAGGTTAGCACCAAAGACAATTGTCTATTTGGAAAAATATTAGGCATCAATGATTTAGTAAGTTATGAGGCTAAAACAGTTAAAGAACTCAAAGAAACTTTTATTGAATCTCTAGAAGATTATCTAGCTACTTGTATAGAATTAGGAAAAACACCTGAAAAATCCTTTTCAGGAGGTTTTAATGTAAGAACTGGATCATTACGACATAAAAACTTAGCAACACTAGCTACAAAAAACAATATGAAGTTAAACGAACTAGTTAACAAGGCTTTTGATTACCTTATCCAAAATGAAGATCAAGTGTTACACCACAATTAAAATTAATTAATCTCCTATAGCATAAAAAAACCCCCAACTAAAAGTTGAGGGTTAAGCAGTTGGCCTACTAGGACTCGAACCTAGAACGACTGGACCAAAACCAGCTGTGTTGCCAATTACACCATAGGCCATTGCGGCTGCAAATTTAATACAAA
>JAYPEX010000004.1:0-155765 GCA_038125995.1 Flavobacteriaceae bacterium
ATTCCGGTATTAGATAAATTAAAATACTGTACGTCTGCGTTTAAATCATTGAGAGTTCCATCTATATTTAAAGCTAATTCAGCTGTTAATCCAGTTCCAAAGACCTTTTTAAAATGATTAATTTCATCTATATCTAAGAGCACATCTTCTGATTTTAAGTGTAGCGTAACACTGTTGTAAAAATCCCTAAATGCTCCAGGCTCATAATCCATTGCTAAAACTCCACTGAGGAATGACCCCTCTGTTTGAAGTTTCAATTGATCAAAACGCATCTGTTTTGGACTGTAAAAGAAATCAAAAGAAGCTTTTTTTAATTGAATGTCGTTCAAGTAAAAACTCAAATGTTCAATAGAAGTTTTCAATTCTTTTTGATCTACAATAAATCGATCTGTTTTGATCTGAATACTATCAAAAAAAACTAATGAATTTTGAACATTAGGATTGTGTATTTTAAGTTGCCCATTTGAGAGCTCAATTCCATCCGAACTCATATAAAAGTTGGACTTCCCTTGTTTTTCTGACAATTTCTGAACAAATTGATCTAGATAATTATAACTACTATCTTTTGGAGTATTGATTTCTAATTTAAAATCTTCAAATTGAACTTTACTCAGATTTAAAGGGCCTCCAGCAATAATTTTTAGATTGTAGAGCTTCGATTTAATTTTAGAAGCGTAGATAATCGTGTCTTGAACTGGATCCTCGATTAATACATCGGTTAAACTGATGTTGAAGTTTAAAAATGAAGTTTTAACACGATCGATATTAATGGAGACGCCGTAGTTCTCATTAATTGAATTTACAAGCCATCCAGCAAGTGTAGTTTGAACAGAGCCAATAGATCCTACAGCAGTTAAGACCACCAATACAATAGCGATAAATCTCGCTATTTTAAATCCTATAGATCTTAGTTTTTTGATAGTTCTTTATGTTTTACCTTTGTACTTTAAATTTGAATCGTGAAACAACCCATTTATATATTAGCTATTGAATCCTCTTGTGATGATACTGCGGCAGCAGTATTCAAGAACAATTTACTGTTGAGCAATGTTGTAGCTTCACAAAAAATTCACCAAGAATACGGAGGTGTTGTTCCCGAACTTGCTTCTAGAGCACATCAACAACACATTTTACCGGTTGTACACCAGGCTTTAGCTAAAGCAAATATCGACAAAAAAGATATATCTGCCATAGCTTTTACACGTGGACCTGGTCTTATGGGTTCATTATTAGTTGGAACTTCATTTGCCAAGTCTTTAGCCTTGGGTTTAAACATCCCTTTGATCGAAGTAAATCACCTCCAAGGACATATTTTAGCTCATTTTATCAAAGATGAAATGGATCAACCAATGCCTGAGTTCCCATTTTTAGCATTGACAATTTCTGGAGGTCATACCCAAATCATCAAAGTCAACAGTAATTTTGATATGAAAGTCTTAGGAGAAACCATTGATGACGCAGTGGGTGAAGCCTTTGATAAATCTGCTAAATTATTGGGATTTCCCTATCCAGGAGGACCACTTATTGACCAATTTGCACATAGCGGAAATCCTAAGGCTTTTTTATTTCCCAAACCGAAGGTTAAGGGTCTAAACTTTAGTTTTAGTGGTCTAAAAACAAGTATCTTATACTTTTTAAGAGAACAAATTGCAGAAAACGAGAACTTTATCGAAGAAAACAAAGAAGATATTTGTGCTTCAATTCAATACAGCATCGTTTCCATTTTGATGGACAAGCTTCAAAAAGCCTCAAAAGAAACAGGAATAAAGGAAATTGGTATTGGTGGAGGTGTTTCAGCTAATAAAGGGATTAGAAACGCTTTAAAGCAGGCAGAGAAGGATTTTGGATGGAAAGTTCACCTACCAAAATTCGAATATTGTACCGATAATGCTGCAATGATTGGAATAGTGGGTTATTTAAAATATCTTGAAGGTGATTTTTCAGAGCAAAAAATTACAGCAAAGGCTCGATACCATATTTAGATGCAATTATTTTACAACAGCGAATTAAAAGAAGGACAAACGACTTGTACGCTCGATCGTGAAGAGCGCAATCACCTGGTTAAAGTGCTTCGTAAAAACATAGACGATATTGTTCATTTTACCAATGGAAATGGTCTATTAGCAAAGGGAGTTATTCGGATGATTAGCTCTAATTCAGTCGATATAGAGCTTGTTGAAAGTCATTTAAAAAAGCCTCCAAAAGCAAAATTAACTATGGTGGTTGCTCCCACTAAAAACAACGATCGCTATGAATGGTTTTTAGAAAAAGCCACAGAAATAGGCATCAGTGAGATACAACCAGTCATATGCAATCAATCAGAGCGTAGAGTGATCAAAGAAGATCGATTTGAACGAGTGATTCAATCCGCCTTAAAGCAGTCCTTAGAAGTCTATAAGCCAACACTTCTACCTTTGAAAACTCTCAAAGATTTTTTAAACGAAAATCACTCTGGTTCATTGTATATAGCGCATTGTGAAGATGATCAGCCCAGGGTTTATTTAGACGACAGTTTAGTAGCTAATGAAGATTGTATCATCCTTATTGGTCCTGAGGGAGATTTCTCAAAAGATGAAATCGATCAAGCTCTCAATGCTGGTTTTAAAGCTGTATCTTTAGGTCATAAACGATTGAGAACGGAGACTGCTGCGGTTTATGCAACAGTGTTGTTTAACTCCAAAAACAGTTAAAATGAATTCGAAGACTATAGCAGATGGCATCATTAGAGCAGCCCTTATTTTAGTGGGTATTTACCTGCTTCTAAAACTACTAGTCAGTATCAAAATTGTATTGCTATACCTACTATTAGCAAGTGTTTTATCCCTTATTGGAAGGCCTGTAGTCCTCTTTCTTAAGAACAAACTAAAATTCAATCAATCAATAGCTGCTCTTTTGAGTATGTTGATGATCTTAGGGGTTTTTATAGGACTGTTCTTTCTTTTTATCCCTCTTTTAGTTCAACAAGGCGAAAACTTAAGTCTTTTGAATATAACCGAGCTTAAAACGAGCATAGAAGCCTCCTACAACGAATTATTAAAACACCTCAACATTGATTCTACAAGTGTAGATTTAGAATCAGAAAGCCACACTGGTATCATAGGACTCAATTTAGAATTCATTCCTGAGATCATCAATGGTCTTTTAGGTTTCTTAGGTAGTCTTAGCGCTGGATTATTTGCTACCTTATTTATTTCGTTTTTCTTTTTAAAGGATAGTAATATGCTGGAAAACACCATATTACTCTTTATGCCAAAAGAAAAGCACCTAAAGAGCAAAGAGGCATTTAGCACAATTAAAAACTTATTATCTCGTTATTTTTTAGGGCTTTTACTACAAATTTTAATCCTCTTCTTAATTTATACCATCAGTTTGACCATCTTTGAGGTGCCAAATGCTATGATGATCGCTTTTTTATGTGCATTATTAAACCTCATTCCTTATATAGGACCCATATTAGGTGCTCTTTTGATGGGTAGTTTAACTATGAGTAGTTTTTTAGGAGCTGATTTTGCAGATTTTATTTTACCAAAAACTATTTATGTACTCATCGGATTTGCTGTTGGACAGCTTGTAGATAATTTATTCACTCAACCTTTTATCTTCTCCAATAGCGTCAAATCACATCCACTTGAAATCTTCCTTATAATAGTCGTTGGAGGCCTTGTAGCAGGACCTATTGGAATGGTTTTAGCTATACCTTTTTACACCTCATTAAAGGTGATTTTAAAAGTGTTTTTCAAGGATTATAGTTTCGTAAAAAGCCTTACTAAAAATTTATAGTATTACTTTGAATAAACTCATATTAAATACTGGAATTCAAGAGTTTATAAAAAATAATATAACTACTGACATCATGTCAGTTTTGCTTTCTAAACCCTATTTTAATGGAATTACCAACAAGGAACTAGTCCAGCAAATTGAGTCTGTTAAAAAGGCTAAAAATAAGCTTCCTACTTGGTTTAACACCCAGGGTATATTCTACCCCAAAAAACTCCATATTGAACAAACCTCTTCCGAATTAACGGCAGCTTATAAATCCAATATAACTAAGGCAAATCGAATTGCTGATCTCAGTGGTGGACTTGGAGTCGATACATTTTACTTTGCTAAAAATGCCAGCACAGTCGATCACTTTGAAATTAACACAGACCTTTCTGAAATCGTTCAACACAATTTTAATGCACTCAAAGTTAACAACATTAACTGTCACAACGAAGATGGAATTGCTGCTGTTCTCAATTCAAATCAGTTTTACGATATGATCTATATCGATCCTGATCGTAGGGATCATCAAAAAAACAGAGTGTTTTTTTTAAGTGATTGCAAGCCTGATGTTCCTATGCATTTAAAAATGCTGTTTGATAAGGCGCCTGTGATCATGCTTAAAACAGCACCCTTACTTGATATAAGCCAAGGCATCAAAGATTTAATTGGTGTTAAGGATATTATTGCTCTAGCTGTAAAAAACGAACTCAAGGAACTGTTATGGATCTTAGAAAGGGATTTTGATCAAACTCCAACTGTTAAAGCAGTTAATTTAGAGAGTCCTCATTTGGATTTTAACAGCTTAATCGATTCAGAAGAAAAAATCAATATCACCCCTACTCCTATTGGTAATTACCTCTACGAACCCAATGTCGCTTTGCTAAAGATTGGAATGTTTAAAACAATTGCTGAGCAATTTAAGCTTGGTAAACTACATTCCAATACGCATCTATACACCTCAGATGCATTAATTGAATTCCCTGGGAGAATCTTTAAAATCAATAAAATACTCCACTACAACAAGAAAAACCTAAAGCTGTTTGAAAATACAAAGGCCAATATCAGTTGTAGAAATTTTAAACTCAGTGTCGAACAGCTCAAAAAAAAGCACCGCATCAAAGATGGCGGTGCTCAATATCTAATCTTTACTACTGATTTAAATAATCAGGCAGTTGTTTTAGTATGCGAGAAGGCTTAGGTCAATAAATTACCCTCTTCATCCCACTTTGCTAAATCGGCTCTTTTAGATTGGTCGATGCATTTTGCTAACCACTCTTTTTCATAAGAAACTCCGTGTTTATCTAATACTTCTTGAGGAACTCCATCCCAAACATTAGGAGTATTTCCTTTATATCCAAGATCTTTAATTCCCATTTCAGATGTAAAATAACCAGTGAGGGTTAAGTTTCTGACAAGGGAGAAAAAATTAACTTCAAAAGGTCGTTTTGCTGAAGGAGTATCGTAATCGTAATAGGCAATACCGTCGAGTATCTGCTTTTGACTTACTTCTTCTAGGGATTTAAACTCTTTTTCAAAACGAGTATTAGATTCGTGGTCTAACCACATCAAACCTCCTCTTAATCGCTGCTGAAATGCAGGGTAATCTTTTGCCATAAACTCTATAAAATCTGGACTTCCAGCATCAGTTGCAGATCCAAATTCACTATTAGCAGGCAATATCAAAGCACAGAGCACTCTAAGAGTATCCATTTCGTGCTCGTTAAAAAATTGCTCAGCGTACAGTTGTTTATCGATAGCTTTTTCTTGAGCAGTTCTACCGTAAACAGTAGCTCCATCAGTAATAACAGTAAGCTCTTGTTTTTCTAGTTCACCCTTACACGAAAGCGCAAAGGTTCCGGCCAGCGATCCAAGTATGATGGACTTTAAACTCTCTCTTCTATCCATAATTATATATTTTGAGCTTTGAGCTGTTGAACAATATAGTCTGAAGTCCTCCAAGAAAGGGCTAAAATGGTCCAGGTTGGATTTTTATCCGCCTGAGACACAAAAGGTCCGGCATCTACAATAAATACGTTATTGGCGTCGTGTAGCTGTTGAAATTTATTCACTACTGATGTTTTAGAATCATTCCCCATACGAGTAGTTCCCACTTCATGAATTATTTCACCTGGTTTTGTAAGACCGTAATTATTAGCTGCACCTGGCTTTTCACCTAGAGCGATACCTCCCATGTTGTGAATGATTTCCTCAAAAGTATCTTGCATATGCTTGGTCTGTTTGATTTCTTGATCAGACCATTTATAATTAAAACGCAATACCGGTATTCCCCATTCATCTACTACCGAAGGATCAATTTCACAATAGTTATCTTTTCGAGCGATGGCTTCTCCTCTTCCCGACATTCCGAGAACTGAACCGTAGTACTTTTTTACGTCACTTCTTAAATGCTCTCCATACCCTCCGATCTTTTCTCCAAAGAATCGATTGAGATCGTTAGGGTTAAATCCAAATCCATAACCAGGCATCCCCATACCTCCCCAGACTTCAATATGATATCCTCGAGCGAAATCTAATTTGGAATGGTCTCCCCACCAAGGGGTATAAACGTGCATCCCTCCTACACCATCCTCGTTATAGGACACATCTCTATTCATTAATTCTGGTATAAATGCAGCTCTGGAAGCTCCTGTAGAATCATGTAGGTATTTACCAACTACATCGGAACTATTTCCCAACCCATTAGGATGCTGCTTGGATTTTGAATTCAATAAGATTCTAGCAGAAGAACATGCAGATGCTGCAAGTACAACTACCTTCCCTTTTAAAGAATACTCCTTGCGATCTTCTTTGTTGACATAAGACACTCCTGTTGCTCTACCTTCTTCATCCGTCAATACCTCACGTACCATAGCGTTGACATACATATCAATCTGTCCTCCATTTTTTTGAGCTGGAAAAATCAAACAAGAACCAGAAGAAAAATCAGCGTATACTTGACAAGACCGATTGCATTGACCGCAGTAGAAACAAACTCCTCTGTCTTCATTGATCTTTTTAGTAACCATCGACATACGCGAAGGAATTACTGGTATATTTGATTTACGAGCCCCTTTAATGTAAAAGAGTTCATGCAAACGAGGTTTTGGAGGTGGTAAGAAAAAACCATCGGGTTCATTCTCTAAATGTTCCTTGCTTCCAAAAAGACCTATAAGCTTATCAACCTTATCGTAATAAGGCTTTACATCTTCATAACCTATCGGCCAGTTTTCACCTAATCCATCAATGTCTTTGTGTTTGAAATCCCTCTGGGAAAAACGAAGCGATATTCTTCCCCAGTGGTTGGTTCTCCCCCCCAACATACGAGCTCTAAACCAGTTGAATTCTGTTCCTTCAGCCACTGTATAGGGTTCTCCTTCAATATCCCAACCTCCATAAAGGGCATCAAAATCACCAAAAGCTCTTTGGGTGTTTGCTCCGCGTCTTGGAGACTCATAGGGCCATTTTAATTGAGTACTTTGTTCAGGATTAGCAGGATCGTAAAAAGGACCTGCTTCAACTACAGCCACCTTTAATCCAGCCTCTGAAAGTACTTTAGTAGCCATTCCGCCACCAGCACCTGATCCTACAATAATAACATCGTAGACTTTAGAGGGTTCTTTTATTTGCATTCGTTAATTAGTTTTGTTAGTCTATGCAATATATAAATTTAAAAGCGCATCCAAAAAATGGAAAAATTAATTTTTTAAAGTTTTATTGAGTATTTTTGAATATCAATACAGACCTAATGAATCATTTATATTTATTGTTAGTTTTTTTAAGCTTTCAACTTCATGCACAAGAAACTCCCTCAGTTTTAACTCAGAAAGACAGTCTTAATACTTCCATAAAATCAGAAGAAGGGGGACATCCTGTGATTGGTTTTTTTAATGATACCCTTTTTAAAGTACACTATGATATTGGTGGATTTTCAGCATTGGAAAGAGCTACAGCTGTCAATCAAAGGATTCAACAACTCAAAGATTTAGATTACAGCAACGAACTCTTTACTCTTAAAAATGATCTCAATAACACTCAAATTCTGTACGGATCTAAAGTATTATTAGCCATCTCTGATCAAGACGCTGCTATTCAGCAAGTGGACCGCAAAACACTCGCAACTAGCTATAAGAATACCATTTCAGAAGCCTACAGGTCTTACAAAGATGAAACCAGCCTCTACTCACTGTCAAAAAACATTGGATTAGCACTACTAATTATAGCCATCACCTATTTCACCATCAAATACGTACTCAGATTGTTTCGACTGCTATCAGTCAAGATATACGAGCAAAAGAACAAGAGAATCAAGGGAATTAACATCAGAAACTACACCCTCTTTGATGCTAAAAGTCAAGTTAATGCGCTAATTAATCTCAATTCTATTGTCAAGTGGATCGTACTACTGTTTATAGTCTATATCAGTATACCTTTGCTTTTTGGTGTCTTTCCCTGGACTAAAGACCTAGGGGCAACCTTATTTGGATACGTTCTAAGTCCGCTAAAACGAATTCTGTTTTCAGTTGTGGATTACTTACCGAATATAATTACAATTGCCGTAATAATTTTTGTGTTCAGATATGTCCTCAGAGGAATAAAATATCTCAAATCTGAAATTGAGTTAGAGCGTTTAAAACTTCCTGGTTTCTATCCCGATTGGGCCTCTCCTACTTATCAAATCATAAGAGTACTCGTTGTCGCATTTATGATTGTTGTGATCTTTCCTTACTTGCCGGGAAGTGAATCTCCTATATTTAAAGGAGTATCAGTCTTTTTAGGATTCTTGTTCACCTTTGGATCAGCTGGATCACTATCAAACCTAATCTCAGGAATCATCCTTACCTACATGAGACTCTACAAGATTGGAGATCGTATTAAAATTGGAAATACCGTTGGTGATGTTGTAGAAAAAAATATTCTCGTGACTCGTATCAGAACCATCAAGAATGAACTCGTTTCTGTTCCCAATTCAACGGTGATGAGTAGTCATACCGTAAATTTTACTTCAGAGGCAGAAAAGACTGGACTAATTATACATTCAACTGTTACCATTGGATATGACGTTCCATGGAAACTAGTGCACGAGGCCCTTATCGAAGCTGCTCAACAAACAGAGTTTATTTTAAAGGATCCTAAACCATTTGTATTGCAGACCAGCTTAAATGATTTTTATGTCTCTTATGAAATCAATGCATACACGCATCACGCAAGTAAACAAGCCATAATCTACTCTGAGCTACATGCACATATTCAAGATTGTTGTAACACCAGAGAAATAGAAATAATGTCTCCGCATTACACAGCAGCGAGAGATGGAAATCAAAAAGCAGTTCCACAAGAATACTTACCAAGAGACTACACCCCAGAGGGTTTTATCATAAAAAAATAAAATTCTCTAATAAACTCGTGTCTAAAGCCTATTAAAAAATTAAATACTTCAATTAACTAAAGATCAATCATATATTGGAATTTAAAATAGATTTGAGCACTATCTATTCTAAACAAAGAACTTTGATCGATGTAGGAATAGCCTGTAGTCCCTCCAATATAAAATATGGTAAAAGGATTAGGGTTGTATTTTAAAAGGGATTGCGTAAAGATACTATCACTAAAATTATTTTTTTCAAAAACAAATCTAAACGATATGTTGCTGTTAAATTGATAATTGAGATTCGTTCTCATAATGTATCCCTTATAGAAATATTCATTGCTTTCAAGACGCTTTAATTTCGTATAACGAAGACTTGGAGCAAATGAAAAATTAGAACTTAATTGGAAATCATTAAATGTTCCTATAAACGTATTTCGACCTATTTGGGGATCTAAGCTATCATAGTAAAGCGACTTGCCAGTTGAAACAAAACCACGAATATGAAACTTCTCATTGGGATTATACATTACAAACCAAGATAAATCGAGTTGTTGATCTGTTTCGAATCCATAGAACTCCTCCCAAAATGCCTTGCTGAATGACAACTCAGCACCAACATTGTTTTCAAAACGTATAAATGATTGAACATTGAGATCAGAAAGCTTTTTAAGACCCTCAAAATTATATCTCAACTGATATCGAGCACCCATGTTAAATGTATTAATCTTACTTTTTTCTTTAAAAAAATGTTGATATCGATGACTGATATTTAAAGTTTTGTAATTGTTTGATGTTGCAAAACCTAGAGGAGTAGCAAACCAGGGTGATTTATGAACATAGTAGATGTCGGTATTCCAATTCTTGGTACTTCTATTGGCATAGACCAAAGCAGTATATCCCGAGTTTGTCTCTCCATCTAGAGCAACTGTTCGACCATCAATCAATTCCAAAGAGTCAATCCAATCAGTTTCAGGCTCAACTACTTTGGTAGAAGCAACCTCAAAACCAATCGTATATTTATCTTTCAATCGATATAATCCATCGATTCCAAATAAATTACCAGAACCTCCTCCATCGTAAAAACGATTTGTAGATACAAACCCAATGTTGCTTCCACCCTCATAAGTTCGTTGATATCTAAAGATATTCGCCAACGATCCCTCTCCCTCTCCAAAATAGGATCGATTCTCTCCTCCAACAAGATAAGGGCTCTTTTCATCATAGGCTACCAACCAATAATAACGTTGTTTTTTACCTTGATTGATAAGCTTTGTAGAAATTAAAGGTTTATTGATCGATCGTGTATAAACACCATCAGTTAAAAAATTTATAAAGTCGTTTCCTTCATTAAAATAGGGTCTTCTTTCTGGATATTGAATTGCAAATGTATTGTTGACCGTAATTTGAGAAACATCAGCCTCCACTTGAGAAAAATCAGGATTAATAGCAAATTCAAAAGAGGTTTTATTGTTAATATCAACCAAACCACTGAGTCCAAAATTAGGTTGAAGCTTTCCAAAAACAAGTTGAGCTCCATTGTGAGATGCTGATATTCCACTAAAAATATTGGGAAGTAAGTTCACTCGATTCTTTGCCTTTATATTTTTTAACACCAATTTTGCTGGAGACTGACAGATAAAACACGAATTATTTCGATCCAAAGGAAAGTTTAAATTTTGGGAGCGATTTCCATCAACATAAGTAGAACGATGAACTGTTATTGACCAATTCATCTCATCAGCCTCTTCAAATTGAATCCCACTAAAGGGAATCATCATTTCCACGTGAAAAGCTTTTTCATGTTTTGATGCTTTGGTATAAAAGTTAACATCATAAGAAGGATCATCACTTCCATTATTGGTCAATTTCATATCTACCTGACTTCCTTCAGCATTCGAACCTAAAAATACCAAAAACCGACCATCTCCGTAGGTGTCTATACCAAAATAGACCGTGTCATCCATCCATGCTTCATCTCTATTTCTCAAAGAGGATCGCAGTGTACTCATATCAGTATATGCGACAAATCCTACTAAGATATAGTCCTTGTCATACTTCACATATACATCCGTGGGATTTTTTGAAGCAATATTGTCTCCTGGTTCGAATTCATAATTGATGGTATAGTTTTGAGCTCCTTCCCACTCAGATGGATTAACAACTCCATCAAAATCAATAGTGGATGTTTGTTGTGCAATTCCTATATATGAAGTAATTAAAAGGCTTAAGTATAGGTATAAGGTTTTCATGAAATTTGGTTATGCTTAAAAGACTTGACAAAGATCAATTTGTTACGTTTTAAAGTTTTTTTTAACACTTATGCCTTTCATTTTAAAATGATGAAAACTCAATTCATCTCAAAAGAAAATCTAAAAAGAAGTAGGATAAACATAAGTTTTATACAATGTATGAGTTCGTGATGTCAAAATCATTCTCGAATTATTTTTCAATCGTTCTAAACGTCAAATTAATTCGAGGTCCCTTTTTTATTTTTGTTGGTGGCAAACGATGAAGCCAGTTTTCTTGGGTGCTTCCTTTCATAACAAGTAAGCTCCCGTGAGGTAGTACTATATCAATTTTAGTACCCTCTTTTTTGTGTTTAAAGCTAAATTTGCGCACTGATCCAAAGCTTAGAGAAGCAATTGCACCCTCCTTTTTTAAATCTTTTTCACCATCACTGTGCCAGGCCATACCCTCAGATTCATCGTGATATAAATTGAGAAGACAAGAATTAAATGTTTCTCCGCATTTTGATTCAACGATTTGTTTTAAATCTAATAAGATTTCATTCCACAAAAGGGCTGTTTTGGTAATTTTTGAGTAGGTATATGAAAAAGGCTTATCTGCATACCAGGCTACAGCGCGTTTTGTAGTGATTAATTTACCAAATATGAGTGCCTGATCTGCCTTCCATTCGATGTCGTTTAAAAGGGCCTCAAAATAGCGTGAAGCTACCAATTCACTCATAATAGATCCGTAATAATCTACTGCTCCATCGTAGGGTAAAATAGAGTTAAAGACTTGATTGTTATTTGAAAAGAGATCCATTTCTCAAAAATAAAAAAGTATTGTTTAAAAAAGCCAAAAAAAAGTTGGAAGAAATAAACCTATAAGGTACATTTGCATCCGCGTTGAAAGACGCTAGTCGTTGAGACTGGAGAGGTGCCAGAGTGGTAATGGAGCAGATTGCTAATCTGTCGACGGGAAACTGTCGCCAGGGTTCGAGTCCCTGTCTCTCCGCAAACATAAAATAACCTCGGGGTGTAGCGTAGCCCGGTTATCGCGCCGCGTTTGGGACGCGGAGGTCGCAGGTTCGAATCCTGCCACCCCGACAAAAAGGAGTCTGTTTTTAGACTCCTTTTTTTGTTTATCACTTCTTTGATTTAAATTTTTTAGTTGTTAAACATCATTCCAATAGTTATCTTTAATTAGAAATAACTGCAGTATCAATTATGAACTCTAAAGTCGATGATTATTTTGAACGATTAACAAAATGGAAAGAAGAACTCTCTTATCTGAGATCAATAGTTCTAATCGATCAATTAAATGAAGATTACAAGTGGAATAATCCCTGCTATACGTATTTAAATAAAAACGTCTTTATTCTAGCGAGTTTCAAGAATCATTGTACCATCAGCTTTTTTAAAGGAGCTCTGCTAAGCGACCCGTTAAATCTACTCAGTACCGCAGGAGAAAATTCCAACCACGTTAAAATGTTTAAATTTACTTCTATTGAAGAAATTTTAGCTCTTGAATCCATTATTTTTGACTATGTCAAAGAGGCCATTGAAATTGAAAAGAAGGGATTAAAAGTCATTCCAAAGAAAATATCAATTGATCTGCCTGAAGAACTCAGACAAGTATTTAGTGATTCTAAAGAGTTTAAAACAGCTTTTGAAGCCCTTACTCCTGGTAGACAACGAGGATATTTACTTTTTTTCAGTCAGGCAAAACAATCCGAAACACGATTGAGGAGAATCAAAAAACATGAAGATCGAATATTAAAGGGGTACGGAATGGATGATTGTGTATGTGGACGATCTAAACGAATGCCAAGTTGTGATGGATCTCACAAATTGATCTAAACAAAAAACCCCAACAGTTCTGTTGAGGTTTTGAGTGATCGCGATAGGATTCGAACCTATGACCGTCTGCTTAGAAGGCAGATGCTCTATCCAGCTGAGCTACGCGACCGGCCTTTGCGAATTTGTGAATCGCGGGTGCAAATATAGAATATTTTACTACTATTAAACAATATTTTTTTAGAATAATTCTCCTATTCAGGATACTCAATTCTAAGATGATAAATATTGGTCAATTTCTTCTTTAACGTTTTTTTGATATCCAGGATATCTTTAAAGGTAATATTGGAATTAGAGAACTGATTTGCAGTCATTTGCGTATCGATTATACGCTCAACAAAATCACTAATTTCTTCGTAAGTAGGATTCTTTAAACTTTTAGAAGCTGCCTCAACCGAATCAGCCATCATAAGAATGGCGGTTTCTTTTGAAAAAGGAAGTGGTCCAGGATAGGTAAAATTCTTTATGTCGACATTTTCATCAAACTCTTGTGCCTTCTTATAAAAATAATAAACCTGTGTTTGACCGTGATGCGTTCTTATGAAATCAATTAACCGATCTGGTAAATTATTCTTTTTTGCCATCTCTATACCATCGACAACATGATCAATGATGATTTTTGCAGAATCCACTGGAGAAAGTTCATCGTGTGGATTCACAGAACTGATTTGATTCTCTGTAAAATACATAGGATTGAGCATCTTACCAATGTCATGATAGAGCGCCCCTACTCTAACTAGCATTGCATCAGCTCCAATTTCATTGGCTGCTGCTTCAGCTAAATTTGCAACTTGAAGCGAGTGATTAAACGTACCTGGAGCAACATTTGACATCTCCTTAAGCAGTGGTGAATTAGTATCAGAAAGCTCTAAAATAGATACATCTGACACCAATCCAAAGGTCTTTTCATAGATGTATACCAAAGGCTGAACAAATAAGGTAATCATACCGTTGAGCACAAAGAAACCAATAGTGGTAAATTGAATTGATTCGACTCCTCCTTCGTGAATGATATGAAATGCTAAATATCCAAAAATATAAACTCCAGTAATTTGAGCTACTGTTATAAATAAATTGGTTCGCTTGTAAAGTTCTCTAACGGATAAGATAGTAACAATACCAGCCAAGATCTGCAAGAAAATAAACTCAAAACTATTGGGAACGATAAAACCTAGAATCAACACTGTAAGAACATGAACGTACAATCCAAGGCGTGGATCGAAAAATGTTTTTAAAATAATAGGCAATACACATAGCGGAACTACATAGAGGTAATCAACTTGAATCTTAACCATCAAAGATGTGATCAATACCATAAAGATCATATTGAAATACACAAAGGTTACCTTGGTATTATCTTTGAATATCAGCAAGCGATACTTGAATAAAAACAGCATCAGCATCATCAGCACCATCGCTACAAGCACCGTGTATCCAGCGATTATAAAGTAATAATTGATATCCGACCAGATCGTTGATTCAAATTCAGATTTCAAAGAACTCAAAACACTAAAATTATCAGCCTCTACTACTTCTCCTTTAAGCACGATTAATTTTCCTTTATCGACATAGCCTTTGTTAGTGGATATTTTGGAGATCTTATCCAAGATATCCTTATTGGTCAGATTATTATCTAAAATCAAGTTGGGGTTGATTAAATCGATAAAAATTGACTGAATATCAGCTAATTGATTTTCAAAACCCAAAGAAATCAATCTCGAATCAATATAATCAAAGACATTCTGAAGAGTGTAGATTTGACTCTTAGATACCAACTCTGATTTATTATTCTTAACAATATAAATATTCTCCGAAGGATAAATCAGATCAGACTTTCGAACAACTCCTCTTGAATAGACTGATTCTATTATATTTGAAATTGTTTTATTGAAGTACAATGTATCGAGCTTGAACCGCTCATTTTGGTGTACTAATTCATCTACCTTGAGATTGATTTGATCCAGGGCTTTGAAGATTACGTCTTCCTCATACTGATAATAGGGAACTTGATCCGATCGAATGGATTTTTTTTCTGCCTCTACCTCTTCTACTGATTTTGTGACTGTAAAATCAAATGGTGCATAAAGGGTTTCAAATTGCCAGGGCTTCCCCTTTTGAAATTCGTACTTAAACTTTCCTCCCTTGGGCAATAAAAAAACAATAAGAATAATCGCAAATACATAAAGAATGTATTTGTAAATCAACGATTGATTTCTAAATAGTAGATCGAGTTTCGTTTTCATTGATGGGAATTATAGATCAAAAGTAAAAAAAATCAACTTGAATCATCTATTTTAATAACTCAAACCCATGCCTTCCGACTTAATTTTTTTAATTTAGTGTGAAATATCGCATCATGAATAAAGTTGTTATTGTATCTGCAGTTCGAACTCCAATAGGTAGTTTTATGGGAAGTCTTTCGTCTGTTGAAGCTACTAAATTAGGAAGTACCGCTATAAATGGAGCTATAGCCAAGGCCTCAATTAATCCTAGTGATGTTGATAAAGTATACATGGGTCATGTAATTCAGGCTGGATGTGGACAAGCACCTGCAAGACAAGCAGCCCTCAATGCAGGATTGCCATCAAATATTCCTTGTACGACTGTCAATAAGGTTTGTGCATCTGGAATGAAAAGCATCATGTTAGCAGCTCAAGAAATTGCATTAGGTGACGCAGAAGTTGTCGTAGCAGGTGGTATGGAAAATATGAGCTTAGCTCCTCACTTGACACATTTGAGATATGGAGTTAAATTTGGTGATCAAAATTTGAAAGATTCGATGATTCTTGATGGTTTACAAGATGCTTTTACCCATCAAGCAATGGGTGTCTATGCCGATCAATGTGCCATAAAACACAATATATCAAGAGAGGAACAAGACACCTATGCAATCAGTTCCTATGAGCGAGCTGAAAAGGCATGGAATAATGGGTTGTATAATGATGAAGTGATTCCTGTAAAGGTTCCTCAACGCAAAGAAGGATTTGTTGTTGTAGACAAAGACGAGGAATACACAAATGTTCGTTTTGACAAGATTCCTAATCTTAGAGCTGCTTTTACTAATGATGGAACAGTGACCGCTGCTAACGCATCAACGATTAATGATGGTGCTGCTGCTCTTGTTTTGATGAGCGAGGCGAAAGCTAAAGAATTAGGATTGAAACCACTTGCAATGGTTCTCTCATATGCAGATGCAGCTTTAGACCCAGAGTGGTTTACAGAAGCACCTGCTACTGCTTTACCTAAAGCACTTGCAAAAGCCAACCTGTCGATTGATGATATTGATTATTTTGAAATCAACGAGGCCTTTTCTGTAGTGAGTCTCGCCAATCAAAAAATCCTGAATATCGACAGTAATAAATTAAATATTAATGGTGGCGCTGTCGCTCTGGGTCACCCCCTTGGATGTTCAGGAACTCGAATTGTAGTTAGCCTCCTGCATATACTAAAGCAAAACAAGGCTAAATACGGCGCAGCTGCTATCTGTAACGGAGGTGGTGGCGCTTCTGCTCTAATCCTCCAAAATTTGTAGTGGATTAATGAAATACGGAATTTGTAATTTAAATGTCATACCCCTTCGATCTGAGGCCAATAGTTTAGCTACTCAGCAATCCCAATTGCTGTATGGCGAATTGTTCAAAATCCTAGAACAGCGTAAATTCTTCACCAAAATAAGATGTTTGTTTGATGATTATCAAGGATGGATCTCAAATTTACACTTTAAAGAACTCAGTCAAGAACAGTTTTATGAATTAAAATACCTAAAGCCTTTATATAATTATGACTTAGCACACTATGTGCACAATGAAAACAATAGTCTTCTACCTGTTGTCATAGGGTCTGACTTAAGTAAAGCTCCTTTTTTAAACCATCAATGTGAACCTTCAATAATACCAAATCAACATTCAGTAGTTTCATCAGCGATGATGTATTTGAACGCTACTGAGCTTGTGGGAGGAAAAACCCCTTTCGGAATTGATTCAAGTGGATTAACACAGATGGCCTATAAATTAAACGGCATGTCACTCAAAAGAACACCACAGGAACAATCGACTCAAGGTGAAGCATTGAGCTTTATAGAAGAAGCTAAAGCAGGTGATCTAGTTTTTTTTGACAATAAGGATGGTGTTATCGATCACGTTGGGATACTTTTGGAAAACAATTACATCATACATGCCTTTGGAACTGTGAGGATTGATCGAATCGATCACACAGGTATCTTCAATATCGACACCAACACCTATACGCACTCTGTTCGCGTTATCAAATCATTCCTATAAAAAAAGCCCCGTCACTACGAGGCTTTTATATGATAATTAAAGAGGTCTTTTATTGATCGATAAGATCTTGAACCCTTTTGTAGTTTACAAAATCACTTAAGGCTCCGTAAATATTTTTTAACTGTTCTAAGATTTCTTTATTACTAGGATTTGCTTTTGATGCAGCTTCTAAAGATTCTGCAGCTTTTTTAAATAAATCTTCTTTTTGAGCTTTGAGTGAATCGTATTTAGCAATATCTTTTGCAGAATTACCTCTAATATCATTCATTTGCTCTACCAATAAGTTTCCTTCGTTAATGAAAGTTGAAGAAAGATTTAAGTGAGCATTGATGTAAGAGGGATCGATTTCAATAGCTTTAGAATAAGCTGCTCTCGCAGCTTCATAATCATTTTGCTCCATGCTGATCACTCCGATATTGTAGTGTAAGTCTGGATTTTTAGGATCTACTTGAATCGCTTCATTCATCAAACTTTTAAACATATCTTTATCTCCTTGCTTGAAATACAAATTAGCTTGATTCAAAATCAACGAAATATCTGTAGGATTTGCTTTTCTAGCATCAATGTATGCTTCCATTGCTTTTTGATCATCACCTTCTTGAGTGTAAATAAGGGCAATATTTTTGATGATTTCAGAACGCTTTGACTCTGTTTTTTCATCCTGAGGATCTTTGTGTGTTCCTGCTTTAACCATAATATCACGCTGAGCTTTATCCATAGCTATACGCTCTCCAGAGTCAATATCTACTGCAGTATATTTCATTTCAGATCCATCGTAATTAATGTCTTTTAACTCATTGTAGTATTTCAAAGCCAATGGATAATCCTGACCACTCACAGCACTTGAAGCTGCATAGTACAAATAAATAGTATCAAATTTGCTTATCGAATAGCTCATATACAATTTATTGGCCGCATTGATGTACTCGGAAGCTTGATTATCAGCTACAGCAGAATTAACTAAGTCATTAGATATGGATCTTAATTTGTCAGCTACGGTTAAGGATTCAGATTTTTGATAAGCATTAATAGCATTTTCAAATTGAGAATCGTCACCTGCTTTTGCTAATATTGTATAAGCATCACCTAAATACTCATAATAAGCTACTTTAGATTTTTCATCAGCACTGTCAATAGTTCCCTCTACTGGTTTTAAAGCATCTAAAACTCCCTTAGCATCATTAGCTTTTAATGCTTTTTTAGCAGCCTTTAATTCATCTTTTTGTGCAAAACTAATTGCTGATGCAAAGAGAGCTACTACTAATAATAATAATAATTTCTGTTTCATTTTTAAATTTAGTATAGTTATCAATTTATTCCATATCTGTTGGAGTAGATGTATCGTTGTCATTGACCTGAGTTGCTCCGTTAACCTCGATATCGTTAACTTCTGCATCGTCTTCTACATCTTCCTCTTTCATTACTTTTGCAACAGCTGCAATGGAGTCATTGTCTTTAATATTGATAAGTCGAACGCCTTGCGTTGCTCTACCCATCACTCTTAAATCCTCAACTGCCATACGAATTGCAATTCCCGATTTATTGATAATCATGAGGTCATCAGAATCGGTAACATTTTTTAAGGCCACTAATTTACCGGTTTTTTCCGTAATAGAAATAGTTTTAACACCTTTTCCGCCACGATTGGTAATTCTGTAGTCTTCAATGTCAGATCTTTTTCCGTAGCCTTTTTCTGAAACAACTAGAATATTATCCTCTAGATTGTTAACAGAAATCATACCAATTACTTCATCTGAATCGTCTGCGAGTGTAATTCCTCTTACACCTGCTGCATTTCTTCCCATCGGTCTCGTCTTGTTTTCTTCAAATCGAATTGCTTTACCTGATTTTAATCCGAGGAAAACATGAGAAGTTCCTGTAGTTAATTTAGCTTCTAGCAATTCATCTTCATCACGAACAGTAATGGCATTGATACCGTTGGTACGAGGTCTTGAATACTGTTCTAAAGAGGTCTTTTTAACAATACCTTTTTTGGTTGCCATAATCACATAATGAGAATTTACATATTCTTCATTTTTGAGATCTTGTGTACAAATGAAGGCTTTAACCTTGTCGTCAGATGCTATATTAATAAGGTTTTGAATTGCTCTACCTTTAGAGGTTCTACTTCCTTCTGGAATTTCATAAACACGCATCCAAAAACACTTCCCAGTCTGAGTAAAGAAGAGCATGTATTGGTGATTAGTTCCCACAAATAGGTGCTCTAAGAAATCTTCGTTTCTTGTGGCAGAAGCTTTTTGACCAACTCCACCTCTATTTTGTGTTTTGTATTCAGAAAGAGGGGTACGCTTGATATAACCCGCATGAGATATTGTAATTACTACTTGCTCATCAGGAATCATATCTTCTATACTGAGGTCCCCTCCTGCATAATTAATTTCCGAACGACGCTCATCTCCATATTTGTCTTTTACTTCAATCAATTCGTCTTTGATGATTTGCATTCGACGCTCTTTATTGGAAAGTATTTCTTTACAATCAGCAATAAATTTAATGATCTCATCGTATTCAGCTCTTAACTTATCTTGCTCAAGACCTGTCAACTGACGTAGTCTCATTTCAACAATAGCTTTTGCTTGAATTTCAGTAAGATCAAATGCTTTCATCAAGGCTTCTCTAGCTTCATCTGGACTCTTAGAAGCTCTGATGAGGCGAATAACTTCATCAATATTGTCAGAAGCGATAATCAACCCTTCTAAAATATGTGCTCTAGCCTCTGCTTTGTCTAATTCGAACTGAGTTCTTCGTACTACTACCTCGTGACGGTGATCGACAAAATGACGAATCATGTCCTTTATATTGAGCATTTCTGGTCGTCCTTTAACAAGTGCAATGTTGTTGACACTAAATGACGATTGAAGCGCTGTATATTTATAGAGCATATTGAGAACAATATTTGGAATAGCATCTCGTTTTAAAACATAAACGATTCGCATTCCATTTCTATCAGACTCATCTCGAATGGTCGATATTCCTTCAATTTTTTTCTCGTTAACTAAATCAGCTGTTTTCTTTATAAGATCCGCTTTGTTGACTTGGTAAGGAATTTCAGTTACAACGATACATTCGCGATCGCGAACCTCTTCCATCGTAGCCTTTCCACGCATTACAATACGTCCTCTACCTGTATGGAAGGCTTCTTTTACTCCATCGTATCCGTAAATGATACCTCCTGTTGGAAAATCTGGAGCTTTAATATGTTTGATTAGTTCATCAATTTCAATTTCGTTATTGTCGATAAAGGCTACAGTTCCATCGATAACTTCTGATAAATTATGAGGAGGCATATTGGTAGCCATCCCTACCGCAATACCAGAGGCACCATTGACTAATAAGTTTGGTATTCTCGTGGGAAGAACAACAGGTTCTTTTAGAGAATCGTCAAAGTTAAGTTGATGATCTACTGTATCTTTCTCTATATCTGCCAACATATCTTCTGAAATTCTACGCATACGTGCTTCCGTATAACGCATTGCAGCAGGGCTGTCGCCATCTACTGAACCGAAGTTTCCTTGACCGTCAACAAGCATATAGCGCAGTGACCACTCTTGTGCCATACGCACCATCGTGTCATATACTGAAGAATCTCCATGTGGGTGGTACTTCCCTAATACTTCACCGACAATTCTCGCTGATTTTTTATAAGAACTATTAGACCTAACTCCTAGCTCGTGCATTCCAAATAATACTCTTCTGTGTACTGGCTTTAAACCATCTCTTACATCTGGTAGGGCGCGTGACACAATGACCGACATAGAATAATCTATGTAGGCTGACTTCATTTCATCATCAATATTAACTGGAATTAACTTTTCTCCTTCTGCCATAGATAATTAAATAATATGGTTAGTTTTATAATAATAAGGCAAGATAAACAAATTAGCGAGCAAACAAAGGAGCTCGAATACCTATTATTAAACAATTTATCAACATTTTTTACCCTATAAAAAGTTGATAAAATTTTTGTGCTTTTTTTTGTTTTATGAGTATAATTTTGTGAATTGTATTCAATATCATATTGAATTAGGTATGATATTTGCCAAAGAATTAGTAGAGATTTATTAATTTTATAGGAATAAGAGAATTTATGGATGAAAATTTTTCACCTAGAGTAAAAGATGTAATTGCCTACAGCAAAGAAGAGGCCTTGAGATTGGGACACAATTTCATAGGCACAGAACATCTATTGCTTGGATTACTAAGAGATGGAAGTGGTAAGGCGATCAACATATTAGATGCACTGGCCATTGACTTTGATCTTCTGAGAAGAAAAATTGAAGCTTTAAATCCCATTGACACCAATTATCCAAGTCTTAATGATCAAAACAATCTTCACTTAACTCGTCAGGCAGAACGCGCTTTAAAAACAACTTTTTTAGAAGCAAAACTCTTTCAGAGTACGGCCATTAATACAGCTCACTTATTACTTTGTATACTCAGAAATGAAAATGATCCAACTACAAAGATTCTCAACAAAATGAACGTAGATTACGAAGGGGTAAAAGAACAATTTAAGACGATGCTTACAAACGAAGACAACTATATTTCAGATACACCTAGAAGTTCTTTTTCAGATGAACATGAAACTCCTCAAGGAGAAGAGCGCTTTAGCAATCCTACCAAGGCCAAAACTGCTAAAAAATCCAAGACTCCTGTTTTGGATAATTTTGGTAGAGACCTCACTCAAATGGCTGAGGAAAATAAATTAGATCCCGTTGTAGGTAGGCTTAAAGAAATTGAACGTGTTTCTCAAATTCTGAGTAGAAGAAAGAAAAACAATCCTCTTTTAATTGGTGAACCTGGAGTTGGTAAAAGTGCTATTGCAGAAGGACTAGCCCTTCGAATCATTCAAAAAAAAGTGTCTCGTGTTTTGTTTAATAAACGGGTTGTTACTCTTGATCTTGCTTCATTAGTCGCTGGAACCAAATACAGGGGTCAGTTTGAAGAACGTATGAAAGCGGTCATGAACGAAGTTGAAAAAAACGAAGACATCATTCTCTTTATAGATGAAATCCACACCATTGTAGGAGCTGGAGGAGCTACAGGTAGTTTGGACGCTTCTAATATGTTTAAACCCGCTTTAGCTAGAGGAGAAATTCAATGTATTGGCGCTACTACTATCGATGAATATCGTCAGTATATCGAAAAAGATGGAGCCTTAGAACGAAGATTTCAAAAGGTAATGATCGAACCTACTTCCATTGATGAAACCATTGAAATTCTAAATAATATCAAAGCAAAGTACGAAGATCATCACAATGTGATCTTTACCGATGAAGCCATCAAGGCTTGTGTCACATTGACAGAGCGATATATGTCAGATCGTTTTTTGCCAGATAAGGCTATCGATGCCTTGGATGAAGCAGGATCAAGAGTTCACATTAGCCATATGAATGTTCCACAAGAAATTGTGAACTTAGAAAAAGAACTCGAGAAAGTTAGAGAAGCCAAAAATGCAGTAGTTAACAAACAGAAATACGAAGAGGCTGCGAAACTCAGGGACGATGAGAAAAAAATTGAGAAAAAACTTCAAATAGAACAAGAACTCTGGGAGGAAGAGGCTAAAAAACACAAAGATACCGTTACAGAGACTCATGTAGCTGATGTAGTTTCTATGATGAGTGGAATACCTGTGACAAGAATTGCTCAAGAAGAAAGCGTTAAACTCGCCGAACTACCTCAACTTATCAAAGGGTCTGTGATTGGACAACACGAAGCAGTTGCCAAAGTTGCCAAGGCAATTCAACGCAATAGAGCAGGATTAAAAGATCCAAATAAACCCATTGGATCATTTATATTTTTAGGTCAAACAGGAGTGGGTAAAACTCAGCTAGCTAAGGTATTAGCTAAAGAAATATTTGACTCAGAAGAGGCCTTAATTCGCATCGATATGAGTGAGTATATGGAGAAATTTACAATCTCTAGACTCATTGGTTCTCCTCCGGGTTATGTAGGATATGAAGAAGGTGGACAGCTTACCGAAAAGGTTCGCAGAAAACCCTACTCTGTAATTTTATTAGATGAGGTAGAAAAGGCACATCCTGATGTTTTTAACATGTTACTTCAAGTTCTAGATGATGGCTATTTAACGGATAGTTTAGGTCGTAAAATTGACTTTAGAAACACCATCATCATCATGACTTCTAACTTAGGCTCCAGACAGCTTAAAGATTTTGGTCAAGGAGTTGGATTTGGGACTAATGCGATGAAATCTCAAGAAGACAAACACAGTCGATCAGTTATTGAAAGTGCTCTTAAAAAGGCTTTTGCTCCTGAATTTCTAAACCGAATAGACGATGTAATTATCTTTAACGCACTCGAAAAAGAAGATATCGCTGAGATTATTCAAATTGAATTAAAACATCTCTACAAGAGAATTGAACTTTTAGGGTACCAGTTAAAACTATCCAAGAAAGCTATAGATTTTATTGCTGATAAAGGATTTGACAAACAATTTGGTGCAAGACCTCTTAAGAGAGCCATTCAAAAATTGATCGAAGATGAACTTGCAGAACAAATTGTCAATTCAAAAATTGAAAAAGGAGATACCATAAAACTCGATTATAAAGTAAATGATGAAAAATTGAGTTTTACCATACTTAAACCTAATAAAACTAAGGAAGAGATTTGAGGACACTACATCGATAGGTAAATCCAATTTACATTAATTCAACCAAGGAAGGTGTTTTTTATGAAATCATTAAAAATACCTTCCTTTACTTTTATTTAAATTTATATCAACTATTTTTGATGGTGAAAAGTTAATTTTCCTATGAATCAACACGTATATACTTTAAATCTTCTTAAGCGTTCTGCTTCTACAGCTACGACTACAACCCCTTTGGGGTAATTATATATATATCATCCGTCCTAGCTCAATGCGTGTTAAATCCATATAAATCAAGTTTATACATCTTATGAAAGTATTAAAATTCGGAGGCACCTCAGTGTCAAATGCCGAAAACATATCCAAAGTAAAAGCAATTGTCAGTTTAGAATCTAACAAACATACTGTAGTAGTCGTTTCAGCTCTTGGAGGTGTCACAGACCTGCTGCTCCAAGCTTCAGAAAAAGCAGCTCATAAGGATCAAAGCTATTTAGAAATTGTATCAGAAATTGAAAACAGACATCTCAATACCGTAAAATCATTGATTAATGTTCAATATCAAAGCGAATTACTCTCTAAAATCAAGGCAGAATTAAACAATTTAGAAACACTCTTAGAAGGTTCCTTTTTAATCGGTGAGCAAACTCCTAAACTTTCAGATAAAGTGGTGAGCTACGGAGAACTACTCTCATCTTTCATCATCGCTTTTTATTTTAAGGCTGAAGGTTTGAATTCAGAGCTCCTAGATTCTAGAACTGTCATCAAAACCAATTCCAACTACAATAAAGCTCAGGTTCATTTTGAAGTAACTAATCAAGCTATTGCAGAATACATAACTAAAGCTACTCACCATATCACTGTAATGGGTGGATTTATTTCATCTTCGGAATCAGGAGAGAGCACTACTTTGGGAAGAGGTGGATCTGACTATACCGCAGCAATTGTTGCAGCTGCGATTAACGCTAAACAACTGGATATCTATACCGATGTATCTGGAATGTTTACTGCTAATCCAAAGATGGTAAAGCAAGCCAAGCCTATTGACAATATCTCTTATGAGGAAGCGATGGAACTTTCACACTTTGGAGCAAAGGTGCTTTACCCTCCTACGATTCAACCAGTTCTCAACAAAGAGATTCCTATCGTTATTAAGAACACCTTCAAGCCAGAGGATCAAGGAACTACGATTGCTAAAAATAATTCACCTGAGAACAAATCAGTTCAAGGAATTAGTCATATCGATCAAATTGCTTTGTTGTCTCTTGAAGGACCTGGAATGGTAGGTATTCCAGGGATTTCAAAGCGTTTTTTCGAAGTGCTTTCCAACGCTCAAATATCTGTTGTATTAATTACTCAGGCATCCTCTGAACACTCGATATGTGTCGGTGTGAATGAAAAAGATGCGGATCTCGCTGCTTCACTTGTAAACGAGGCATTTGAATTTGAAATTAGCAAAGGTAAAATCAAGCAGGTAACTCCTGAAAAAGAATACTCAATTGTCGCTTTAGTCGGTGATAATATGAAATCACACCAAGGCTTAAGTGGAAAGATGTTTAGCACTCTTGGAAAAAATAATGTCAACATTGTAGCTATTGCTCAAGGTGCATCAGAAAAGAATATTTCAGTAGTCATCGAGACTAAAGATGTCAAAAAAGCCTTAAACACACTACACGAGACCTTCTTTGAAGAAAACATCAAGCAGCTTAATTTATTTGTAATGGGAGTTGGTAATGTTGGAGCTCGATTTATGGCTCAACTCGATGGACAAAAAAGCTATTTAAAAAAGCATTTAAAACTCAATATCAGAGTCATAGGAATATCGAATTCTAGAACCATGTGTTTTAATGAATCGGGGATTGATTTAAAAAATTGGAAGGAATTACTCGCTAGTGGAGAACAAGCCGACAAGAAACGCTTCATTGAGCATGTTACTGAATTAAACCTCAGAAACTCCATCTTTGTAGACAATACTGCTAGCGCAGAGGTTTCACAGACATATGAGTCGTATCTCTCAAAGAGTATCTCAGTGGTGACCTGTAATAAAATCGCTTGTTCATCTGAATACGTGCGTTATAAAAAACTCAAGTATTTAGCGTCTGAATACAATGCTCCATTCTTATTTGAAACCAATGTTGGTGCAGGACTACCAATTATCGACACCCTTAAAAACCTCATCGCCTCTGGTGATAAGATTTTAACTATCAAGGCGGTATTATCCGGTAGTCTCAACTTTGTCTTTAACAACTTTAACGATCACACTAAATTTGTAGACATTGTTAAACAAGCTCAGGTAGAAGGCTATACAGAACCAGATCCAACAATAGATTTGAGCGGTATTGATGTCATGAGAAAAATTCTTATTTTGGCGAGGGAATCTGGAAATCAGCTCGAGCTTGAGGATATTGAAAATCGATCTTTTTTACCAGAAGCATGCCTTAAAACTTCTTCTAATGAAGCATTCTTTGAAAGTTTAGTAATACACGAAGATCATTTTCAATCACTCTATCAATCGGCTGCTTCTAAAGAATCTAAACTCAAATACGTTGCGAGTTTTAACCAAGGTAAGGCAAGTGTTGGTCTTGAAGAAATTCCTCAAGGACACGATTTCTACAATCTAGAAGGAAGTGATAATATTGTATTGTTTTACACCGAACGTTATCCAAATCAACCGATGATCATCAAAGGTGCTGGTGCTGGGGCCGAGGTCACTGCCTCAGGAATCTTTGCTGATATCATTCGAATCGGCAACTACTAGTACACTAATTTTACAAAAACACAACTTATGAGTAATCTTAGTAAAATTGAAGTTTTTTGTCCTGGAACCATCGCCAATGTTTCCTGTGGATTTGATGTAATGGGATTGGCTCTTGACGGTATTGGGGATCGAATGCTCGTTCGAAAATCAAATCAAAAAGGGATCAGAATCACTAAAATTGAAGGTCAGAACCTTCCCTTAGAAACTGAAAAGAATGTTGCTGGAGTAGCTGGTTTAAAACTATTAGAGCATTTAAATTCTGATCAGGGATTTGAAATCGAAATCTATAAAAATATTAAGGCTGGAAGTGGCATCGGATCCTCTGCAGCAAGTTCTGCAGGTGCTGTATGGGGAATCAACTACCTACTAGGTAAACCTCTTTCGAGAAAAGAACTTGTTGAATTTGCCATGGAAGGTGAGCGTTTAGCATCGGGCGTGGCTCATGCTGACAATGTAGCTCCTGCTCTACTTGGAGGTTTTACATTAGTTCGTTCTTATGAGCCATTAGATGTGATTTCACTACCACATCCATCAGAATTATACGCAACTGTCATTCACCCTAAAATAGAAGTTAAAACAGCCGATTCTAGAAGAATTCTCAAGCAAAATATCACCATGAAACAAGCCATCACTCAGTGGGGGAATGTCGGTGGCTTAGTAGCAGGATTATTTAAAGAGGATTACGATTTAATCAGCAGGTCACTTGAAGATGTTATTGTAGAACCCATACGTTCTATTTTAATACCTGAATTTGATCGTATTAAATCATCAGCAAAAAAAGTTGGAGCTCTTGGAAGTGGAATCTCGGGATCTGGACCTTCTGTTTTTGCACTCAGTAAAGGAGAAACCACTGCAAAAGCAGTGGCTCAGCAAATGAAAAACATCTATACCCCACTTGGAATTGATTTTGAAATCCATATTTCAAAAATCAATACCGAAGGAGTTAAACAATTGTAAGTACATGAATTATTTCAGTTTAAATACACCAGAACACATCAGCAGCTTTAAAGATGCTGTCATTAGAGGAATTGCCCCGGATAAGGGCTTGTACTTTCCGGAATCAATTACTGCACTAGATCCTTCTTTTTTTGAAACGATTCAGAACTTTTCAACTGAAGATCTGGCCTATGAGGCCATTCATCAATTTGTTGGTAATGAAATACCAGAAGAAGAACTCAGAAATATTCTTTCTGAAGTATTGGATTTTGAGTTTCCAGTGGTTGAATTGGAAAAAAATATCGCAACTCTAGAACTCTTTCACGGACCGACAATGGCTTTCAAGGATGTTGGAGCCCGATTTATGGCACGTTGCTTAGGCTATTTCTCAAAACAATCAAATACCAAAGAGAATGTAACTGTACTCGTTGCAACTTCCGGAGATACTGGTGGAGCTGTTGCAAATGGTTTTTTAGGCGTTGAAGGTATTGATGTAGTTATTTTGTATCCCAAAGGTAAAGTCAGCCCTATACAAGAAAAACAATTGACCACTCTTGGTCAAAACATAAGAGCACTTGAAGTTGAAGGGAGTTTTGACGATTGTCAGGCCTTTGTTAAAAAAGCCTTTTTAGATAAATCCATTACCGATCATATCAAATTGACTTCAGCAAACTCGATTAATGTAGCGCGATGGTTACCTCAGATGCTCTATTATTTCTTAGCCTATAAGCAAGTTAAGAACAAAGCTGAAAAACTGGCATTCTCAGTTCCATCTGGCAACTTTGGGAATATTTGCGCTGGTATTGTCGCATACAAATTGGGACTTCCAGTGGATCACTTCATTGCATCGACCAATATCAATAGAGTGATTCCAGATTATATGGACACTCAAACCTACACTCCTAGAGCTTCAAAGCCAACCATTTCAAACGCTATGGATGTCGGAGACCCCAGTAACTTTATCAGAATTCAAAAGCTCTTTTCTAATGATTACGATCAATTAGCAGCCCTATTTTCTTCTGAATCATTCGAGGACGATCAGACTAAGGCTGCGATGCTTAAATTGTTTATCGAAAATGAATACATCGCTGATCCTCATGGAGCAGTTGGTTATCTTGGATTAGAATCTTATTTGGAGTATCATCCCGATACCTATGGTATCTTTTTAGAAACAGCTCATCCTGTTAAATTCTTAGAGGTAGTAGAAGAAACCCTTCATACAAAGGTGGCTATTCCGAAGCAGATACAAAAAGTTATGAGTGGTCAAAAAAAATCGGTTGAAATCGCCACCTATGAGCAGCTCAAATCCTATTTATTGGATTGATTTCATTTGAATTAAAAGCATTTCTAAAATAGTTGTAAGTCTTTGTGAGATTCTTGAAAAGAATACTATTTTTACAGACAAATTAAATGTCAACACCCTCATGAAGACGATAGCTTTAAACGACAAACACCTATCTTTGGGAGCAAAGATGGTTCCATTTGCAGGATTTAATATGCCTGTATCCTACGCTGGAGTGAATATAGAACACCAAGTAGTCAGAGAATCTGTAGGCGTATTTGATGTTTCTCATATGGGAGAATTCTTTATTTCAGGTCCTAATTCTGAAGCGCTTTTACAAAGAATTTGTTCTAATGATATTAGCAAAATAACGATCGGACAAGCACAATACAACTGTATGCCTAATGAAAAGGGAGGAATTGTAGATGATTTAATCGTTTATAAAATGGGTGAAGATTCCTACATGGCTGTTGTCAACGCATCGAATATCGATAAAGACTTTGCTCATATTTCAAAGTACAACAGTGAATTTGGAGCAACTTTGGTCAATCATTCAGATAATTATTCGCTTTTAGCAGTCCAAGGACCAAAAGCTACCGAATTAATACAACAGTTAACAGAGGTTTATCTATCTGCTATTAAATTTTATCATTTTGATGTGGGGAGACTTGCTGGAATTAATAACATCATTATCTCAGCTACTGGATATACAGGTTCTGGAGGATTTGAGCTCTATTGTAAAAACGAAGATGCTGAAGCGCTATGGGATGCAATTTTCAAGGCTGGCGAATCATTTGGCATTCAACCTATTGGACTTGCAGCGAGAGACACACTTCGATTAGAGATGGGGTATTGTCTTTATGGGAATGATATAGACGATACGACTTCTCCACTGGCTGCTGGATTGGGATGGATTACAAAATTTACCAAGGATTTTATTAATTCTGAATCCCTCGCCTTAGAGAAAGAACAAGGATGCAGTCAAAAACTAGTTGGATTTATCTTAGAAGAAAGAGGAATTCCAAGAACAGGATACGAGATTGTCGATCAAGATGGTATTGTTATTGGTAAAGTTACCTCTGGCACCATGTCTCCTTCTCTGTCTAAAGGAATTGGATTGGGCTATATAACGGCTTCACATTCAAAGATCGATACTCCAATTTGGATTCAGATCAGAAAAAACAAGGTGGCTGCAACCATCACAAAACTGCCTTTTTACAAACAATAAACAAACAATTAAAATGTCAGATAATAAATTAGTAAAACTAACAGAAGAAGAAATCAAAGAAAATTTAAAGCACCTACCGCATTGGGGATATAAAGAAGACTCTTTGATGAGCAGCTTTCAGTTTCAAGATTTTAAAGAAACCTTTTCGGCAATGACACGAATAGCATTTGAATGTGAGAAACTAGGTCATTACCCAAAATGGACAAACACTTTCAATACACTTCTAGTGAGCATTCAAACACCTTCAATAAAAGGAGTTTCTATCAATGATTTTGCTCTAGCTGAGCGTATCGAACGTTGTATTTCAAACGGAGAATAAGAAGTCGTTAACGTTGATTAGTTTAGCTACTTTTTTCTATTTTTGCAACTATTAAACAAATTTCAGACAGATTATGGGAAGAGCTTTTGAATTTAGAAAAGCACGTAAAATGAAGCGTTGGTCAGCAATGTCCAAAGCATTTACTCGTATTGGAAAGGATATTGTAATGGCCGTTAAAGAAGGGGGTCCTGATCCTGATTCGAATTCTAGGTTACGCGCTGTGATTCAAAACGCCAAGTCTGTCAATATGCCAAAGGATAATATCGAACGCGCTATCAAACGCGCTAGCGATAAGAGCCAAGGCGACTATAAAGAAGTTCTTTTTGAAGGATATGCTCCTCATGGAATTGCTATCCTTATTGAAACAGCTACTGACAATAATACAAGAACAGTTGCAAATATTCGTTCCTACTTTAACAAATGCGACGGAAACCTAGGCACCTCTGGATCTGTGGAGTTTATGTTTGATCACACATGTAACTTTAGAATCAACGGGGAAGGCATAGATCCTGAGGAATTGGAATTAGAAATGATCGATTTTGGAGCTGAGGAGGTATTTGCTGATGAAGACGGTATCCATATTTATGCTCCTTTTGAAAGTTTTGGTGCCATTCAAAAAGAATTAGAAAGCAGAGAAATTGAAATTCTCTCTTCTGGATTTGATCGTATTCCTCAAGTAACCAAAGCACTTAGTGAAGAAGAAAAAGCAGATGTTGAAAAGCTTTTAGAAAAGATCGAAGAAGACGACGATGTTCAGAATGTCTTCCATACCATGGAAGAATAAAATAGAATTTTAAGTATTCTTTGGTATTTTACCCACAGCATCTTTATAAAATGATTTGATAAAGGCCATGTCCTTATCGATATCCTCTGTGGTGTAAAATGGTGGAGCAATTCGAATTTCTTTTTTTGAATAATCCATAGCGATCATCACAACAGGAACTCCTGCCCCTTTGGCAATGTAATAAAATCCTGTTCGCCACTCAGAAACCTTTTTACGTGTTCCCTCTGGAGCGAGTGCTAATCTAAATGTTTGATTCTTTTGAAAGACTTCAACTATCGATTGAACTGAATTTTTATTTCCTGATCGATCCACTGGTGCTCCTCCTGTTGCCCTAAAGAACCAGCCAATAGGCCATTTAAACAAACTGGATTTTCCGATATAATTCGTCTTTAATTTTAAAATATAACGCACCGTAATCCCCAATATAAAATCCCAATTAGAAGTATGGGGAGCTGCAATAATTACGTATTTATCCAATTGTGAAAATTCTCCTTTAACTGACCATCCCAATAAACGAAATATAAAAGCGACTAACTTTCTCATTACAAAAATTCTTTTAATTGTCCTATGTGATCCAAATGCAAATAGGTGTCTTCTTTTTTTGGTTGAATCAACTCGTGTGCCCATGTGGTATGGAAAGGAATATGGACCGCTTGAGCGCCTAATTCCAAAACAGGAAGCACATCGGATTTCAGAGAATTTCCCACCATTAAAAAATGCTTGGAATCAATTTCTAAATGCTCCAATAAATCCATGTAATTTTTGGGCTTTTTATCACTCATGACTTCTACGTGATGAAAGAAAATTTCAAGATTAGACTGTTTTAATTTACGTTCTTGATCTAATAAATCACCTTTAGTTAAAACAATGAGTCTGTAATTTTTGGAAAGATACTCGAGCGTCTCTTCTACTTTCTCAAGTAATTCGACAGGTTTGTGAATCATCTCTTTACCGTATTCAATAATGGTCTGTATTACTTTTGGTGAAATTCGTTCATTGGAAAGTTCTATAGCTGTTTCGATCATTGACAATATAAAACCTTTGATTCCATAACCGAATAAAGGAAGGTTTTCCATCTCTTTTTTAAAGAGCTCCTGATCAATTTTATTTTGTGTCTCGTACTGATCTAAGAGCTGTGCAAACTTTGTTTCAGTATCTCTAAAATAAGTTTCATTGACCCAGAGTGTATCATCTGCATCAAATCCAATTACCTTAATATTTGAATAATCTACTTCCATGCTTTTCGTGCGTTTACGAGATCCTCAGGAGTATCAATACCGATTCCATCTTGATCTGTGCGTACCATTTTAATCTTTTTCCCGTATTCTAAATAGCGAATTGCTTCGATCTTCTCCGCTGCTTCCAAAGGACCCATTTGAAGTTGAGGAAATTCTAATAATGCTTCTTTTCTAAACGCATATATACCTTTGTGCTTATAATAAGTAATCGATTGACCTTGATCTCTTAGATATGGAATAGGTGCTCTAGAAAAATAAAGGGCATTGGACTGCTGATCGACAATAACTTTGACATTATTAGGGTTTTTAATGGATTCTTGATCTTTAAGTGGATGCATCAATGAAGCTAAATCGATTTCTTTAGTTGAGTCTACTTCAAATACAGCTATTAATGCTTTAAGACTCTCTTTTTCAATAAAGGGCTCATCACCCTGAACATTGATAATAATATCAGCATCAACGTTCTGAGCTGCTGCTGCGATACGATCCGACCCACATTCGTACTCCTGGGTACTTTTAATAACAGTTCCACCAGCTTCTGTTACAACTTTTTCGATTAGTTCACTATCGGTCACTATATATACCTGATCAAATAAATCAGTATTCATAGTAGCCTCAAGAGTTCTCACAATAACCGGAGCTCCGTTCAAATCCTGCATCAACTTAGCTGGAAAACGACTGGCTGCATAACGAGCTGGTATCATTGCAACTATTTTCATAGAATTATTTTACTTTAAAGATATTACAAAAAGAATTCGTTTTTAAATCCAATCAAATACAATCGATCTTGAGCTCTTGTAATTGCTGTGTAAAGCCATCTCAAGTATTCCTTATCGACTCCATCAGGCAGATAGGGTTGTTCAACAAAGATTCGTTTCCACTGTCCACCCTGTGATTTATGACAGGTAATCGCATAGGAAAACTTTACTTGTAAAGCGTTGAAATACTCATTGTTCTTGACTCCCAAATACTTTTTATACTTGGATTTTTCATTCTCATAGTCTTTGAGAACTTCTTGATAAAGCCTGTTAGAGTCCCCATAGGATAAGGACGGAGACTCCGAACTAATAGTATCGAGCATCAATATCGTATCAAAGGGTTTTTGATTGGGATAATCGACCATTTGAACCCTTACCTCAGCAAATTTAAATCCGTATAATTCCTTAAAAGCTCCAATCTCCAATACTTCAATAAGGTCTCCATTTGCAATAAAGCCAACTGTTGAAGTCGTTGGAAGCCAGAAGTAATTGTTTTTGACCACCATCATATAATCTCCAACCGCTAAATCGTGTTCTAAATACAAAATACGACTGCGAATACTCTCATTGTATAGATTTGCTCTTTTGTTAGATCTCACTATAAAAGCTGTTTCCTCCTTCCCTACTTCTCTGTAGGCATCTTCAATGGCTTCTTGAATTTCATTCCCCTCTATGAGTCTAACAATATCGTTGTATCCGTCAATTTGAAATCTAAAATCTCCATAGAGTTCTTGCTCTAACTGAGAACGTATTTGAGTAGCATTGACTAAGATACCTGACTGTTGTGTTTGACGAACAACCTCAGAGAGTTCCGATAAGATGACTTCTTTCTGGTAATCGATCTCCAAAACAGAGGAGTCTAAGGCGGGACTAATGTTGAGTTTTATGGGCTGTAACTGAGCGACATCTCCAACAAACATCAATTTGCAGCGATGCCCCGAATAGACATATTGAATAAGATCTGCTAATAAGGAATCATTTTCAAATAGATTTGCCTCTAGAGATCGATCAGAAATCATTGATGCTTCATCTACAATAAACAAAGTGTCTTTGTGCTTGTTTACTCCTAGAGTAAAAGAAACTCCCCCATTGGATTGTTTCTTTGGAAAATAGATCTTCTTGTGAATCGTGTAGGCCTTCGTATTTGAAAAGCCACTCATCACCTTTGCAGCTCTTCCTGTAGGCGCTAGTAAGACTGATTTTTTACCAACCGTCCATAATTTGGTAACTAAAGCTCCAATAAGTGTTGTTTTTCCAGTTCCAGCATAGCCTTTAAGCAAAAACAACTCTTCTTTCTTTTGGCTAAAAATAAAAATAGAGAGTTGTCTTAAAGTATCCTTCTGATCTGTAGTTAATTCATACTCAAATGAACCCTCAACTGCACGGTATAAATCTTCTGATTGCATTCCTATCATGGACTTCAAATATAATCAGGATTTTTAAGCCAAAACCTTTCACGATTAAAAAAAAATTGTAGATTTGTCTTTAGTCATAAAATTAAAACAAACTATATCTGTAATGAAAAAACTTATTACACTTGCACTATGGATTTTAGCTGCGGTATTTGGTTATCAAATTTATAAATCTGTAAATGCTCCAATTGAGTTTAAGAAAGCAAAGCAAGAACGTTTTCAAGCTGTTGTAAATTCACTCAAGGACATCAGAAACTCTCAAGAAGCCTACAAAACCGTAAATGGAAAATTTGCTGCTAATTTTGAAACTTTAGTTGAATTTGTTGATAATGGAGAATTTACACTCATTCAAAAGAGAGATTCATCTTATATGAAGTTCAATAAAGTTTACGGTATCGATATGCTTGAGGAAGTTCAAATAATCGACACTTTAGGTACTGTTGCTGTGAAAGATTCCATCTTTAAGAATTCGACTCGTTACAGAACTATGATGAATGTTCCATACGCTCAAAATGGAGAGAAATTCAAAATGGAATCTAAAATCATCTTAAAAGGTGGATACAAGGCCCCTGTATTTAGAGCTTATGTTGAAAAGAATGTCGTTTTATACGACCAAGCACAAGACTTAGTTGCTAAAGAAAATGCAGCTGTAAGCGTTGAAGAAATCAACGGAAATATTATTCAAGTAGGATCGATCAACGATGTAAGCTTGAATGGTAACTGGCCTCCGATATACGACAAAAAACAATAAATGATAAGGTTATAGAGACCGAGATTCATACCAATTATAAGTTGTCCATTCAATTGAGTTTGAATGGACTTTCTTTTTGTATCACAAACCTGGATCGCAACGAAGTGATTCAGTCTCAGCAGATACAAAACTACCAGCCTATTGCCTTAAGCAACCTACCTGAAGAACTCCTTAATTTTTTAGATAAACACCAAGTGATGAATTACAATTACCAACAAGTTCTTGTAGTTCATAACAATCCTTGGTTTAGTATAGTTCCAAGTTCCCTTTACGATCCAAATAGCTTGGGTGATTATCTCAAGTACAATACGGCTCTTTTAGCAGATGACAACCCTGCAATTGACTATCTTGTCGATCTCGATATTCATTCTGTTTATATCCCCTTTACTCATGTCAATAACGCTTTATTGGATCGCTTTCCAACTTTTGATTTTGTTCATCACAGCTCAGTTCTTTTGAAAAAGTTATATCCAGTGCAAAAGCAATTGAATATAGACAGGGCTTACTCATATATTGATGGGCGCTCCATGAGCTTATCAATATTTAAAGACAAAAAATTGACATTGTTCAATGTATTTGAAATTCAAAATCCTGATGAATTGCTCTATTACCTACTATTTAGTTTCGAACAACTATCCTTAGATCCTGAAACAGTAAATTTAAATCTCTTTGGAGCCATTAATGCTAATGACGCGAACCACAAGAGAATTTGTGAGTTTATAAAGAATGTTCATTTTTATATTCCCGAACTACCCTATCAATTCAATTCATCCATCAATGTCGATCAAATTGAACTCATAAGTCTTATAGCACAATGAGAATTATTTCAGGTACTTTTAAAGGAAAACGACTTCATGCTCCAAAACATCTTCCTGTAAGACCTACCACTGATATGGCTAAGGAGGGCTTGTTTAATATTCTCAACAATCGATATTACTTCGATGAGTTGAAAGTTTTAGATCTCTTTTCTGGTACTGGAAACATCGCCTATGAATTTGCATCGAGAGGAAGTATCGATATCACAGCAGTAGACGCTCATTTTGGATGTGTCAAATACATAGAAAATACTTCAAAAGAACTTGAATTTCAAATTAATGCCATCAAAATGGACGTTTTTACTTATTTGGAAAAAACCCCTGATAGTTTTGATTTAATATTTGCAGATCCCCCATATGATATGGATGTTGCTGACTTTAATAAATTAAAAGAGATCATTTTTGAACGAGGACTTTTAAATCTAGGTGGAAGTTTTATTGTCGAACACGAAAAGCACACCAAGCTCAGAGAGGATGAAGATTTTTTAGAAAACAGAAAATACGGAAGTTCTGTATTTAGTTTTTATACCATAGAAGAGGAGGAATCAGCGTAATCTTTCACTAAAAAAAAGCAGACCATAAGCCGGATTCTGTATGTCCTTACCATTTATCTAGGCCAGTGGTTACCCAAAGGCTCAATCCGCCTACCCTTCGACTCAGACGTGTCATCTTCAAACGTCGATTTACATGGCGTTGCACCGCATAGAGTTTACCTGGTTTCACTACAGCTTAACCTGTACATTCTTTCTGTTGCACTTGTCCTCGCCTTTCGACGGACGGGCGTTACCCGCTATGCTACACTGTGGTGTCCGGACTTTCCTCTCTAATTAAAGAGCGATAAGGTGGTCTGCTCGCAGCAAAAATAAACAAAACTTTTACTAGGTTGTTAATAACTCATCATTTAATTCAAAGGTGGTTATAGGACATCTTGGTAAGGATTTTTATATTTGTTTATATGGAACCATTCTTAGTATCTGCACGAAAATTTAGACCTAAAACATTTAAAGATGTGGTAGGACAATCTTCTATTACCGATACCTTAGAAAATGCCATCAATAAAAATCACTTAGCTTCGGCATTACTCTTCTGTGGTCCTCGTGGAGTTGGTAAAACAACCTGTGCTAGAATCCTTGCTAAAAAAATCAATACTACTAAAAACACTAGTGAATCTGAAGATTTTGCTTTTAACATTTTTGAACTCGATGCAGCTTCAAACAACTCTGTTGAAGACATTCGATCCTTGATTGATCAAGTGCGAATCCCTCCACAACAAGGAAGGTACAAAGTCTACATCATCGATGAGGTTCATATGTTGTCACAATCAGCGTTTAATGCTTTTTTAAAAACCTTAGAAGAACCACCTGCACATGCCATTTTTATATTGGCTACCACTGAGAAACACAAGATTATTCCAACGATTCTTTCTCGTTGTCAAATCTATGATTTTAAAAGAATTACTATTAAAGATGCCGTTGAGCACTTAAAATATATAGCCGAGCAACAACAAATTGAGGTAGATGAAGACGCGCTTCACATTATCGCACAAAAGGCAGATGGAGCCATGAGAGATGCCCTATCAATTTTTGATCGCATCGTCAGTTTTGCTCCAGAAAAACTCACTAAAGAAATTGTAGCTGAAAATTTAAATGTTCTTGATTACGAATCGTATATCGAATTTACAGAACTCATTTCAAAAGGAGCGATTCCTGATTTAATGTTGGCTTTTGACGATTTACTTGACAAGGGATTTGATGGACATCACTTCATAACAGGACTAGCTTCTCACTTTAGAGATTTGTTGATTTGTCAGTATCAATCGACTTCAAGCCTATTGGAAATTAGCCAACAAGGAAGAGAATTATACAAACAACAATCAAAAAGAGTCACTAGAGATTTCTTAATCGACGCGATTGATCTCGCCAACGATTGTGATCTCAATTATAAAAGCTCCAAAAACAAAAGACTGTTTGTAGAACTCTGTTTGATGAAATTAGCTACTCTTTCTTTGAGTGGTGAAAAAAAAAAGCCACTAACTAATCAAGGCTTAATTCCAACAGCTTATTTTAAATCTTCTGCAGCACGAACTACAGATGTCCGTATTGACGTTTCGATTGATGAAAAAACTACTGCTACAGTTGCAATTGAGCCAATTAAAGAAGCAGTTCAAATAGAAACTGAAGTAAATACTCCACTCGAAGAAAAAGCTGAACTACCGATAGCCGAAAAGCCTGTTGAAGCAATTCCTTCAATTAATATCACTCCAAAATCAGTATCTGCTTATTCCCTTTCGAGTATACGAAAGAAAAAAGAACATCTAGAAGAACTCAATTCAAATGCAAAAAAAGAAGAGATACTTCCTGAAGACACATTTGAAGAAGCTAAAATGCAAGAATTGTGGGCGCAATACGTTGAAGAAATTGAAGCTAAGGGTCAAAAGATACTCGCGTCTAATTTAAATTCTGATATTCCTAAGCTATTAAAAGATAGTATAATTTGGATTGAACTTCCAAATGATACGATGAAAAAGGAGATAGAACGATTTCAATCAGGTGTTTTAAACTTTCTAAAGAAAGAGCTCAATAATTACGCTATCTCTTTAAAAATAACCGTCAGTGAGGAAGTGGCAAAACAATTTGCATTCACACCAGAAGAAAAATACGAAAAACTAAGAGAGAAGAATCCAAATGTAGATCTACTTCGATCAAAACTTGATTTAGACATTTCATAGTATGTTAGGACTTAAATTACCTACCGATCCAAGATGGGTCAATATTGTAGAGAAAAATATCGATGATATATTAACCGATCACGCTTTCTGTGAACAAAAGGCAGCTAGTACCGCCATATCTCTAATCGTAAGTTTCCCTGAATACACCGAACTAGTCGATCAAATGATTGCTCTCTCTAAAGAAGAAATGACCCATTTGAAAATGGTACATGAATTACTCAAGAAAAGAGGGTTGAAACTCGGTCGTGATCGAAAGGATGAATACGTTATTCAGCTCTTGAAGTTTTTTCCAAAAGGCGGAAGTAGAACGACTCAACTTGTTCATCGTTTACTATATGCAGCGCTTATTGAAGCGAGGAGTTGTGAGCGTTTTAGATTACTTTCAGAAAAACTCAAAGACCAAGAGCTCGCTAAGTTTTATCGCAACTTAATGATTAGTGAGGCCAATCACTATACTTTATTCTTGAATTTTGCAAGGCAATACGGAGGTAGAGATCTAGTCGATCCTAAGTGGTATGCTCTACTTGAATACGAATCAGAAATTATGAAAAACTTAGGTACTAAAAGTGAGGTACACGGATAGTTCTAATTCGATTCTAATTTTTTCTGATAGTAGTTATAAAGTTCTAATTGTGATCTAAAAGGTTTCTCTCCTTTTTGTCGTTGCTTGTAAGGGCTGATGTGCTCATCGATTAGTAAACGAGCTTTTACATTGTCGTTCCAAGAAATTTCAAAGGTGTCGATCAGCTCTTGTTTTACATCTGTATCGTATACAGGGCAACTAACCTCTACTCTATTGTCCAAATTTCGAGTCATCCAATCGGCCGATGAAATATAAACTTTAGGATCCCCATCATTTTCAAATATCAATAATCGAGGATGTTCTAAAAATTTATCGACTATAGAAATCGCTTCAATATGATCACTAATACCTGGTATACCTGGAATTAAACAGCAATTTCCTCTAATGATCAATTGAATTTTTACTCCAGCTTGAGATGCCTCGTATAGCTTGTCTACCATTTTATAAGAGGTTAATGAATTTAACTTAATACGAATCCCTGCTTTCTTACCTGCTTTGGCATTGGCTATTTCATAATCGATGAGTTTTCTAAAACCCCTTTTTGTGGTATGTGGTGAAACCAATAAGTGTTTGTACTTATAGAGCATAAAAGGAGTGTCTAAAAACTGAAACACTTTACTTACCTCTTTTAAAATTGATTGGTTTGCAGTAAACATGGTATAATCCGTGTAAACCTTAGCCGTGGATTCATTAAAGTTTCCAGTACTTATAAATCCATAACGCATCAATTTTCTACCTTCTTGTCGTTCAATTACGCAAATTTTAGAATGCACCTTGAGTCCTTTGACACCAAATATGACTTTAACCCCTTCTTTTTGAAGTAATTCAGCATAACTAATATTGGCGTGTTCATCAAATCGCGCTTGTAATTCGATGAGTGCTGTTACATTTTTACCATTTTTAGCAGCATTGATCAACGATGAAACTACTTGAGAATTTTTTGCCAAGCGGTAAATAGTAATTTTAATGTTTTTCACATCTGGATCTAAGGCCGCTTCTTTTAAAAATCTGTTGATATAAGAAAAAGTGTGGTAAGGAGTGTATTGTAAAAAGTCCTTTTCAGCAATTTGAGTAATCAAACTTCCTTCTCTTTTGATTCCCTTGACCAATAGAGGTTTTACTGGTTCATAGGTCAATTCTTTTTTTCCTAAACTTGGGAAAGAAATATAATCTCTTCTATTGTGATAACGACCTCCAGGAATAATACTGTCGGTATTCTCTACGTGCATTTTAGCTTTTAAATATTCTAAGGTATCCTCTCCTATGGTTCTATCATAGACAAAACGAACAGGATTACTAATTTTACGATCTTCTACAGAATGATACAATTTTTCAATAAAACTCTTACTCACATCATTGTCTAAATCCAATTCTGCATCACGAGTAATTTTAATCATGTGTGCACAGATATCTGTAAAGGAGAACATTGAAAACACCTTTCCGAGATTAAAACGAATGATATCATCCACCAGCATAATGTATTGTTTATCTCCCTCATTAGGTAATTCAACAACCCTGTCAATCTCTTTAGGAATTTCTATAAGAGCATATCTATTGTTGGATTTTCCTTCGTTTAAGGTCATCTTAATAGCCAAATAGGCTGCTGAATCCTTTAACATAGGGAATTCGGTCAACTCATTTAAAATGATGGTCACAAGAATATTACTCAAGTTGTTGATAAAATAATCCGAGACATAGGTCGCTTGACTTTCATTCAGTTGTGTTTCATTGAGGACAATTATATTGTTTTCATTCAGCTCGTTTTCTATATCAACGAGTATTTGAAGCGATCTGTTTTGTTGATCAATGACTATTTTGGTAATTGTATCCAACAATTCTTTTGAACGCTCTAATTTTAGCTTATTTTCTAATTCTTTACCACCGTCTACAATTCTCTTTACAGTGGCATAACGAACTTTAAAAAATTCATCTAAATTATTAGAGAAAATTCCTAAAAAACGTAATCGCTCTACAAGTGGAACCGTTCGATCATAACTCTCTTGTAGAACTCGTTCGTTAAAACGAAGCCAGCTGAGTTCCCTATTGATGTATTTTTTTTGTTCTTCTTTCATTGTTTTAATTTCTTTGGAAATAGTTGACAACTCAATTGAGCTGATGTAAAATCCTCCCACTTGTCAACTGATGAGGTTAAAAAACTTAGGCCTGCAGTTGGAATTTCTACTCGACCCTGCTCTGACAACCAACTTACGATAGTACTCATCGCATTGTTGTGACCAAATAGTGCTACTGTATTGTAACTATTATCGAGACATCGTATAAATTGATTGAGCTGTTCCCCTGAAAAATCATAGAGTGAATCCGATAATTGAAAGCGATTTAAATCACAGTTATTAACTCTACAAAAAATCAACGCTGTATGCATTGCTCTATTAGCGGGACTCGAATATACAAAATCAAATTCGATTCTTTGTTTTGAGAATTCATCAGCAACTAAATAGGCATCATCAACTCCATTTTGAGTAAGGCTGCGATCCAAATCAGAAACCTGTAAATCCCAACCGCTTTTGCCATGTCTCATCAGTAGAAGCTGTTTCATCCTATGGTGCTAATCGTTCAATATTCCAATTGTAATCAACCTCTAATTTATAACGAATACGATCGTGTAATCTATTATCTCTACCTTGCCAGAACTCAATAGATTGAGGACGAATGAGATATCCTCCCCAATGCTTGGGTCTTTTGATTTGCGATTCGTCTAAGGACTCTAACCGCTTTGTTTCTATCTCTAACTCCTCTCTAGAATCAATGATATCGCTCTGTGGTGAAACTATGGCTCCAATGCGACTTCCAATAGGTCTTGAATCAAAATAATTTTCAGAATCCAATTCTGAAGTTTTTTCTGCAAGGCCTTTAACAATTACTTGACGTTCCATCTTAGGCCAGAAAAATGACATACACACATGAGGATTCACCTCCAAGGCTTTCCCCTTTTCACTGTTGTAATTGGTGTAGAAAATAAAACCTTCTGCGTTGTATTTCTTTAAGAGCACGACTCTCGATTTTGGATATCCATCCAAACCAATTGTACTAATTGTAAAAGCATTGACCTCGTCCTCTGGAAACAATTCATCTACCTGATAAAACCACTCCTGAAAGAGCTGCATCGGATTATCAGGAACTGATTTTTTTGACAGATTTCCTTTGGTATACGCTTTTCTGTAATGCGACAAATCCTTTTCCATATCTAACAAATATAAGGACAAATAGGTTTTTAAAAAATATAAGTTTTTAAAACTCAAATTGCTTACCATCGTCTGCTAAAAGGACCTTCTCAAATATTTGATTCGCCTCTTCTAAAAAGGAATTTAAATCCCCATATCGAGTCGAATAATGTCCTAATAAGAGTGTACCCACCTTGGCTTTTGCGGCGATGGTAGCTGCTTGGAGTGCAGTAGAGTGTTTGGTTTTTTGAGCGAGTTCTACTTCTGAACTCAAAAAGGTACTCTCGTGATAGAGCACATCAACTGTATGAATGAGATCGACAATTGATTCACAATAGGCTGTATCGCTGCAAAAGGCATAGGATTGTGAAGGCTTAGGATCTAAGGTCAAATCCTTATTGGAAATCATCCTTCCGTCTCTAGTTTCGACAACTTTTCCGTCTTTCAGTTGTTGGTAGGTGTACTTATCGAGTGGATAGTTTTCAATTTTGTCCTTAGCAATTCGCCTGGGATGGGTCTTTTCTCTGAATAAAAACCCATTAGTGTACACTCTGTGATCCAAAGGAATGGTATAAACAGTTACTTGATCATCCTCAAATACTAATTCGGATTCATTGGATGTTAATTCGTGGAAGTGCAAGGGATAATTAGTCCATGAATCACCAAGCTTTAACAGCAAACTCACCGCCTCTTTAATACCTTTTGGTCCATAAACATGTAATGGTGATTTTCTACCTAACAATCGAAATGTTGCCACCAGACCTGGTAATCCAAAAAAATGATCACCGTGTAAATGGGATATAAAAATATGATTGATCTTTGAAAAACGAAGCTTTAACTTTCTGAGTTGGATTTGAGTTCCTTCTCCACAATCAATTAAAAAAAGGTGTTTTCCAAGCTCTAAAACCTGAGAGGTTGGATTGCTAATTGTCCTTGGCGTTGCTGCGTAACAGCCCAGTACCGTTAACTTCACAACCCTAAATCTCTTTCGATATTTTCCATTTCGATCACATCTTTGGCTTCTTGGATCGTTGGAACTATAATCAGTGTTTCTGGAGCATCTTCATAAGTAATGGTATCCGATACTATTACAAAAGATTTTTGCCTTTCGAACTGTTGCTCTACGAATGGTAAGAGTTCTAATAATTCTTCATTTTGAAGTTTGTGTATCCCTTCTAAATTGATGATGATGTGAAAAGAATTCCACTTTTGGTAATCCGTATTAAAATTGGAAAGAAACACAGAATAAGGATCGTTTGCCTGAGATAAAATAACGGTGTCTTGAAATTGATCAACAAACATTTTATTTGATTTTAGAGGCTAAAAGATAGATGACAGCCATACGTATCGCCACACCATTTTCAACCTGATCTAATATAATTGATTGTGAAGAGTCAGCTACTTCAGAAGTAATTTCAACTCCTCTATTGATAGGACCTGGATGCATCACCACTATTTCTTTGTCAAGTGAATTGAGCAGTGACATATTAAGCCCAAATTGTTTGGTGTATTCTCGAGTATTTGGAAAATAACTCACATCCATACGCTCGTTTTGAATTCTGAGCATATTGGCAACATCACACCAATTCAAAGCCTTGCGAAGATCAGTTTCCACAGCGACTCCTAATGACTCTATATATTTTGGCATCAATGATTTAGGTCCACAAACTTTAACTTCTGCCCCCTGTAATTTGAGTGCGAAGATATTTGACAAAGCAACTCTTGAGTGAAGAATATCTCCAACGATGACTACCTTTTTACCCGAAACATCTCCTAGTCGTTCTCTAATCGAAAACGAATCTAAGAGTGCCTGTGTTGGATGTTCATGGGCTCCATCACCAGCATTGATAATCGCAGCCTTAATGTGTTTAGATAGCATGATTCCCGCTCCTGGATTTGAGTGACGCATGACCACCATATCCACTTTCATAGAAAGAATATTATTGACGGTATCGATTAGGGTTTCTCCTTTCTTAACTGAAGATTGAGCTACAGAGAAATTGACAATATCTGCAGATAATCGTTTTTCAGCTAATTCAAAAGAAAGTTTTGTTCTTGTGGAATTTTCAAAGAAGATGTTAGCTATGGTAATATCTCTTAGCGAAGGAACTTTTTTAATAGAACGGTTGATGACTTCTTTAAAATGGTCTGCCGTTTCAAAAATGAGTTGTATGTCATTTTCGTTGAGGTATTTAATTCCCAGTAAGTGATTGACACTTAATTCGCTCATAGATTTATCAATTTACTAGATACACAATATCTTTACCATCTTCTTCCTCCCACAACACTTGAACCTTTTCATCATTAATCACATCGACCTGTCTACCTCTATAATCAGGCTGAATTGGTAAATGTCTACTGAACCTTCTATCGATCAGGGTTAAGAGTTCAACTTCAAGTGGTCTTCCAAATGATTGTAAGGCCGTCAGTGCTGCTCTTATACTTCTTCCAGTAAAAAGAACATCATCGATAAGTACAACACGCTTATCGTCTACAATGAAGTTGATATCTGTCTTATTTGCTCTTAGAGTCTTATCACCTCTTCTAAAATCATCTCTGTAAAAAGTAATGTCTAAAAAACCTAATTTGATAGCTTCTACCTTGTACTCTTCCTTTAGAATCTTCACAAGGCGTTTTGCTAATGCCGATCCTCTAGGTTGCAATCCAATCAATAAAGTTTCTGAAAAGTCTAAATGTTTTTCTAAAAGCTGACAAGACAATCTGTGAAGAATGATATTGATCTCTTGTGCGGAAAGCAGTTTTTTTTGGCTCATAGGCTAGTTATATAGCTCTTTGAATAACAAAATTAAGCTATTTTTTAACATATGCCAATAAAAAAGCCCGAGTATTGAACTCGGGCTTCTATTTATTTAAGATTTAGGTGATTAGTTTATACCTTCCATCTTGTCTTTTAAAGCTTGTAAAGCCACGTTAGCGTCACCTAGAGTTGGTTTTGCTTCTTCTGCTTTAGCAGCTTGTTTTCGGACAGCAGCCTTAACCGCACGTTTTTCTTCTTCTTTGAAGATAGCCGTATGAGATGCAACTACTCTTTTGAATTCTTTGTTGAATTCAATGATTTTGAATTCTGCCTCATCACCTTTTCCAAGCTTAGATCCATCTTCTTTCTCTAAGTGGCGTTGTGGTACAAATGCAGTGATATCGTCATTGAAAACTACTGTAGCACCTTTATCAACGATTTCAGAAATTGATGCTTTGTGAACTGTATCTAAAGCGAATTCAGTTTCGTATTTATCCCAAGGGTTGTCAGTAGTTTGCTTGTGACCAAGACTTAATTTTCTACCTTCAACGTCTAATTCTAATACAACAACTTCTAAAGTGTCACCAACTGAAACGAATTCAGATGGGTGCTTGATTTTCTTGGTCCATGAAAGATCAGAAATATAAATCAATCCGTCAATTCCTTCTTCTAATTCTACGAATACTCCGAAGTTAGTAAAGTTACGAACAATCCCTTTGTGCGTAGAACCTACAGGGTATTTATCCGTGATGTCAGTCCATGGATCTGGAGTTAATTGCTTAATTCCTAATGACATTTTACGGTCATCTCTATCTAAAGTCAACACGACAGCTTCCACTTCATCTCCAACTTTTACAAAGTCTTGAGCTGAACGCAAGTGTGTAGACCAAGACATTTCAGATACGTGAACTAATCCTTCAACACCTTCAGCAACTTCAACAAAAGCACCGTAATCAGCGATAACAACCACTTTACCTTTTACTTTGTCACCAACAGTTAACTCTTCTCCAAGAGCCTCCCATGGATGTTTTTCTAATTGCTTAAGACCTAACTGGATTCTAGACTTATTATCATCAAAGTCTAGGATTACAACGTTTAATTTTTGATCTAATTCAACCACTTCATTTGGATGGTTAATTCTAGACCAAGAAAGATCTGTGATGTGGATTAATCCATCAACACCGCCAAGATCGATAAAGACTCCGTAAGAAGTAATGTTTTTAACAACACCTTCTAATACTTGTCCTTTTTCTAATTGACATATAATTTCTTTCTTTTGTTCCTCGATATCGGCTTCGATAAGCGCTTTATGAGAAACTACAACATTCTTGAATTCATGGTTGATTTTCACCACTTTGAATTCCATGTTTTTACCAACGTATTGATCGTAATCACGGATTGGCTTCACATCAATTTGAGAACCTGGTAAGAATGCTTCGATTCCGAATACGTCAACGATCATTCCTCCTTTAGTTCTACACTTAACGAATCCAGTAACGATAACTTCTTTTTCGTGAGCCTCGTTTACGCGATCCCAAGCTTTGATAGTTCTAGCTTTTCTGTGTGATAATACTAATTGACCTGTTTTGTCTTCTCTGATGTCGATTAATACTTCAACCTTATCACCAACCTTTAAATCAGGATTGTAACGGAACTCATTTAAAGAGATCACACCTTCTGATTTTGCGTTGATATCAATGATAGCTTCACGGTCAGTTAAATATACAACTGTTCCAACAACTACATCTTCATCTGCAGTATCGACAAAATTTTCAGAAACTAATTTTTCAAATTCCTCTAATTTAGACTCATCAACACGCTCAATACCTTCTTGGTATTTATCCCAGTTAAAATTGTCTAAAAATTCTTGAGTGTTTTTTGTAGTCTCTACTTGAGCTACAGGAGCTGCTTGTTGTTCTTCAGCAGCAGGGGTAGATTTTTCTTCAGCCATTTGAAGATTTACTTTGTATTCCGACTCTTGAGAGTATTAACATAGCTATCGGAAGTGTTTTACATCTTTAAAATAATCCTTTTCCACTCTCTTTAATGTTAAAAAGGAGTGCAAAAATAATCTAATTTTAATGCTATGCAAAATAATTAGCTAAAAAAGAGTGAGTTAAGTGCTAAAAAACTAAGTTTTATTACATCTTTTGGTAAGCGTAGTTTAATATAAGCTCTAATTGTTCATCTGGGCTCATATTGGAATTGTCAATAACAATGGCGTTATCAGCCTGAACTAAAGGTGAAACAGCTCTTGTGGTATCCATTTGGTCTCTAGATTGAATATTGGTTAAGACTTCTTCAAAACTGACTTGGTTACCAGAATCAGTTAGTTCTTTATACCTTCTCTCAGCTCTTATTTGAGCGGAACAACTCACAAAAAATTTAAGTTCAGCGTCTGGAAAAACGACCGTTCCGATATCTCTTCCATCCATAACGACCCCTTTGTTTTGTCCTATTTTTTGTTGAATAGCAACAAGTTTGGATCGAACCTCAGGAATTGCCGCAATGATACTTACTTTATTGGACACCTCTATCGATCGAATTTGATCGGACACATCGACTCCGTTTAAATAAATATCCGAATATCCTTTTTGATCGTTGAAAATAAATTCAATCGATAGTTCTGAAAGTGAATTGATCAGTGCTTCTTTTTCAACAGTTTGGTCTTTGATGAGTCCGTTATGCATCGCATAAAGAGTCACCGTGCGATACATGGCTCCAGAGTCTACATAGATAAACCCTAGAGACTTAGCCAATTGCTTAGCCATGGTGCTTTTTCCAGTAGATGAATAGCCATCTATTGCTATGGTGATCTTTTTGTGATTCAACTATTGAAGCTCTTTAGCGTTTTTTACTTTTTGTTTTGTAAGTGCGAGATCAATGACTTCACTCATTTCACTTACATAGTGGAAAGTTAAGCCTTTTAAATATTTTTCGTTGATTTCAAGGATATCTTTTTTGTTCTCTTCACAAAGAATAATCTCTTTAATACGCGCTCTCTTGGCTGCTAAGATCTTTTCTTTGATTCCTCCAACAGGCAACACCTTACCTCTTAGGGTTATTTCACCTGTCATCGCAAGTTTACTCTTTACTTTGCGCTGGGTTAAAAGGGAAATTAATGAAGTTAACATTGTAATACCAGCACTTGGTCCATCTTTTGGAGTAGCCCCCTCAGGTACGTGTATATGAATGTTATAACGATCAAAAAGTTCAGAAGCCAAACCAAAGTGGTCTGCATTAGCTTTGATGTATTCCAAGGCAATCGTTGCAGACTCTTTCATGACCTTTCCGAGGTTTCCGGTGATGGACAACATACCCTTTCCTTTTGAAAGAGTCGATTCAATGAATAAGATATCTCCTCCTACTCGAGTCCATGCCAATCCAGTAACCACCCCTGCGACTTCGTTATTTTCATATTTATCACGCTCTAAACGAGCAACCCCCAATACCTTTTCAATTTGATCATTAGTAACCTTAAGATCGTACTCCTCTTCCATAGCGATTGACTTAGCAACATTTCGAACCATCTTCGCAATCTGCTTATCAAGAGTTCTCACACCTGACTCTCGGGTATAACCTTCAACGATCTTTTCCAATTGAGGCTTAGCAATTTTTATATCATCAGTTGATAAACCATGCTCTTTGAGCTGTTTTGGCAATAGGTGTCTCTTGGCAATCTCCACCTTTTCTTCTATGGTATAGCCACTCACATTAATAAGCTCCATACGATCCAAAAGAGCTGGTTGAATAGTCGATAAATTATTGGCCGTAGCGATAAACATCACCTTCGATAGGTCGTAACCCATCTCTAAGAAGTTGTCGTAAAACTCACTGTTTTGCTCTGGATCTAAAACTTCAAGCATTGCTGATGAAGGATCTCCCTGGAAACTACTGTAGAGCTTATCAATCTCATCTAAAATAAAAACAGGATTTGAAGTTTCTGCCTTTTTGATATTTTGAATAATTCTACCAGGCATTGCCCCTATGTATGTTTTACGATGTCCTCTAATCTCAGCCTCGTCACGAAGCCCTCCTAATGACATACGAACATATGATCTACCAAGTGCCTCAGCAATCGATTTACCTAGGGAGGTCTTTCCCACGCCTGGAGGTCCATAAAGACATATAATCGGCGATTTCATATCGTTTCTAAGCTTGAGAACCGCTAAGTGCTCGATAATTCTCTTTTTGACTTCTTCTAATCCAAAATGATCTCTATCTAATATTTTTTGAGCCTTTTTTAAATCAAAAGAATCAGTAGAATACTCATTCCATGGAAGCTCCAAGAAAAGCTCCAAATAATTGCGTTGTATTCCGTATTCAGCAACTTGAGGATTCATGCGTTGGAGCTTTGAAAGCTCCTTATCAAAATGTGCTCCTATTTTTTTAGACCACTTTTTAGTTTTAGCCTTCTCAGCCATTTCATTGACTTCTTCTTCATATGAAACCCCACCAAGTTCTTCTTGAATAGTCTTGAGCTGCTGATGCAAAAAGTAATCTCTTTGTTGCTGATCCAAATCAGTTCGTACCTTTGATTGAATATCGTTTTTAAGCTGTAGTCTTTGCAACTCTAGATTCATAAACTTCAAAGTCGCTAATGCACGCTCAGTTAAATCATTGAGTTCTAAAAGTTCTTGCTTTTCCTTTACAGAAATACTGAGGTTGGAACAAACAAAATTGATTAGAAAAGAATTACTTTCAATATTTTTAATAGCAAATGAAGCCTCCGAAGGCAAGTTAGGATTGTTTTTAATAATCTTTAAGGCTAATTCCTTAATCGATTCAATAATGGCGTTAAACTCATTATCAGACACTTCTGGTTTGGTCCAAGAAGCAGGTTTAACCTGTGCTTGCAAATATGGAGTCTCTGATACAATTTGAGTAATTTCAAACGGTTTTTTACCTTGAATAATCACAGTAGTATTACCATCAGGCATTTTTAGGACTCTAAGTATACGAGCGACTACACCTGTGTGATAAATATCTTCTCCTGTTGGGTTTTCAACATTTTCATCCTTTTGTGCAACTACTCCAATGACTTTTGAACCGTTATTGGCATCGTTTAAGAGTTGAATGGACTTATCGCGTCCAGCTGTTATCGGAACTACAACTCCAGGAAACAAAACAGTATTCTTTAAAGGTAGTATCGGTAAAGTTTCAGGTAGTGGCTCCCTATTAATTTCCTCCTCATCCTCAGGTGTCATTAACGGAATTAAATCAGCATCTTCGTCCAACCCCTGAAATGACATACTGTCAATACTTAAAAATTTTCGATCTTTCATAATTGTATTTTAACGTCATAATGTCACCTTGAAGTGAATGACGACATCTAATTAATTTTATGTTTAAGCAATAAACAGTTAATTCACAAACATCTAAAGGGAATTCACTTGCTATTACTACCTTTATTAGACAATTCCTGTGCCAATTTGATTTTTTTTATTCAATAAGTGTAACATTTTTGATTCTGAAGCATCATTTATACAAAGAACTAAGATTTTTGAACCGAGCCAACAGCAACGAACTAGCCCTTTTACTCGACGCCTGTAAAAACGGAGTGGAGAAAGCCCAACTACAACTTTATCAATTGTACTTCAAGGCTATGTTTAATACGGCTTTTCGAATTGTCAAAGAAGATGCTCTTGCTGAAGATATCATGCAAGAATCCTTCTTAGCGGCCTTTGAAAAATTAGATCAGTATAAAGCTGAAGTGAGTTTTGGAGCCTGGCTTAAAAAGATCGTTATCAATAAGAGTATTTTGGAATATCGAAAAAAGGTCAAAGAACATTGGCTTTCTATAGATGAGTCCAGAGTTAATGAGCCTATTAACGATCAATCTACAGAAGATCACACCGAAAAAACAAAGTGGATCTACAATAAGATAAAAGGCCTAAACGAACGTTATGCAATGACGCTTACACTAAATCTAATCGAAGGTTACGATTATAAAGAAATCGCAGAAATACTTGAGATCACAGAGGGAACTAGTAGAACCTTGCTTTCAAGAGCAAAAGATAAATTGAGAACTGAAATAACAAAAGATCCACAATGGAAGAAGATTTCGTAATAGAAGCATTAAATGATATGGAACTCGATCATTTTAATTCGAGAGAACCTCTCAAGGGGCATGAAAAGCGATTTGCAAAAAAACTTAAGAAAAGTTCCACCAAAAAGACAAGAGTTCCATTTATGAGAATTGCTGCAGCAATTGCAGTTTTTTTGAGTATTTTCGGTGTCGGAAAACTGTCACAACCAAATCCTACTCAAATTGAAATAGCCTCCTTTTCTCAGTACTTCAACAGTATCATAGAAGAAAAGACCAATGTTTTAGATCAGTATACCTCTCAAGAAGAACGCATCGTCATTCTCGATGCTATGGCAGAGTTATCTGAATTAGAACAAGATGCTCAATTACTGCATAAAGATTTAAAAGAAGGTGGTGATCCCCAACAGATCATAAAAGCAATGACTGAAAATTACAACTCGAGACTACAACTACTCGATCGATTAACAATAGATTTAAATGAATTAAAACAAGTAAAAGATGGAATTACTTATTAAAAACTTCTTAGTTCTTTTCCTAATCGTTCCTTCGATCATTTTCGCCAATGATTTTGATGAGCGCTACACAAGAGAAAAAAAGTTATCTAAATCCTTTAATATAAATTCCGATGCTAAACTCCTAGTCGAAAATAAATACGGCAATGTTGAAATTAGCCCCTGGGATCGCGATGAGATTTCCATCGAAGTGGTAATCCGTGTCACTGGAAATAGTGAATCAAAAGTAGAGGACAAATTAAATGATATCGATATTGAATTTAACGGCAATAAATCTCTCGTATATGCTAAAACTCATATTGAAAGCAGTAATGGTTGGTTCAATTGGTTTAACACCAATGTGAATTACAAAATCAATTATTATATCCACGTCCCGATTACAAGTAATCTCGATATAAAAAACAAATACGGAGACACCTTTATTGAAGAGTCTAAGGGCGAGGTAAAATTAACTCACGATTACGGTAAGATTGTTTTGGGAACCCTTCTCAATGAGAGTAATGAAATCGATATGGATTACTCAAATTTAGAAGCTGACTACATTAAACACGCTGGAATTTCCTTGGACTACTCAGACTTTTCTGTCAGTGAACTAGAAACCTTTAATCTTAATGCAGACTACAGTCATATCGACCTAGGCAAAGCCATCAAAGGAAGTTATGATCTAGACTACGGAGGACTATCCATCGAAGCGATTAATAGTTTAGAAGGTGATAGTGATTATGCAGACATCAGGGTTGACCTTCTTGGAAAAGCAGCGAATTTGAGTGCTGATTACGGCAAGATCACCATTGGATTGGTGTCAGATGTATTAGAATCCTTAACCCTTGACACTGATTATTCAGGAATTAAAATTGGATACACTGAGAGCTCTAATTTCAATTTTGAAATCAATTCCAAATACACCGATGTAGAAGGTCTTAACGACGATTTATTTAATGTGGATTACAGAAATGAAAAATCGAGTTCGAAACACCTCAAAGGAAGTTTTGGAAGATCAGCCGCTGATCATTCAATCAATATCAATTCCTCATACGGTCACATCAAATTCAGAAAAAAATCAATTCAAATTAAATAATAGATCATGAAAAAAATAATCGTACTTATAGCTATAGCCTTAATTAGCATCCCTGTGCAAGCACAATGGGGTAAAAAAATTAGAGGTAATGGAGATACGACTACCATCATAAGAAATGTAGGAGATTACGACAGTGTTAAAATTTCAGGCTTCTTTGATGCAACTCTTGTTCGCGGAACTGAAGGTAGTATTGAACTTATAGGTGAATCAAATCTTTTAGAAAACATTGAGGTTTTTGTTGACAATGGCACTCTTACAGTTAAAACTAAACGATTAATCGAACTCATTCCTTCTAGAAAAACTCCAATTTTAGTAAAGGTTCCAGTAAAGAAAATCGATGGAATGAGCCTTTCTGGATCTGGTAGTATCAGTAGTGAATTCCGTTTGGAAAGTCCTAAATTCAAAACCACACTATCTGGATCAGGAGCTATCTACGCAGCCGTTGATGCTACTGAATTAGACGTCACAATTGCAGGTTCAGGAGATATAGAGCTTCAAGTGAATACATCTGAAATCGATGTTACTATTTCTGGTTCAGGTGAAACAACGCTAGAGGGAAGCACTCAGAGCATTGATGTGACCATTGCAGGATCAGGAGACGTTTACGCCTTTAATTTAGATGCCAAAACTGCTGATATCCATATTTCTGGATCTGCTGATGCTGAAGTAAGTGTTTCAGGTCATCTTCAAGTGAGAATTGCTGGATCGGGTGATGTGCACTACAAAGGAAATCCAAAAGTTGATTCAAAAATTATTGGATCTGGTGATTTGATTAAAAATTAATTAGTTGATTAATTTAAAGATAGAGCCTTCTTGTTAACTCTGGTTAATAAGAGGGCTCCTATAATAAAGAACACTCCTAAAATTATGATTGCAAACTTGATATCTCCAGTGATTTGAGCTACGGCTCCATAGATGAAAGTTCCAATAACGATTCCTATTTTTTCAGCTACGTCATAAAAACTAAAATAGGAAGCCGTATCCTGAGTTTCAGGTAACAACTTCGAATAAGTCGAGCGAGACAAGGCTTGAATTCCACCCATGACCATCCCTACAAATCCTGCAGCCGTATAGAATTCAGTTGGCGTTTCCATAAAGAAAGCGTAGATACAGATACAGATCCAAATCATATTGATAAGTACCAACACTGGAATATTACCGTATCGAGAAGATGCTTTAGCGGTAAGTGTTGCACCGATAATGGCAACTAATTGAATGACTAGCATACTGATAATTAATCCCGTTGTACGCATTTCATCCGATCCCCAAGCAATCTTTTCCTCTCCGTAAAAAGCAGCGACGAGCATAATGGTTTGTACAGCCATACCATACACAAAAAATGCTTTTAAAAAACTTTTTAAACGGGGACTCTCACCGAGCTTTGCATAAACGATTCTCAATTCCTTTATTCCGTTTAAAAGTAAATGTTCTCGTTCGCCCTCTTTTTTATTTCCCTTCGGCATATAATAAAAGGTATATTGAGAAAATACCATCCACCAAATACCAACAGTCACAAAGGAATAACGCATTGCTTTGACTGCTGCAGGATCAGAAGGAGTATCTTCAATTCCAAACCAGTTGGGGTTCATTACCATCGCTAAATCAAATAGCAAAAGAATTACAGATCCAATATATCCCAAAGAAAAACCTCTAGCACTGATCCAATCTTGTTGATCTTCATTAGCTATATCGGGTAAATAAGAATTGCAAAAAGCATAAGAAATCCAAAATCCAACCAGTCCAAAAAAATAACAAGCTAGGCTATAGTAGATAAAATCCAAAGAAAACCAATACATGGCAATACATGATAAGGCCCCCAAATAGGCAAATATTTTTAAAAACATTTTTTTATTTCCCAAGTAGTCTGCGATTCCAGAGAGAATTGGATTTAAAAGGGCTACAAATACAAAAGCAAGCGAAGTCACATATGAAATTAAAGGTCCTCTAGCTACTTCCATTCCAAAAATTTCGACAGACTCAATTTCTGCAGTTCTAAAGAGTACTCCATAAAAGATTGGAAAAATTGCAGTCGTAATTACCAGGTTAAAAACTGAATTTGCCCAGTCATAAAAAGCCCAAGCAAACAATAGCTTTTTATCTCCCTTAGCTAATGTTCTTTCTTTCATATGCCTAAAATAACTAACTTATTTCTATTAAAATGAATTCAAGATATTTATTTTTGGTATGCTTTTTGAAAAGGTATTTAAAGAACTCAAAAATGATGACCATGAAAACAATTGCTTCACTATTATCAATAAGTATTATTTTAATATTTAGCTCCTGCAGAAAAGAAACCTACATTGAAGAAGTAACTCAATTGGGTAAGGTCATCGAAATTACAGCTGACTTTAACGCCGCTAACAACTTTAGTATTCTTTATGAATTCCCTCAATCAGTAACTGTATACGAATCCGATGCGATATTTGTTTATCTCTTAGAAAATGTAGTCAATGGTAATGAAGATGTATGGACGCTCCTCCCACAAAACTTCTTTACAACTAACGGTTTGCTACAATACACTTATAATCATACCTTTTACGATGTTTCTATCTTCTTAGATGCTAATTTTGATCTCAATTTACTACCTGCAAATTACACTCAAGATAAAGTGTTTAGAATTGTAATTGTCCCTGCAGAGTTTGCAGTTTCCAATCCAGAAAACTATAATGGGCTTATGAATCTGTTAGAACTATCCGAATCTAATGTGTTTCAACTCTCAAATTAATCGCAACTTTAAATATGATTAAATTTAAAACAATACTACTAATGACACTTATCAGTGTAGTGCTAATAAGTTCCTGCGAGGCACAACACAAAAATGAACTAAAAAAACCACTAGTGAAAATCGATAAAGAAAAATTTAAAGCAGAAGAACCTTTAGCTTATAAAGTGCTTTTTGAAGCAGCTACAGAACGTCCCTACACCAGCGAATTACTTGACAATACCGATGCAGGTGTCTACATTTGCAAGGCCTGTAAAGCTCCACTTTTTGTCAGTGAGAACAAATTTGATGCAGGTTGTGGTTGGCCCTCTTTTGACAGGGAGATTGAAGGTGCCATCACTTACGATGTCGACTATAAAATTGGTGTTCCAAGGATCGAAGAAAAATGTAGTAATTGCGGCGGTCATTTAGGTCACGTATTTGACGATGGCCCTAAGGATACAACAGGGAAGCGCCATTGTATCAATGGAATAGCTCTAGAATTCATCCCTTCTAAAAAACAATAAACAGCTAAAGTAGATAGTTGGTTTAATCTTAATGATAATATTCTTATCTTTGAGCCCTCTTAATAATCATAGAAAATACACATAATGAGTCAATTTGATGTAATCGTTTTAGGTAGTGGTCCTGGTGGATATGTGACAGCCATTAGAGCCTCTCAACTAGGATTAAAAACTGCTGTTGTTGAAAAAGAAAACCTCGGTGGAGTTTGTTTAAACTGGGGATGTATCCCTACTAAAGCGCTGTTAAAATCAGCCCAAGTGTTTGAATACCTCAATCACGCTAAAGATTACGGACTGAGTGCTGATAATGTTGATAAAGATTTTAATGCAGTAGTTAAAAGATCTAGAGGTGTTGCTGATGGAATGAGCAAAGGAGTTCAATTCTTAATGAAAAAGAACAAGATTACTGTAATCAATGGTTATGGGACGCTTCAACCAGGAAAGAAAGTGTCTGTTAAAGATGCACAGGGAGAAGAAACCATATACAGCGCTGATCACATTATTATCGCTACAGGTGCTCGTTCAAGAGAGCTTCCTTCACTTCCTCAAGACGGAAAAAAAATCATCGGTTACAGAGAAGCGATGACCCTAGATAAACAACCTTCAAAATTAGTGGTGGTTGGAAGTGGTGCCATCGGTATTGAATTCGCCTACTTTTACAATGCTATGGGTACTGAGGTTACGGTTGTTGAATACTTACCTAATATAGTTCCTGTAGAAGATGAAGAAGTATCTAAACAGTTAGAGAAAAGCTTCAAAAAGGCAGGTGTGAAGGTAATGACTTCATCTGAAGTTACTAAAGTAGATACTTCAGGTAAAGGAGTTAGTGTTACTATCAAAACTGCAAAAGGAGAAGAAATCATCAAAGCTGATTTAGTACTTTCTGCTGTTGGTATTAAAACAAACATAGAAAATATCGGACTTGAAAATGTAGGTATTGCTACTGATAGAGATAAGATTCTTGTCAATGACTACTATCAAACAAATATTCCTGGTTACTACGCTATCGGAGATGTTACTCCAGGTCCAGCTTTAGCTCATGTCGCTTCTGCCGAAGGAATTCTCTGTGTTGAGAAAATTGCTAAAATGAATGTTCATCCAATCGATTACGGAAACATTCCTGGGTGTACTTATTGTACTCCTGAAATTGCATCTGTTGGTCTAACTGAAAAACAAGCAAGAGAAAAAGGGTACGACATCAAAGTTGGTAAATTTCCATTCTCTGCTTCAGGTAAAGCACAAGCTGGTGGAAATTCAGATGGTTTTGTAAAGGTTATTTTTGACGCTAAATACGGAGAATGGTTGGGATGTCATATGATTGGTGCTGGAGTAACTGATATGATTGCCGAAGCAGTAGTTGCTAGAAAATTAGAAACTACAGGCCATGAAATCTTAAAAGCAATACACCCACACCCAACAATGAGTGAAGCAGTTATGGAAGCTGTTGCAGCCGCTTATGATGAAGTGATTCACCTATAAGAGTAAAACTCTTTTTAAATAATACTAATAATAAACCCCTCTCTTGAGGGGTTTATAGTTTGATTAAATATCTATCATCTCTTTTTGAAGTCGTTTAAACACTAAATAGACTCCATTGGTCCATCCAAATCCATCTTGAACTAGATACTCCCCTCCTCCTGAGAGTTGATTAACATCGACTACATTATACTTCTCAAGCATTTTTCCGGTTGTTTTATAAATGACTCTATTGGATTCAATCCAACGATTGATTATTTTATTGGCTAAAGTATCAAAACCGTAATTTTTGAGACCAATAACACTGATGTACTGCAGTGGAGCCCATCCGTTTGGAGCATCCCATTGTTGTCCTGTATCTAATGGAGTTGAAACCAAACCTCCATCTTTTAAGAAGCATTCTTCAACAACCGTTGCACAAGCATCTGCTTGTTTTTTAGTAGCGCATTTAAAAAAAAGGGGGAATAAGCCTGCTAAAGAAAGGACTCCAGTATGTTTCCCATCTACAAAATTGATATCGTTAAAATAGTTTTGTTCCGGATTCCAAAATAAATTTTGAATAGTCTCTTCCCTTCTTGAAGCTCTTTTATTCCAAATTTCAGACTTTTTTGAATCATCTATATAATCATAAGCTCGAGCTATAGTTCGCTCTAAATTCAACAGTAAACAATTGAGGTCAATCGGAAGTATACTTAACGTATTAATTGATCCTAAATCCATTGGATCTTTAAACCAACGACAACTGAAATCCCATCCCGATTCACATGCTGCTCTTAAATGTTTGTAATAGTTATCAGGTTTTCCAAACTTTTTATAATCTTCAATATCAGTGGCATACATTTCAGGTCTTGGTCCATCATTCCTGTCGTAGTAACGATTAAGAGCAACACCTTTATAGGAAATGAGATGGGATTCACTTTCATCAGCTACATTCATCCAAAACCCGTATTCCAACTCTAATTCATCTAAATAATTACTGAGTATGGAATCACCTTTAATTTTTGACAATAAACACACCATCAGTGAAAAATAGGGAGGTTGGGATCTTCCTAGGAAGTAAGTTCTATTTCCATTGGGAATAAACCCAATATGATTAATCATCCAGGCAAAGTTCTTAATCATATTTTCAATAGTATCAACTTCTTCATGAATCTTTAGACCAAGCATGGTAAAAAAACTATCCCAATAGTAAATTTCATTAAAACGACCACCGGGTACTATATATGGGAATTGAAGCGGAATTAAAGAGCTTCCTTCTATTAATTGATCAGCTTCTCTTTTTAGATAAGGCCATAGTGCTTTGATATGTTCTTCAATAGATCGATCAATGTTAGCTTCAAATCCAGTTGTAGGGGCCTGAGTAACTTCGAAATTCTCATCAAAAAACACCTTAATATCAAAATCACTATCGTCCTTTTGAGCTCTGTAACGATTTAAAATTTCAGAGGGTTTTGACAAAGGTATCGCATCTGAAATTTGTTTGTCATCACGCAACACCCTTGATCGTTGCAAATCCACAAAGAGCTCTTCGAATGATTCTTCAGGTGCAGTATACACTATCTTTTCCTTCATTACTTCGCAGTTAGTTTTTTTAATATTAAAATTGCTACTAGTAATAAAGACATAGGAATTAAGGTATAACTAAAAGCTTCTGCAGCTCCAACTTCTTTAAATAGTATTCCTATTAAACGAGAGCCTAGGGTTCCTCCAATGGCTGAAAAAATAATAATCAATCCAGACATATGAGAATGTAGTGACTTGGGAAGCGCACTTAAGATTACCGAATTTAACAAAGGATAGATGGGCGCGATAAACAGGCCTACTATCGGAAAAGCATAACCCAAGAGAGGAATATCTGACAGCGTTTCCACTCCGCTAATCGTTGATTCAACAGCCATAGGCAGCACAAAATAAACAATAATCATCGCTGCTAACAAACAGACTACTAGAATCCAAACCCAATTAAAGTAATTTGACAAAAATCCGGCGAACAAACGACCAATCCCAAGAGAAACAGCTAGAATACTCGCCATCATGATTGCTAAATTTTCGGGAAGCTCTAATACACGATCGTTAAAAGTAGGAAGCCAGGTCATAATTCCTTGTTCGATCATCACAAATAAAAATGCTGAGATAACAAAGATGACGACAAGCAATTGAGTAATCAATTTAAACATAGATGAAAAGTCTTCTAGTATATTCGAGTTAGTGTCTTCCTCAACTGGTTGATCAAATGGAGCATAGAGTAAAAATAAAAAAGACACCAGAGAAAATGCAGCTAATAGCCAATATACGTTAAGCCAAGCATTTTCGTCTGTCGCTGAATTAAAGGCAGGAAATAAAAAATATGCCAAAGCGATACCAAACATAAACACCCCTTCGATATTACTCATTAAACTATTGTGTTGCTTTTCGTTTTGGGTCACCAAACCTACAGAGGCATATACAGATACTTTAATTAGTGCAAAAGAAGCTCCTACTGAAGCAAATAGCACTTTAGCCCAAACAAATGAATTACCAAAATACATTCCAATACAGGCTACAGATACTAGTAATAAGGCAATCAGCATTGCTTTTTTATAACCTATTTTAGGTAAAAATGACGCGACTAAAAAAGAAATAATGGCAATAGGAAGATCCTTAAAGAGTTCAAGGGTGCTCGCAGCTACTTCATCAACACCGTATACGTTTTGTGATTTTAAAATCACAATACCTACTGAATTAAGCAGAATGGCAAATACGAAATAATTGATGAAAAGCGATGCTTTGACAGCAATAGCTTTCATAATATATAAGTTTTAGTTTAGTTAAACTAAATATAAAACTTTTATATCAGCTAATAAAACTAAGAAGTGCTAAACGATAGCTTTGAAGTCCAAATCCTAAAACGACTCCTTTAGCAACAGGAGATATATACGATTGATGTCTAAAGGACTCTCTTGAAAAGGTATTTGAAATATGTACTTCAACAACTGGAGTCGTTACAGCTTTAATAGCATCACCTATCCCTATAGAAGTATGTGTATAAGCTCCAGCATTGAGAATAATCCCATCATATGAAAATCCAACCTCTTGAATCTTATCGATGAGTTCTCCTTCAATATTAGATTGAAAGTGCTCTAATACAACAGACTCAAATTCCTTTGATAGTTTTTCAAAAAACGAATCGAAGGTTTCATTTCCGTAGATTCCAGGTTCCCTTTTTCCTAATAAATTAATATTAGGACCGTTTAGTATAAGAATTTTCATGAGGTAAAAATAAGACTATTTATTTAAAATTGCATGCTTCTATCATATCATACATTACGGTAGAAACTACTTTTAACTTTAAACCACAAAGAATTAGAATTGCAACCGAAAAAACACACCTGTAAAAATGGCTTTAGATACTAGCTGTATGTTTTTTATTTGATCGGTATGATCTATTTATGAATCAATTACATTAAATTTAATTAAAACTATTGAAAATTTGATACTTTTCGATAAAATGTACTGACCTAAGTCAATCTATAAATTCAGATATGAACAAAATGAGCTGGAAAAATCATATAAAAGATTACCTGATTTACATCAAAATTGAACGAGGATTAAGTGAAAATACAATCAAAAACTACACCCTAGATCTCTACAAACTTTCCAATTATTTAATTGAACATCAAATTGACATCAGCCCTATCAAAATTGATCATGAGCTTTTGAAAAACACTATTTATGACCTTTCTAAAAACATAAGTCCAAGAAGCCAAGCTCGATTCATTTCTGGTTTAAAAAATTTTTTTGATTATATGATTTTTGAGGATTATCGAACAGATAATCCCATGGATTTAATTGAAACACCTAGAATAGGTAGGAAATTACCCGAAGTACTATCTGTAAATGAAATCGATCAATTAATTTCTGCAATAGATCGATCCACAAACGAAGGTGAACGCAACTATGTAATTTTAGAAACACTCTATGGATGTGGTCTCAGAGTTAGTGAACTTTTAAACCTCAAATGTTCAGACCTCTTTTACAAAGAAGGATTTCTTAAGGTTATAGGAAAAGGAGATAAAGAACGTTTTATACCTCTAAATAATTATCTCATCAAATGCATGAAAAATTATCAAAAAATGGTTCGACCTCTTTTTCCATTAAAAAAAGAACATTCTGATCTCTTTTTCATCAATAGAAGAGGATCTCAACTAACGAGAGCTATGATTTTTACAATTATTAGACAATTGTCCTCTGAAATTGGTTTAAATAAGACGATTAGCCCTCATACTTTTAGACATTCTTTTGCAACACATCTATTGGAAAACGGAGCAGATTTAAGGGCCATTCAACATATGCTTGGACATCAAAGCATTACAACTACTGAGATCTACGTACATATGGATAAAACTCATTTGACGTCAGTATTAAATATGTATCACCCAAGAAAGTAATGTTTGAATATTTTTTATAATTTAAAGCTTTTAAAAAGAAACAGACTATGTATAAAAAATTAACTCTTTTATTATTGTTTATGAGTAGTATTTCTATTCATGCACAAAGTTCTTCAAAGGCAATAAAGCAATTGGAAGACAACAAAGAAATCTATGCGAATATTGCTCAACAAATTTGGAATTGGGCTGAAATGGGCTATCTAGAAGAAAAGAGCTCTTCCTTACTTCAAGAAACCTTAACTGCTGAAGGATTTAAAATCACAAAAGGTATTGCAGGTATACCTACAGCATTTATGGCTGAATACGGATCTTCAGGACCTGTTATTGGAATCTTAGGTGAGTTCGATGCATTACCAGGGTTGTCTCAAAAAGCTATTACCCATCAAGAATCCGCTGGTGGAAATGCAGGTCATGCTTGTGGTCATCATTTGTTTGGAACAGCATCTACTGCTGCTGCAATTGCAGTTAAAAATTGGCTTAAAGACTCAAAAAAAGAAGGGAGAATCCGATTTTACGGATGTCCAGCCGAAGAAGGTGGATCTGGTAAAGTATATATGACCCGTGAAGGTGTATTTGATGATGTTGATGCGGTACTCCATTGGCATCCAGGCAACAATAACAATGCAAATGCAGGTGCTGCACTTGCGAACAAATCTGCAAAATTTAGATTCTACGGAGTAGCTGCACATGCGGCCGCAGCTCCTGATCAAGGAAAATCAGCTTTAGATGCGGTAGAAGGCATGAATATGATGGTTAATATGCTCAGAGAACACATTCCAGATGGATCTCGAATTCATTACGTTATTACTCAAGGTGGTAAAGCTCCAAATGTTGTTCCTAATTTCGCAGAAGTATACTACTATGCCAGAGACAAAAACAGGGATGTAGTGATGGATATCTTTGAAAAAATTGTCAATGCCGCTAAAGGTGCTGCTATAGGTACTGGTACCACTATGGATTATGAACTCATAGGTGGAACACATGAATTACTTCCAAATTTAACCCTTCAAAAACTAATGCATGACAACTTAGTTAAAGTAGGAGGTTTTCAATATAATGAAGAAGAAAAGGCATTTGCTGAAGAAATCTCAAAGACTTTAAGTAATCCAAAAGACTTAACTAGCACCAACGAAATTCAGCCCTATAAAGAAGTAGGTAAAGCTGGTGGTTCAACTGATGTTGGCGATGTAAGCTTTACAGTTCCTACGGCAGGACTAAGTACTGCTACCTGGGTTCCCGGAACACCAGCTCACTCATGGCAAGCTGTAGCTGCTGGAGGAATGTCAATCGGTAAAAAAGGAATGATGGTCGCTGCTAAAACCTTGGGAATGACTGCTATTGATATCCTTAAAAACCCTAGAGTTATTGAGAAAGCAAAACAAGAATTAATGGATCGTAGAGGTGCCGATTTTAAATATATTCCAATGATAGGTAATCGAAAACCAGCACTCGATTACAGAAAACAATAAGAATTTATTGATCAAAAAAAAGAGGCCAATGGCCTCTTTTTTAATTCTTCAATTTAAAATTAATTGTTGTTGTCTTCTTTCTCCTCACTACTATCTTTATCCAAATCGTAATGCCTCAGTTTGTTTTCTTCTTCAATCTCAGCAATTTGTTCTTTGGTGAGTACCTTCAAAAATGAAGGATGCTGTTCAATCGCAAATTCGATTTTTTCTACTATTTCATCGATAGATTCATTTTCATAATCAATATCGAGGGGCTGTTTAATCACCATTGACTGAAGAATCCCCTTCTTTTTTATGCGAAGTCCTTTTTTGTCAAAAGAACGTCTAAATCCATCGATAACAATAGGAATTACAATAGGTTGATATCGTTTAATGATATGTGCAGTTCCTTTTCGAATTGGTTTCCAAGGAGTTGTCGTTCCCTGAGGAAAGGTAATAACCCAACCGTCTTCTAAAGCCTTTCCAATATTGGTAATATCACTCAATTTTACCTGTCTATTGACATCTTGACCTGCAGCCCTCCAAGTTCTATCAATACTAACGGATCCAGCATAAGCAAGTACTTTAGCAATAAAGCTTCCTTTCATTGTTTCTTTCGCAGCAACATAGTATATATTGAGCTTGGGATTCCACAAATACCCAACATTCTTAATGGAATCTATACGCCCCTTTAAACTAGCATTAAAAACGTGGTACATCGCAACAACGTCAGCAAAGTAAGTTTGATGATTTGAAACAAACAACACTTTTTTATCTGGCAAATCCCTAATTATTTCTGATCCCTCTATTTTGAGTTCATTAAATCGTTTGTATCTCGAATGCGTTAAGATTCCTAAATAGCGAATCAACATTTTTTTTAGATAGAGATAATGACCAAATGGATTTTTCTTGAATATTGACATAAGGCGCAATTTAATCAATTATTGGAAATAATTCTCAAATGATTTGTTTTATCAAATAGCGTATTTCTCCAAGCATCATTGCTGTAGCACCCCATATCATATGGTTTTGATAATTAAATACTGGAAAATCTACCTCGGTGAGATATGAGTTTGAAATTTTATGTGTGCAAATATTTTTATCATCTAAGAAATAAGTCATAGGTATTTCCAAAATAGAATCTACTTCTTCTTCTTGTATTTTAAATTCAGGCTTCTGTTGACTTAGTGCTAAAAAAGGGTGTACTAAAAAGTTGGATGGTGGAATATAAAGTTGACTCAATTTTAAAATTTTATCGATTTCATTTTTCTGAATTCCCACCTCCTCCTCTGCTTCTCTTATGGCTGTATGCATCAATGAAGTATCTTTTTCTTCGACTCTTCCTCCTGGAAATCCTATTTGTGCGGAATGAACATCTCCATCGATAGCTTTTCTTTTGATCAATAAAAGATTGGTTTTGCGATGAATATCAGGATAACACAGCGCCAATACAGCAGCTTTTTTGACTTTTTTTACTTCAAAGTTTTCACTAGCCATCTGAATTGCCCTTATTTTTGAAGTCATAGAAAAGTGTGCCTGTTTTCCTGGCAAAGCTAATTTTTCTATTTTTGAAAATACAGATGTAAAATGATCAAAATCCATGCAACACATTTATAAAATAAGGTATTGTCTCATCACTTTACTGTTTTTGACTTCTTGTAATCAGAATTCCAATACTGAAATTAAATATAGTTCAAATTCCAGCAGGAATCAAATCAAAGACCGTGTTGAATCATCTAAAACTGTTCAACTTTCTCAATCAAAAGAAAAGAAAAAAGAGGAATCGAATAACGTATCGAACGATGACTTTGTGCTCGATGAGGAGAATGCAATTGCTTTTTTCTTTGAATACAGCAAAACTCTAAAGGAAACTAAAGTGAAATTAGAAACAAACTTTGGAGATATTACCATTGAACTATTTGACAATGTTCCCTATCATAAAGCAAATTTTATCTACTTGACTAAGAAAGGTTATTTTAACAACACCTATTTTCACCGTATCGTTCATGGCTTTATCATACAGGGGGGAAATGCTGATATTCCTGAGGTCTCACAAAAGAGAAGAGCCATTGGTCGTTACTTACTACCACCAGATACTCGAAAGGGTCACAAACACCATAGAGGAGTCGTATCGATGCCTAGTAGTGATATTGACAACCCCCATAAACTCGCTTCTCCCTTCGAGTTCTTTATTGTGGTGACCAAACCTGGCTCCTACCACTTAGACGGTGGTTATACACCATTTGGACAAGTCATTGAAGGCATGGATATCGTCGATCAAATCAACGCTCAAGAAGTTGACAGTGGTGATTGGCCTATGAGAAATATCGTTATTAAAAAGGCTACTGCCTTTTAGAGCGTACTCTTTAATTGAATATAAGCTTCTTTGTATTCAGAAATCAACCTTTTAAACTGCTCCTCAACCGATTGAATTTGATCTATAGAAGAAGCAACCTGTCCCACCTCGAGTTCTCCACCGCTAAGATCTCCTTCAAAAATTCCCATTTTAGATCTCCCTTTTGAAAGTTTTGCTCTTAATTCCTCTACTGATGCATGCCTAGCATAAAGTTCTATGAGTTCCTTGTAGAATTGATTCTTAGCGATTCGAACAGGAGTCAGTTCTTTAAGAGTTAAGCTAGTTTCTCCTTGTTGGAGCCTAGTCAGATATTCTTTGTAATTATCGTGTGCACTAGATTCTTTTGACATTAAGAAAAGAGTACCTATTTGTACTCCGTGAGCTCCTAAAGCCATTGAGGCTAATATGGCGTTACCAGATGCGATACCACCAGCAGCAATGACAGGAATAGATAATGTCTTTACAATTTCTGGTAACAATACAAGAGTGGTAGTTTCTTCTTTAGAATTGTGACCCCCTGCTTCAAAACCTTCAGCAACAACAGCGTCTACGCCCGCAGACTGTGCTTTTAAGGCTTGTTTATTGCTTCCAATTACATGAACTACTTTAATTCCCTTTTCTTTGAGATACGAAGTATAGGTCATGGGATTACCGGCAGAAGTAAATACAATCGATACCTTGTTCTTTAAAATGACTTCTAACTGCTCTTCAACCCTGGAATACAAGAGCGGAATATTGACACCAAAAGGTTGATCAGTGGCTTTTTGACACTTTTGTATATGTTCTTCTAAAAGTTCAGCCGACATTGATCCAGCACCGATCAATCCAAGACCTCCAGCATTGGATACCGCTGAAGCTAATCGCCAACCACTGGTCCAAACCATTCCTCCTTGAACAATGGGATATTGAATATTAAATAAGTTACAAATGGAGTTCATAACTAATTGATTACTCCTGAAGCAATTAATTCTTCGCCTAGATAGACAGCTGCAAACTGTCCTTCTGTGATCGCCGATTGTGGCTCATCAAAACTCAGATAAGAAGCCTTATCAAAACTGTAGAGCGTTGCCTTTTGCAGGGGTTGTCTATAGCGGATACGAGCCATCACTTCCAAAGACTCTCCCACTTTGAGCATCAAATCCTTTCGTACCCAATGCATTTCAGAGGCATCAATTTTTAAAGCTAATCGATAGAGTCCAGGATGAGATTTTCCCTGACCCGTATATATGATATTTTCTTTGACATCAGTTGCGATTACAAAAAGTGGTTCTGAAGTTCCTCCCACATTCAATCCTTTGCGCTGACCAACTGTAAAGAAATGAGCACCAATGTGTTCTCCTACGATTTTCCCATCTGTCAACCCATATGAAAAAGCCTTGGAAGCCTGTTCTAATTTTTCTTCTTTAGATTCAAATGAAGTTAGTTTGAGATTGTATACATCAAAATCAGCTGGAATTTCAACAATGAACCCTTTTTTTTGCTCGAGTTGTTGTTGTAAAAAATCAGGAAGACGAACTTTTCCGATAAAACACAATCCTTGAGAATCTTTTTTCTCTGCTGTTATCAAATCCTGTTCAGCTGCAATTGCTCTAACTTCAGGCTTTAATAATTCACCTATTGGGAAAAGCGTTTTTGAAAGTTGTTCTTGTGATAATTGACATAGAAAATACGATTGATCTTTGTTGGGATCTTTTCCAGCTAACAATTGATAATGTGTAGTTCCATGTAGATCATTAAGCTCTCCTTTTCTACAATAGTGACCCGTTGCCACATAATCTGCTCCTAAGCTCAATGCGATGTCCATAAATACATCGAACTTAATCTCTCGATTACAGAGTACATCTGGGTTGGGAGTTCTTCCTCTTTCGTATTCAGCAAACATATAATCGACAATACGCTCTTTGTATTGCTCGCTCAAATCGACTGTCTGAAATGGAATACCTAGTTTTTCAGCAACTAGAAGAGCATCATTACTGTCTTCAAGCCATGGGCATTCATCTGATATAGTCACAGAATCATCGTGCCAATTTTTCATAAAAAGCCCTATGACCTCATATCCCTGTTGTTTTAAGAGATAGGCTGCTACACTGGAATCAACTCCTCCGGATAAACCAACGACAACTTTTTTCATCTTGAATAAAAGACAAAATTACTATAAATAAAAAACAACTGAATTGATTACCTAGCCTTCTTTTGTTGCTCAGCTTGTTCCATCATTTCTTTCATGCGTTCTTGAAACTTGCTCTTTTTCTTAGGTTTTAGTTTGTTTTCTTGAATTCTCGCATGGATCTTATCCTCATCAATGATGTAATTTTTAATCACCAACATGATAAGGATGGTAATAAGGTTCGACACAAAGTAATACAAACTCAATCCACTTGCATAGGAGTTAAAGAAAAACAACATCATTACAGGAGATAAATACAATATGAATTTCATATTAGGCATTCCTGGTTGTGTTGGCATATTTTGACCTGTAGTCATTTTCATATAAAAGAAAATTGCAACAGATGCTAAAAGTGGAAACAAACTCACGTGATCACCATAGAATGGAATCTCAAACGGCAATTGCATTACCGTATCGTAGGAAGATAAATCTTCAGCCCATAAGAATGATTTTTGTCTGAGTACAAAAGCGGATGGAAAGAACATAAAGAGGGCGTAGAAAATAGGCATCTGTAATAGTGCTGGAACACAACCACTCATCGGATTGACTCCCGCCTTAGAATACAGCGCCATCGTTTCTTGTTGCTTTTTCATCGCATTGTCCTTGTATTTCTCATTGATTTCATCTATCTCAGGTCGCAATACTTTCATTTTTGCCTGAGACAAATAAGACTTATAGGTCACGGGCGACATGAGTAAACGAACTAGAATGGTCATCACAATAATGGCGATACCAAAAGGTAAGAATGAACTTAAAAAGGTGTAAACCGGTGTAAACACATAGCGATTTAACCATCCGAAAATCCCCCATCCAAATGGAATTGCAGATTCTAGTTCTAAGTTTTCATACTGCGACAATACCTTTACATCGGTAGGACCAAAGAACCACCGAAATTGATTTGAAAATTCATTAGCTGTATAAGATAGCTCAGTTATAGCGCTAAAACGTTTTAGAAATAACGCATCTTCTGATTCTTCATCAGAAAGAGTTTCTGATGTGAAACTCACTTTATCAAAATTGTTTTGAGGGATTAAAATACTGCTAAAGAAGTGTTGTTTATATGAAATCCATTGAACATCCTCTCCTACTTCATCATCAGACCCTCCTTGTGATAATTTACCAACTTTATCAGTTTCATATCTGTAAACAGTTCTGGTGTATCTATTTTCGTACATCACACTTTTAGAGTGACGAAGCGCATCTATAGACCAATTTAATTTTGGAATATTCGATGGATTGATCAAAGGAGCAACACCCTGTGAGCGCACAGCAAAATCAACCATATAATCTTCATTATTTAATGAATATACAAATTCTATGTATTGATTATCAGATACTTTTGATTGTAAAGTAAGTGCTGAATCTGATGAGGATACCAATTCAAATAACAAATCAGCAGTGTGAATAATTCTGTTTTCACGATCTGTAAATTCAATATCAAATTTAGAGTTATCATCTTTGATTAAATAAACAGGCTCCCCTTTAAAAGTATTAAAATCATTAAGTTGAACTGATTGGAGTTGGCCTCCCTTATGACTTACTTTTAAACTGAGTTTATCGTTGGAGAGTTCTGAAACAGAAGCAGATGATCCGGCTAATTTAAAAGCGCCTAATCGCTGTCCTTCTTGAATTGTATCAACAGAAGCTGGGGTTATATTCGAATAGGCTACAGTTGTATTCTCTTTTTCTTTTGACTTTAGTTCTAGTTGTTCTTGTTGCTTTTGTGCAGCGAGTTCTTCAGCAGAAGGTTGATTGATATAAAACATATAGATCAGTATCCCAAAAATGAGAACAAAACCTACAATCGAATTGACGTCTAATTTTTTTTCTTCCATAACATATATTCAATCAGTGAATGACAATTAAATCTTAGTTGTTTTTGTGATCACAAGCCGCTTTTACAAAATTGACAAAAAGTGGATGTGGATTGAGAACCGTACTCTTGTACTCTGGATGGTATTGAACTCCAACAAACCATGGATGGGTAGGTATTTCAACGATTTCAACCAAATTAGTCTCTGTGTTAATTCCAGAAGCTTTCATACCGTTGGCTTCAATTGGAGCTCTGTAGTCATTGTTGAATTCAAAACGGTGACGGTGTCTTTCTGAAATCACCTTTGCATTTGAATAAATTGATGCAGCTAAGCTTCCTTCTTCTAATTGACAATCCCATGCTCCTAAGCGCATCGTACCTCCTTTGTGAGTCACAGCTTTCTGTTCCTCCATAAGATTGATTACTGGATTCTTGCAATATTTATCCATCTCTAATGAGTTGGCATCTTTAATTCCCAATACATTTCTAGAGAATTCAATAACGGCCATTTGCATTCCAAGACAAATTCCTAAAAATGGAATATTGTTTTCTCTTGCGTATTGTACAGCCTTAATCTTTCCTTCAATTCCGCGTTCTCCAAAACCTGGAGCTACTAGTATTCCGTGTAATCCTTGAAGTTCTTCTTCAACTTTATCCACGGTAAGGTGTTCTGAGTGAACTGATTTTACAATCACCTTCACCTCGTTTTCAGCACCTGCGTGTATAAAGGATTCTAATATCGACTTATATGAGTCCTGTAATTCGACATATTTTCCAATAAGTCCAATTTCAACAACATTTTTTGGGTTTTTATGGCGTTTTAAAAATGCCTTCCACTGATCCAAATTAGGTTCAGAATAACCTTCTAGTTTAAGTTTATCCAAAACGACTTGATCCAATCCTTCTGATTGCATCATAAGAGGTACATCGTAAATGGTAGTGGCATCTATAGATTGAATGACAGCCTCCTTTTTAACATTGCAAAACAAGGCTAGTTTTCTCTTGATATCATCACTGAGTTCATGCTCTGTTCGACACACCAAAACATCGGCCTTAATTCCACTTTCCATCAGTGTTTTTACCGAGTGTTGCGTAGGTTTGGTTTTTAATTCTCCTGCTGCAGATAAATAAGGAACTAAGGTCAGATGAATGACCATCGCATTGTCTTCACCTAAATCCCACAACAACTGACGTACTGCTTCGATATAAGGAAGTGATTCGATATCCCCTACTGTACCACCAATTTCAGTGATTACAATATCGTAATTACCGTTTTTTTCGAGAATTTGAACGCGATCTTTTATTTCATTAGTGATATGAGGAATCACTTGAACTGTTTTTCCTAAAAACTCTCCTCTCCGCTCTTTCTCAATAACTGATTGATAAATTCTACCAGTAGTTACATTGTTTGCTTGAGAAGTAGTGGAATTTAAAAAACGTTCATAGTGACCTAAATCCAAATCGGTTTCAGCTCCGTCATCGGTCACAAAACACTCTCCATGCTCATAAGGGTTCAGAGTTCCTGGATCCACATTAATATATGGGTCTAACTTTTGAATGGTAGTTCTATAGCCTCTAGACTGTAATAATTTAGCCAATGAAGCTGCAATTATTCCCTTTCCTAATGAAGAAGTTACCCCTCCGGTAACAAATATGTATTTAGTTTGCGACATCTTGCGTTTACTTGATTTATCAACGCAAGCAAAAATACAAATTGGAAATGGAAATCTCCCAGTTTTTGATGAAAATACCTATATTTATTTAAAATAAACCGTTTACACATGAAAAGAAGAGATTTCATTGGAACTGCAGCTGTGTCTACAATTGGACTAACTGCCTACCCAAAAGACTTTATCAAAACAGAAGAAAAAAAATTTGAGCTCAAAAATAATATCAATCACTCTGTTTGTCAATGGTGTTTTAACGATACACCACTTGAAGAATTTTTGCAAATTCTAAATGACTTGAATATTAGAAACATTGACCTTCTTGGCCCAAAAGACTGGCCATTACTACACCAATACAATATCAATTGTTCGATGTGCAATGGCGCAGAAATCAGTTTGACAGAGGGTTGGAATGACCCTCAATATCATCCTGAGCTCATCAAACGCTACCGAGAAATGATTCCTAAAGTAGCTGAAAACGGTTTTAAAAACCTCATCTGTTTTAGTGGAAATCGAAGAGGAATGAGTGATACAGATGGTTTGGCGAATTGTATAATGGGATTAAAAAAAATCATGCCATTAGCTGAAAAACACGGTGTTGTTATTCAAATGGAATTATTTAATCAACAAAACCACCCAGATTATATGTGTGATAACTCGGCTTGGGGTATTGCTCTTTGCAAAGGATTGGGTTCTGAAAATTTCAAATTACTCTTCGACATCTATCATATGCAAATTCAAGAAGGAGACATCATTAAGTCCATCAGAGACAACCACCACTACTTTGGACACTATCACACTGCAGGAGTTCCTGGTAGAAATGAGATTGATGAAACTCAAGAACTCTACTATCCTGCAATTATGAAAGCCATCCTAGAAACGGGATATAAAGGAGTCGTTGCACAAGAATTTATCTGTAAATACGAAGATAAGATTGACTCATTAAAGAAAGCCTTTAAAGTCTGTGATGTTTAATCAAAAAGTTTAATATCCATAGCTTCATAGCGGAAGATATAGGAACTTTTATTGTAAAAACCACCTTGTAAACTGTCTTGTACTAACCATAAACGATGGGTGAGGTAAGGCAGTTTTCTTTTCAAATAATTCGAGGAATTTTCGAGTACTTCTAAAGCGGTATAGATAGTCAGATCGTAACCTCTCAAAGCGTATCGATCAGGATAATACCCAAATCGTTCTTCATAGGCTTCAGAAAATTCCTTGTTATTTAGCAGTGAATAGAAATTAGGGTAACTAAAGTTGAGGTTGGTCAACTGTTGTTGATCGACTATATCGTTCTCAAAGGCACTACTGTAATTGGTTGTAAACATTTTAATCTTTACAGAATCTCTCAGAGAAGAGTTCAACATAGAACTGATCGATGAGGCCAACTTTACATTTTGAGTCTCTACAAATACCCAGTTCGGAATAATTGAATCCAATCTTGAAGACAAGGTATCTACATCGACAGAAACTTCCTTTATAAGCTCCATGGAAACTGCATTTGGAAATTGGTTCACGATGGCTTCTCTCGCCTTTATATTCAATGAATCAGCTACAATCAAGACCTTTTCATTAGAATAGCGCAAAGAAGCTAACTTCAATACACGATCTCTAAAAATCGAATCTGAAGGAATCGGAATATGTGCTTTAGGATATTTATAACTGTTTTCAGAGGCAGAAGGATAAACGATTGGAATATTGTTACGCATTGCATAAGAAGTCGCTGCCTCGAAAGTCCTACTGCTTAAAGGGCCGATGATCGCATCAAAATTAAGGCTGTCGAGATCCATCAACCTAAGAGCTAAATGAGTATTGTCTAATTGGGTATCAATCGGAATTGGACTGATATGAATATCGTGTTTTGACAATTGCTCAATTGCCATCAATGCTCCTTGATAAAAGTGAATACTAAACTTCATATCCCTTCTCGCTTCAAATGTTTTCTCCATAAGAAGGGTGTCTAATAGCGCTGATTTGTCCGTTCTAAAAGGAAGTGGATAGGCTATGGTGTAATATTTAGATTCACTGTAAAATGGTTCAAATAAAGGTTCTCTATATCCTAGTTTATACGAGATTGATTCTTGATTATAAGGTCTGACTTTAAGATTCATTCCGATTTGAAGACCCGTCAATAACAATCCTGGATTATAGTCCAAAATATCTTTTAAAGGAGTTTGATACCTTCTCACTAAATCGTAGAAAGTTTCCTTGGGATTTACTCTGTGAATGATGTATTGATCAATAGGAGCCTCCTTTCGTATGTAAATGGAATCTCCTACGTTTAGAGAATTTTCTATAGCAATTGGAAGTTCAACAGTAACACCAACAGGTAAGGAGTTGTAGTCTTCTGAAAGATGAGGGTTTAATTTTAAAAAGGAATCTTGACTTATTTGAAAATCCTTGAGAATTCTCCAACGGTTATCCGACTGTCTAATCTTATAAGTTCCCGTTTGTTGTGCATAACCCAACAAGGAAAACAAAAATAAAACAGCTAATAAGTTCCTTTTTAATTGCATTATTCCCATTCTATAGTTGCAGGTGGCTTCGAGCTGATATCGTATACGACTCTATTGACCCCTGGAACCTTATTGATAATATCGTTTGATACCTTCTGTAAAAATTCATAAGGAAAGTTGACCCAATCAGCAGTCATACCATCGGTACTTTCTACTGCTCTTAAGGCAACACATTTTTCATAAGTACGTTCATCTCCCATTACTCCAACAGAATTAACTGGAAGTAACATAGCTCCTGCTTGCCATACTTTGTCATACAATCCCCACTCTCTGAGTCCATTAACAAAAACAGCGTCTACTTCTTGAAGAATACGAACCTTTTCTGGAGTAATATCTCCAAGAATTCGAATACCAAGTCCAGGACCTGGAAAAGGGTGTCTTCCCAATAACTTAGCATCGATACCCAAGGCGGCACCCACTCTTCTCACTTCATCTTTAAAAAGAAGTTTAAGTGGTTCTACTACTTTTAATTTCATATAATCAGGAAGTCCACCTACATTGTGGTGGCTTTTGATTGTTGCCGAAGGACCACCTGTAGCAGAAACTGATTCGATCACATCAGGATAAATCGTTCCTTGACCGAGCCACTTCGCGTCTTCTACTTTATGAGATTCATCGTCAAAAACATCGATAAATACTTTACCTATTGTCTTGCGTTTTGTTTCTGGATCACTAATCCCTTTTAAGGCATCTAAAAATCGATCGGAAGCATCAACACCTTTGACGTTAAGCCCCATATGCTTGTATTGATCCAATACCTGTGAAAACTCATCTTTTCTAAGCAGACCGTTATTAACAAAAATACAGTGTAAATGAGATCCAATAGCTTTGTGCAGCAAAACTGCAGCTACAGTTGAATCAACACCACCAGACAATCCTAAGATTACCTTATCAGATCCAACGGTGTTTTTAATTTCTTCAACCGTTTCATTTACAAATGAATCTGGTGTCCAATCTTGTTGAACTCCTGCAATATCTACCAAGAAGTTTTTGAGCATCTTCGCTCCATCTGTAGAATGGTAAACTTCTGGGTGAAACTGAATTGCATAGGTCGTTTCACCTTCAATTTTATATGCTGCATTCTTTACATCATCGGTACTTCCTATGAGCTTTGCATTAGAAGGAAGGTGTTTAATGGTATCCGAATGACTCATCCAAACCTGAGATCCAGTGTCTACTCCATCAAAGAAGTGATCATCGTGATCTAAAAACGAAAGCTTTGCCCTACCGTATTCTCTAGTATTCGAAGGAGCGACTTCTCCCCCTCCAAAATGAGCTAGATACTGTGCTCCATAACAAACTGCTAATAATGGTTTTTTTTCTTGAATCTGAGAAAGGTCAGGATGTGGCGCATCCTCTGCTCTAACTGAAAAAGGTGACCCAGATAGGATAACAGCTTTGTAAATATCTAAGTTCTTTGGAAGTTTATTGTAAGGTTTAATCTCACAAAAAATATTGAGCTCTCTTACTCTCCTAGCGATGAGTTGAGTATACTGTGAGCCAAAATCTAAAATAAGGACGTTATTATGCATGCGCAAAAATAATAATTTGAACGTTAACTATAAGTTCATTTAACTGCTAATTTTAAGAATCAATCTTAAACCTAACAATATCAATAATTAGTATTCAAAAATTCAGCCAAAATCAATTCATGGAATCTAAAATAACCCTGACATCTTCTTTTGTAGTTTCAGGATTGATAAAACAAAAACGTGCAATAGTCTCCATTTGACCGTCAATTTGATATTTAGTCGGTGTCACCAATGCAAAATTATCTGCAAGATTTTTTGGTGTCCACTTTCGGTAATCTTCTAGAGTGCATCATCACTAAAGTTTTAAAATGATGAATTCCTTCTTCAGAGGATTTAAATGAGTTAACAACTCCTTCTTGAATGAAGTGGAATACTCCAAATAAAACTCGGAGAAATTTGTATTGCGCTCTTGCAAGCCCTCTCTGGGAAATAGTTCCTCTTGTAAATTGACTAGACGAACAACTTCTTGACCTAGCTTTTGTTTCTGAGCTTTGAGCAAGCGTTTTTCCAGTTTATCAATCCCCTTTAATTGTTTTATTTCTTGAGCTTTAACAGCACCTAAAAAAGAGGCATCCGTTTGACTGGCTATCTGATATAAATTTTCAAATTGCTCATTTAATCGATTTTTTAAAGGACTTAGATCAATGTCTATATTTGATATTTTTCGAATATGTCTATTGATTAAATCACCCCTGCTTAAAAATAAATCAGCAATAGAAAGACCTAGCTTTTGAATCTTATCATATTGCTTTTGACTCATTACGAGTACTGAATCTCTTAGCATTAGAATTGGGAATATGATTTCTTGAGCCTCAAACATCGATTTGAGTTCAAACCAATAAGCCAGTTCACCTCCTCCTCCAATGTAGGCCAAATTTGGAAGAATTGCTTCTTGATAAAGAGGTCTTGTAATAACATTCGGAGAAAATCGATCTGGATGTTGCTCAAGTTCTGTTATGAGCTCATCCTTGGTAAACTGAATTGCTGTATTTAAAACAGAATAGACTCCACCTTCTTCGACAAAACGCTCTCTCAATCCTTCTTTTAAGTAGAAAAAATTGAGTTTTCGTGGATTGACTTGAATCGAATATGCCTTCTTTTGAAGCAATTCAATCGTATCATTCACTTTTTTAAAGCCTATTTGATCGAAAAGATCTCTTTTTATCTGAGGGATGAATAGCCTTTTTAATTCGACATTGTTAGGTTCCAACACAACGAGTCCATCCTCTTTAAAAAGTTCATTTGCTAAATAAAAAGTAGCTTCACCTAGAGTTTGGTGTTCTGTGTAAGCCCTTTTAAAAAGACCCTTGAGATCTTTTGCTGCATCAGAAGATCCTAATTCTGATGAAAGAAGCCCCAAGACCGTGTCTAAGTTTTCTGTTTTAAATTTTCCAACAGCACCAGATTGATGTTCTTGTCCTTCCCATCTAAAAACTTTCCCCTTTAAGTGAAAGTGGTTTATTTCTTCAAAATCATGATCTTCAGTCGCCATCCAATATATTGGAACAAAATCACATTCAGGATAGGATTCCTTGAGGGATTTACACAAGTTTATAACTGAGATGATCTTGTATAAAAAATAGAGGGGACCTGTAAACAGGTTCAGTTGATGTCCCGTAGTTACTGTAAAAGCATTCTCATTGGACAAGGATTCAATTCGATCTAATACCAAGTCACTAGTCGCTACAACTTGATATTGATTTTTTAAAGTTTCTACTAATTGTTTTCTGTGTGACTTTGAAAAATTTCTTTTTAATTCAATTTGATTCTTAAAACCGTTGAGATCTGGAGTATTGCCAAAAAATGATTGTAGATTTTTTTCTCCACAGATATAATCTAAAATTGTTTTGGAAAAATATCCAGTTTCACTGTATGGAAGATGATCTTGATTCATAGAAATTTTAAAACATAAATATAAAACACTTCAAGAAGATAGTTGCAACTTTCTAAATTTTTAAGGGGTTTTTAGCTAATATACTACTATAACATCCTTTTTAACATTTTATTGGAATAATATTTGTGGTATAATAAGTAAATTGAATTGGACAACTTTTTTGTATTGTTCATAACCTAAATCTTTACATCATGAAAACAACTCTTTTTAAGCGTTCTACCAAATTGACCAAGAGCTTTTTCATTGTATTTACACTTCTATCATCTCCCCTACTTCAAGCACAAGAATCCACAAATCAGGGTGATTACTTAGAATACAGAGGAACGATTATAGATAGAAAATCAGAACAACCTTTGTTATTTGCCACCATAACTATTGAAGGAACAAATGCCAGTTCGGTCAGCAATAATGCTGGAGAATATCTCATCAAAGTACCAAAAGTACTTACAGAAAGAAATTTAATGGTACAATACGTGGGTTATCAAACTGCGGTCATTCCAATTAAATCATTAGCTAACGACAGTACTATTTTAATGGATACTTCAGAACTACTGTTAAAAGAAGTCGATGTAATCGCACCTAGAAATCCAGCTCAATTGGTAATCGATGTCATGGCAAACAAAGGAGCTAATTACTTTGATCAGTCGAAGTTTATGACGGCTTTCTACAGAGAACAAGTCAAGAGAAGATCTAAGAATATCGCTCTTGCTGAAGCTGTGACAACTATTTTAAAACGTCCTTACAACAGTGATGTTAACGACGCAATTTCAATTGTAAAAGCTAGAAAAAACACTGACTACAGCCAAAAAGACACCTTGGCAATGAAATTCCAAGGAGGTCCCTATAATGCGTTGTTTATCGACATCATGAAATACAGCGATTTTATTTTCTCAGAGGAGCTTATCAATTTATATGATTTTAGCTTTAATGGGTCTACTAGAATCGACGATAGAATTATTTACATTGTTCATTTTGAACCCAAAGTCAGCACTAAAGAACAACTATATACCGGTAATCTTTACATCGATATCGAAAACAAATTACTAACCAATGCCATATTTGCTTTAAAAATCACAAATAATGAACGAGCAGCTCGTCTCTTTGTGAAGAAAAAACCAAAAGATGCCTTTGTATATCCTACCGAAGTACTTTATAAGGTTGATTACAGAGAAAAAAACAATCAATGGTACTATGGCTATAGTAATATTCATATGACTTTTAAGGTAGAATGGGAAAAAAGATTATTTAATTCCTTATATTCGATGAAAGCTGAAATGGCTATTACAGATTGGGAAGAATTGACCGAAAAACAACGTATTAGATATAGAGATCGCGTCAGAAGTTCCATAATCTTAGCTGAAGAAGCAGATGGATTTTCTGATCCTGAATTCTGGGGTGCCTATAATATTATAGAACCCGATAAGTCAATTCAAAATGCCATCAGAAAAATCAGACGTCAATTAAAAAGGTTAAACAAGGATTAGAACTATATGAATAAAAGGAGAGTTTTTTTAACAGGTTTATTGGGATTGAGTTCCACAACACTATTATCAAGAACCTCACTAATCACTCAAGAAACACCTCCTAATCTTTTGGGGAACAAACTTAAACCAGGAGCTAAAATCAAGTTGATTGCTCCAGGCTTTGCTATAGATGAGTATAAATTAGGAATTTCTATAGAAGGAATTACTCAAATGGGATACGAAGTGATCTACGATTCTTCCATTATTAATCACTATGGTTATTTTAGTAACGAAGATGATATTAGAGCTTCTGAGATTAACAAGGCATTTGAAAATCCAAATATCGATGCCATCATTTGTGCGCGAGGAGGATATGGAACAACACGAATACTCGATCAACTCGATTACGATCTCATTGCTGCCAATCCAAAACCTCTTGTAGGTTTTAGTGATATCACCGCCCTTTTAAATGCCATTCACAAAAAGACTGGTTTGATCGGCTTTCACGGGCCAGTGGGAAGCAGTTTAAACAATGGCTACAGCCAAAACACCCTTAACGATGTTTTAAGAGGTAAGAAATCAGCAAATACTATTAAAAGCCCCATATCCATACCTGAAGATCAAACAGAAAACAGTGAATACGATCGCTACACAATTTTTCCAGGTATTGCAAAGGGGACAGCTGTTGGAGGAAGTCTCACTCTAATAAGTGCTTTAATGGGGACTCCCTATGAAATTGATTTTACAGATGCTATTGTCTTTATAGAAGACGTGGGTGAAAAACCCTATCGAATCGATCGAATGCTCACTCAACTCAGAAGCAGTAAAACTTTTAAAAAGGCTGCGGGAATCGTATTTGGAGTTTGTATTGGATGTGATGAACAAAATGTCAGTCGAGGCTTTAAATTAAAAGATGTAATCCTCGATCGAATTCAAGACCTTAGAATACCTTCAGTTTACGGAATGTCTTTTGGGCATATTCCTGAAAATTTTACGATTCCTATCGGCGCACAAGTTTCACTTGACACCCATACAAGAACTATTCAAATTTTGGAAAAAGTAGTTGCTTAATTAGCAACTTCACTAAAAAAAGAAATTCGATACAGACGAAGTTCTTCGTCTTCATAATCACCGTCAAAATGGGCCGATGCTTCAGAGATGTCGTCGCTTTGAGCCTCTAAAAAGTATTCGTGTAACTCCTCTTGCATGTCTTCATCAAACATTTCATCGATCCAGTATTGGATATCGAGTTTGGTTCCGCTAAATACAATTTGCTCCATTTCTTTTAGTAGTTCATCGTGAGTCAACCCCTTTGATGATGCGATATCATCTAAGGACAATTTGCGGTCTACAGATTGAATTACAAAGAGTTTTAAACCAGATTTAGAACCCGTTGTTTTCACCACAAATTCATCTGGACGAATAATGTCATTCTCTTCAACATATTTATGGATCAAAGTCAAAAATGGTCGACCGTATTTTTTAGCCTTTCCTTCTCCTACTCCATAAATAGACCCTAAATCATCCATTGAAACTGGGTATTTTAAAGCCATGTCTTCCAGAGATGGGTCTTGAAAGATTACAAAAGGAGGTACGCCTAATTTACTAGCCTCATTTTTTCGCAAATCCTTGAGCATTGCAAACAGTGTTTTATCAGCAGTTCCAAGTGAATTTTTAGCTGCTTGTACGATTTTTTCATCGTTTTCTTCATTGTACTTATGATCTCTAGTCATCATAAATGACTCAGGTGATGATAAGAAATTTATCCCTTTATTAGTAAGGTTTATCACTCCGTATTGTTCAATTTCTTTTTTGAGTAAACCAGCAATGATCGCCTGACGAATCAACGCCATCCAATAATATTTGTCGTGTTCACTTCCACAACCAAAAAATGAGCTTTGATTCGTTCGATGAGATGATATTAGGGCGTTTGATTTACCGATTAACACCTTGACAACTTCTTTTGACTTAAATTTTTCAGCAGTATCTCGAATGACTGTTAAAAGTTTCACTAGTTCGTCCTTAGCCTCCACTTTATCTTTTGGATTGCGAACATTGTCATCCATATCAGCACCTTCTCCATTCTTTTCATCAAATTCTTCTCCAAAATAATGTAAGATGAATTTTCTTCGAGAGATTGAAGTTTCAGCATAGGCGACTATTTCTTGAAGCAGTGCATTTCCAATTTCTTGTTCGGCAACAGGTTTTCCAGACATAAATTTTTCCAACTTCTCAACATCCTTGTATGAATAAAATGCCAAACAATGACCTTCACCTCCATCTCGACCAGCTCTACCTGTTTCTTGATAATAACTCTCAATACTCTTGGGAATATCGTGATGAATTACAAAACGTACATCAGGTTTGTCGATTCCCATTCCAAAAGCAATGGTTGCTACCACAACATCGACCTCTTCCATGAGAAACATATCCTGATAATTTGCTCTTGTCTTGGCGTCAAAACCAGCGTGATAAGGTACTGCACTAATTCCATTAACCTTTAAAACCTGAGCGAGTTCTTCTACTTTCTTTCTACTCAAACAGTAAATGATTCCAGATTTACCATCGTTCTTCTTGACAAATCGTATGATATCAGATTCTACATTCTTAGTCTTAGTTCTTACCTCGTAATAGAGATTAGGTCGGTTAAATGAAGTTTTAAATATCTTGGCTTGCTGTATTCCAAGGTTTTTTACGATATCTTCTTGAACCTTAGGTGTTGCGGTAGCCGTAAGACCCATAATCGGCATATCATCTCTCAGACGAGCAATTATCGATTTTAAATTTCGATATTCTGGTCTGAAGTCATGTCCCCACTCTGAAATACAGTGAGCTTCATCAATTGCCACAAAAGATAGAGGAACAGTTTTTAAAAAATCGACGTATTCTTCCTTAGTCAACGATTCTGGAGCTACGTACAAAAGCTTGGTAACACCACTTGAAATATCGTCTTTTACTACTTTAATCTGAGTCTTTGTAAGTGAAGAATTGAGTACATGTGCGACTCCATTTTCTTCAGAAACACCTCTTATGGCATCAACTTGATTCTTCATTAGGGCAATCAATGGAGAAACTACGATGGCTGTTCCCTCCAAAATCAAGGCCGGTAATTGATAACAAAGAGACTTACCTCCTCCAGTTGGCATAATCACAAAGGAGTGTTTGCCATCTAAAACATTTTTGATAACCTCTTTTTGCTGTCCTTTGAATTTCTCAAATCCAAAGTAATGTTTCAAGTGTTTTTCTAAATTGATCGAAGTGCTCATTTAAAAATTCTGTAGTAAGTAATTTACTACTTCAATATAAGAAATTTTCGTTGAAATAAAATTATAAACTTATTTTTATGAACTTTCAACTATGGTTGAAACAAGATTGTTTAATTTTGTGAGAAATTAGAAACAGAGATTTGACAGATAGAAATCGTATTTTAGATCGCGCAAAGCGAACTTTTGAACTGGAGAGCAACGCCATAAAAAACTTATCAGAACTTCTTACTGATGATTTTAGTCATACTGTAAATTGCATCCTAGAATCTAAAGGAAGAGTGGTTATAAGTGGAATTGGAAAAAGTGCTGCTATTGCAACAAAAATAGTAGCCACTCTTAATTCAACAGGTACTCCATCGATTTTCATGCATGCAGCAGATGCTATTCACGGAGATTTGGGCACTATTCAAGATGAGGATATTGTGATTTGTATTTCAAAGAGCGGTAATACACCAGAAATTAAAGCGCTCATACCTCTTTTAAAAAGACGTCCTAATAAATTAATTGCCATCACTGGAAATCCAGAATCCTTTTTAGGCACTAATTCCGATTATATTCTCAATACTTATGCAGAACAAGAAGCCTGTCCTAATAATTTGGCTCCAACGACCTCTACGAGTACTCAGCTTGCTATGGGAGACGCCTTAGCGGTTTGTCTTTTGGAACAAAGAGGATTTGATGCTAGTGATTTTGCAAAGTATCACCCTGGTGGTTCTCTTGGAAAACAACTTTATTTAACTGCTGGTGATATAGCTAAAGATAATTTGAAGCCAAAAGTTGATAAAAATACTCTTGTAAAAGAAGTCATTGTTGAAATTTCGAAGAATATGCTAGGTGTTAGTCCTGTTATGGACAAAAACACAGTCATAGGAATCATTACCGATGGAGATATTCGTCGAATGTTAAATCAATTTGACGATATTAGCAACTTAAAAGCAATCGATATTATGACTGCTTCTCCAAAATCTATTACTTCCGATACTCTCGCAGTTGAAGTTCTTAGTCTGATGCAGAACCACAATATTACACAAGTCTTAGTGATCGATCAAAACAACTATACAGGAGTAGTACACCTCCATAACCTTATAAAGGAAGGGATCGTATAATGAGCAAAAAGAAAGATGTAAATTCTATGTCGTTTTTAGACCATTTAGAAGAACTCAGATGGCATTTAATCAGAGCAACTATAGCTGTTTTAATAGTTGGTGTAGTTGCCTTTGTTATGAAGGGCTTTATCTTTGATGTGGTTCTTTTAGGACCTTATCACGGTGATTTTCCAACCTATCAAGTTTTTTGTAAAATCTCTCAATACTTTGGAATTGATGACAGTTTTTGCATTGCTGAACCACTTTTTGAAATTCAATCAAGAGAAATGGCAGGACAATTTTCTGCTCATCTTTGGACCTCTATCTGGGCTGGTTTTATCGTAGGCTTTCCATACATACTCTATGAAATATGGAGTTTTATCGGACCTGGTCTCTATGAGAATGAACGTTCAAATGCCAAAGGGTTTATCTTCATTGCTTCCTTTTTATTTTTCACAGGAGTTTTGTTTGGTTATTATGTTGTAGCTCCTCTTTCAGTAAACTTTTTGGGTAGTTATACTGTCAGTGACATGGTACATAATGATATTGACTTACAATCGTATATATCAACAATTAGAACCTCTGTAATTGCAGCTGGATTAATATTTGAATTACCAATTTTAATCTATTTTCTGACTAAAGTTGGACTTGTGACTCCTGAAGGCATGAAAAAATACAGGAAATTTGCAGTTGTTGCAGTTTTCATACTTTCAGCAATTATTACTCCTCCAGATATTGCGAGTCAAATTATTGTTGCTGTTCCTATCTTAATACTTTATCAGATCAGTATTAGAATTTCTAGAATCGTATTAAAACGAGAAGCGCGAAAAAACAAAAAAAATGAGTAATCCTGTTCAAGAGTTTAACGATTATCGCTCTAAAATGAACGATAAGTTACTAGACGACAATAACAAAATTATAAAACGTATCTTTAATCTCGATACCAATGCTTATGCGAGTGGTGCCTTAAATGAAAAGACGAAAGAACTCTTAGGTCTGGTTTCATCTGCAGTTCTTCGATGTGATGACTGTGTAAAGTACCATCTCGAAAAGAGCAAAGAAGCTGGAGCATCTAAAGAGGAAGTCATGGAAACTTTGAGTATTGCGACTCTCGTAGGAGGCACCATTGTCATTCCTCATTTGAGAAGAGCCTATGAGTATTGGGAAGCACTAGAAGAAAACGCTTGATATGATATTAAGAGCTGAAAATATTATTAAATCCTACAGAGGAAGAAAAGTCGTTAAAGGAATTTCTCTCGAGGTAAAGCAAGGAGAAATTGTTGGACTTCTAGGCCCAAATGGTGCCGGAAAAACAACTTCATTTTACATGATTGTTGGCCTAATTAAGCCCAATGGAGGATCCATTTATCTCAACGATAAAGACATCACCTCATACCCCATGTACAAAAGGGCTCAAAACGGAATTGGATACCTAGCTCAAGAAGCTTCTGTATTTAGAAAATTGAGTGTAGAAGACAATATTATGAGTGTACTTCAACTCACCGATTACAGCAAACAAAAACAAGAAGAAAAATTAGAAGCACTTTTAGACGAATTCAGTCTCAATCACATTAGAACAAATAGAGGCGACTTGCTATCAGGTGGTGAACGTCGTAGAACGGAAATTGCAAGAGCACTCGCTACAGATCCTAATTTTATACTGTTAGACGAACCCTTTGCAGGTGTAGATCCAATCGCAGTGGAAGACATTCAAAGAATTGTCGCTCAGCTTAAAAACAGAAATATCGGAATACTGATTACCGATCACAACGTACAGGAAACCCTTGCGATAACAGAACGTTCTTATTTGATGTTCGAAGGTGGAATTCTAAAATCAGGAACCCCTCCTGAGTTGGCAAAAGATGAAATGGTACGCAAAGTTTACCTTGGTCAAAATTTTGAGCTCAGAGAAAAGAAAATTACTTTTTAGAACTTTTCCAATTCCCTAAAAGCAAATACGAGAGTATCATTATCGGCACTCCACTCCACTTAAAGACCAATAGAAAAATTAGAGTCAATACTATAAATAGTATTTTTAGTTTGTTGTCTTTAAAACTTAGACTTGCAAACTTAAAAGAAAACAATCGCACTGGAGCATTGAGTAAAAAGGCACTCAAAACAGCAATCAACATCAATAGATAACTATTGTGAATCAAAGGAGCTAGAAAACCCTCAGCTTGATAGGATTCAATTAATACAAGTGAGGATAAAAGAATCGCATTTGCTGGAGTCGGCAAACCAACAAAAGAATCTGATTGGCTATCATCAATATTAAACACTCCCAAGCGAAAAGCAGATCCCATAGGCACAAACAATCCGATCAGAATCAAAGGTTGTTCGACTACTGCTTCAAAAAGTGACAGCGAAGAGGATGCTCCAAAAGTGGCTAATACCATTAACTGCATCAAGAGTAACCCTGGAGCTAGACCTGAAGTGATCAAATCGGCAAAAGAATCCAACTGAACTCCTAATTCACTCTTTACATCGAGAGCTCTAGCTGCTAAGCCATCAAAAAAATCAAAGAAAATCCCCAAAAGAACAAAACCTACGGAGAGTTCTAAACGCCCATCTAATGCAGTAATAACGGCCAATACCCCTGAATTGAGATTAAGAAAACTAATGGCGTTTGGTACAAATGATTTGAATGATTTCATAGGGTAAAGATACACAAATAAGAATGAGTTGACGCGATGTTGATTCCCACAAATTTTAACGATATTTGCAAAATGATGAAAAACAAGATCCTCATTTTATTTACGATACTACTCTTTAGTTACAGTAGGGCTCAAATTCCCTATCTATCAAAAGAGGCAAAAATAAGCGTTCTAACTTGTGGACCTGGTGACGAACTCTATTCCAAATTTGGACATTCTGCAATACGGATTAAAGATCCTGTCAATCGAATGGATTTGGTTTACAATTATGGTGTTTTTGATTTTAATCAACCCAATTTCTATCTCAATTTTGCCAAAGGAAGATTGGATTATATGCTCGTTAGACATCGCAGCAATAATTTTATCAATCAGTACCGATCAGAAGGGCGCTCTGTTGTAGAACAGGAATTAAATCTGGACACCCAGCAACAAAACAAACTGCTTCAGTTTCTTGAAAACAATGCCAAACCTGAAAATAGAAACTATTCATATCACTTCTTTTTTAACAATTGCGCTACAAAAATCATCGATGTGATCGAACTCACTAATGAGGATATCGTATTTGAAGAAGAGTTTATTTCACAGAACAAAAGTTTTAGAAATTTAATTAACGATCGTCTCGACAAAAACAGCTGGGGTGCTCTTGGAATCAATATTGCTTTAGGTTCCAAAATTGATCTTATAGCAACCGATTACCAGCATCGATTCTTACCTGAGAATATTGAATTACAACTGGAAAACAGCAGCATTGGAACGAAACCTTTGGTAGCTTATCAAAGAGAACTGATCGCTCAAACCAACATAAATGAAAGTAGTTTTTCAATAGTTTCACCATTAGTAGTCTTTAGCTTAATTCTTTTGTTGAGCCTTGTTTTTACAGTAAAGTCTACCTCAATTAAGTTATGGACTACTGTATTCTTTACAATGACATCAGTGGTTGGAATTGGTATTTTATTCCTGTGGTTTTTTACCAATCACGATATGACTCAAAACAATTTCAATGTTTTGTGGGCCAATCCTCTTTTGTTGTTTTTAATTTTTGAAAAAAAAATAAAGCCTACTTTTCTTAGAACAATACAACGAATATCAATACTTGGAATTTTTGTAATTCCCGTCGTTGCACTAAGTGGACTGCAATCGTTTAATTATACACTTTATCCTTTGATTACAACACTGCTTTTATTGCTTATCAAGTCTTATCGAAATACCTCAAGAGCATGAATCTATTAAGCGTAGAACAAATTAGTAAGTTTTATGGGGATGTAGTACTCTTTGAAGATTTATCTTTCGGTTTAAATTTAGGACAAAAAGTTGCTCTTATCGCCAAGAACGGTAGTGGAAAAACCTCCATTCTCAATATCATATCTGGAGTGGATGTGCCAGATACAGGAATGGTAAATTTTCGAAAGGGAATTCGAACCTCTTATCTAGCACAAGAAGCTGAATTAGACGAAAACAAAACAATTGAAGAAAGCATCTTTGATTCTGACAATGAAATCTTAGAAGTCATACACAATTACGAAAAAGCCCTTAAAAACCCTGAGGAAGAGAGCAAATATCAAAAGGCATTCGAAGCCATGGAACGTCACCAGGCTTGGGATTTTGAAACTCAGTACAAGCAGGTTCTCTATAAGTTAAAACTAGAAGACTTAGATCTCAAAGTAAAAGAACTCTCCGGGGGACAACGAAAAAGGCTAGCACTTGCCAATGCTCTACTCAACAAACCTGATCTCCTCATTCTAGATGAACCGACCAACCATTTGGATTTAGAAATGATTGAATGGTTAGAAGACTATTTTGCAAAAGAGAAAATTTCTTTATTCATGGTCACCCACGATCGCTATTTCCTCGAGCGTGTGTGTAATCAAATTCTAGAATTGGATGAAGGAAAATTATATCCCTACAGCGGCAACTACTCTTATTTTCTTGAAAAAAAAGAAATAAGACTACAACAAGAAGCCGTTGAATTACACAAGAGCAAGCAACTCTACAAAAAAGAACTCTCTTGGATGCAAAGACAACCCAAAGCGAGAACTACTAAATCAAAATCTAGAATTGATGACTTTTCACAAATAAAAGAGCGAGCAAAAAGGCGAAGAAATGATCACCAGGTTGAAATTGAATTTCAAATGGAACGTATGGGTAATAAGATTATCGAACTTCACAATATATCGAAGTCTTATGGTAACAAAACACTTTTTAAGGGGATTAACTACAATTTTCAAAAAGGAGAGCGACTCGGTATTATCGGTAAAAATGGAACGGGTAAATCAACATTTTTAAACCTCATTTCTGGGAGTCAAAAAACGGATAGTGGCAAAATAGTATTCGGTGAAACAATTAAGGTGTGTTATTACACTCAAGGAGGGATCGAGGTCAAACCAGGACAAAAAGTTATCGAAGTCATAAGAGAATTTGGAGATTATATTCCCTTAAAAAAAGGGAGGCAAATCAGTGCTTCTCAATTATTAGAGCGCTTTTTATTCGACGGCAAAAAACAATACGATTTTGTTGAAAAACTAAGCGGTGGTGAACGCAAAAGACTTTATTTATGCACCGTCCTTATTCAAAATCCTAACTTTTTAATTCTAGACGAACCCACCAATGACCTAGACATTGTCACACTTGGAGTTTTGGAGTCGTTTTTATTGGACTTTCCTGGATGCCTAGTGGTGGTTTCTCACGATCGTTTCTTTATGGATAAAATCGTCGATCACCTCTTTGTTTTTAAGTCTGATTCGGAAATTGAAGATTTTCCAGGAAATTATTCAGATTACAGAGTTTACGAGGATTCAAAACCTCAACAAAACAATAAAGAAACAAAAGAAAACAGATTAAGAGTCGACGTCACTCAAAAAAAACAGCACAATACTCGTAAAGAGTTCAATAAACTAGAAACAAAAATTAAACGTTTAGAAGCTGAAAAAGATGAATTAGAAGCTTCATTTTTAGAAGAAGGAATTGAACTTGATGAAATTGAAAAACGTTCTAAAACACTCAAGGAAATTGCTGACACTATCGAAGAGCTCACCCTTAAGTGGTTTGAACTCGGTGAAATCTTAGATTCATAGAAATGTCGGGGATTATACCATATATTCATTTTTTATGGGATTCTAAAAACCAGCACGGAATCCACTCTCCTTTCGTGTATAAACTTTACACACAAGGTCTCACTAATAAACAATTTAAAAACAGCAATCGCACACTTCAAGGACTACAGAGGATTGTTACTTATTTTAAATTCAGTCAAATTAATTGTTCTGATTCATTAGAACATTTATGTTTAACTTTTTCTGAAATGAAAACAGATCCATCGGCAAATGGACAATTACTCTGTTGTTCAATAAAAGAGGAAACGATTTTATACAAGGCTGTATCAGAAGCTAAAAAACCTATCTTTGTAACCGATTTATACGAATCCAAAGAATCGTTAACTATTTGGAATCAACTCTGTAACGACTTAAAAATAGATGTCAGCATTGACTGCTATCACTACGGTCTATTGTTTTTTAGACCTTCTCAACGCAAAGAACACTTTAAATTAAGAACATGAGAATTTACACCAAAAATGGAGACCAGGGACAATCATCTTTAGGAGATCAAAAAAAACGTTTAAAAGACGAATTAGTGTTCGAAGTTTTAGGTGATTTGGATGAACTACAGGCCTGGATGGGTAAACTTCGAGATGATCAAAATCAAACAGAATACCATTCTCTGATTATCGGGATTCAGAAATCGCTTTTAGCAATTGGTGGATTTATTGCCACAGATCAGGTCACTGCCGATTTTCCAACAGAGAAAATGATCAATGATCTAGAAGTTGTGATTGATCAAATTCAAAATGAATTGCCACCTCTTAGAAATTTCATTCTCTATGGAGGTCATCCATTGGTTTCCAATATTCAAATCGCCAGAGCAGTTTGTAGACGTGTTGAACGACATCTTGTCAGCTATGACAAATCATGCTTATTAAAACCTGAAATACTCATCTATATGAATCGCTTATCTGATGTGTTATTTTGCCTTTCACGATTCTATTCATATAAGATTAATATTCTTGAAATCAAGTGGTTGCCTTAATTATGTTTATTTTATTTTAAAATACTTACATAAATACTTGCTTTTGTTGTTATAAAATTTATTTTTGCAAAAATTTAATTTACAACTATGTATTGGACATTAGAATTAGCTTCGTATTTAAGTGATGCGCCTTGGCCAGCGACTAAGGACGAATTAATCGACTATGCTATTAGAACTGGAGCGCCTTTAGAGGTTGTTGAAAACCTTCAATCCATGGAAGAAGAAGGTGGTGAAATCTACGAATCCATCGATGAGATTTGGCCAGATTATCCTACTGACGAAGATTATCTTTGGAATGAAGACGAGTATTAGAAAAAACATGACAGAATTAGTCAAAAAAGTCTCTTAGGAGGCTTTTTTTTTATGTATTTTTGAAGCTATTCAAACAGGCATGACTTTTGCCTTTAATTGATCATATAAAGCAACCATACGGTTAGATAACATATATTATGAGTATTGTAAATAAGATCCTAAAAGTTTTTGTAGGCGATAAAGCACAGAAAGACATAAAAGAACTCCAACCTATAATTTCAAAAATAAAAAGCTTCGAAGAAGAACTAAAGGCATTAAGTCACGATGAATTAAGAGCAAAAACGACTACTTTTAAAAAGCGAATTGCAGACTCAATTCAATCTGAAAATGATGAAATAAAAGCCCTTGAAGCGCAAATTGCAATTGAATTAGATGTCGATAAAAACGACGAAGCCTATCAAAGAATCGATCAGCTTAGAGATACGATTTACAAAAAGACTGAAGACACTCTTAACGAACTATTACCCGAAGCTTTTGCAGTTGTCAAAGAAACCGCTAGACGTTTTGTAGAAAATGACACCATTGATGTAAAGGCCTCTAGTTTTGACATCAAAATTTCTGGTTCAAAACAATACGTACAACTTGATGGAGACAATGCTGTTTGGGCAACGAAGTGGGATGCTGCTGGTACTGCAGTCAAATGGGATATGATTCATTATGACGTGCAGCTCATCGGTGGAATGGTACTTCACCAAGGAAAAATTGCTGAAATGCAAACTGGTGAAGGAAAAACACTGGTAGCTACACTTCCTGTATACCTCAACGCCTTAGCAGGTCAAGGTGTTCATTTAGTGACCGTAAACGATTATCTTGCCAAAAGGGATAGTGCATGGATGGCACCATTATTTGAATTTCATGGATTAAGCGTCGATTGTATCGACAATCACCAACCTAATTCCGAAGGAAGAAGAGCAGCCTATTTAGCAGATATCACTTACGGCACCAATAACGAGTTTGGTTTTGATTATTTGAGAGACAATATGGCTCACAATCCATCTGAACTAGTTCAACGTCCTCATCACTACGCAATTGTAGATGAGGTAGATTCAGTACTTATCGACGATGCTAGAACACCCCTAATTATCTCTGGACCAGTTCCTCATGGAGATCGTCATGAGTTTAATGAACTAAAACCAAAGGTTGCTGATCTAGTTGCACAACAGAGAAAATACCTTAACGGAGTACTAGCTGAGGCAAAAAAATTAATTGCAGCTGGAGATACCAAAGAAGGAGGATTCTTACTCTTAAGAGTTCACAGAGGACTTCCAAAGAATAAAGCACTGATTAAATTCTTAAGTGAAGAAGGAATCAAAATGTTATTGCAAAAGACTGAAAACTTCTACATGCAAGACAACAATAGAGAAATGCATTTAGTCGATGAAGAATTATTTTTTACTATTGATGAAAAAACCAACCAGGTTGAATTAACCGAAAAAGGAGTTGCGACCATTTCTGACGAGGATCACAAAGATTTCTTTGTTCTTCCTGATATCGGTTCTGAAATTGCCTCTATTGAGAGTCAAAATTTAGACATCGAAAAAGAAGCAGAGCTCAAAGACGAACTCTTTAAAGACTTTGGAGTTAAGAGTGAACGCATTCACACTTTGACTCAACTATTTAAAGCTTATACCTTATTCGAAAAGGATATCGAATACGTGGTAATTGACAATAAAGTTCTTATTGTTGATGAACAAACGGGTCGAATTATGGACGGTAGACGTTATTCAGACGGTTTACACCAGGCAATTGAAGCTAAAGAAAATGTGAAGATTGAAGCGATGACTCAAACTTATGCGACGGTAACGCTTCAAAATTATTTTAGAATGTATCGCAAGCTTTCAGGGATGACTGGTACTGCCATTACAGAAGCTGGAGAATTCTGGGAAATCTACGAACTCGATGTGGTAGAAATTCCAACCAATAGACCAATCGCAAGAGCAGATCGTGAAGATCTTATCTACAAGACCAAAAGAGAAAAATACAATGCCGTTGGAGAGGAAGTTGTCAAACTTTCCAGAGAGGGAAGACCAGTGCTAATTGGTACTACTTCTGTTGAAATTTCAGAATTACTCTCTAGAATGCTGACCATTCAAAAAATCCCTCACAATGTCCTCAATGCAAAACTCCACAAAAAAGAGGCTGATATAGTTTCTGAGGCCGGTAAAGAAGGAATGGTAACCATCGCTACCAATATGGCTGGCCGTGGAACTGACATCAAGCTTTCCGATGCAGTTAAAAAGAACGGAGGTTTAGCAATTATTGGTACTGAACGTCACGATTCTAGACGTGTTGACCGTCAGCTTAGAGGTCGATCAGGACGTCAAGGTGATCCAGGTAGCTCACAATTTTACGTATCTTTAGAAGACAACTTAATGCGTCTTTTTGGATCGGATCGCGTTGCCAAACTCATGGATCGTATGGGGCTCGAAGAAGGTGAGGTCATTCAACACTCGATGATGACTAAATCCATCGAACGCGCACAAAAAAAAGTAGAAGAAAATAACTTTGGTGTTCGAAAACGTCTTTTGGAATACGATGATGTAATGAACGCTCAACGCGAAGTGATCTATAAAAGAAGAAGACATGCACTCAAGGGAGATCGTCTCAAATTGGATATTGCTAATATGATTTACGATACTTGTGAAATCATTGTTGAATCCAATGTAGCAGTCTCAGACTTTAAAAATTTTGAGTTTGAACTTATCAAATACTTTAGTATTACTTCTCCTGTAAGTGAAACGGATTTTACCAAAGGGAAACCAGACGAGATCACCAAAAAATTATACGAATCTGCATTTACTCACTACAAAGAAAAAATGGAACGTGCTGCTGAAATCGCACTTCCTGTGATTCAAGGTGTGTATGAAGATCAAAACAATAAATACGAACGGATTGTCGTTCCTTTTACCGATGGTATTAAAAATCTTAATGTGGTTACCAATCTCGAAAACGCATACGAATCTAAGGCGAAGACTCTAATTGATGATTTTGAGAAAAATATCACTTTAGCTATCGTTGATGAGGCGTGGAAAACACATTTAAGAAAGATGGATGAATTAAAACAATCGGTACAATTAGCTGTTCACGAACAAAAAGATCCCTTGTTGATTTACAAATTCGAAGCTTTTGAGCTATTTAAAACCATGGTTGAAATGCTCAACAAAGACATTATTTCATTCTTGTTTAAAGGTGAAATTCCGTCTGAAAACACACCTATTCAAGATGCGAGTAAAGTCAAAGCTAAAAAAAACCATGTAGAGCTTTCTAAAGAAGAGATCCCCAACACAGATGAATTAGCTGCACAAAACAAAGCTGCTTCAGCATCAGCTTCTGGTGGTCCATCTAGGGTAGAAACCATTGTAAGAGAGCATGCTAAAATTGGACGTAACGATCGTGTTGAAATCAAAAACGTCATAAGTGGAGAGGTTAAATCACTAAAGTATAAACAAGCTGAACCACTGATTGCCAAAGGAGAATGGGTGTTACTTTCAAAATAGGTTAATGCTCAACAATTTTTCGTAAATTCATTTTTTAAAATCAATTACGATATGAGAACCCTATTAAGCATTTTATTCTGTACTTTTTTAAGCTTTTCATTTGCTCAATCCACGAGTGGAGATGGTCCCTATTCACAACTAATCATCAGAGGTGTAACCCTTATCAATGGTAATGGAGCTCCTCCAAGAGGACCTATCGATATTGTTGTTGAAAATAATATCATCAAGGACATTAAAGTCGTTGGTTATCCCAAAGTTCCCATCAATGAAAAAAGAAGACCGCAATTAAAAAAAGGTGGTAAAGAATTAGATGCTACTGGAATGTACTTGCTTCCTGGCTTTGTTGATGCACATGCACATATCGGTGGAGTGTCTCAAGGTGCAGAGCCTGAATACGTGTTTAGACTGTGGATGGGACACGGAATAACCACCGTTAGAGAGCCAAGTGGAAGAGGGGTTCAGTTTACAGTTGATCTCAAAAATAAATCTGCTCAAAATTCAATTTTAGCTCCTAGAATCAAAGCCTATACTGGTTTTGGGGAGGGAAGCAAAACTCCCATTAGCACTCCACAACAGGCCATTGAATGGGTTCAACAGAACAAAAAAAACGGAGCAGATGGCATTAAATTCTTTGGTTCTGAACCTGAAATCTTGGATGCTGCCATTCGTGAAAATAAACGAATTGGACTTCGTTCTGCCTTTCACCACGCACAGATGGATGTCGCGCGATGGAATGTGCTTCACTCCGCTAGAGCAGGTTTAAATTCAATGGAGCATTGGTACGGTTTACCAGAAGCACTATTTGATGATAAAACAGTTCAAAACTACCCTTCGAACTACAACTATCAAAACGAACAACACCGCTTTGAAGAAGCTGGGAAACTTTGGGAACAAGCAGCAGGGCCAGGCTCAAAAAAGTGGAATGATGTGATGGAGGAACTACTTTCTCTAGATTTTACATTAGATCCTACTTTTAATATTTACGAAGCCAACAGAGATCTTCAACGAGCTCGAAGAGCAGAATGGCACGAGGAATACACCTTACCATCTCTGTGGAGATTCTATCAACCCAGTATGATATCTCATGGTTCTTATTGGCATTATTGGGGAACTGAACAAGAAGTGGTTTGGAAACGCAATTACAGACTTTGGATGCAATTTGTAAATGAATACAAGAACAGAGGAGGACGTGTCACAGCTGGTTCAGATTCTGGATTTATATTTCAACTCTACGGCTTTGCATATATCAGAGAGCTAGAGCTTCTTAGAGAGGCTGGCTTCCACCCTCTTGAGGTAATTCAAGCAGCGACGCTTAACGGAGCGGAACTCCTCGGGATGAGCAATGAAATTGGATCGGTGACGATCGGCAAGAAAGCTGACTTTGTTATTGTTGAGGAAAACCCTCTTGTCAATTTAAAAGTTCTTTATGGAACAGGCGCCATTAAATTAACAGAGGACAATGAAGTCGTTAGAGTTGGAGGTGTCAAATACACTGTAAAAGATGGCATCATTTATGATGCTAAAGGATTATTGGAAGAAGTAAAACAAATGGTGAAATCCAAAAAAGAAGAAGAAGGTTTTACTTTAAAACAACCCGGCATCAATTAAAAGATGAAATTACATAATCTAAAAGCAGGACTTTTACTAGTACTTTTTATCAGTTCAAGTTTACTGTGGTCTAAATCGAAATCAAAAATAGATATGGAAAATCAAAAAGATGCTGTAGCGTACTTTTCAGGTGGATGTTTTTGGTGTGTTGAAGCTGTATATGAAAATGTAAAAGGAGTTAGCGAAGCGATATCTGGATATGCAGGAGGAACAACATTAAACCCAACCTATGAAAAAGTTGGTTATGGTAAAACTGACCATGCAGAAACTGTTGAAGTACACTACGACCCTAATGTGATTTCATTTGCGGAACTAGTGGAAGTGTTTTTTGGATCTCACGATCCTACCACCCTCAATAGACAAGGTCCAGATACTGGAACTCAATACCGCTCTATCGCATTTTACAGTAATGAAGACGAGAAAAAAATTATTGAAGATTATATTTATAAACTCATTAAAGAGGGAATTTACGACAGACCAATTGTCACTGAAGTTCAACCCATAGGAATCTTTTACAAGGCAGAAGATTACCATCAAAATTACGAATCTAACAATCCTTTTAGTCCTTACATCATCAATGTTTCCAAGCCTCGGTTCAATCGATTTAAGCAAAATTATTCGAAATATTTAAAGGACGACCACCGTGAATAAAGGAATTATTCTGTTAGTATTACTGAGTTCATTTGCAGTTTTTGCTCAAAAAGTTGACCATCATATTTTAAATATCAAGCAAACTAATGAAGAATTTATAGTTGACGGAAAAGCTACTGAAAGCTTTTGGAGTGAGTCCTCTTGGTTAGCATTAGATCAACGATGGATTGGAGCTCCTTACAGTTCAGAAGATTTTTCAGGAAGGTACAAATTGCGATGGAATACCAATGGTCTATACCTACTTGTAGAAATAGTAGATGATGTATTATACGATCAACATAAAGACCCTTTAAAACTTTGGTGGGATGACGACTGTGTTGAAGTATTTGTCGATAGTGACAACTCTGGTGGAGAACATCAATACAATCACAATGCCTTTGCCTATCACGTTGCCTATGACGGTAACGTCATCGATATTGCTCCAGATAAAGAACCTCGGTATTACAACAATCATATAAGCTCAGCCCACACGAAGAGTGAAAACATCTATACATGGGAATTATTTGTGAAACTTTACGACGATTCATTTGTAGATGGACAAAAAGCCTCACCACTTCAATTAGAAGCAACTACTAAAGTAGGATTCGCTTTAGCGTATTGTGACAATGATGGCAGTAAAGAACGGGAAAATTTTATTGGTTCCGTCATTGTTCAAGGTGAAGACAAGAACCAAGGTTGGATCAATGCTAGTATTTTTAGTACACTTCAACTCATTAAAGAATAAATGAAGGAATATAATTTAGAGAATGAATATCTATCACTAACAGTTATTGACTTTGGTGCAAGAATTCACAAACTATCTTATAAGGATTCTGTAGGAACACAGGAAGTTGTTCACAGTTTAGAACACCATCAAGACCACCTAGATGATGATACCAGCCTCAACGCTGTTGTAGGACGTTTTGCCGGACGTATTTGTTCAAATTCTATAACTCTTGAAAACATAGAATATCCTATTCAAACCACTAAGGGTGTCCATCTTCACGGTGGTATAGGCTTCTCAAAAAGGGTCTGGAAACTTCGATCTATAACAAGCGGTACTACTCCTTCCATCTCATTATCATATTTAAGTAAACACCTTGAGGATGGTTATCCTGGGAATTTAAATGTCAGTGTCACCTATACCCTGGTCGAAAAATCGCTTGAAGTAAAGTTAGAGGCTCAATCTGACACCACTACTCTTGTAAATCTCACCCATCATGCTTATTTCAAATTAGATAATTCCAATAAATTGGAGCATCTTGAATTCACAATACCAGCTCCTTATTTCATAGAAACCAATAAAAATCTATGCCCTACAGGTAATTTAATAAGTGTCGAGGGACATCCTTTTGATTTTAATAAGCCCAAAAGACTTGAATCAATACTACTAGACACATCATTTGTGATTGATCAATCAAAGAACATTGAGGTGTATTCTTCAAAAACTAAAATGAGAATTAAAGCGACCACAAATCAACCTACTGCTGTTATCTATACTCCAGAGAATTGTGTTGGGTTTTGTATCGAAACACAGAACTTTACGGATAGTCCTAACCACGAGGGATTTACATCTGCAATACTCAAAAAAGGAGAACAATACAGCAATTTAACGCGATATGAATTTAGCAGAGAATAATCGATCGTATATCTTGTAAAACACATAGGCAAAGAAGATTCCAACAAGACTGCCTACAAATACGTCTAATGGAAAATGGACTCCGATCATGATACGACTAAAAGCCACTAAAAATGCCCAAACAAGTAATAAATAAATCCATTTTTTGGTTTTGGATTTAAGTATCAAAAACAAAAATCCAAATACTGCAATATTATTAGCAGCATGAGCTGAGAAGAAACTGTAAAAACCTCCACAATAGGATTTGAGTAATCGCATCTGAGGAATGAGTTCATCCTGATGACATGGTCTTAAACGCTTTGTACCGTATTTTAAAAAGTTAGAGAGTTGGTCGGCACATACGATTAACAATACTACAAATCCGAGTGCGTATAAGGTAAAATTCAAACCAATCTTTTTGTAGAGCACAAAGATTAATAACAAGTAAATAGGGATTGCCATTTTTGTATTCGACAAAAACAACCAAAACCAATCCAATGCTTCAATTCCTGAATTATTGATCAGTAAAAAAAGTGATTTATCGAATTCTAAAAGCCTATGCATCTCAGTCTTGATATCTTGAAACCTCTCGATCGTAAAAAACCGAAGCTTCTTCGATCATTCGAACCGTTTCAGCTTCTAACTCTTCTTCATCCTCTTTTGAAAACTCTTCAAACCACTGAATTTCATCATCTTGAAGATTGATTATGAATCTAGGAAATTCAGTGTGAATCACAAAAATTGCCTCTGGATAATCAGTGTTATCACCTAATATAAATTTTGGAAACTCCATTAAAGAACTTTATTACGAATTGCTTAAAAGCAATTTCTTGGTTAAATAATTAAATCTAAGATACAATAATAATGCTGATGAGCTCAATCCAGCTAAGAGTCCTATCCATATTCCATTACTTTTTAAATCGGTGTGTAATCCCAAATAAAAACTAATTGGAAATCCGATTACCCAATAGGAAATAAATATTAAGAGTGTAGGAATATTTACGTCTTGCAAGCCCCTCAATGCACCTAAAACCACCACTTGTAGTCCATCTGAAATTTGAAAGAAGGCCGCAATCAATAAAAGTTCAGCTCCTAGTTTAATCACCTCCATATTGTCCAATTGATTGATAATGTCATTGGTATCCAAATAAATGGTTGGAAGAATTTCTCTACCGACTAAAAAGAATAGTGCAAAAGCAACTTCAAAAATTAGGGTCAGTAAGAAAACCGATTGAGCAATTCTTCGAAGGTTGAAGTAATCTTTGATTCCCTTTTGATTCCCAACTCGTATCATTGCAACGACTCCCAGTCCCATCCCAACCATATAGGTCATTGAAGAGAGATTAAGTGCAATTTGGTTTGCTGCTTGAGCATTTTTTCCTAATACTCCGCTAAGCCAAATTGCAGTGGTAAAAACAGCAACTTCAAAAAAGAATTGCAAAGCAGATGGAAAACCTAACTTTAAGATATGCTTTAGCTTACTTATTTCTAAAAGTTTAAAATTAAAGTTGGTGACATAATCGTGAAACTTCTTTCTAGAACGAAGTTGATACCATATAATCACTACCATCACAAAACGAGAAATTAAGGTTCCAATAGCAGCACCGACAATTCCAAGTTTTGGAAACCCAAAACTTCCAAAAATAAGTAAGTAATTGATTGTTATATTGACCACATTGGCTACAATAGTGGCATACATAGGATATTGAGTATGTGAAAGACCTTCAGAAAATTGCTTAAATGCCTGAAAAACAACTAAAGGAATTAAAGAGAAAGCCACTACATCTAAATATGGTAGCGCTAGTTCGACCACTTCCTTGGGTTGATTCATATGATGCATCAGTGGTTTCATTAGTAACATCATTCCAAAAAGTGCAAAACCTAACACTGTGCATAGCACTAAACCGTGCTTAAGAGCCGACCTCCCAGCCTTGACATCATTTGCTCCATCAGACTCAGCAACCAAGGGTGTTATTGCAGTCGAAAATCCGATACCCAAAGACATGGCGATAAAGACAAAACTATTTCCGAGGGACACTGCAGCGAGTTCAGCAGTACCCAATTGACCCACCATGATATTATCTGCAAATGCCACAAAAGTATGGCCTAGTAATCCCATGATAACAGGTCCTGACAGTTTTAAGTTCTTCTTAAATTCTCTGGTATAATCGTTGAGTTTCATCATAAGTTGGGCTAAGATAGGTTATTCTTTAATGCTGCTTTATAATTTATTCCTTAGCCTTTGCTGCATCCCAATAATGATTCATCTCTTTGAGATTCATCTCTTTGAGGTTTTTATGATCTGATTTAATTTGTTGCTCCATTGTCATAAAACGATTGATAAACTTTACATTGGTTCGTTCTAGAGCATTTTCAGGATTAATTTTAAGATAGCGTGCGTAGTTAATCAATGAAAAAATCAAGTCTCCAAATTCCTGCTCCATCTTAGAGGGATCTTTGCTATGAACCTCAGTTTCAAACTCCGCTAATTCCTCTTTTACTTTCTCCCAAACCTGATCTGTGTGATCCCAATCAAAACCCACACCAGCAACTTTATCCTGAATTCTATTGGCCTTTACCATAGCAGGTAAGCCACTTGGAACTCCTTCAAGGACACTTTTCTTTCCTTCTTTTAATTTGAGCTGTTCCCAATTTTGTTTGACTTCTTCTTCATCAGCCACTTTGACATCACCGTAAATATGTGGATGTCTGTAAATGAGTTTTTCACAGATTTGATCACACACATCTGCTATATCAAAGTCTTTAGATTCAGAACCAATTTTAGCATAAAACACCAAATGCAATAAAAGATCTCCCAATTCCTTTTTAACTTCTACCATATCGTTATTGAGGATAGCTTCTCCAAGTTCATAGGTTTCTTCAATGGTCAAATGGCGTAGTGACTCCATTGTTTGCTTACGGTCCCAAGGACATTGTTCCCTCAAATCATCCATGATATCGAGAAGTCTACCAAAGGCTTCTAATTTTTTTGCTTTCGAATTCATTCCAACTAAAATTTGTTACAAAACAAAAGTATTTAAAATTGAAATATATTATTCTTATTTTTAAGGTTCATTAATAAACCAACTCAATATGAAAACCCTCTATTTACTATGTCTTGTAAGCTTCCTAAGTTTAATTTCTTGCAAGCAAGAACAACCCATTGAAATCAGCTACAGTCTTACAGACACTGCTGTAATTCCAAAACCAGTTGAAATCAATCCTACTCATAAAGCTTTTGGATTGAACTCAGAGACTACAATAAGTTATCAAGGTGCTGATTTAAAAACTCAAGCTGAGTTATTACAAGGAGCATTAAAAGATGCTTTTGGATTCAACCTTACGGTAACGGATCAAAAAGATTCTTCAAACTCAATCAATTTAGCTGTTGGGATTGAAGATACAAACTTAGAAGCCTATCGAATTGACATTAATCCTTCTCTGATTGAACTTAAAGGAGCAGGTGTTGCAGGAGTATCTCGAGGTATTCAAACCATCAGACAATTAGTATCCGAAGAATTAGTACCAGGGAGAGAAAATACTAGAGTAATTCCAACAGGTACCATCTCTGATAAGCCAGCAATGGCATACAGAGGAGCCATGCTCGATGTGGCAAGACACTTCTTTTCAGTTGATGAAGTAAAACGTTATATCGATCAATTAGCATATTATAAAATCAACAAATTTCATATGCACCTTACCGATGATCAGGGTTGGAGAATTGAAGTTAAATCTTGGCCTAAATTAACAACAGTCGGAGGATCAACTGAAGTTGGAGGTGAATCAGGTGGATTTTATACTCAAGAAGAATTCAAAGATCTCGTAGCTTATGCTGCAGATCGTCACATTGAAATTATTCCAGAAGTAGATATGCCGGGACACACCAATGCAGCATCAGTAGCGTACCCAGAGCTCAATGGAAATGGAAAAAATCCAGAGCTATACGAAGGAATGGAAGTTGGATTTAGCACCTTTGATACGCATAGCGAGAAGGTCTATCAATTCATCGATGATGTAGTTGGTGAAATCGCCGCTATTAGCCCTAGTCCTTATTTTCACTTAGGTGGTGATGAAAGTCACGCTACCAAAAAAGAAGATTTCATATATTTCATCAACCGAGTGAGTAACATTGTAAATAAACACAACAAAAAAGTAATGGGATGGGATGAAATCGCTCATGCTGATGTACCAAGTCCTGCTGTTGCTCAGTACTGGGCTTCAAATGAAAATGCTTCATTGGCTGCAGAGAAAGGCTTAAAAGTACTTTTATCGCCAGCAAAAAAAATCTATTTAGATATGCAATACGACTCACTATCACCTTATGGACTCCATTGGGCAGCCTATGTCCCTGTTAAAGATGCTTATGAATGGGATCCCTACTCCTATGCAAGTATCGACGAATCAGCCATTTTTGGGATGGAAGCACCGCTTTGGTCTGAAACTATTTTTGATTCTCAATCATTAGAATATTTAGCTTTTCCAAGAGTTTTAGCAGTTGCTGAACTCGCTTGGATGCCAAAAGGAACTACGACTTGGAATGACTTTAAAAAACGTCTAGGAGCTCAATCGCATTATTTTAAACGCGAAAAGATCAATTATTACGCTTCACCAGATATTGATTGGAAGTAACTTACTCAGATTTAGAAGGCGCCTCGGCGTCTTCTTTTTTGTCTTCTTCTAAGGAGATCAATCCTTTTTCGATAAGAATATTATACCATTGAATCACTTTTTTGATATCAGATGGATATACTCTGTCTTCATCAAAATTCGGTAAGACTTCAAAAAAGTAGGCTTCGAGTTCTTCCTTAAGAGCTTTATGTGAAACAGAGGTGTTTTTACCTTCTTCCTTTTGAAAAATATTCTTAAACACTTCTTTTAAGGGAACTTCTTCATCTAAGGTATAGATCGCAATCTCAGATAAAACACTGATATTGTTCTTGTAGCTCACACTGATCTTTTTATCATCGTTAATGGATTTCGCCACAAATCCTACTCTTGTCTGAGTTACAATTTCATACAATCCTGGCTTTCCTGGAATCGAAAGTATTTTATCTAATTTCATAGGTTTAAAAAATTTTGGCAAATATGATACTTCTTGTGAAAAAATAAAAACCTATCTCTTCTTTTTTAATTCTGGAAAACGCATACGGTAATCCACTTGAATCTTACCCTTCGAAATATTACTTAGCTTTCCTTTGAGCATACGCTTTTTTAAAGGGCTGAGTTTATCTGTAAATAGAATTCCTTCGATATGATCGTATTCGTGTTGAATGACTCTTGCTAATATTCCATCAAAAGTCTGTGTCTTTTTTTCAAAGTTTTCATCACAGAACTCAATAGTCACCGTTGGTTGGCGCATTACTTCTTCTCTGATATCTGGTATACTCAAACAACCTTCGTTAAAACTCCACTCCTCTCCTGTTTCTTCGATGATTTTAGCATTGATAAAAACCATCTTCGTATCGGATAGCTGAGAACGCTCTTGCTCGCTTAAGTCTTCATCATCTGAAAAGGGCTCTGTATCAATTACAAAAAGTCGAATCGCTCTTCCAATTTGAGGAGCAGCTAGTCCTACACCGTGAGAAGCATACATGGTTTCCCACATATTCTCTATTAATTGATCGAGATCAGGGTAATCCTTATCGATATCTTTTGAAACTTTTCTAAGTACTGGATCCCCGTAGGCCACAATAGGTAAAATCATTTTCTTTTATTTAAATAGTCTTGTAAGATAATTGTAGCGCTGATTTCATCGATCAAAGCCTTATCCTTTCTTTTTTCCTTTTTTAATCCAGAAGCAATCATGGTATCAAAAGCCATCTTAGAAGTAAATCGCTCGTCTTGACGTTCTATTTTCATCGATGGTATTTCTTTTTGAAGAGTACTAATAAACTCTTTGATAGGTACCTCTGATTGTGAATCTTGATTGTTCATCTGCTTGGGAAGCCCAAAGACAATACATTCAACTGCTTCATTTTTAATATAGTTTTTGAGATAGTCCATGAGCTCTGAAGTAGGTACCGTGCACAAACCCGAGGCGATAATTTTCATGGGGTCTGTCACAGCAATACCTGAACGTTTCGTTCCAAAATCAATAGCTACAATCCTGCTCAAAATCTTTTTTTGCAAAATTACAGCTTAATTTGTTATACCTATAAAATTTAAGAGATAATTAAGGGTGAAGGCACTATCTTTGTCTAAATTTTTAAATGATATGAGCGATTTACAATCAAAAATAGAAGCTGCTTGGGACGACAGAAGTCTTTTGACTGATACTAGTACTCAAGAAGCAATTAGAGAAGTAATTCAAAAGTTAGACAACGGAGAACTTCGTTGTGCTGAGCCTACTGAAAACGGATGGCAAATCAATGAATGGGTAAAAAAGGGAGTTGTTCTCTATTTTCCAATTCAGAAAATGGAAACCCTTGAAGCTGGTATTTTTGAATATCACGATAAAATGCCTCTTAAAAAAGGGTACCAAGAAAAAGGAATTCGCGTAGTCCCTAATGCTGTAGCTCGCCATGGAGCTTATATTTCTACAGGCACTATCTTGATGCCTTCATACGTAAATATTGGGGCTTATGTAGACGAAGGTACGATGGTAGACACATGGGCAACTGTAGGAAGTTGTGCACAGATTGGTAAAAATGTTCACCTCAGTGGTGGAGTTGGAATTGGTGGAGTTTTGGAACCCTTACAAGCAGCCCCTGTAATTATAGAAGACAATGCTTTTTTAGGATCAAGATCGATTGTCGTTGAAGGTGTTCGTGTAGAAAGAGAAGCAGTACTCGGTGCTAATGTTGTACTTACTGCCTCCACAAAAATAATTGATGTCACAGGAGAAGAGCCTGTTGAAATGAAAGGAATTGTTCCTGCTCGTTCAGTAGTTATTCCTGGAACTTATAACAAAAAATTCCCTGCTGGAGAATACGGTGTACCATGTGCACTGATTATCGGAAAGAGAAAAGAGAGTACTGATAAGAAGACCTCTCTAAACGACGCTCTGAGAACTTATGATGTAGCAGTGTAAAAACACTTTTTACTTTAAGCTATTTTACGGAACTTTGTAAAGCTGATAATCAATGACTATCAGCTTTATTTTTATCAAATCAATGGAAGAATTTAAGAATGCTCTTGCGAAAACACAAGAAATCCTCGCAAGTGGTGGAGTCATCCTTTATCCTACTGACACAGTTTGGGGATTGGGTTGTGATGCTGCAAATCCAGAGGCTATTCAAAGAATCTATAAAATTAAAAATAGAGCTAATTCCAAATCACTTATCTGCTTAGTCAGTAGTATTGCGATGCTGGAGCGTCATGTGCAAGAAGTGCCTCTTGCAGCCTACGATATCATCGATTTGAGTGAAAAACCTACGACCATTATTTACGATGCTCCTAAAGGAGTGGCTTCATCAGTTATAGCTGAAGATAATAGTTTGGGAATCAGAGTAGTGAAAGATAAATTTTGCAGATACCTGATCAATAATTTTAAAAAACCAATTGTTTCAACATCAGCTAATAGTTCAGGAGCACCCACTCCAAAACAGTTTGAAGAAATCGATGAGAAGATTTTATCAGCTGTCGACTATATAGTACCTTTACAACCAGAATTCAACAACGCGTTAGCTTCTGTCATTATTAAGCTAAAAAACAATGGAGAAGTACGTATCATAAGGAATTAGCAAGAAATGAACCATAAAGATGCCTTAAAAAATCCTGTTTTTAAAACCCTCAACGAGGTGTCTGAAACCATGAGATTATCATCCTTTGTTATAGGTGGATTTACTCGTGATTATCTTTTAGGTAAAGAAAATCCAAAAGATATTGATATTGTAGTGATCGGAAACGGGATTGAATATGCTCAAGAGGTTGCTAAAACCCTTAAAGGAAGTTCAGAGATTTCTGTATTTAAGAATTATGGGACAGCCATGATCAAATACAAGGACCTCATACTTGAATTCGTTGGAGCTCGAAAAGAGAGTTATTCAGAAGACAGTAGAAACCCAAAAGTAGCGAGTGGGAGTTTAGAAGACGATCAAAAAAGAAGAGACTTTACAATTAATGCTTTAGCCCTCTCTCTTAACACAGAAAACTTTGGTGATTTAGTAGACCCATTTAACGGTATAAGCGATTTAGAAAATAAATGCATTAAGACACCTTTAGATCCGGATATCACCTACTCTGATGATCCACTTCGTATGATGAGAGCGATCCGATTTGCTACTCAATTAGATTTTAAAATTGAAAAGGATTCTCTAAATGCAATTGAGCGCAACAAAGAGCGTATCTCCATCGTATCAAACGAGCGAATTGTTGATGAACTCAACAAAATTATTTTGGCTCCAAAACCAAGTCAGGGGTTTAAACTATTGCACAAAACAGGATTACTACACTACATCCTTCCTGAATTAATCGCATTAGAAGGCATTGAAGAAATAGAAGGTCAACGACATAAAGACAACTTTTGGCACACCTTGGAAGTGGTTGACAATATTTCAGAAAACACGGATAATCTTTGGTTGAGATGGGCTGCATTATTGCATGACATCGGAAAAGCACCGACGAAGCGATTTGACAAAACTATAGGATGGACGTTTCACGGACATGAGTACATAGGTTCAAAAATGGTTTACAAACTCTTTAAAAGATTGCACCTTCCTCTAAATGAGAAGATGAAATACGTAAAGAAGATTGTATCAATGAGCTCTAGACCAATTGTCATCGCTGAAGATTTTGTGACCGATTCAGCCGTAAGACGACTCATTTTTGACGCCGGAGAAGACATCGAAGATTTGATGACCCTGTGCGAGGCAGATATCACTACTAAAAACTCTAAGAAACAAAGACGTTATAAAAACAATTTTAAAATAGTGCGTCAAAAGATTGTCGAAGTAGAACAACGCGATCGCATTCGAAATTTTCAACCACCTATTAGCGGTGAAGAAATCATCAAAATATTCAACTTACAGCCTTCTAAAGAAGTTGGAATGATCAAGGAAGCCATCAAAGAAGCTATTTTAGAAGGTGAAATTCCCAATGAATACGAATCTGCTCTAGAGTTTACCCTCAAAAAAGGGAGTTCTATGGGGCTTAAAGCATCAAACATATGAAAGCCTATTTAAATTTCGCTAAGATTACCTTGATATTGGTGTATATCGTAGTTATTGCTGGGTCCGTTGTAAGAATGACGGGTTCTGGTATGGGTTGTCCAGACTGGCCGAAGTGCTTTGGCTACATGATTCCTCCTACTGACGAAGAAACACTTCAATGGGGTGAAGGAAAATCCTTTCACAAGGGTGAAGTAATCATATACCAAGAACGTTTGTATAAGGCCACTGGTGATTTTATAACTGAAGATACATTTAAAGATTCTAATTGGGAACGCTACACCAAACACGACTATGCAAAATTCAATCCCTACCACACCTGGACTGAATTTATCAATAGACTCATTGGTGCTTTAGCGGGACTAGCCACTTTCATTTTAGCCTTGTGGAGTTTTAGCTATTGGAAAACCAATAAAAAGTTGGCATTACTGGCCTTATTAGTGGTCGTTGGGATGGGATTTGAAGCATGGCTTGGAGCTACTGTTGTCTATTCAGTTCTACTTCCTGTAAAGATTACCATTCACATGTTGATGGCACTCTTAATCATTTCAATGATGATTTCTATTGTTTATCAGAGTTCGACAAAAAATATCGAATACAAAGCAGACCCTCTGTTTAAAAAATTAATTGGAATTGCACTATTAATAACCCTGATTCAAGTTGTTTTAGGGACTCAATTAAGAGAATTTGTAGATGAACAAATTAAATCCTCAGGAGAATCCAATCCAGAATTATGGCTCGCAACGCCTCCTGTTTTATTTTACATTCATCGCTCCTACTCAATCCTAATGTTGCTCATAAATGCCTACTTGTATTACAGAGTTACAAAATTGAATTTAGGATACACTAAAACCAAATGGGTACTTGGCTTTGTTACACTAGCTGCTCTAAGTGGAATTATCATCTATTACGCTGATTTTCCAATTTTTAGCCAACCGATTCATCTAGTTGTAGGCTCTGTTCTTTTTGGATTACAGTACTACCTTCTTTTAGAATCCATTACTGCTTCTAAAACTCAAAAAAGATTGTAAATTTACATCCTTAATACCACTGTAATGATATACAAAATAAGAGTCATTTTAGACGCTAAAGAAGATGTTTTTAGAGATCTTGCTGTAGATTCTAACAATAATTTGGAAGATTTACACAATATTATCTCACAATCATTTGGATTGGATTCAGGAGAAATGGCAGCTTTCTACACCTGTGATGGAGAGTGGAATCAAGAAGATGAAATACCGCTCTTCGCTATGGAAGATGGAGTTTCAATGGCTACTGTAACTCTAAAAGATATTATCGATGAAGATCAAACCAAACTCATTTATGTATATGACTTTTTATTGATGTGGACCTTCTTTATTGAACTTGCTGATATATCAAAACGAAATGAAGGTGATTCATATCCTGATTTATTATACTCTCATGGTGAACTCCCTGACAATCCACCTGAAAAAGTCTTCGAAGCAGAACCTTCTGAACTCGATTTAGATGATTCTGAGGATGAATTTGACGATTTCAATGAATTCGACAACTATGATTCAATGGACTTTGACGATCAGTGGAACTAATACCTTTTTAAAATTTAATGATCAACTTTTACAATACACAAATAGAGCAATTATCGCTCCACAGAGTCGGTAATAAATCTAAAGTAGAGCCTTATTTCTTATCGGAAGCTTCTTATCCATTAAACGATGAACTTGTAGGACACCTCAAAGAATTTTTCTTTAAACCCTTTAGAGAAAAAGAAGAGACATACTACCGTTTTTCACATGAGGCTGATCTAAAATTCAATGAACTCTACAAAATGGTTAATGAAATTTTTGACAATCCTGATTCCCTGCATCAGGTATCAAAAAAGATCGGCAAATATCTCTACGATCAATCCAACCACCCACATATCAAAAGTGGAGAGCTCTATATCGCATACTTACACGATGTTATATTGGACAATAACAAAGTTGATTCAATCGGTATATTTAAATCAGAATTAAAACAAGAGTTTTTAATTTTTGAAGAAGGAGAGCAAAATCTGAAGATGAATCTAGAAAAAGGGATTAATCTAAAAAAACTTGACAAAGGGTGCATCGTAATCAATACTGAAAGAGAAGAAGGCTATAAGGTACTCAGCATTGATTCGAATCGCTACGACACTAAATACTGGTTAGATGACTTTTTAAGTGTTGATTATATGACTGATGAAAACTTTTACACAAAGAGTTATCTTAAATTTTGTAAGGATTTTGCAAAAGATGTCGTATTACCAGCTGAGGACAAACAACAAGAAGTGCTCTTTATGAATAAGGCTGTCAATCACTTTGCCAAGAACGATTCCTTTGAAGAGACGAATTTTATCAATGAAGTGATCGATAATCCAGCCCTAGTTCCTGAATTTAGAAATTACAAAGTTGAAAAGGGACCCAAATATTCTATTGAAGATGTTGCATCGTTTGATATAGCAAATAAGGCAGTATCAGATGTTAGAAAAAAGGTAAAAAACATCATTCAACTCGATACCAATATTCAGATTAAAATGGATTTTATCAACCCTGAGTCTGCTGAGAAATTCGTTGAAAAAGGTTGGGATGAAGAACGTCAAATGTATTACTATCTCGTTTATTTTAACAAAGAATCCAAGTAAAGGGTTTGTCAAACTAAGGATACTTCTAGTTGGAGGCAATCAACTTTATTTTTTAAATAATCGTTTTTCATCTTTTGTAGTTCTATAACAGTATTGGAACCCTCTAACCTGGTATACCTATTGAGCCATTGTTGCGCTTTAGTTGTTTTGGCCTGTTGGAGATTTAACTCAAAGTTTGAATTCAAAAAATTGATGCATTTTAGATCTTTGATACTTCTAAAAAGCGATTCATCGTACTGGTGGATCATCAAACGAACATCGTGTTGAAAGTAATAGACACAACCTAAGTGCGGTTCACGCTTTAAAGCTCGCATCCAAGAATCATCTAATTGATCACTTTGAGCAAAGTCTTGAGCGATCAATTGAAGTCGTTTGATTTCTAAAGGATCGAGGTCTTTGATTTGTTCATAACAAGCAATCATTTCAAATCCTACTCCAAAATTGATCACCAAATCATCCCAGATCACGAGAGATTTTAATTGATTATAAGAAGCTCTATCTCTACGTACTCTTGCAAATTCTTTAATTTTTTAGAAATATAAGATCATTTGATACTTCTTCAAAAACTGTATATACATCAAAATATAGTTCAAAAATAGATTTCATAACCACTTTGCTTAAGGAGTTGGGTAAAGAATTAACGTATCTTACGAGTGATAATTTCACTCATGGTCACATTTTCGTAATTCTTTTTGACAAAATTAAGCGTTAAATTTAAGATGGCCCCCATCGACTGACACGATTTAAACTTTGTATCATGAGTGAGTTCAAAAATTTCCAACTTTAAGCGATCGACATTTTCTTTTAGTGATATTTTATCCTCTAAAGAGGCCTTTATCAATTGGTTTAAACGTTTTTCCCAAGATAAAATACGCTTTGCCATTATGGATCGCTCTTCTAATTTATACTGAGTAATGGAATCTTCATTTAGACGTTCACGTACCATTTCTACAACCCTATTGTTTTCTTTGAAGAATTGTGGTCTATAAATATTTAATCGTCCTTCGAAAGATTGTTGATCAAAATCAATCGCTCTAATTTTATATTCGACATGATCAAAATCATGTATGGGTACAATAACATAATTGTAGGATCTCATATCCCCTAACAAACGAATCATGCAGCGCTCGTTAAACTTTACAAATTCTTTGGCAATCTGAGCTTTCTCTATGGTTGTACAATTATCCAAATAGGATTCAATAAATACATCTCCTGGTATCCCCAAGATGTGTTCTTCGATGAGCGTATCCTTGTGAACTAAAAAGTTTAAATTATAAGGAGATAACATATGCTCTAATTCCAATCCATAAATTCTAGAGGCATCGGTTTTCTTTACATAGAAATAGGTAAAGTTATCATTTATAATGTTTCGAATCTTAACTCTGAAAGGCTTGGAATTACCAAAGGTGCAAAAATCGATAGCATCAACATTGAGGTAAGGAATAATAAAATCACTTCCGTCTGAATGAAGAATTGAATAGACTTTTTTAAGCCCTAAATCGATCTCATCACGCTCGTATTCAGAATAATACACTCGTATCCACAATGTATCTTCATCATTTTCATCGTACACACTAACGGAACCTGAAAAGCGAAGTAAATCCTCGTAGAGCACTGGCACTTCAATATATCTTTTGTATTCCTTCAAGTAAGCCATCAACTTTTCATTGACTGGAAAAGCAGGCTTTTTTTTGGACATTATATTTTGAGCCATAGTGATAGAATTCTGATTTTGTAAAACAATCGTATCTTAGAAGTAACAAATTACTAATTTATTCGTCAATATTCATAAGACCAAAATCATAAACTATTGGAAATTATTTTATCGGCATCCAATCTATCAAAGAACTACGGCCTATTAAAAGCTGTCAACGACTTAAGTTTTGAACTTTATAAGGGTAAGGTTTATGGATTATTAGGCCCTAATGGAAGTGGTAAATCCACTACTTTGGGAATGGTTCTCAATGTTGTAAATCCTTCTCTAGGAACTTTTGAATGGTTTGAAGGAAGAAGCTCAGTACATCAAGCTCTAAAGAAAGTGGGAGCTATTATTGAGCGACCTAATTTTTACCCATATCTCACAGCCACAAAGAATTTGGAACTTGTATGCAAAATCAAAGGAGTTTCATCAAATAAAATCGAAGAAAAGCTAAAACTAGTAGATCTCTGGGATCGAAAAGATTCAAAGTTTGGCACTTTCTCATTGGGAATGAAACAGCGTTTAGCGATTGCTTCAGCCCTGTTAAACGATCCTGAACTACTAATTCTTGATGAACCAACAAACGGATTAGATCCTGAAGGAATACACCAAATACGCTCTCTAATTATTGAAATTGCTTCTAGTGGAACAACTATTTTACTAGCCTCTCACCTATTGGATGAAGTTGAAAAAGTGTGTTCTCATGTTCTTGTACTTCAAAAAGGAAACTTACTCTACAATGGTAAAGTAAGTGAAATGAATGGACATAAAGGTTTTTTTAAGCTCAAATCTAACGATCATAAGCAATTGACAGAAACCTTAAAAACCATCAGTTATTTAACTGATATTAGAGAAAAGAATGGATTTGTCATCGCAGATATTGAGTCTGAAATTCCATCGGAACAACTCAACAAACAATTGTCTGAAAGAGGAATCTACCTCTCACACTTAACAAAAGAATTCATCAGTTTAGAAGAGCAGTTCTTGAGTTTGACCAAAAGTAAATACCAACAATGAAACGACTATTAGAGATAGAATTTATAAAACTTTGGAACAATAAAATTAGCAAAGTCATTATCTATGCTTATTTTACACTTATTTGCTCTCTAGCGCTAATCGCTGCTATCAAATTTGATATTGGTCCAATTAAATTTCACTTGGCTGATCAAGGAATTTTTAACTTTCCTTATATATGGCATTTAAATACCTTTTTTGGAGCCTTATTTAAAATCTTTTTAGCCATAATTATCGTTTCGATGACTGCTAATGAATATTCCTATAAAACCATCAAACAAAATTTAATCGATGGTCTTTCAAAAATGGAATTTATCCTCTCAAAGGTATATATGTCTGGATTGTTTGCTTTGATCTCGACTATTTTCATATTCACTATCAGTCTTATTCTAGGATTGGTGTATTCAGATTACAACGAAATGGGAATCATTTTTAGTGATTTGAGTTTTATAATCGCCTATTTTGTGAAACTTTTTACCTTTTTTAGCTTTTGTCTCTTTGCTGGAGTTTTGGTAAAAAAATCAGCTTATGCATTAGGTTTTATAGTCATCTGGCAAATGTTTGAAGTATTTGTAAGAGGGATGATTCAATGGAAGCTATTCGATAGTGAAACTACTGATGCTATTATGGGATTCTTCCCGTTAAATTCCATGTGGAATCTTCTAAAAGAACCTTTTTCAAGATTTGAAGCTGTTCAAATCGTAGCTCAGCAAATAGGTGAAGATCTAAATCTAGATTACTACACCAGTATTGGAGATTTTAGTATCGCTATCTTTTGGGCCATAACATTTATCTACCTCTCGTATTTGATCTTAAAAAAGAGAGACCTTTAGCATTTCATTCATAGGTCAATTCAAAGGGCTTTCGTATTTTTAGACCATGGAGTTTAAAGTCGAATCCAAATTCAAACCCACAGGAGATCAACCTCAAGCTATCAAAGAATTAGTTCAAGGAATCAACGATGGAGTTACGCATCAAACCCTACTAGGAGTAACGGGTTCTGGAAAAACTTTTACGGTTGCTAACGTTATTGAAAGCGTACAAAAACCAACCTTAGTCTTAGCCCATAACAAGACCCTAGCCGCTCAGCTCTATTCAGAATTCAAACAGTTTTTTCCCAACAACGCAGTAGAATACTTCGTTTCTTACTACGATTACTACCAACCAGAGGCTTATATTCCTGTTACAGGAGTCTACATCGAAAAGGATTTATCCATTAATGAGGATATTGAAAAGATGCGACTCAGCACCACTTCTTCCCTGCTTTCTGGAAGAAGGGATGTCATTGTCATAGCATCAGTTTCTTGTTTATACGGTATTGGTAATCCAGTCGAATTCAAGAAAAATCTAATTGAACTTGAAACCGATCAAGTCATTTCAAGAACAAAATTATTACACCTATTAGTTCAAAGTCTCTATTCCAGGACAACCGACGAGTTTAAAAATGGGAACTTTAGAATCCATGGAGATGTTGTAGATGTGTTTCCTTCCTATACCGATCACGCTTATCGAATTCACTTCTTTGGTGATGAAATAGAAGAATTGGAACTCTATGATCCTCTTAACAACAAGACCTTATCCAAAGTCAATCATTTGAGAATCTATCCGGCAAATATGTTTGTGACTTCTCAAGATGTACTTCAAAATGCCATTCATCAAATTCAAGATGATTTGGTCAAGCAAGTCAATTACTTTAAAGAGATTGGCAAATATCTTGAAGCTAAACGCTTACAAGAACGCACCGAATTCGATTTAGAAATGATACGAGAACTCGGCTATTGTTCTGGTATTGAAAACTATTCTCGCTATTTAGATGGCAGGGATCCAGGAACGAGGCCTTTCTGTCTTTTAGATTATTTTCCTAATGATTTTCTAATGGTGGTCGATGAATCCCATGTGACGATTCCTCAGGTTCACGCTATGTATGGAGGAGATCGTTCAAGAAAAGAAAACCTAGTGGAATACGGTTTTCGATTACCAGCCGCTATGGACAATAGACCTTTGAAATTTGAAGAATTTGAAATGCTTCAAAACCAAGTCCTCTATGTGAGTGCTACTCCAGCTGATTACGAACTCGCTCATTGCGAAGGTGTGTACACGGAACAAATTATTCGTCCAACTGGATTATTAGATCCCATTATCGAAGTTAGACCTTCTGAAAATCAAATTGATGATTTGATGGAAGAAATCAGACAACGAGTTGAAAAGAATGAACGTACTTTAGTAACAACCCTTACCAAACGTATGGCTGAAGAGCTCACTAAGTATTTGACTCGATTGCAAATACGCTGCTCATATATACACTCAGATGTAGATACCCTTGAACGCGTTGAAATCATGCAAGATCTTCGCAAAGGAATCTATGATGTACTCATTGGAGTCAATCTCCTAAGAGAGGGCTTAGATCTTCCAGAGGTATCTCTTGTGGCGATCATAGACGCAGACAAAGAAGGCTTTTTGAGATCACATCGCTCGTTGACTCAAACAATTGGTAGAGCTGCTAGACATCCCGATGGAAAAGCTATTTTGTATGCTGATCAGATCACTAAAAGCATGCAACTTACCATCGATGAAACCACCTATAGAAGGGAAAAACAAAATGCTTATAACAAAGCAAATAATCTTACACCAAAAGCATTAAACAAAAGTCTTGATAATGTTTTGACTAAAAACTCAGTATCTGCGTATCACTTTGAAAAGAAAGAAAAATTAGCTCAGGAAAAAGATGTTGAATACCTTAGCTCAAGTGAACTCGATAAACGTATAACCAATAGAAGAAAGCTAATGGAAAAGGCTGCCATGGATTTAGACTTTATAGAGGCAGCAGCTCTTAGAGATGAAATCAAGTTGTTACAAGATCAAAAGAAAAAACTATGAATAAAGTACTAACGGTTCTCGTGAGCGTAATCATCAGTTTTACGACTGCAGTAAAAGCTCAAAAATTAAAATCAGACAAGATCTTTAGTTTAGCGGAGGAGTTGACTCCTAAAGCCTTGGTAAATCTAAAGGATTTTATAGCAGTAGCTAATGATTCTAAGATTCAAGAACAGTTGGATAAGAATCTAAATTATTCAAAAGGGCTTTTAGAAAATTTAGATTTTAAAACTCAGATCATCACCACTGATGGAGTTCCAGTTCTTTTAGCTTCTAAGACTGTTGACTCTAACTTACCTACAGTTTTATTTTACCTTCAAATCGATGGACAGCCTGTCAATGAAAGTAGCTGGGATCAAAAAGATCCTTATCAAATAGTAATTAAAGAGCAACAAGTTGATGGGAGTTGGAATACTATCCCTTTTGAGAACAGCTCAGTATCTAATAAAGATTGGAGAGTTTTTGGTAGATCTGTATCTGATTCTAAAGGCCCTAGCACTGCTCTTTTAACAGCTTTAGAATACTATCATTCCAAGAAATGGAAGACTGCATTTAATGTTAAGCTACTTCTAGACTTTCAAGAAGAAATGGGTTCACCAACTCTTGAAAAAGCTGTAATTGAAAATAAAAGTTCATTTGATGCCGATTATTTAATCATTATGGATGGCACCAGAGATGTGAGTAATAAACCTACTGTGACCTTTGGTGCTCGTGGTATCGTAACTGCTACCCTTACGGTATTTGGACCAAAAGAGCCATTGCATTCTGGTCAATACGGAAACTACGCTCCCAATCCTGTCTTCAAGGCATCGAGATTAATTGCTAGTATGAAAGATGAAAGTGGAATGGTGCTCATTGATGATTTTTACAAGGGTATCGTACTGAATGATTTAGTAAATGCAGAACTTGCCAATGCCAGTATGGATTCCCTAGAATTAAACGAGCGATTGGGAATTGCCATTGAAGAAATGGTATCTAATTCCTATCAAGGATCCCTTCAGTATCCTTCCTTAAATATAAGAGGTCTACAAGCAGCCTGGACGGGAAAACAAGTTAGAACAATCATTCCCGATAAAGTGGTCATTGAAATTGATATGAGAACTGTTAAAGAATCAAAACCTGAAGATTTGATTGAAGCTCTAAAAAATCACATCGCAAAACAAGGGTTTGAATTAATCGATGGAGAACCCACAGATGAGGAACGATCTATGTATGAGAACATAGCAACACTTAGCTATAAAATAGGATCTAAACCATTTAGAACATCACTATCCAGTCCTATTCGAACACTTATGGATGATTGCTTACAGCCCTTATTTGGAGATCAATATGTGTTGACAAGAACTACGGGTGGTTCACAACCCATAGCTCCATTTATTACAACACTAAATGTGGATGCTGTATCTCTTCGAATTCCTAATCCAGATAACAACATCCACGCACCCAACGAAAACTTACGCATAGGAAACCTTACAGAAGGAATTGCGAGTATACTTTCACTATTACAAACCCCAATTCAAAACTGATGACCAATAACGACGTACTAAAGAAATTAAGAGTTGCACTTCAACTAAGAGATGAAGACATTGTAGAAATTTTAAAAATGGCAGATTTAAGGGTATCCAAATCAGAATTAGGGGCCTTTTTTAGAAAGGAAGATCATCCCAAATACATGGAATGTGGAGATCAAATTCTCAGATATTTCCTAAATGGACTAGTGATCTATTTAAGAGGAACGAAAGAAAAACCTAAAAATCCAGCAGAGTCTTTAAAAACAAAACCTAAGGCAACTATCTATTAATAACAAAAAAGCCGATGAATAACATAGGCTTACTTGTTATGAATGAGTAATTAACTTAAGAAGCTAATACTTCTTTTACTTTATCAGCTGCTTCTTGGAATTGAACTGCTGAATGAACAGCGAGTCCTGATTGATCTAAGATTTCTTTAGCCTCAACTGCATTTGTTCCTTGAAGACGTACAATAATTGGAACTTTAATTTCGTCTCCCATGTTTGTATAGGCATCAACAACACCTTGTGCCACACGATCACAACGTACAATACCACCAAAAATATTGATCAAGATTGCTTGAACATTTTCATCTCTTAATATCAATCTAAAAGCTTGTTCAACACGCTTAGCATCTGCTGTACCTCCAACATCCAAGAAGTTTGCAGGTTCACCACCAGCCATTTTGATCAAATCCATAGTTGCCATTGCAAGACCTGCTCCGTTTACCATACATCCAACGTTTCCATCCAAGTCAACATAGTTCAACCCAACTTCTTTAGCTTCAACTTCAACAGGATTTTCTTCTCTTGTATCTCTCATTTCAGCATAAGCTGGTCTTCTGTAAAGAGCATTATCGTCTAATACTACTTTAGCATCAACAGCTAAAATTTTATCGTCAGAGGTTTTGAGAACTGGGTTGATTTCAAAAAGTGAAGAATCACTTTCCACATAGGCTTTGTACAAAGAAGCGACAAATTTTGTCATCCCTTTAAATGCTTGACCATTAAGACCTAAATTAAAAGCAATTTTTCTAGCTTGGAACGGCATTAGTCCGACTGAAGGATCAATTTCCTCGGTAAAGATTAAATGTGGAGTATGTTCTGCAACTGCTTCAATATCCATTCCACCTTCTGTAGAGTACATGATCATGTTTCTTCCAGTTGCTCTGTTTAAAAGAACAGAGATATAGAATTCAGAAGTTTCACTATCACCAGGATAATACACATCCTCTGCTACTAATACTTGGTGAACTTTTTTACCCTCAGCAGAAGTTTGGGGAGTTATTAAATTCATTCCGATGATATCAGATGCAATTGATTTAACCTCATCTAAGTTTTTAGCGAGTTTTACTCCGCCACCTTTACCTCTACCACCAGCGTGAACCTGTGCTTTAATCACATGCCATCCGGTACCAGTTTCTTCAGTTAAACGCTTTGCAGCTACTACTGCCTCTTCTGGTGTTCCGGCAACAATTCCGCGTTGTACTCCAACACCAAAGCTCGCTAAAATTTCTTTTCCTTGATATTCGTGAAGATTCATATGTTTGCTTTATAATTCGGTACAAAAATAGAAAAACATAAAGGAATATTAACTATTAAAAAGCCTTAGTTCATTAATTTTTTTAATTAATATCGTTACGAATAAAACAATTTGTTTAAAAATTAAACAATTACCCTATACCTCTTGTGTGAGACCGATCTAAAGCATATTTTTGAGGAAAATTTATGTCCCTCATGAAGAACAAAGATCTATTAGCGATTGCAAAAAAATTTGGAGCACCTGTATACGTTTACGACGCCGATAAAATCAAAAGTCAGTACGAACGTCTTTCTACTGCTTTTTCAAATGTCCCACATTTAAAATTAAATTACGCTGTTAAGGCACTATCAAATATCAGTGTTTTAAGGCTGATGAATAGTCTTGGAGCTGGATTAGACACAGTTTCCATTCAAGAGGTTGAATTGGGACTAGCAGCAGGTTATAACGCTTCTGATATCATATTCACTCCTAATGGAGTTTCTCTTGAAGAATTAGAAGAAGCCGCATTACTTGGTGTACAAATCAATATTGACAATCTATCTTTATTAGAGCAATTTGGTTCAAAGCACCCAAATACTCCTGTGTGTATTCGAATTAATCCACATGTTATGGCAGGTGGAAATGCCAATATCTCAGTAGGTCATATCGATTCTAAATTTGGAATCAGTATTCACCAAATTCCACATATTCTCAGAATTGTTGAATTGACAGGAATGAATATCAATGGAATTCATATGCACACTGGAAGTGACATCTTAGATATCGATGTTTTCCTTTATGCATCTGAAATTTTATTTGACACTGCGAAACACTTTAAAGACTTAGATTTTATCGATTTTGGATCTGGATTTAAGGTTCCTTATAAAGAAGGGGATATTGAAACCAATATCGAAGAATTAGGAAAAAAACTATCGAGTCGTTTTAACGATTTCTGTAAAGAATACGGCAAGGATTTAACACTTGGATTTGAGCCAGGTAAATTCTTAGTAAGTGAGGCTGGCAAATTCTTAGTCAAAGTCAATGTCGTTAAACAAACTACATCGACTGTATTCGCTCAGGTTGATTCAGGTTTTAATCATCTGATTAGACCAATGTTGTACGGTGCTAAACACCACATCAGCAATATTTCAAATCCCATAGGAAAAGATCGTTTCTATTCTGTTGTAGGATACATTTGTGAGACAGATACGTTTGCAACCAATGTAAAAATCGCAGAAATTAATGAGGGTGATATTCTTGCGTTAGACAATGCCGGAGCTTATTGTTTTTCAATGGCTAGTAATTACAACTCTAGGTTTAAACCCGCCGAAGTGCTTTGGTACAACGATCAAGCTCATTTGATTCGAGAACGAGAATCGATGGAGGATCTTCTCAGAAATCAAATCGATCTCAAGGGAGTTTTTACTAAAGAAGCTGTAAGCGTACAATAACTAAAGTTACACAACTTTAGACCTTTTATTGTACATTAGTAAACTAATTAAATCTTTATGAAATTAATTTACACTCTAGTCATTAGTCTTATGATAGGAGCGCTTCAACAAATCCAAGCTCAAGAAATCAATTGGATGAGTTGGAATGAGGCTGTTGCACTTCAAAACTCTGAAGAAAACCCAAAAAAAATGTTTATCGATGTATACACTGACTGGTGTAAATGGTGTAAAGTAATGGACCAGAATACCTTTCAAAATCCAAAAGTTGCGACCTATATGAATGAGAATTTTTATATGGTAAAGTTCGACGCTGAAGGAAAAACTCCCATCACTTATGATGGAAAAGTATTTAAGTTTGTTCCTAATGGAAGAAGTGGTTATCACGAACTTGCGCTAGCGCTTCTTCAAGGAAAACTCAGCTACCCAACTGTCGTTTTTTTAGATGAACAACAGAAAATGCTGACACCCCTAACGGGATATCAAGAAGTCGATCCCTTTTTAAAGGTTGCTGTCTACTTTGGTGATGATATCTACAAAACAAAAGATTGGCCCACTTACGCAGGCCAATAACTTTCTAAGATCATATTATTCAAGTAATTTCTATCTACTGTAGTTAGGAGACTCTTTGGTAATGGTTACATCATGTGGATGTGATTCGTGTATTCCACTTGCTGTAATTTTTACAAATCTTGAAGATTCTTTAAGTGTTGGAATATCTTTAGCTCCACAGTATCCCATACCCGCTTTTAAACCACCTACGAATTGGTGAATACTCTCAAAGAGTTCTCCTTTGTAAGGAACTCTACCTACAATTCCCTCTGGTACAAGTTTTTTGATATCGTCTTCTACATCTTGGAAATAACGGTCTTTAGACCCTTGTTTCATCGCTTCAACAGAACCCATACCTCTGTAAGACTTAAACTTACGACCTTCGTAGATAATCGTTTCTCCAGGTGATTCTTTAGTTCCTGCTAATAGTGATCCGAGCATGACACAGTCAGCTCCTGCTGCTATAGCTTTTGGAATATCTCCTGTATAACGGATTCCTCCATCTGCAATCACTGGAACACCGGTTCCTTTAATCGCATCTGCTACTTCGAGAACCGCTGAAAACTGAGGAAAACCTACACCTGCAACGACACGAGTCGTACAAATTGAACCTGGTCCAATTCCAACCTTAACGGCATCTGCACCTGCTTCAACTAAATACTTAGCTGCTTCGGCAGTTGCGATGTTTCCGACAACAACATCAATTTGAGGAAACTTAGACTTCACTTCTTTAAGTACACTTACGACTCCTTTGGTATGCCCGTGAGCAGTATCGATAATAATCGCATCCACTCCAGCATTGACAAGTGCCTCTGCTCGATCGACTGCATCTCCAGTAACTCCAATTGCAGCAGCTACTCTCAATCTACCGTATTCATCCTTATTAGCAATCGGTTTTTGACCGAGCTTGGTGATATCTCTAAAAGTGATTAATCCAATCAGTTTGTTGTCATCATCGACAACAGGAAGTTTTTCAATTTTGTGCTTCTTTAAAATAGCCTCAGCCTGAGTTAAAGAAGTTCCAGCTGAAGCTGTCACAATATGCTCAGAAGTCATTACTTCTGAGATCTTTTTGTCGTTTTTCTTTTCAAAACGCAAATCTCTATTAGTAACAATCCCCAATAATTTCTTATGATCATCTACTACTGGAATTCCTCCAATACTGTATTCTCTCATTGCGTCATTAGCATCCTTTACTGTAGCACTTATAGGTAGTGTTACTGGATCGATAATCATTCCACTTTCAGCTCTTTTAACTTTACGAACTTTTAGGGCTTGTTGTTCAATAGTCATGTTTTTATGCAACACTCCAATACCACCCTCTCTGGCCATAGCAATAGCCATTTTAGATTCAGTAACAGTATCCATCGCTGCAGAAACAATAGGAACATTAAGGCTAATGTTTTTAGTGAATTTTGATTCGATAGACACTTCTCTTGGAAGTATTTCCGAATACGCTGGAATTAATAGAACGTCGTCGTAAGTTAGACCTTCTCCAATAATTTTATTTTGATGAGCTTCCATGGCAATTAAGGATTAATTGCGTGCAAATATACATATAAAAAATAAGTTTTTAATGGTATTTGTTAAATAAGTCTGAAGCTTTGTTATGTGCCGCTTCGAATGCCATCCAATTGACACCTGTATCTAATTTGTGTTTCGAACAAAAAGAGAGAATTTTTTCAGTAGGCATATTACCTGTTAAAGCATCCATAGCCATAGGACAACCACCAAATCCCTGAATAGCTCCATCAAAGCGCCTACAACCACCTAAATACGCTGCTTCAACTTTGGGTTTCCAAAACTTCGGATGGGTGTGTAAATGCGCTCCAAACTCAATTTGTGGATACATCGGAATCAAACGCTCAAAAAGGGATTGAATATCCTCTGTTTTTGCAGTGCCAACCGTATCTGAAAGTGAAATTATTTGAACGCCGATCGAATCGAGTGTTGAAACCCAAGAAGCGACAATCTCAGTATTCCAAGGATCTCCATAAGGATTACCAAAGCCCATTGATAAATAGGTGACAACCTCTTTATTCTTTTCTGACGCTAAATCAACAATCTTTTTTAAAACGACTACAGACTCCTCAATACTCTTATGAGTGTTTCTCATCTGAAAATTTTCAGAAATGGAAAAAGGATAACCCAAATAATCAATCTCTGGGTATTGTAAAGCTTCTTCTGCCCCCCTTTCGTTAGCCACAATTGACAATAGTTTAGTTTTGGTTTTAGATAAATCCAAGTCTTTTAAAACCTGGGAAGTATCACTCATTTGTGGGATTGCTTTAGGTGATACAAAAGAACCAAAGTCAAGAGTGTGAAAGTTGCAGTTTAATAGTGATTGTAGATAATTCACTTTATCAGAGGTCGGTATAAAAGCTTTGATGCCTTGCATGGCATCTCTGGGACATTCAATTATACGCAGTGAATTCTTCATTTGGTTGATTCCTAGCTTAAAAATAGGAATAAAAATGAGACCAAAGAATATAAAACGCTATAAGAATAAACACTGAAATTTGAATCCATTTGATCCAAAACAACTGAGCGTTTGTAGCGCTAAATTTATAAAGCATAGAAGCCATTAAGGCAATGATTGAAAAAACTATAAAAGTAATCAATGCAAAAATGAGTCCCAAAAAGATAAATTGATTACTAACGCTAATGGAATTAGAAAATAAAAATGCAGGGAAAAATGCCAAAAAAAAGATCCCAACTTTAGGATTGAGCACATTCATAACTACTCCCTTTTTATAAGATTGAATCAGACTTAATTTAGGTGCATTGGATTGCTTTAAATCGATTTGAATTTCAGATCCGTAAACATTATAAGCTAAGTAAAGTAAATAAATAGCTCCAAATACAATGATCATCGAATAGATGAATTCGCTATTCTTTATGAGTGCTGAGACCCCAAAAGCAACCAATAGGGTATGCACCAAACATCCACTTACCAATCCAAGAACTGTAGCAAGTCCGTGTTTTTTTCCATAAGACAAGCTTTGAATAGCTACAAAGATATTATCGGGTCCTGGCATCAGTGCGAGCAAAATCACATTCACCGCAAATATCGATACGATCTTTAGAGTCAACATAGTTTATCGTCTCAACAGTGCTTTGTTTATTTTCTTAATAAGAGCTGGGCCTTCGTAAACAAATCCAGTCCAAAGCTGAACCAGTGATGCTCCTGCTTCTAATTTTTCAAGTGCATCCTCAGCGCTGTGAATTCCTCCAACTCCAATGATTGGAAAACTTCCATTTGATTTTTGATGTAAGAATCGAATCACCTCAGTAGAACGCTCCTTTAAAGGTTTACCACTAAGACCTCCAGCCTCTTCTATTAGTTTCTTATCAGATGCTAGACACTCCCTTGACAAAGTAGTATTAGTTGCGATAACTCCATCAATCTTAGTTTCATTGACGATATCAACAATATCCATTAACTGATCATCTGTAAGGTCAGGAGCAATTTTAAGCAAAATTGGTTTTGGTGTTAATGAATCATTTTTAGCAATAATCTCATTTTCTTCTTTAAGCGCTAAAAGTATCTTGCTGAGTGGTTTCTTGTCTTGAAGTTCTCTCAATCCAGGTGTGTTTGGAGAACTAACATTAACCACAAAATAATCCACGTAGTCAAAAAGAGCTCTAAAACAATAGATGTAATCATCCACTGCTTTCTCATTTGGAGTTATTTTATTCTTTCCAATATTTCCACCAATCAGTACATTCTTGTTTTTCTTTAGCTTGCGGACAGCAACATCAACACCTTTATTGTTAAATCCCATTCGATTGATTATTGCTTGATCTTTTTTTAATCGAAACAACCGTTTTTTATCGTTACCAGGTTGTGGTTTTGGAGTCAGTGTTCCGATTTCAATAAAACCAAAACCCAAGTCCGATAGCTCTTTATACATTTCAGCATTCTTATCAAATCCTGCTGCTAAACCTACTGGGTTTTTAAATCGAACACCAAAGACTTCTCTTTCCAAGTCAGGGTCTTCAAACTGATTCAAACTCCTAACTAAAGGTCTTAATCCTATTGATGAGGACAATTTTAATAGAAAAGCTACAATGTGGTGAACTCGCTCGGGATCGAGCATAAAGAATAGAGGACGAATACTTCTTTTATACATACAGTAAAATTACAATAAACGATTAAAAAAAAAGCAACCAAATGGTTGCTTTTAAAACTTAAATGAAGATTTTAACTCTTGCTTTGTTTTTTACTCATATCCATGGAAATAGCAGATCGATCAAACTTAATCTTTCCAGCCATGGTTTCAATAACACATGAATTATCTGCATCATTAAGTTCTACAATCTTTCCGTACATTCCACTTTTAGTCACTACTTTATCACCTTTAGATAAACTACTGGCAAAAGCCTTTTCTTGTTTTTGCTTTTTGATCTGAGGGCGAATCATAAAAAAATACGCCACTGCAATGATCATAAACATTGGCAAAAACTGGTTTAAATTCTCCATTGAATACTTTTTAAAATTTATTTATAATTAGTTAGCCATTGCGTTTTTAGGAACTACAAAGGCGTGAATTTGTAGGATTTCTTCTCCAGAAGCCGTATTGGTTTGAACACGAATCGTCTTGGTAACTTTATTCATACCAGACCCGTTAAACTTCACAGTTAGATTTCCTTTTTCACCTGGAGCGATAGGAGTGTTTTTTGGATATTCTGGAATGGTACATCCACAGCTGCTTGTGGCGTTCGTAATGATCAGTGGAGCATCTCCAGTATTGGTAAAAGTAAACACTGTTTCCTGAGGAGCATTTTGTTGAATTTCTCCGAAATCGTGAACTTTTTTATCAAAAGACATAACAGCCATATTCGACTGAGACTGTGCTGATGTAACTTCAGTTTGATCGATGTTCATTTTCTGTGTGGTTTTGTCTTTGCAAGATGTAAAACCAACAAGTCCAATTAATCCTACTATTAATAATGCTTTTTTCATTGTGTTATTTGCTTTTTAAGTTCATCGGCTAAAATTATAAAAATTATAGTAAACCTCTACCGCTTTTCTTTAGTTTTCCACTTTCTTTTAATTCATTGGAAACAGTATCCAAAATTCCATTGATGAATATACTACTCTTTGGTGAGGAATACTCCTTAGCAATCTCTAAATATTCGTTTAAACTCACTCGAACTGGGATCGATGGAAAATTCATAAATTCACATATCGCCATTTGAAGAAGTATCGCATCTAAATCAGCGATACGTTCTTTATCCCAATTAGCAGTTTTGTCCACATATTGCTGAATTAGTTCTTCAGATTTAAGACTGCATTTTCTCAATAAATTTAATCCATAATCTAAATCTTCCTGATCTACCTTGAGTGCAGGTAGTAAACTCTCTGAAGAATAATCCGTTAATTTCTTTAATTTTTTTAGCAAGAAGGTATTGACTAAAGGTAGATCATCAATCCATGTCAATTGATCGTCTTCTAAAAACTCGTATAATTTTTCGTTAGGAGCGATGATGTTTTTAAAAATGGCTACAATAAAATCTCTATCGGTATCAAAGCTGATTTCATCAGACTCCATGTAGTTTTTATAGACATCGCTAGAGGTAATTTCTCTAAACAATAGCTTTACATACTCAGGATTTAGATACCAAATTTTCAGCTTCTTCGACTCAATGGTTTCCAAAAGAAAGTTATCTTCTGAAAGAAGTTTCAATACAGCATTATCCGCAAATTTAGAAGGATTTTTAAAGTTGGTAATTGTTTCTTTAATGTATTTTTTTGAGCTGACTTCTAATTGATTTTCAGCCATTGCTTTAAGTTCTAAAAGGAGTGCTAACAAGGAAGTGTAGAGCGTAAACATATTAGCCATACTCTTTTGCAGAAACAATTCTTGATCCTTTAAATTGCTATCTTTTGAATGTTGTAACGCATAGATCCCCTGCATTACTTTTACTCTAATATGCCTTCTTGTTAACATGTATAAGAACTTATTTTTAAAACAATTTAAATGCAAAAATAATACATTATTGCAGAATACGAGTCAAATATCTACACAAATAAATTTAAAGCAATTCCTCTGATTTCATACAAACCTCCTATATTTGTTACTTGTTTATTTCAGCACCAAAGACATTCGATGAAATCCCTAAAACACCTCAATAAATACTTCTTAAAATACAAAACAAAATTGCTGTTAGGTATTGTAATTACAATAATTGCAAGGGTATTTTCATTGATCATGCCTCCAATGGTCAACAAGTCTGTAAAAGCTGTCGAAGTGTTTTTGAGTTCTCCTGATGCAACTACTGCCGATATTAAGTCAACTCTTTTAAATTACATACTTATCATCATAGGAGCTGCTTTGCTCTCTGGTTTTTTTACTTTTTTAATGAGACAAACGATTATAAACGTTTCACGTTATGTTGAGGCTGATTTAAAAGACGAAGTGTTTAAACAGTATCAAAAGCTACATCTTAGTTTTTACAAGAATAACAGAACTGGAGATTTGATGAATCGAATCAGCGAAGATGTTTCACAGGTCAGAATGTATGTAGGACCTGCCCTGATGTACGGAATTCAAACCATTACGTTATTTGTTTGTTTGATTCCACTGATGTTCCTCAAAGAACCCACGCTGGCTACCTATACGCTACTCCCTTTACCAATATTGTCAGTGCTGATTTATAAGATTTCACAAATCATTCACAAGAAATCTACTGTAGTTCAGGAGTTTTTATCGAAACTATCCACCTTTACTCAGGAATCCTTTTCAGGAATTTCAGTTATTAAAGCCTATGGAATTGAACAAAATGTGAATGAAGAGCTCTCCCTATTGGCAGAAGAAGGAAAAACTAAAAGTATCGATCTTGCCAAAGTACAAGCTTGGTTTTTTCCATTGATGTTACTTCTGATAGGGATTAGTAATCTATTTGTCATTTTTATTGGTGGAAAACGCTATATCGAAGGAGAAATTGAATCTGTTGGATTGATTTTAGAGTTCATTATCTATGTTAACATGCTCACCTGGCCAGTAGCCATTGTGGGATGGTTGTCATCCATTGTTCAAAGAGCTGAAGCATCTCAAAAGAGAATCAACGAATTTTTAAGTGTAGTTCCAGATATCTTAGATAAAGAAGGTGCAATCGAAAAAGATCTAGAAGGTGAAATCGTATTTGACAAAGTAAGTTTTACCTATCCAGATACTGGAATAAAAGCTTTGGATGAAGTTAGTTTTACCATTTCTAAAGGACAAACAATAACCGTTCTTGGAAAAACGGGTGCTGGAAAATCCACCCTTATCGATTTAATCAGCAGAATGTACGATGTCGATTCAGGTGTAATCACCATCGACGGGGAACCCATCCAAAATATTGCATTAGATTCCCTTCGAAAAGCGATGGGTGTCGTTCCTCAAGAAGCCTTTTTGTTTTCAAACTCTATTGCTTTTAATATAGGATTTGGAACCAAACAAGCTACTCAAGAAGCTATTGAGACAGTCGCTAAAAAAGCAGCTGTTCACCAAAATATCATCGAATTCAACAAAGGATATGATACGATTTTAGGGGAGCGTGGTATCACTCTTAGTGGTGGTCAAAAGCAACGGGTATCAATTGCAAGAGCTCTAATTAAAGATCCTAAAATATTTCTTTTTGACGATTGCTTATCTGCAGTAGATACAGAAACAGAAGAAATTATCCTCAAAAATATCAAAGAATCCTCAAAAGACAAGACTACTCTAATCGTTTCTCACAGAGTGTCATCTGCACTGAACGCCGATAAAATTATTGTAATGTCTGAAGGTAAAATAGAACAACAAGGAACTCACAATGAACTACTTGCAAAAGAGGGCTATTACAAATCCCTTTACGAAGCTCAATCAAGCTCAAAAGAAAATTAAAATTCTGTTGTTCGTATCCCTTTTTTTTTACAAATTTGAACCTATAACTGTTATCTAAACAAGATTAGGAAAATGGAACAAGAAGAAATATACTCTAAAGTATTGAGAGCAGGAAGAAGGACTTACTTCTTCGATGTAAGAGAAACAAAAGCTGGGGATTATTATTTAACAATCACAGAGAGCAAGAAATTCACCCATGAAGATGGATCGTTTCACTATAAGAAACACAAAATATATCTATACAAAGAAGACTTCGATTCATTCAAAGAATTGACTGCTGAAATGATGGATTATATTGTAGACCGTAAGGGAGAGGAAGTCATATCTGAACGTCATCAAAAGGATTTCAAAAAAGAATCGGATGAACAAGAAGATGAATTTTCAGAAGTAGTTTCCCAAAGCGCGACAGACACTTCTAGTTTTACCGATGTTGATTTTGACGATATTTAAAAGATTTAAAAAAAATAATTGATTGTAAAGGCCTCTTTTTAGAGGCCTTTCTTTATTTTTATGACAAACTATATTATTGATCATGAAAAAATTTACCCTCCTTTTTGTGGGATGCTTCCTAAGCGCGCTCACATTTGCACAAGAATCACTCGATTTAGATTACTATTTACCGCAAGACATCACTTACGATCAATCGATTCCAACTCCTAAGCAAGTCTTTGGACATGAGGTTGGAGAGTGGCATGTTACACACGACAAATTAGTTCACTATATGCAGACCATTGCTCAGGTTTCTGATCGTGTAAGCATAGAAAACAGAGGAACAACATTTGAAGGAAGACCTATTCTTTTATTAACTGTTACCTCTAAAAAGAATCACGACAATATCGATGCTATTCAAGCAGCACATATAGCAAACACTGAAGGGACTAGCGTTGATATTATAAATCAACCATTAGTTATTTACCAAGGTTTCTCGATTCACGGGAATGAACCTTCAGGAGCGAATGCTGGATTAGCATATATCTATTATTTAGCTGCTGCTCAGGGAACTTATATTGAAAACGCTCTTGAAAATACGGTCATCTTAATGGACCCTTCTTTTAATCCAGATGGACTTCAACGATTTTCAACTTGGGCTAATATGCATAAAAACAAGCAGATTAATCCCGATCCTAACGACCGTGAATACAGAGAAGCATGGCCAGGAGGAAGAACCAATCACTATTGGTTTGACCTCAACAGAGACTGGTTGCCAGCTCAGCTTCCTGAGAGTAGAGCTCGAATCATCAGTTTCCACAAATGGCTTCCAAACATCTTGACGGATCATCACGAAATGGGAACCAATTCTTCATTCTTTTTTCAACCTGGTGAACCTTCACGAGTTAACCCTTTGACTCCAAAAGAAAATCAACGTTTAACAGCTGAAATAGGATCGTATCACGCGAAAGCATTTGATAAATTGGGATCCTTCTACTACTCAGAAGAAAATTATGACGACTTCTACTATGGAAAAGGATCAACCTTTCCAGATATCAATGGCTCTATAGGAATTTTATTTGAACAAGGAAGTTCACGTGGACACGCACAAGAAAGTGACAATGGAGTACTCACTTTCCCATTCACCATTAGAAATCAATTTACAGCTGCTTTATCTACATTGGAAGCTGCAGTCAATATGAGAGAAAAACTCTTGGCTTATCAGAGAGATTTTTACTCTAACAGAAGAGCTGAAGCTGCAAGAGAGAAGTCAAAAGCTTATGTTTTTGGAAATCCAAAAGACCCTGCAAGAGCATGGCATCTAGCGAAAATATTAGAACGTCATAAAATCGCTTTTTACAAATTAAATGACCCATTGACGGTATCTGGAAAAAAATATAATGAAGATAATTCCTATGTGGTTCCTTTAAATCAAAAAAACAAGAAACTTATCGATGCGATGTTTAACAAACAAACAAAATTTCAAGATAGTTTGTTTTACGATATTTCCTCTTGGACCTTTCCACTGGCCTTTGATTTAGATTACAATACGATTAGCATTATTCCATCATCTGCTAAGAAAGTTGATCAATTAGAACCGATTCAGGGAACACTTATCGGAGAAGGAAACTACGCCTATTTATTTGAATGGCACAATTACTATACTCCTAAGGCTCTAAATAAAATTCTAAACAAAGGGCTCAGAGCAAAGGTATCTCTCAAAAAATTCAATTTAGAAGGAGTTTCTTATGACTATGGAACTATTGAAGTACCAGTACAAAATCAAGTACTTGACATACAAGAACTCAGATCGTTTATGAAAGCCATCGCAGAAGATAGCGGTATTCAAATTAGAGCAGTTGCTTCAGGTTACAGCGACGGTATTGATTTAGGATCTAATAATTTTAGACCCATAAAAAAACAAGAGGTGGCCATCCTAGTTGGAGATGGTATTGCATCTTATGACGCAGGTGAAATATGGCATTTATTCGATCAACGTTATGAGATCAAACTCACCAAATTAGACGTCACCAGTTTGTCGATGAGAGATCTCAGTAGATATACCAATATCATTATCCCTGCAAATTATGGTTATGGTCTTACTAAATCTCATGCTGAAAAACTAAAGGCATGGGTTAGAAATGGTGGAAATCTTATCGCTTACAGAAGTTCTATTCGATTCTTAGATCAAAATGAATTGATGGATTTAGAATTCAATACTTCTGATCACATTGCTAACGGAATTGATTTTGAAAACAAAAGAAGGTTTAGTGGAGCTCAGGAAACAGGTGGAGCCATATTCAATGCTAAAATTGATCGTTCACATCCTATTAATTACGGTTATACCAATGATCATATCGCCCTATTTAGAAATACGAATCTCTATGTTAAGGCCGATCAGCAGAGTTACAACAATCCAATTCAGTATACCGCGACACCATTAATTAGTGGATATCACTCAAAAAGAAATGCAAATCTCATTCCAAATACCGTTCCTTTTAAAGTACAACGCTTAGGTTCTGGACACGTGATGATGTTTACTGATAATACGAATTTTAGAGCATTTTGGTATGGTACTAATAAATTATTAGCAAATGCTATTTTCTTTGGAGATCACATGTAAAACGGATTAAATGACACTAAAAAACCCCATTAGTTGGGAAGACTTTAATAAAATTGACATGAGGGTTGGTACGGTCATAAGTGCTAGTCCTTTTGAAAAAGTTCATAAACCAGCTTATCAATTGTCAATAGATTTTGGAGCTGAAATTGGAATTAAAAAAACTTCTGCTCAAATTACTAAACTCTATAAAGTTGAGGAACTCATTGGTAAAAGAGTTGTAGCTGTGGTTAACTTTCCTCCAAAACAAATTGCTAACTTCATGAGTGAATGTTTGATTTTGGGGACTGTCAATGGAACAGAAGTTTCATTATTACAGCCCCATCACAATGTTGAAAATGGATTAAGAATTAGTTGATGAAAAGGATCATAAATGAAGTTTTAAGGTTTTTTATAGGATTTGGTCTTAAATCCTACTACAAGAAAATCAAAATTTCAGGATTGGAGAACATCCCTAAAAAGAAGCCAATACTTATACTACCCAATCACCAAAACGGTCTAATTGACCCTATTTTAATAGGAACACTTTGTAGGCTTAACCCCTATTATTTAGCTCGATCTGATGTATTTAAAAACCCCATTGCCAATTGGTTTTTAAGGTCCATTCAAATGATGCCCATTTACAGAATTCGAGACGGAAGGGATTTACTTCACAAAAACGAAGAAATATTTGATCAGTGTGCAGAGCTACTCCTCCATTCTAAAAATCTCATGTTATTTCCTGAAGGAACCCATGGAATTGATAGAAAAGTTCGGGTCCTAAAAAACGGTTTTTATCACATTCTCAGTAGAGCTTTAAAAATGAATCCCAATTTAGATATCCAAATACTCCCTATAGGATTTAATTACAAACATTTAGAGCAATTTCCAGACAGTGTTGTAATTAAAATTGGCTTCCCAATATCAGTGCAACAACTCATCAAAGATCAGGAAGAGTCTGAACATTTATCTCTGCTTAAAAAAGCATTAAAAAAAGAACTCATCAAACTAACAACTCATATTGATGACCAAAAAAATTACACAGAAATATTTGAGTACTTACATTTTAAAAAGGTCGATTTTTTAAACCCAGAGGTCACTAATCAAATGATTGCTTCTTATCAAACTTCTAAAACCTCATATCCGATAGAAGTCAAAAAAACATCTTTTATGCGTCAGATTTCCAGGATTCTATTGTATGCACTCAATTTTCCAATTGTACTCGTTTGGAGATTTTCCAATCCAAAACGTTTTGACATTGAATTTGTCAGTACTTTTCGCTTTGCCTTTGCCGCATTAGGTTATGTTTTATATATGGCTTTAATTGGTATCTTAGCTTGGTGTAATATTCCCTTTACAGCAGTACTAATTGGAATAGTTCTTCATTATTTAACTTCGAAACTACTGGTAAAAGTGATCTAATTGACACCTTTGATAAAACAAAAATAATATGGCAGCAACTCCCAGTCGAATGATCTCCTTAGGAACCAAGGCAGTTGAATTTAATTTGATTGACACTAGTAGCGATACGATTCTAAGTTTAGATGAATTAAAAGGTTCAAAGGGAACCTTAATCGCTTTTATTTGCAATCACTGTCCATTTGTACTTCACATAAATGAACGTTTGGTTCAACTTGCCAATAGGTATCAAGAAAAGGGAATTCAATTCATAGCCATCTCTTCTAATGATGTAGTAAATTACCCCCAAGACAGTCCTGAGTATATGAAACAAAGAGCTGAGGAACTCTCCTACCCTTTTCCATACCTCTATGATGAAGATCAATCTGTTGCTAAATCCTACAGGGCTGAATGCACTCCCGATTTCTTTTTATACAATTCTGAATTATCACTTGTCTATAGAGGACAGTTGGATGATTCAAGACCCGGAAATGGAAAAGAGTGTACTGGAAATGATCTAATTAAGGCCTTTGATGCTCTTTTAGAAAACAGAGCCATCGATCCCAATCAAAAACCGAGTATCGGCTGCAATATTAAATGGAAGTAAGCAGTAGTTGTTATTTGGATTTTTTCCACTGCTCGATTTGAGCTAAGTGGTGATTTCCATGCCAAACATATTGTCCTAAAGTAAAAAACAGACTCTTTTGTTGATTTCCTTGAGGATGTATATAGAAGATTTTATAATCTTCTTTACTAAGGGTTTTTAGAAAATACACCCAACGTTTGTAAAGCATGTCGATATAATTCAAAGAAAGTTCAATTGGAGCTTCCTTAGCGTCTTTAAAATCACTCCAAGCCATCTCGTCGTATGCCTTAATTACACATCCTGGGTGCGCCTTAGCCCATTTAAATCGAACATAGGCATGCGTATGACTATCAGCAATATGATGAACCAGTTGTCTTATAGTCCAAGTTCCTTCTCGATAAGAAGATTCTAAATCACTTACAGATAAGGATTCTACAGAGTTCCTCAACAAAGCTGGGTATTGAGCAATCTCATCAATCCATTCTTCTATTTGAGATTTTGAGATCAATACTGGCGATTCAAATAAACCTATTGGATATACTTTATGATCTACTGTTGACATGATTTTACTTTTAACTAAAGATAACTAAAAAAAGCCCATCATCAGATGGGCTCTATATCAATATATTCGAATCGAATTATTTAGCGTCTAACAATTCAACATCGAAAATCAACGTTGCATTTGGAGGAATCACTCCACCAGCACCTGCAGCACCATAACCTAAATCGGATGGAATTACAAAACGAGCTTTATCTCCAATGTGAAGTAATTGAATTCCTTCATCCCATCCTGGAATTACTTGTCCAACACCTACCTGAAAATCTATTGGTTGATTTCTCTTATACGAAGAATCAAATACCTGTCCATCAGCAAGGGAACCTTCATAATGAACACTCACCTGTTGACCTGCTTGAGCCTGAGCTCCCTCTCCTTTTTGGATGATTTGATAACGCAGTCCAGATTCTGTTTTCTGAAACCCAGCTGCTAATTCTTCTAATTCTTTTTCTTGAGCTTCTTTTTGCTCAGCAATACGTTTGGCTCTAGCTCCTTCAAAAGTTCTAAAAGCTTCAATCGCATTCCAATTCTGTGCATCTTCACCAACTCTTACAATCTCAAGAGAATCGATTTTATCTCCCTGAGCAATAGCATCAACAACCTCCTGTCCTTCTACAACAGTCCCAAATACAGTGTGTTTATTATCCAACCATGGTGTAGCTACATGAGTGATAAAAAACTGAGAACCATTTGTTCCAGGACCTGCATTGGCCATCGACAATACTCCAGGTCCATCGTGTTTTAAATCCACGTGAAACTCATCGTCAAATTTATATCCCGGATCTCCAGTACCTGTTCCTAAAGGACATCCCCCTTGAATCATAAAATCTGGAATTACTCTGTGAAAAGATAAACCATCGTAATAGGGTTGTCCTTGTGGTTTAGCAGTGTTTTCTAAATTTCCCTCTGCCAAAGCGACAAAGTTACCAACTGTTCCAGGTGTTTTATCAGCTGTTAATTGAATAAGGATTGTTCCTTTTGTAGTATTGAATTTTGCGTAAATACCGTCTTGCATGACTCTAATTTTTTAATGAGCTGCAAAGATATTAAATAAGAAGCGATAGGCCAATTAAAATCCGTATTGATCCACTAGATAAATTAGTGATGCCATGGCACCTAACCCCAAATGTAATTCCCTTTTATTAACATGCTCAAAAGTGTCAATTGCAGCGTGATGGTGATCAAAATAACGTTGCGGATCAGGTCTTAACCCTGATAAGACTACTGAAGAATCTACATTTTTTAAAGGACCTATGTCAGCACCTCCACCTCCTCTAAAGAAGGTATTCACTAGATAGGGTTCAAATAGTGGTTTCCAAGATTCTATTTTTGCAAATTGCTTGTCAGTGGCACTAAATGTAAAGCCTCTAGGAGTAAAGCCTCCAAGGTCACTCTCCAATCCAAAAATGTGATTTTCTTTATTTTTTTTCGCATTTTCAGCATACTGAGTACCACCTCTTAGCCCATTTTCTTCATTCATAAACATAACAGCTCTGATGGTTCTTTTGGGTTGATATCCGATTTTGTTGAATAGCTCAACAACACCCATACTCTGTACACAACCAGCTCCATCATCATGAGATCCATCTCCTAAGTCCCAAGAATCTAAATGACCTCCAACTACTATAATTTCATCAGGATATTCACTTCCTTTTATTTCTGCAACTACATTGTAAGATTGAACATCAGCCATAGTTCTACAACTCTGTTTAAAGAAGAACCTTAAATTGGGGTTGAGTTCTAGTGTATTACTCAGAAGTTCTGCTCCATTTGTTGAAATCGCAGCGGCTGGTATTCTAGGAACTGAGGGATCCTCACTGTAATGCAGAGAACCTGTGTGTGGATAATCATCCAAACGTGTACTCAATGAACGAACAATGACACCCACAGCGCCGTATTTTGCAGCTTCTGCTGCTCCATCCACACGTTGTTTTCCTGCTTTTCCATAGGCTTGTAAGGTTTGAATATAAGTTTGATCCATAGGTTCGTTAAAGAACACTATTTTTCCCTCAATGTTTTCTCTTCCAACTTTATCAAGACCTTCAATACCTAAAACCTCAACAATGGGTGCTTTTAAACCCAAGGCAGGAGTAGACACTGAACCTCCAAGCGCACAAATAGGAACATTAAAAGTGTTTCCTGGAGTAGTCTCAACATAGGCAAACTCAGGAGTTCCCCTGACCCATTTTGGGACCATCACAGGCTCTAAATAGGCGCGATCGATATCGAGCTTTTTTAATTCTTTAAAAGTGTATTGTACGGCCTCTTCAGCTTGAACAGAACCCGAAAGTCTTCCTCCAATTTGATTGGAAAGGTGATTTAACCAATCGTAAGAACTACTCTGAGTCAACGCTGTGTCGAAGATTTCTTTAATTTTTTTATCGTCTTGTTGTCCGTAACTACTAAGACTTATTACTAAAAAGAGTGCTAGTACATATTTCATTTATTCGTTTTTATTTGCAAAGAGTTCAACGTCTTCTTTTTCAATGGTATCTCCTCCTAAAATTAAGAGTCGTTCCACCACATTTCTGAGCTCTCTTATATTACCAGTCCAAGAATAGGTTTTTAAAAGCTCTAGAGCCTCTTTGCTAAATTCTTTAGCAGGTTTCCCCTCTTGGCTACAAATGAGTTGACTAAAGTGAGAAACTAAGAGTGGTATATCATCTTTTCTATGATCTAAACTTGGAACATCAATTAAAATTACAGCTAATCGATGATAGAGATCTTCTCTAAATTTTCCATCAGCAATTTCTTTTTTGAGATTCTTATTAGTGGCGGCAACAACGCGAACATCCACTTTAATGTCCTTGTCGGAACCTACTCTACTAATCTTGTTTTCTTGTAAGGCACGAAGTACTTTGGCCTGAGCTGAAAGACTCATATCTCCAATTTCATCTAAGAACAAGGTGCCTCCATGGGCTGTTTCAAACTTTCCAGCACGATCTTTGTGGGCAGAGGTAAATGATCCTTTGACATGGCCAAAGAGTTCACTCTCGATGAGTTCAGAAGGAATTGCAGCGCAATTAACTTCTACAAAAGGTAACTTCGAACGATTGCTTTTTTGATGCAACCAATGAGCAACTAATTCTTTACCCGTACCATTAGGACCGGTTATAAGGACTCTCGCCTCTGATGGAGCAACTTTCTCAATCAGTAACTTGATCTTTTCAATAGCAGGACTGTTCCCTACCATTTCAAAAGATTTAGCAATCTTTTTCTTGAGTTGTTTGTTTTCTTGTTGTAAAAGGTTTTTATCGAGTGCATTTTTAACCGAGGTCAAAAGACGGTTTAAATCAGGTGGTTTAGATATGTAATCAAAGGCACCTAATCTCATGGTTTCCACAGCAGTTTCTAAATCACCATGACCAGAGATCATAATAAAAGGCACATCAGAATTGATCTCTTTTGACTTTTGTAAGACTTCGACTCCATCTACGTCAGGCATTTTAATATCACAGAGCACCAAATCAAAAAGCATGGATTCAAAATGTTTTAAACCAGTTCTACCGTTGTTTGCTTCTTTTATCTGAACCTGATCAACTTCTTGCTTAAGAATTTTAACCAAAACTCTTCTAATCGCATCTTCATCTTCAATTACCAGAATATTAGGCATAATTATTTAGTATGATTTACTAGATGAACCGTTCTTTGTGGGAATGGAATATTAATGTCTTTTTCTCTAAATGCTTTGTCGATTTTAAATCGAATATCACTTTTTATTTTATTGTCTCCAAAACTATCAGCAGTTGTGTATATTACTGAAAAATTCAATGCTGAATCACCAAAATCTTCAAAGAGCACAAAAGGTTTTGGAGATTTTAAGACTCCTCTTTGATTGGAAGCTATATCGATAAGTATTTGTTGTACTAATTCGGTATCAGACCCGTAAGCCACTCCCACCGTTACTTTCTCGATGGTGCTTCTTCTATTTTGAGTATGATTGTAAATACTCTCAATTAAAAACTTGTGATTTGGAATGACGATCACTTTATCATCTCTAGTTACAGCTCTTGTGGTTCTGAGATTAATTTCCGTAACCTTTCCTATTTTTCCTTCTAACTCGATGACATCACCTACATGAAGCGATTGATCAGTAATGATTAAAACCCCAGAAATTATATCTTGAAATAAATATTGCAAGGCAAAACCAATACCGACAAATAAGGCTGCAGAAGCAGTTAAAAAGACCGTTAAATCAATTCCAGAAGTGTGAAGAACGGTAACTACTGCTAGTAAATAAAATAGATATCTCAAAAAAGAATATACGCTTACAAATTTAAATCGATCTGATTCCTCTAATCGTTTATCGAGTAATTTCCTAATGATTTTGAGCACCATATTAATGGCTAAAATCACCAAAACCAGACTTAATAGTGTTCCGATAGAAATCTTCACAGTCTCACCATCGATGACATTAAAGTCCCAAATCTGTTTCATACTTGATAAGAAATTCTTGATCTTTTCCAATGCTAGATTATTTATTATTCTAATTTAAGGAATTCTACCTAAATCAATAGGTATTTCATAAAAAAACAAAACCCAATACTTAGCATTGGGTTAATTTATCGTATCAATAAGTTTTGCCCTAGGCAAACATGTCTTTTACTTTTTCAAAAAACGACTTGTCTGATTTCTCAGGTTTAGGATTAAAATTATCATCTTCTAACATCTTTTCAAAAAAGGCTTTTTGTTCTTTATTGAGTTCTTTGGGAGTCCAAACATTGACGTGAACTAATAAATCTCCAGTTCCATAGCCATTGATACTATTGATCCCCTTGTCTCTTAAACGAAGGATCTTCCCTGATTGAATTCCAGGTTCGAGTTTAATTCTAGCCTTTCCACTTACAGTATCAATTTCTTTTGAGGTTCCTAATACAGCTTCACTGATGCTGATGTACAAATCGTAATGAAGGTTATTTCCTTCTCTTTTGAGGGTATCGTGTTCAATCGTTTCAATGGCTACAATCAAATCCCCAGCAATACCATTTCCTGGCGCATCATTCCCTTTACCTCCTACTTTTAATTGCATTCCATCCTCAACACCTGCAGGTATTTTAATAGAAACCGTTTCTTCTTTTTGAACCATTCCTTGAGCGTCAGCCTCAGAAGGTTTGGAATCTATTGATTGGCCACTACCACCACAAGTATTACAAGTAGTTGCAGTTTGCATTCTACCTAAAATCGTATTGGTGATTTTAGTTTGTTGACCACTACCATGGCAGCTTGTACAGGTCTTAAAAGTAACACTTTCTGCTACTTTTTTACGTCTTACCTTTACCTTTTTCTCAACTCCATTGGCTACTTCTTCCAAAGTTAGTTTGACACGAATTCTAAGGTTGGAACCTTTTACACGTCTTTGACCACCACCGCCAAATCCAGAAAATCCTCCAAAACCTCCACCTCCAAATGCAGATCCAAAAATATCTCCAAATTGACTAAAGATGTCATCCATATTCATACTACCACTCCCGCCAAATCCACCTTCAAAAGCAGAATGACCAAAGCGATCGTATTTTGATCTCTTTTCTTCATTACCCAAAACTTCGTATGCTTCAGCTGATTTTTTAAACATCTCTTCAGCCTTTTCATCTCCTGGGTTTTTGTCTGGATGGTATTTGATCGCTTGTTTTCTGTATGCCTTTTTAATTTCAGCTGCAGAAGCGCTCTTACTTACCCCTAATATTTCGTAATAATCTTCTTTCATAAACTCCTATTATTTTCCAACAACAACTTTAGGATGTCTTAAAATCTTGTCTCCTAGGGTATAACCTTTTTCAATAACATCGATAATTTTTCCCTTAAGATCTTCTGAAGGTGCTGGAATCTGAGTAACAGCATCGTGGATATCTGCATCGAAATCACTTCCCTGCGCTACTTCAATCCCTTCAAGTCCTTGCGCCTTTAATACAGAGATTAATTTGTCATTAATCAAATTGACTCCCTTAAAAAGTTCGTTGTCTTTCTCCGTTTTACTGATCTCTTTGATTGCTCTATCAAAATCATCGATGACTGGCAATAAAGCTGTTATAACTTCTTGACCTGCAGTTTTAAAAAGTTCAACTCGTTCTTTGGAAGTTCGTTTCTTGTAGTTTTCAAACTCAGCGAACAATCTTAAAAACTTATCCTTTTCAGCTCCTAATTCTTCTTCAAGCTCTTTTACAGGATCCTTTTTTTCTTTTTTCTTAGACTTTTTATCAGCCTTCGATTCTTCTTGCTGTTGTTGAAAATCAGATTCTTGAACCTGGTCCTTTTCAGTAGTATTTTGGTCTTTGCTCATTCTAATTCATATTTTCAAAAACGATGTGGCAAAAGTACTGCCAAATAATGAATTAATGTCAAATTGTCATTTGATTTTTAAAGAGAATCCACTCCAAAACCAGAACTGATAATTAAAAGCTAGGAAACAATGTGATTTAGAGCCTGATCTAATGTTTCAAAACTGTAGTGAAAATCAGTCTTCTTCATCTTAGAAGCACTAATACAATGTGAGTTAATCAACAATCCAGATCGTTCACCAAATAGAAGTTTTACAATAAATCTGGGCATTCGAAATAAGATGATCTTCTTATTTAAAGCCTTTGCTATCGAACGGACTAATTCTTTTTGTCGAACTGGATTAGGAGCTACAGCATTAAAAACACCTTTTTCATTTTTTTGAGATAAGAAGAGGATCGTTTGTACTAAATCATCGACATGAATCCATGACTGCCATTGATCTCCATTTCCAAAAACAATCCCAATACTTGCTTTCATTGGAGCCAATAAATTAGGCAATACACCTCCTTGTGATGAAAGAACAAGCCCAATTCTAAGAATGATAGGATCCAAACCTAATTCTTTGAATACATTCGCTTCTTGTTCCCAAGCTTGAACAACAGATCCTAAAAAATCATCAGCAACTTCCGTATCAACTTCTTTTAATTTATTGTCGTAATCTTCTTTATAAATACCAATAGCAGAAGCTGTTAAAAACGTTTTTATCGAATGATGATCTAGAGACTGAATTCCTTTTCGGAGCGTTTCTAGAGATTTAATTCTACTCTCTAATATAAGTTTCCTATTTTTTTTTGTCCATGGTTTTGAAATAGAAGATCCAGCGAGGTTGATTACCGTATCGACTCCTTCAAAACAGTTGATATCAATTGTTCCATCATGAGGATTCCATAAAAAACCTTGAGCCCTATCAAATCGATCAAGTTGAGATGATCTCGTACTCAAATAATGGACCTGATGGCCATTAGCTATACAATGCTCAACTAATCGTGAACCCACTAGTCCTGTTGCTCCTGTAATTAATAATCTCATATTTTTCTTCCTACGAATCGAACCACCGAGCTTTTTCCCCTGTGATAGATCCCTTCTTCTAAGTTAGTTTGTACTTCAGCTGCTAATTCAATATCAAAATTTTCAAAATCTTTTTTTATTGAATCCAGCTCATAGAGTTGATCGATGTTCTTAGGTCCCCCTACAGCTGGGTTTTCTCTTTGATCCACTATATGGGACTTGCTAAAGGCCTCCAAGATCATTGTACCACCACTTTTCAAAAAGGAACACATCTTTTGAAAATTCTGTCTTCTGATGACCTCTGGAAGTTGTACAAATACAATTCCAATGGCATCAAATTCAGGTTTGTCAAAATTTATATCAGCCAATGATCCCAAACGATAATCAATGGAAACCCCTTTTTCCTTCGCTAGTTTCAAGGCTTTTTTTTGAGCTTCTTCACTAAAGTCGTAACAAACCACTTCCCAACCTTTTTGAGCTGCATAGACAGCGTTTCTACCTTCGCCTTCTGCTGCTAAAAAAAGTTTTCCTGGCTGAAGCTTATCCAATTCATTCTTAAAAAACGCATTGGGTTCTTTTCCGTAGGCGTACTCATCTTGACTGTATCGTTGGTTCCAAAAGGATTTCATTATTGATAATTTTATATAAACTTACGACATCTGTCTTAGTAATCCAATTAGCTCTCGATCTGATACCACTCCTGATTGTCTCCACTTGATTTCACCTTCCTTAAAAATAATAAGAGTAGGCACTCCCCTTACTTGGTAACTTGCAGCAACTTTTGGATTTTTATCGACATCTATTTTAATGATACTCACTGAGTCCCCTAACGTTGCCTTGACTTGTTCCAAGATAGGTGACATCATTTTACAGGGTCCACACCAAGTAGCAAAAAAGTCAACTAATACTGGTTTTTGTGAATTGATTAGTTCTTGAAATTTACTCATGATTATTCATAATTAGTATAATTCTAAGCAAAAAAAAGGCCACGTTTAAAACGTGACCCTTTGTCAGCTCTATAAAATTGAAGTATTTACAACAATGTTGAAGGACATACATATTCAGTTTTAGGAATTTCAGTTTCTTTTATTTCAGAAAATCCTCCTCTAACATCTACAAAATGATCCCACCCTCTTTGTTTAAGTATTGAAGAAGCCAGCATAGAACGGTATCCACCTGCACAGTGAATAATAAAAGGTTGGTCTTTGGGAAATTCCGAGAGGTGATCGTTCATCTGATTTAAAGGAATATTAACTGCTCCTATTACATGTTCTGAATCAAACTCACTTTTCTTACGAATATCGATGATTAATTGATCTTCTTTTTGCTTTGAGACCAATTCAGAAGCTGAAATTCGATTGACTGAATCAATTTCTTTTCCAGAAGCCTTCCAATTTTCAAAGCCTCCTTTTAAATATCCTATACAATTGTCGTAGCCCACTCTTGAAAGTCGAGTAATTGCTTCTTCTATTCTGTTTGGATCAGCAATTAATAGAATTTGCTGAGATACACTTGGAATCATTTCTCCCACCCATTGGGCAAAATTACCATCCAATCCAATATTGATACTGTTGGGAACAAAACCTTTTGAAAACTCTTCATTATCTCTAACATCCAACATGAGCGCCTCTGTTTCATTTGCTGCAGTTTCAAAAGCTTCTGGACTCAATTCCTGAGTAGCGCGCTCCATGACTTCATCCAAGCTCTCATATCCTTTAATATTCATCATCACATTTTGAGGGAAATAATTTGGTGGAGCTGCCAATCCAGTAAGTAATTCTTTTATAAATTCCTCTTTAGTCATATCTACTCTTAAGGCGTAGTTTGTTTTTTTCTGATTACCAAGAGTATCAGTTGTTTCAGTACTCATCTTCTTACCACAAGCCGAACCAGCTCCATGATTTGGATACACAATCAAATCATCACTAAGAGTCATGATTTTAGTTCTCAAAGAATCATAAAGGTGTCCTGCAAGTTTTTCCTCGGTTAACTCAGTTACAATTTCCTGTGCCAAATCTGGTCTTCCAACATCTCCTATAAATAAAGTATCACCAGTGATAATCCCATGTTCATTTCCCTTTTCATCAATCAATAAATAGGTTGTGGATTCCATCGTATGGCCTGGAGTATGAATCGCTTTAATTTTATAATTTCCAACTTCAAACAACTCGCCATCAGACGCATTGTGAACTTCATATGCAGGATTTGCTCCCGGACCAAAAACAATGGTCGCCCCTGCTTTCTTTTGAAGGTCTAAATGTCCACTAACAAAATCAGCATGAAAATGAGTTTCAAAGACATATTTAATTTTAGCATTGTCCTTTTTAGCTCTCTCAATATAAGGACCTACTTCTCTTAAAGGATCAAAAATAGCAGCTACCCCATTACTTTCAACATAATAGGCTGCATGTGCTAAACATCCGGTGTATATTTGTTCTACTTTCATAAGTTTTAATTATTTACAGACAAAATTAATAGAATGTAATTAATTTATAAGTGACAAAGGTTACAATCATTACTAATTAAAATCACTTACACCCAATTTATTCTTTAAATTTATAAAATCTTACTTTAATAACTGACAATAAGAGCTCAATGCTAATCAAATCTAAATCGCAAAAACAACTACTAGGAATCATTATTGGATTTCAGTTATTTCGATTGTTATTAATTCCCTTTATAGGTTTGATGCCACAAGATGCTTACTATTTTTATTACGGTCAGCATCTCGATTGGTCCTATTTTGACCACCCGGGAATGATTGGGTATCTTTTAAGACTCTCAAGTGAACTTTTAGGAACTCATGTATGGTCTGTTAAACTTACCGACTTTACAATTAGCAGTATCAGTCTTTGGGCTTTTTACAAATTAGCGAACTGTTTTTTATCGAGCTATAAAAGTTTGCTCTCTACCTTTGTCCTAGCTTCATCAGTTCTTTGGTCCATGCTGAGTTTTAACTCAACACCTGATGTTCCTCTTTTTTTATTCTGGACTCTCAGCATATTATTCTATTACAAAGGCCTCAAGAACAATCAATGGTCACATTGGTTGTTGGCTGGAATCATGAGTGGATTAGCATTTAATTCAAAATACACAGCACTGCTGATTCCCTTTGGAATTATCGCATTTCTAGCATTTAGCTCAGAACATCGATCCAAATTCTTGAAACCTCATATTTGGATTAGCCTTTTGGTGTTTAGCCTAGTTTCCATTCCTGTAATTTACTGGAATTTTCAAAATGACTTTATTTCTTTTGGATTTCAGACTGCTGAACGATCATCTGCTATGGGATTATCTTCCAATACTCCTCGATTGTTATTTGGGTTCTTAGCATCTCAAATGCTATTAATCTACCCGGTAGTTTTTATACTATTATGCGTACTCGTTTTCAAATACTCCAAACGATTTCTAGTAAAACTAAAACTACCTAAGACTCCTGTATTATTTTTATTGAGCTTTTGTATTCCTATTTTTTTAGGATTTTTCTTGTTATCACCTTTGTATTGGATTAAAATTAATTGGTTAGTACCTTCTTATATCACTGGTATTATTCTCATTGCAATGATCTATAAATCTAAGTGGTTCTCAATACATTTCTACAGTTCTTCAATTCTTATTCTAATTATTGCAGTTGAAGTTATTTTTAAACCCATTCCAATCAAATCAGATGATACCTTTATCGGTTGGGAGACCCTGGCCAAAGAGGTTCAACTGCTCATCAAATCACATCCAAATGATTTTGTATTCTCATTGGACAATTACAAGACGACAGCAGTTCTTCAATTCTATATTCCCTCAAGTACTATATACAACAAAAACATAGTAGGATTACAATCGCTTCAGTACTCCATTACTCAACAAACTGAAGTGTTGAAAAATAAAAATGCTTGGCTAATTGACTCGGAGCCTCAGTTTAAAAATAACATGCCAATCGCTGCTGTTCCTAAAGAGATCTTCGGTTATTTTGAAAATGTAGAAATAGAGCAACCCATCCTAATTAAAGATAAGAATGGGGTCACAATTCGTAAATTTAATGTTTACAAGTGTTATAATTATTTGTGTAACATTAGTTACTGACAAAATATCCATTTGATTTAGATTAATAAGAAGTAGTACATTAACTTTGCAAAAAAACGTTTTTTATGGAATTATTATTGGAATGGATCAAGCAACCTTGGCCATGGTATGTATCAGGTCCACTCATTGCCTTTGTAATGCTTGCACTGACTTATTTCGGAAAAGAATTTGGTATGTCCTCAAACCTTAGAACCCTTTGTACTATTGGAGGAGCCGGTAAGCTATCTGATTTTTTCAAATTTGATTGGAAAAATGAACTTTGGAATCTCGTTGTAGCTCAAGGAGCTATTTTAGGAGGGTTTGTCGCATACTTCTTTCTAAACAATGACCAGGCTATAAACATCAGTGAGGCGACTAAAGAATCCCTCTATAATTACGGATTTTCGAATCCAGGAGCAGCTATGGTCCCTTCAGAATTTTTTTCATGGGAAGCCGTTCAAGATCCTAAAATCATTACTACACTTCTTGTTGCAGGACTCCTTATTGGTTTTGGAACCCGTTATGCTGGTGGATGCACTTCTGGTCACGCAATTTCAGGAATCTCTAATCTACAAATAGCTTCAGTGGTTGCGGTAATTGGATTCTTTGCTGGTGGACTGATCATGGTTCACTTAATTTTTCCGTTATTAATACCAATCTTATTATAATATATAGCCATGTTAAAAAAGTATTTTAAATTCTTAGCTGTCGGCTTCTTTTTTGGAGTCCTACTCGTAAAATCCGAAATCATTTCATGGTACCGCATCTTTGAAATGTTTAATTTCCAATCCTTTCATATGTATGGCATCATTGGTTCTGCTATCGTTCTTGGTATGATTGGATTGTTAATCCTGAAAAAATATAAAGTGAAAGATATCAATGGACATCCAATCACTATTCCAGATAAAGAACACCGTTTTAAGGGTGGACTTATTGGAGGTGCCATCTTTGGTTTAGGATGGGGATTAGCGGGTGCATGCCCTGGTCCTATGTACGTCTTAATGGGAACCGGAGCCTTGACGATTTCAATCGTTCTGATTGGATCAATCATAGGAACCTTTATCTACGGTCTATTGAGGTATAAATTACCTCATTAAAGTGATTAATCAAAATAAAACCTGGATTTCTCCAGGTTTTTTTATGTTTTAATTACGCTTAAGATTCAGTGTACTTTCGCGCTTAAGCCAGCATCGAGTAAATCCAAGCACATGGGCTTCACAACCAGCAACTCATCGGTTTTAACGGTACATTTCCCTTTATAATGCACCAGCATTGCTGATTGTTCTGCTTGAATTGGAGTATGATGACACACCTTTATAAGAGTAGTTATTACATGATCAAAGGTATTCACATCGTCGTTGTACAACACCAATTCTTTAAGCGATTGACGCTTTACAACTCGCTTAAGGCTTGGTTTATTTTCTACTAATGTACTCATTATAAATACCTTATTATGAATCTAATATACAAATTTTGCAGAAACCCACTGATCTTTTTGTTTATAGGATTCGAAAGTCAGCTTGTTTTCGACACATTTATTCTTGATAAGATTTAAGTCTTCCAAATAAAAACCTGAGAAAAAAATAGAACCACCTTTATTTAAATGTTGAACGTAGGTTGGTATGTCAGTCAGTAATATATTTCGATTGATATTTGCTAAAATGACATCATATTGCTCTTTAATTGAAGAAGCATCTCCTTGAAATACTTCGATATGACTGCAATTATTACGCTCCACATTCTCCATAGCATTCTCATAACACCAAGAGTCTATGTCGATGGCCTGGATCTTTGAAGCTCCTTTATATGCTGCTAATATTGCTAGCACTGCTGTTCCACTTCCCATATCCAAAACAGACTTTTGATCAAACTCATTTTCGAGTATATAAGACAACATCATATAAGTCGTTTGATGATGTCCTGTTCCAAAACTCATTTTTGGAAGAATTTCTATATCATAAGGAACATCTATTTTCTGATGAAAAGGAGCTCTAACATGACACTGACCCTCTACAGTGATGGGATCAAAATTTTTTTCCCAATCAGCATTCCAGTTTTGTTGTTCAATAGTTTTAATCGAATAGTCAAAACTAAAGAGAGGGTTTTCTAAAATAGAAACCCTCTCTAGAATAGTTTCGAACCAATCTTTTGAATTAATATAAGCTAAGACGCCCGTCTCAGTTTCCATAAAACTCTCAAAACCAACACTACCTAACTCAGCAATGAGCAAATCTCTTGCTGGTTCTAGTGGACTCGTTTGAAAGTCGTATTCCTTAAATGATTCTTGTTCCATTAAGAGAATGCTACAGCAATTCCTGAAAAATCATCTGCATTAAGTGATGCACCTCCAATAAGTCCACCATCAACATCGGGTTTTGAGAAAATTTCAGAAGCATTATTAGGTTTTACAGATCCTCCGTAAAGTACAGAAACTTGATCAGCAACCTCATTGTTATACTGAGAAGCAATGGTTTTTCTGATAAATGCGTGCATTTCTTGTGCCTGATCTGCAGATGCAGTTTCTCCTGTTCCAATAGCCCATACTGGTTCGTAAGCTAAAACGATTTGAGACCATGCAGAAGCTGGCAATTCAAAAAGAGCATTTTTTAATTGAGATTCTACAACATTGAAATGCACTCCAGATTTTCTTTCATCTAATTCCTCTCCAAAGCAAAAAACAACTTGCATTCCATTATCTAATGCAGCTTTTACTTTTTTAGCTAAAATTTCATCGGTTTCTCCAAAATAAGCTCTTCGCTCAGAGTGACCTATGATCACAGTTTGAATTCCGATACTTTTCAACATATCAGCTGAAATTTCACCAGTATATGCTCCACTTGCCTCAAAGTGCATATTTTGAGCAATAACTTCAATATTAGTTCCCTCTGTAAGTTGAACAGCCTTAGCCAAGTTTACAAAAGTTGGTGCAATCATAATCGATGCATCGTTTGATGGCATCGCCTCTTTTAAGTCCGCAATCAACTGAGTAGTTTGTTCTTGGTTCATATTCATTTTCCAGTTTCCAGCTACAATGTTCTTTCTCATAATTGTTATTATTAAAATTCTAATTTATCAAAATCGTTAAAATGTTTTTTATCTGTAATCACTCCTTTTTTTACAAGGATTGCTCCTGGGTTTGATCTTACAATTGTCTTAAGTGCTGTTTGATCGCTAAAATAGCTTTCGATAGAAGCATCTCCCAATTTAGCTTCAATTACCTCATTAGATGATGCTGTCAATAAAGCAACTCTATATCCTTGAGCTCTCGCTTTCATTGAAAGATTCTCAAATTGCTGTAAAGCCTTTATATTACTTTTATCTAAATCATAGGAAATCAACAACAACAGTTGATCCTCATTTAAGAGTTCCTGAGTATAATCTCCAGTTGGTGTTTCCATTCCAAAATCGTGAATGGGAGGCTCGTATCCTTTTTGAACTAATTCAGTTTCTACTCCGATAAATTCACCGTCAATCTCAGGATAGGAACCATTTGTTGTATAAACCTCTTCTGCACCATTTACTTTGAACTTCCAATGATAATTGTAAATTGCTTGAGGAGCATCCTCTGGCACCTCCATGGCGGATGGAATATGAGTTCCAATTTTATAGGCCCTGAAGTCTACTTGAGGTAAATGAGTATAAACATAGCTAAGGTAATAAAGCGATAACAACATTGAAATCAATACAGCTATCGTTCTGAATTTTCGAGTTTTAAAAGGCTGGATCAGTGCTCTATTGATCCACAAATAAACAATTAATACAAGTAGGATCACATCTTTAGTAAAAGACTCCCAAGGAGTTAATTTAATAGCGTCTCCAAAACAACCACAATCAGTCACCTTGTTAAAATAGGCAGAATAAAAGGTTAAGAAGGTAAAGAATACAATCATACCTATAAGACTGTACAACGTCCATTTTACTTTATATCCCAACAATAAAAACACTCCTAAAAGCACTTCGACTACCACTATAAACATGGATAAGCCAAGAGCGTATTCCATCAAAAACTCCATATTCAATACCCCAGGAGAAAAATACTCTTCCAATTTAAATGAAAAGCCTACAGGGTCATTGAGTTTGATAAAGCCACTAATGATGAATAAGAATCCGACAAAAAAACGAGCTAATGGAGTTAAAATTGATTTCATGATGCTTGATTTTCTTCTTCTAAGTGAATCATTGCAAAAATGGCATAATTGATCATATCTTGATAATTCGCATCAATTCCTTCACTAACTAAGGTTTTACCTTTGTTGTTTTCAATAGATTTAACTCTTAGTAGTTTCTGAAGAATTAAATCTGTCAAAGAACTTACTCTCATATCTCTCCAGGCCTCTCCGTAATCGTGATTCTTATCCATCATGAGTTGTCTCGTGATGTTCATATGTTTGTCGTAAAGTTCAATCGCTTGTTTGGCATTTAGATCGGGTTGATCCACATATCCTTTTTCTATTTGAATCAAAGCCATGATCGAATAATTGATAATACCTATGAATTCAGCCTTTTCATCTTCCTGAATTTTTTGAACCTCATTTTCTTGTATACTGCGAATGCGTTGCGCTTTGATAAAAATTTGATCTGTTAATGATGGAAGTCTCAAAATTCTCCAAGCAGTACCGTAATCCTGAGTTTTTTTCTGATAAAGATCTCTACATTGAGCGACTATGGAATCGTATTGTTCTATTGTATTTTGCATGAATTCACTAATATTTACGTAAATTTCGCATTGATTTGCTACTGGCTTTTTTAGCAGGCTGCAAAATACCAAAAAATGAGGTGATTACCCTATTATAATCAATTTTATTTATGACACTTAACTGTAGAGGAAAACTAGTTGATTTAAGTACTCCTAAAATCATGGGGATTATCAATGCAACCCCTGACTCTTTTTATTCAAAAAGCAGAGTCGCTACATCAGATGATTTAAAAATACGCATCGAACAAATGATTGTAGATGGAGTGGATATTATTGACATAGGAGCTTATAGCTCCAGACCAAATGCTGAGCATGTTTCACAAAATGAGGAACTCAAAAGATTGCTTCCACTAGTTGAATTCATCAAGAAAGAATATCCGAGTCTACTCGTTTCAATCGATACCTTTAGAGCTAAAGTGGCCGATGAGTGTATTCAAATAGGCGCTGACCTGATCAATGATATTTCAGGGGGGCAAATTGAAGATGAATTATTAGAAGTCATTGCTAACAAAGAAGTTCCTTATATTCTAATGCATATGCGAGGTACACCTCAAACAATGATGCAATACACACAATATGAACATTTTACCAATGAACTCCTACTCTATTTTTCAAAGGGAATTCAAAAAGCAAAACAGGCTGGAGTTAATGACGTTATTATCGATCCAGGATTTGGATTTTCCAAGACCCTAGAACAAAATTACCAACTCCTCAATCAACTTGAAGGACTCAATTCTCTAGAAGTACCAATGCTAATTGGGATTAGCAGAAAATCAATGATTTACAAAGCTTTAAATTCTTCAGCAGATTCAGCCTTAAATGGTACAACGGCTTTACATATGATTGCTTTATCAAAGGGAGCAAATATCTTAAGGGTGCACGATGTAAAGGAAGCTGTTGAATGTGTTAAATTACATGAACAATTAAGCAATAGTTCACCTCTAAAGTAGGTCCTCGTTGATGATGCGTTCTAGTTCTATAGGATCATTGAACAGAATAAATTCTCCGTCTTTAATATAAGAGATCAATCCTGACTCTTCACTTACTACAATTGCTAAAGCATCGGTCTTTTCGGTAATTCCTACCGCTGCTCTATGGCGTAATCCAAATCGACTTGGAATCGATCGCTGATCAGAAACAGGCAGAATTACTCGAGTTGCTACAATATAATTATCGACGATGATAGCAGCTCCATCATGTAGTGGTGAGTTTTTGTAAAAAATACTCTCAATGATAGGTTGGCTGACTTCAATATTCATCTTATCGCCAGTATTAGCTACAAAATCCAAAGAATTATCTCTTTCGATAATCAATAGTGCTCCTGTTTTTGTTTCAGCTAACTTATAACAAGCAGCCAATATAGTTTTGACATCATTAATCGAATGTTGATGAACCTGCTTAGTGATTTTAAAATTCTTAAAAATCCATTTGTTAGACCATCCTGTAGACCCTAACATGAGGAGAAATTTTCTAATTTCTTGTTGAAATACAATAATCAGAGCGATGAGTCCAATATTCATAAAGCCTCCAACAATACTGTTGATCATCTTTATTTCGAGTAAATCTGTAATTCTCCAAATCACCCAAATAATGACAATTCCAATAAAAATGTTAATAGCCACGGTCCCCCTTACGAGCTTGAACACATAGAATAATAATAAAGCTACCAATACGATATCGATGATGTCGGTAATTTTAAATTCTATAAAAGGTAAACTGTCCAATGGTACTTTTCTTAAGTCTAATTTATGAAAATATATGAATATTTATTCATCGACTGAATCTTCTTCTAAAAATTGAGCCTCATATAATTTTTTATAGTAACCATCTTGATCTAAAAGTTTCTTATGAGTACCACTTTCAACGATCTTACCTTTCTCCATTACAATAATCACATCGGCATTTTGAATGGTAGATAATCGATGGGCGATAACTATAGAAGTTCTTCCCTTAGTGATTTTAAGAGTTGCTTCTTGAATGAGTTGTTCTGAATACGAATCGATAGAAGAAGTGGCTTCATCTAAAATCAAAATACTTGGTTTGGTGACATAGGCTCTTAAAAAAGCTAATAATTGTCGCTGACCACTGGAGAGCATTCCTCCTCTTTCTTTGACATTAAACCCGTATCCACCAGGAAGTTTCATAAAGAATTCGTGAACTCCAATCTCTTTCGCAGCGGCTTCAATTTGTTCAAGTGTTATGGAATCGTCTTTAAGCGAAATATTGTTTTGAATGGTATCTGCAAACAAGAAAACATCTTGTAAAACCACTGCTATATTAGATCGAAGTGAGTTTAATTCAAATTCATTAATATCAATACCATCAATAAAAATGCTTCCATCCTTAACTTTATAAAACCGATTCAATAAATTGATCACAGTTGATTTACCAGCACCAGTAGCCCCTACGATAGCAACGGTTTCTCCTGATTTTATATCAAAACTAATTCCTTTTAGCACTTCTTCTTCTGGAATGTATCCAAAGTGAAGATTCTTAAATTCAATGACTCCGTTAACAGGATGCAACTTCACATGACCACTAGACTCCACCTCGTAATGTGAATCCAATATTTTAAATACTCTTCCTGCTGCTACCATCCCCATTTGCATGGTATTGAACTTATCTGCAATTTGGCGAAGTGGTCTAAAGAGCATTTCAGAAAGAAGAATAAAGGTGAAAATAGTTCCAAAATCCGTTTCAAGTTCTCCCGATAAGTTCTTCATTCCACCGTACCAAACAATAAGACCAATGGTGACTGATGAGACGATTTCAGCTACTGGAAAAAACAGAGAGTTATACCAAACTGTTTTGATCCAAGCATCTCGGTGAAGGTTGTTAATTTCGTTAAATGTTTTGAGTTCTTCCCTCTCTCTGTTAAACAGCTGTACAAGTTTCATTCCTGCAATACGTTCCTGAACAAATGAATTGAGATTTGCAACCTGAGCTCTTACTTCAATAAAGGCTGTTTTCATAGCTCTTTGAAAGAGTCTAGTCGCATAGAGCAATAGTGGAAGTACTGCAAAAACGATGAGGGATAATTTCCAATTGAGTAGCACCATAATGACAGCAACTACAATCATTTTTAATAAATCAGCAACAATCATAAAGAAACCATTACTAAATATTTCTCCGATACGCTCCATATCAGCAACGGCTCTCGTGACTAAAACCCCTAATGAAGAATTGTCAAAATAGCTCATCTTAAAGCTATTCATATGCTTAAATAGGCGAATTCTAATATCTCTTATAACGGATTGACCAAGCCAATTCGCAAAATAATTGAAGATCAACTGAAAGATCACTTCACCCAATAATACTGCTAGAGTAAGTAGAACGTAGTAAATCAAACGATCCATATCGGCAACTTTGATTGCCTGATCTACGATAGTTCCAGTTAGTACTGCTCTATAAACTGCTAGAGCAGAGAGTAAAATAGCAGCAATAGCAACTAGAATAAAAATGAATTGATACGGAGAAGTATACTTAAAAAGTCTTCCTAATAATTTAAAATCAAATGCCTTGCCTTTATCTGAACTCATGGTTTAATAAGGGTATTGAATAGTTGCTAAATACAATCCTTTTGCGGGAACCGATGGCCCTGCATTTCTTCGGTCTTTGGAATTCAATACTGCTTTGAATTCATCAATGCTCATTTTTCCTTTCCCTACTTCTATGAGCGTTCCTACAATAGCACGAACCATATTTCTTAGGAATCGATTGGCACTGACATGAAATACTAATCGTTCACCTTCAAAAACCCACTCAGCTCTTGTCACATCACATAAATAGGTATGAACATCAGTGTTGGACTTTGAAAAACACTCGAAATCCTTATGGTCTAACATTAGCGTAGCAGCTTCATTCATGCGATTGACATCCAAAGGATGAGTGATATAATAAGCAGCTTGTGTCAAAAATGGGTTCTTTTGTTGAACCACCCAATACTCATAAGATCTGCTTGTAGCATCAAAACGCGCATGTGCATCTGCCACTACCTCAACAATACTTAAAATTGCAATCGACTCATCTAAATAAGCATTGAGTCTGTGAATCAACTCTTCAATTTTAAATGATTGCTGAGTATCAAAATGAGCTACCATCACTTTGGCGTGAACCCCAGTGTCCGTTCTTCCTGCTCCAACAAGACTAATAACCTCTTTTAAAAAAAGCTTCAAAGCCTCTTCAAGAGTCTGCTGCACACTAGATGCATCGGGTTGTCGTTGCCATCCGTGATAACTACTCCCTAGATATGAAAAAGTAATAAAGTATCTCATCAGTAGGATTGAAGCACAAATATACTAAATCCATTTAGCTATTTTCTATATTTGACACATGACTAAAATTCTTTTAATGTCCGACACTCACGGTTATCTCGATGACCGGATTTTAGCATATGTAAAAGAAGCTGATCAGGTATGGCATGCTGGAGATATAGGAGGTTTTCACATTACTGATACACTCAGTAAAATAAAACCACTTGCTGCAGTATACGGAAATATAGATGATGCTAAAATGAGAAAAGAATGTCCTTTAGATGCAAAATTTAAATGCGAAGAGGTCAAGGTATGGATGACTCATATTGGAGGGTATCCCAATCGCTATGACAAAAGAGTTCGTGATGCTCTCAAAAGAGACACTCCCAATATTTTTATTTCTGGGCATTCTCACATCCTAAAAGTTCAATGGGACAAAAAATTAGAATTACTACACCTCAACCCAGGAGCCTGTGGAACACATGGGTTTCATCAAATGAGAACCATGTTACGGTTCACCATTGATGGTAAAGACATCAAAGATTTAGAAGTTATTGAACTCGGTAAACGTGGGGTATAAAAAAAGCCCGCTGAACGCAGGCTTTTTCTCGCACTAATACTACTAAGATGTTAGGTTTAACGTAATCGATCAACAGATTTTACAAGATCCTCATCCCTTTTAATAGCCTTGTTGGCTAGAATTAATAAAACGATAGAAATTAAAGGGACTATGATCCAAATACCCTTCTGCGAAAGCAAGCTTTCTCCGGATAGATTTAGAGATCGGTAAACGAAAAATCCTAGTAAAAAAAGATTTAATATGATATTCAATCGATTGACAATGAATTGATTGATTCGTTTTTTATATAAAAATATGCTAATTACAGCAATAATAGCTACGATAAAGAACGTAATTCGATCTATTTGAATCGAAAGTTCAAAGATACTACTTTCATCATTTTGAACAAGGCTTTTAATAAAGAAAGCGGCTAAAATTGACAAAATAGCTACTGCGGCTAAAAAAAGTGTTTGAATCCTTTGAATCATAAGCTCATTTGAATTACAAAAATAAGATACTTTTTTAAAGATTGAAGAGCATATCAAAAATTATTTGTAATATTGTAACTGTTAAGAGATGATACTCCCCACAACATTTGGAAGTTCTATTCCAATTTTCACAAAAATCATGAAATCTATAATGCGACAATCGTTCGCAACCTTATCTAAACTATATGTTTGAAATATCAGAATTAAAGGCAAAAAAATTAGCCGAATTAGTTGAATTAGCAAAGGAACTCAATATTCCAAAACACAAAACCCTTAAAAAATTAGATCTCGTTTATCAAATTTTAGACGTACAGGCATTAAATCCTAAAGCCGTTCAAAAAACTACAACAAGTCTACCAAAGGAAGAAGCATCAGAAGAGTTGAAAACTCGACAACAAGTTCAAAAAAGACAACCAAGAGTTAAAAAAGAGACTTCAAATGAGGACGTGACATCAAACGATGAAACTAAGGTTGATTCAGATGAAAAACCACAGCGTAAACAACGCACTCCTCACAAGGTTCAAAAAGCTGATACGAATAATGATCAACGCTCTAAAAACAAAGAGCAGAACAGCGATCAAAACAACGATCAAAA
>JAYPEX010000004.1:155865-157633 GCA_038125995.1 Flavobacteriaceae bacterium
CGATCAAAACAACGATCAAAAATCTAAGAACAACAATCCAAATCAAAATAAAAACAAACAAGCTCACTCAAATAATAATCAGAGAAAGGAAAAGAACTCTAATTACGATAGGGATCTAAAAAACAGATACAAACAACCTGAACATGAGTTTGATGGAATCATCGCAAGTGAAGGTGTTTTAGATATTATGCAAGAAGGTTACGGATTCTTGAGATCTTCTGATTACAACTATCTTTCTTCTCCTGACGATATTTATGTATCTCAATCACAAATACGTCTTTTTGGTTTAAAAACAGGAGACACTGTTTTAGGAGAAGTTAGACCTCCAAAAGAAGGCGAAAAATACTTCCCATTAATTAAGGTTAACAAAATAAACGGATTGGATCCTCAAGTAGTTAGAGACCGTGTAGCTTTTGAACACCTCACACCTTTATTTCCTAAGGAAAAATTTAATATTGCAGATAAACAAGCTAGTATTTCTACACGTATTATGGATCTTTTTGCTCCTATAGGTAAAGGTCAGAGAGGAATGATTGTTGCACAGCCTAAAACTGGTAAAACAATGTTGCTTAAGGATATTGCCAATGCAATCGCAGCCAATCATCCAGAAGTTTATCAGATTGTACTTCTAATTGACGAACGTCCTGAAGAAGTGACCGATATGCAACGTAATGTAAGAGGTGAAGTTGTCGCTTCAACCTTTGACAAAGAAGCAAGTGAGCACGTACGTGTTGCTAATATTGTTATTGAAAAAGCAAAGCGTTTAGTTGAATGTGGACACGATGTTGTCATCTTATTGGATTCCATTACTCGTCTAGCCAGAGCTTACAACACTGTTCAGCCTGCTTCAGGGAAAGTACTTAGTGGTGGTGTAGATGCCAATGCCCTTCACAAACCAAAACGTTTCTTTGGAGCTGCACGTAATATTGAAAATGGTGGTTCACTTACCATCATCGCTACTGCACTTACAGAAACAGGATCGAAAATGGACGAAGTCATCTTTGAAGAATTTAAAGGAACTGGTAATATGGAGCTTCAATTAGATCGTAAAATTTCTAACAGAAGAATTTTCCCTGCAATTGATCTTACTTCATCTTCAACTCGTAGAGATGATTTATTACTCGACGAACAAACAGTTCAACGCATGTGGATTATGAGAAAATACTTCGCAGATATGAATCCTGTAGAAGCTATGGAGTTTATGGAACAACGCATCAAACAAACAAGAAACAACGAAGAGTTCTTGTTGACAATGAATCAATAAGACAAACAAAACAAAAAGAAAGCCGATTAGCATATGTTAATCGGCTTTTTTCATTAATAATGAAACGATAATACAATAAAAAACCTCTAGATTAACTAGAGGTTTTCCATATCATCATGCGTGAAATACAGTTTCACGTAAAAGTTAATTCATAAGAAGATTCTTAAAGTGCAGCGATTTGCTTTGTCAATTTACTCTTTAAGTTAGAAGCTTTGTTAGAATGAATTACATTCTTCTTTGCTAACTTATCGATCATACTGATAACACTTGGCAATTGCTCCTGAGCAGCTTTCTTATCAGTTTCTAAGCGAAGTGCTTTCAATGCATTACGCATCGTTTTGTGATAGTACTTGTTGCGTAAGCGAACCGCTTCGTTTCTTCTAATTCTCTTTAATGCAGACTTGTGATTAGCCATAATATTTAATTAAATTTTAATGCACTTAGTGCTTTTGTAGTCCGTAGGGGAATCGAACCCCTGTTACCAGGATGAAAACCTGGCGTCCT
>JAYPEX010000005.1:0-30721 GCA_038125995.1 Flavobacteriaceae bacterium
TTCAAAATCAGATTATGAAACTTATTTTATCCTTATTGATTTCATTAGTTACAATGAGTGTTATTTATTCTCAAGACACAGACCAATTATTTGTTCGATTAGTAAAAATTGAAATTGAGCCCGGCGCTTTAACTCAATATACAGAATTACTCAATCAGCAAATGAATACCGCGGTTAAACTCGAAGAAGGGGTGCTTGAATATAGAGTGGTTAATGAAAAAGAAAATCCTCATCGCTTCACATTAATTGAGATCTATCGTGATTATGACTCATATCTATCTCACATAAAAACACCACATTTCCTCAAGTATAAATCCAGTACTCAAGAAATGGTTAAATCACTTGAGTTAATAGACGCCAATCTTATTGGGAGAACACTAAAAGATTGAGTTGTGCTGCAGCTTTTGTCAATAGGGGGAGCAACAAAAGCCTAACAGAAATGTAGGGCTTTTTTGTTTTTAGGCTATAGTATTAGTGAGTAAACCGAACTTTTGGCTTCTTATTATTCATCTTTAATTTTATACAGATAGGGATTTCTACCAGGAGCTTTGTTTTTTGATTTAGGTAATCTTTCAAATTTACCGCTAGCTAGTATTTTCTTTTGAAATCTACTTCGATCCATTTCTTTTTCAAGTATCAATTGATGCAATTGGTGTAATTCAGGCATAGTAAATTTTTCAGATAAAAGATCATGGCATGTTTTACCATTCTCAACATCTTCGATTAATTTTTTTCTTGCTTCAAGTATTATATTATTGTGATCTAAGTTCATTTCAATCGATGAATCCATTGAAATCCAATCTATTTCTTCGAAATAACTATTGCCGTTAATTTTAACTTGTTCTATATCGACAAGTGTGTAATAGGTTATGGATACGAATCTTTCATTAATCCAGTAATCTTCCTTCCACTCTATGCTATTTTTAATTGCTAGATTTTTAAATTGATCACCAAATTTTCTGTTTTGATTTCCGAAAACAGATAACAAATTTAATGTTACGCTGTCCAATCCTGTCAATTCTTTTAGTATTCTATAGGATGCATCTTTTACCGATTCATTAATTCCTATGTATCCTCCTGGAAGGTTCCATTTGTTATTTGTCTTAAGCAATAAACTCTTCAACTCATTCTTGTCATATCCAATTATAACGATATCGACACTGAGGTTTGGGATGAAGTAATTATTTCCCTTTTCGAAAAAATCTTTAAAATCCATAATCAAAAATACTAAATGTGTCGTTTGGTCACAAATAAAATTTTTATTACATTTGTGTCATTAAGTCACAAACTAATATTTCAAATATGAAAAAAGCATTAAAAATTACACTAAAGACAATCGGGATCATCATGGGACTCCTCGTAATTGGAGGAATAATTACATGGTTATACTTAAAATCAAGTTTTTTAGATTTTGAAGATGATTATTTAGAAAAGACTACCTTTTCTGAAATTAAATTGAATGAAAAGGAATACTTAGACCTTAATGGTAACGGAAAGTTAGATGTATATGAAGATGAAGAGGCCCCTTTTGAAGATCGTGTGGCAGATGTATTGTCTCAAATGACCTTAGAGGAGAAGCTTCATCTACTAAAAGGGTCAGGTATATCTTCTGCTATGGGAAGCGATTACGTACCTACTGCGATACCGGGAGCCGTAGGAACAATTGTGCCAACACCAAGATTAGGATTACCAACCATTTACTTATCTGATGGTCCTGCCGGATTGAGAATAGAGCCAACACGAGAAGGTTCTGACAGAACTTACTATGCAACTGCATTTCCTATCGGCACCCAATTGGCCTCTACCTGGAATACCGATTTAGTTTATGAAGTAGGTCAAGCGATGGGATCAGAGGCCCGCTCTTATGGAGTCGATGTTATCTTAGGTCCTGGTGCTAATATTCATCGACATCCCTTTTGTGGCCGAAACTTTGAATACTTTTCTGAAGATCCTTATTTAACTGGTTTTATTGGGGCATCAATAGTCAATGGAATAGAATCTTACGGGGTTGGAACTTCACTCAAACACTTTGTAGCCAACAATCAGGAAACTAATAGGAACTATAATAATTCTTTAGTGTCAGAGCGAGCATTAAGAGAAATTTATTTAAAAGGCTTCGAGTTAGTTGTAAAGTACTCTCAACCATGGACAATCATGTCTTCTTATAATAAGGTAAACGGAACTTATACTTCTGAAAGCAGAGAATTACTTACCGATATACTCAGAGATGATTGGAATTTTAAAGGGTTAGTGATGTCTGATTGGTTTGGAGGAAATGATGCTGTAGCAATGATCAATGCAGGTAATGACTTGTTAGAACCTGGCACTAAATTTCAGTGGGATGCATTAAAAAAGGGTGTAGAAAACGGGACCCTAACAGATGCTGAAATTAATATTTCGGTAAGTAGAATTCTCAAACTTATTTTAGGGTCAAATAAAATGAAAAACTATAAGTATGATGAAAATCCTGATTTAGAAAAGCATGCAGAGATCACAAGAAATTCAGCAAATGAAGGAATAGTTTTGCTTAAGAATAACAACGTTCTCCCTATTAAACAAACATCTATGGTTGCATTATTTGGGATAACATCATATGATTTTATCTCAGGCGGAACTGGATCAGGTGATGTAAATGAAGCCTATAGTATTTCTCTTGAAGAAGGTTTGAAAAACTCAACAATTAAGATTAATAAAAAATCAAATGATATAGAGTTAAACCAAATTTCATCTGAGAAATATCAAAATATACCCGTATTTATTATTGATGATAAAGCAAAATCACTTTATGAATCACACAAGTCTATAAACGAAGAATTATTTGTTAAACCAGAGGGAATTAATGCGATGTTTGATCCGTATAATCCTCCCGAAATTACCTATAGTCAAGATCAAATAAACTCAATATCTAAGAATACAGATATTGGAATAATTACTATCGGAAGAAATAGTGGTGAAGGCGGAGATCGAGTTAATATCGATGATTTCGAATTGAGAAATGTTGAAAAAGAAATGATCAAGAATGTTGCGTCTGCCTATCATGCACAAGACAAAAAAGTCATTGTAGTTTTAAATGTCGGAGGTGTAGTTGAAACTGCATCATGGAAAAATGATGTAGACGGGATAATCTTAGCCTGGCAAGGAGGCCAAGAAGGAGGAAACTCAGTAGCAGATATAATTAGTGGAAAAGTTAATCCGAGCGGAAAATTACCTATGACCTTTCCAGTGAAAGTTTCAGATCATGCGTCACACAATAACTTTCCATTGGAAGGTGCGCCAATGAATATGTTAGATTTTTTCAAGAGCAAGGATGAGAATAAATCTGAAATTAAAAATATCGACTATACCGTTTATGAAGAAGATATATATGTGGGTTATCGTCATTTTGATAAAGCAGAGATAGAAGTTTCATTTCCCTTTGGATTCGGTCTTTCCTATACCGATTTCGAATTTTCGAATCTAACAATTACAACCAATGACAATGGTATCGACATTAATCTTGACGTTCGAAACATTGGTCAAGTTGAAGGAAAAGAAGTAGTGCAAGTCTATATTTCAAAAATCGACAGTAAAATAGATCGTCCAATCAACGAATTAAAAACCTTTAATAAAACATCGTTACTTAATCCCAATACAGATGAAAACATATCACTTCATATCAACTATGAAGATTTAAGATATTGGGATGAAGATTCAAATAGTTGGAAACTTGAAGAAGGCGAATACCTAATAAATATTGGTAATTCATCAAGAAACATTTCACTCTTTGAAATGATTAAAATCTAAAACTTAATTCACTAAAGGATTTAGTTGTGCTGCATCTTTGAATAATAAGGGGAGCAGTCATATAATTATAAAACGGTTATACTTTTATAGTGTAGCCGTTTTTTTGCTTTTTAATTTTTAGATATGTCTGGAGTTTAATATTAATATATGAACCTACATAAAACATTAAATCAATTATTGAAAGCTCTAAGATCAGCCTTTTTGATCATCCAAGTGAGTATAATGATTTTAATAAAATCAAGCAGTTTATTTAAAACTCATTTATTTCAACAAAGAGAAATGATAAATGCCTCCTTTTTTTGTTTCAAAATCAAATAATGATGTTTTTGGCAATTCTAAATCACTCAAATTAGCTTCTTTACTCACAATTGGATTTTTGACTTTAGGAATTTGAAATAAGAAATTTGGATTAGTAAAATTTTCGGTAACTTCTTCTAGTTCGACCTCATTACTGATAATTTTATTTTTAATGCGTAATCTACAATTCCCACCAAGAGAAGAATATATAACTAGTTTGTCTATTTTTCCATTTTCCCATGACAAATCAAATGTAAAACCTCCAATAGTACGCAATCCTTTTACAAATCCTTTGGACAATTCTTTAGGCAGAGCAGGAAGTAAATGAATTGAACCATTATAAGACTGAATTAGCATTTCAGCAATACCAGAAGTACATCCAAAATTTCCATCAATTTGAAAAGGAGGATGAGAATCTAATAAGTTAGGATATGTTCCGCCTTCTGATCCTTTTTTTTCATTGGTAGCGGGGGATAATTGTTCTTTAATAAGTTCAAATGCTTTATCTCCATCTAATAATCGAGCCCAAAGATTTACTTTCCATCCCATAGACCATCCAGTGGATTTATCTCCCCTGTAAATCAATGAGTTTTTAGCCGCTTGAAATAATTTTGGTTGATGGAATGGAGAAATTTGATTTGAAGGGAATAATCCATATAAATGAGAAACATGACGATGTTTATCATCTTTTCGATCCCAATCTTCAAACCATTCTTGTAATTGCGATATCTTACCTATTTTCATAGGAGCTAATAAATCTCTTTTATTATGAATTTCATTAATAAAATCTGAACTTTTATTTAGTATGGTTGAAGCGTTAATTAGATTTGAAAACACATCAAAGACTAATTGGTTATCCATCGTATTCCCTAATGAAATTGATGTCCCATAAGGATGTCTGTTTTCGGGGGACATACTCGGTGTAACAACTAAATATCCATCAGAATCATATTGTAATACTTCGCTATAAAATTTGGCTGAACCTTCTAATATTGGATAAATTTCTTTTAGATATTGATAGTTTCCTGAAAACAGGAAACTATACCAAAGGTGTTGACTTAACCAGGCACCTCCCATAGGCCACATTCCATAAAATCCACCATCTACAGGTCCAGTAAATCTCCAAATATCTGTATTGTGATGCATCGCCCATCCATCTACCCCATACATTTCTTTAGCTGTTTTTTCTCCTTCTTTAGCTAATTGTTTTATCATTGTAATAAGAGGTTCATGCATTTCTTTTAAATTGGTTATTTCAGCAGGCCAATAATTCATTTCTGTATTAATATTAACCGTAAACTTACTATCCCAGGGAGGATTTAATTGATTGTTCCATATTCCTTGTAAGTTTGCAGGTTGACCTCCAGGACGAGATGAAGAAATTAATAAATATCGTCCATATTGAAAATAAAGCGTTATTAAATGAGGATCATTTCCTGATTTGAAATCAATAATTCGCTCATTTGTTGGTTTATAAACGGAATCTGTTGTTCCTAAGTCTAATTCTACACGATCAAAAAACGTTCTGTAATCTGCAATATGATTTTGTTTGATTTTTTTAAATGGTTTTAAAAGAACATTTTTAATATGTGATTTTGCTTTTAAGGAGGGATTAGCGGAAAGATCTTTGTAATTTTTAAAATTTGTACCTATAGAAATAAATATAGTTAGCGTATCTGCATTTTTTATTTTTATCGTTTCTTCATTAAAATGAATATCTCCTCCATCAATAATTGGTTTTACAATAGTTTCAAATTTTACTTTACCAACTTTATTATCTTTATTACTTGTTACTCCTGAAAGAACTAATAATGAGTCTGCAATTTTGATGGTTTTATTTGTGTGAGGAGAATCTATTTTTAGATTACAAGTTATATTGCCTTTTTTAGATGCGTAAAGTCGCAAAACTAATAATTGATCTGGAGCTGAAACGAAGTATTCCCTTTTATAGGTAACTCCATTTATCTTAAAGCTTGTTTTGCTAATTGCATTTTGTATATCAAGTTCTCTATAATATTCTTTTGCATTTTCTTGATCTGGAAATTCTAAATATAAATCACCTAAAGTTTGATACGGCATTCCATAGTTATTTCCAATTGGAGCATGACGAGGAATAACGGACATAATAAGATCTTCTGCTTCTTTGTATTTTCCGCTTAAAACATATTTACGGATTTTGGGTAGAGAATCTTTAAATCCTTTAGGAATGTTATTTCCTGGTTCACCTGCCCATACAGTCTCCTCATTTAATTGTAAATGCTCTCTTTTCGGGTCTCCAAAAATCATTGCTCCAATTCGACCATTTCCAATTGGTAAAGCCTCTTCCCAGACATTTGCTGGTTTAGTGTACCATAGTTTTAATTCAGGGGATTTTATATCAACGCAGCCATTTAAAGTTGATAAAATAATAGCTGTTATTAATAACAATTTTTTAGATGAAATAATCAAATTTTATTTGTAAAAGGTTACTATATAATTCTATTTGCCATTAAACCAAATCATAATGAAAATTACAATTATGACTACTACTAGAGAAATAGAAACGTCTTTCCAATTATAGGTTGATTTTGAAAGTTGTTTTTCTTCAATCGTAACTGTTTGGAAAGTTAAGTTTTTAACTTTTTCTGGTGGTGGTGGTGAAGTAATTAAACTGACACCTACAATAGTAAGAATACAAAACAAGAAAAACCAAGCACCAAAAGTGAGATAGTTTACAGTTCCAATAATGTGTAATATGCTACCAGGAGTTAATGATTCACTGACGACTTCTAATAATATTCTTAAGAACCCTATTATTAATCCACTTATTAAAGTTATATATGCTCCATGGGCATTAATTCTTTTATGGAATATTCCCATAACAAATACTGCCGCAATTGGGGGTGCAATATACGTTTGGACTGATTGTAAATATTCGTATAGTACACCTGAGATATTATCCATGATTGGAATCCAAATGATACCAACTATCACTACAAAGATCGTTGCTAATTGACCGGTACGAACCAATTTATTTTCTGGAGTTGTTGGTTTTAATTTTTTGTATATGTCGATTGTAAATAGCGTTGACACAGAATTAAATACCGAGGCTAATGAACTCATTAATGCTGCAAGTAAACCAGCGGCTACTAATCCTCTTAAACCATCAGGCAGTAAATTACTCATCAATACGGGAAACGCTTGATCAGGGGTATCCCACTGAAGTTCTCCTCTTAATTTTAGAGTTATTGCAATTACACCAGGAATCAGGAAGAGAAAAACAGGAAGTAATTTCATTAATGATCCAAAAATTGTACCTCTTCTACCTTCTTTAATATTCTTAGCAGCAAGAGTACGCTGAACAATATATTGATCTGTACACCAATACCAAATTCCCACAATAGTACTAGATATAAATAAAGTTGGCCAGGGGAAATCTGGATCAGAAGAAGGTCTCCACATATTTAAATATTCAGGGGTTATAGTATCAGTCATGGATTCCCATCCACCTACATATTTGAGTCCAATAAATGTAAGCGCTGCAGCTCCAATAATTAACACTATTGCTTGAAGCGTTTCTGTGTAAACAACTGCTCTCATTCCCCCTATAACAGTATAAAGCCCTGTAAGAATAACAGTTATAATTGCTCCTGTCCAAAAGTCTATTCCTAATAGTGCTGACACAACAACTCCTCCAGCATATATTGTTACAGATATTTTTGTGAGTATGTAAGCTAAAATGGAAAAGACTGAAAGTACCCATCGTGATCTATGATCAAAACGTTTCTCTAAAAATTCTGGCATAGTAAATACACCTGCTCTTTGGTAAAAAGGGAGAAATACCCAACCCAGAATCAACACAATCCAAGCGTGAATTTCATAAATTAACATTGGAAGTTTGTCACCAGCACCAGCACCGGCTAATCCAACAACATGTTCGGATCCTATGTTGGAAGCAAAAATTGAAGATCCTACAACAAACCATCCAACATTTTTTCCTGCAAGAAAATAATCTTCAGTGTTGTCTTGCTTTTTGCGAATTACCCATAAAGCTATCCCAATAAGTATTGCAAAATAAAAACTTATTGATATCCAATCCAGGGTTTCAAGGTGTTTCATAGAGCAGCTTTGTTATTAATAACAATTTTTTAGATGAAATTATCAAATTTTTATTTGTAATAGTTTACTATATAATTCTTTTTGCCATTGGCTTTAGATCTATTAAATCTTTAATCTTAATAGGCTTGTTGGTTTCAACACTATTTCTAGCAGCTATTCCTACCATAATTGACATTAGACCATCACGTATCCCTGCAGACCTATCGAATTGATCTTTTGTGTTAGGGGATATAAAGATTTTATGTTGCAATCTAGTATCTCCACCACCGTGACCTCCTTTTTCCATTTCCACTTTGATGGTATCGTGTTTTTTCCAAAGTTTGTGGACGATAATCGATTCTATATCGATGTCTTCAATAGCATTTTGAGCCATTTCTAGGGCATGCATCTCTTCCTGATTTATAGCGACTTTTTTATTATAAGGAATATCTAACGAAGCTTCAATTCTTCCTTCAGTTCCATTAAATGCAATTCTCCAACCTTCAAAGGGAGAGTAGGTAGTTAATGAGTAGTTTACACTAACATTATTCGCGTATTTTATTTGAGCTGACATTTTATCATAGATGTCAATGTCTTCACTAAAAAGACAATGGTCTCTTATATATCCATCGTACTGTTCGTTATTAACATAAAGATCCATTAAACGTTTATCTTTATTTATGTCGAAGTAATAGTCGCATTTGTCTTTAAATTCACATGAGCGGCAATTCGAACCTCTGAAAGGTCCATTTTTCCCATAATGTTCTAGGTCTCCTAAAGCAAAAACTTCTTCAGGATCAGAATCAAGCCACCAGTTTAATAAATCGAAATGATGGGTTGCTTTATGAACCCATAAGGACCCTCCTTTGTCTTTGTAACCATGCCACCTTCTAAAATAAGAAGCCCCATGGTAGGTATTTAAATACCAATGAAAATCAACAGAAGTGATTTTACCAATGGTATTGTTTGCTAATAATTCTTTTATTTTTGTTGCATAAGGACTCCAACGATAGTTGAATCCAACAATTAAATTTCTTCCAGATTTACGCTCAGCGTCTAAAATGGCTTGAGCTTTGGTCTCATCTGTAGTTAAAGGTTTTTCAGTGAGTACATCATACCCAGATTCTAAGCCTTTTATTATAAATTGGTGATGTGTTGAATCTACAGTAGTAACAATAATTAAATCAGGATTCTGTTGATTGAGCATTAAATTAAAATCCGTGTAGGTTTTACAATTCGCACCTATATAGTTTTTAGAATATTCTAATCTTCCTGGGTTATTATCGCATAACCCTACAAATTCTAATATTTCAGAATATTCATCTACGAGTCTTTTCCCCCAGAAACTACTCCCACGTATTCCTGTTCCAACAAGCGTCACTCTTAGTTTGTCTTTTTTGCCAAAAGAAAAAGCACTTAAGGGAAAAGCTGAGTAGGCTGATAACATACTCACAGATTTTAAAAATTGACGTCTTTGGTTTTCCATGTTTAAAAGGCTATAAAAATTATTTTACTACACAATATACAAATAAACTTTATGCATTATTAAGGAATTATTGGCTGCATCTTTGAATAAAAAAGGGAGCAACAAAAGCCTTAAAGAAATGTAGGGCTTTTTTTGTTTTCATATGCTTAGAGTTTAAAGTTATAAAATCTGATTGTTACTGAGTTTGTGGTTTTTTTCCACTCAAAATTATTTTATATCTTTAATTTAAAGAAACTAATACCTATGAAACCCTTTTTTTATTCCAAACAACTTACTTTTTTAACGCTCACTTTTTTGGGATTTGCTTTTATGCAAGCTCAGGTATATGAATACAGCACCCATTTAAACGGTCAAACACAAACCCATCGAATCTTGATGGATGAGGCATATATCGTTGAAACGGTATTTGTTGCCGATCCACCTTTATTTATTAAAACCATTGGGGGTTATTATAAAATTGATGGCAACCATATAATTGCTGACTTAGAGTTTAATTCTAACTATGCAAAAGACAGCCTCAGCACTGGGAATTGGATGCGGACTTCAGACTGGAAAAAACTCGACATTTTTCCACTTGCACTAAACGGAAAATGGTTAATGGCCGGACGGGTTACCGATCAGGGCGAGAACCGTAGAGATCTTAGTGGCCCTAGAAAAACGATGAAGTTTTTGGTCGATGGCCATTTTCAGTGGATAGCTTTTAACACGGCTACTTTCGAATTTTTTGGGTCTGGTGGGGGAACCTATACGGCATTAAATGGACGATATACCGAACAGATTGAGTATTTTTCGAGGGACAATTCTAGAGTGGGGGCCGCGCTTCCTTTTGAATTTGTCCAAATAGAAAACGATTGGTACCACAAAGGAAACAGCAGCAAAGGTGATTCGATGCACGAGGTTTGGACCAAAAGAATACAGTAGATTGGCGAAAGTAAATACCCAAAAAATTACAGCATCTTTTCCTGCGTTGGTAACGCTTTTCGCAGCGCTTGCACTGATTCACCCTCCGCTATTTACATGGATTTCTGGGTCGTTAATCACCCTGGGATTAGCCGGTATTATGTTAGGTATGGGCATTACTTTAAAATGGTCAGATTTTCAGCAAGTCTTAAAGACCCCTCGTTGGGTGATTCTCGGATTGTTATTACAATATACCTTGATGCCTTTGATGGGCTGGGGGTTGGGGTACCTCTTTCAATTACCTCCTTTTTTTGCAGTAGGCTTAATCTTGGTTGCTTCCTGTCCAGGAGGAACCGCCTCCAACGTTATTGCATATTTGGCGCGTGCCCATTTGCCTTTGTCCGTATGTATGACAGTTATTTCTACCATGATAGCCATCTTTTTGACCCCTTTGTTGACCGCTAGCTTCTCTGGTAGTTATATAGATGTGGCTGCTTGGGGTCTGTTTATGAGTACCCTTAAGGTGGTAGTTGCCCCTATAGCTTTGGGTGTTATCTTCAACCGTTACCTGCCCAAAACAACAAACTCCCTAATGCCTCTTGCACCTCCCATGGCCGTATTGCTGATTTGCCTTATAGTGGCCAGTATAATAGGTCAGGGAAAAGCAATCATTTTAAGTTCTGGACTCCAGCTCTTGGGAAGCCTGATGGTTTTACACTTTATGGGTTTTGTCTTGGGGTATTTTTTTACCTATTGGGTTTTTAAAAACAAAGAAGTCGCCAAGACCATATCCATTGAAGTCGGCATGCAGAATTCAGGCTTGGGTGTTGTTTTAGCTCAAGAAAATTTTAGCAATCCCATGGTTGCGATCCCCGCGGCCATCTCCAGTCTTATACATTCGATTTATGGGAGTATTTTAGTGGCCTTTAGTAAAAAATAATTCCATATATCATAAAGATGCATCTTTCGTCTGAATGGAGAGGATTCATATAATAATAAAACGTAAATCCTTAATTATTGCACTTATTTATTATTTTTAAATAAAAAATGAAAAAAATTATAACTACTTATTTTTTATTCTTTTCCATATTTATTTTTGGACAAGACATTCCTTCTAGATGGGATGAAATAACATTTTCGGATTGGGAAAGGGCTCTTATTAAATCCAACAAAACTTGTATACTCCCAATAGGGATCCTTGAAAAACATGGCCCAGGAGTACCTATTGGATCTGATCTTATTAGGGCAAGAGAGTGGGCAAAACGTGCAACCAAAGATGAGTATGCAGTCGTGTTTCCTGATTATTTTTATGGACAAATAAATGAAGCAAGACAGCATTATGGAACATTCTCATTACCATCAAGTCTGGCAATGAATTTACTAGAAGCCACTGTTGAAGAAATAGCAAGGAATGGTTTTAATAAAATAATAATTATAAATTCTCATGGAGGAAATCCTCAAATGATTCGATATTTTATTCAAAATCAGCTTGAAAAAAAGAAAGATTATGTTGTATATTTTTTTCAACCTGATATGTCTGATAAAGTCCGTGAAAAAATGATGTCTATCAGAAGGACAGATCTTTCAACTGACCAACATGGTGGAGAAAGAGAGGCTTCTGAAATAATGTATTTAAGGCCTGAGTTGTTAAAACTAGATCGAAGTGATGATGAATCTGGTGAAAATTTAAATAGGTTAAATCTTCCGGGTACTTTATATACCGCAATTTGGTGGTATGCCTCTTATCCTAATCATTATGCTGGTGATGCAAAATATGCTTCAAAAGAATTAGGGGAATTAATAACCAAGAATACAGTCTTTTCTCTTCAAAATGCAATCAAAGCTGTAAAAAATGATCAAACAACAATTGAACTTCAAAAGGAATATTTTGAAAATATAAAAAATTGAACAAATAAATCTATAATGTTACCACTATACAATAAACATATTGAATTGGCGAAAAAATTAATTGAGGAAATTGATTCCTAAACAAATTACTCATTAAAACACGTTAATTATTGTTATATTTAAATCTAAATTGGTTGCAATTAATATTTTTATAACAACATGAAGGTATTTTCTGATGGTTTTTTTTCAATAGATCCTACAAATGGATTTTTGCCAATTTCAGAGCCGTTATCGGTTCTTCCTAAAAGATACTCTGAAGTACAAAGATTGTTAGATAATATGCCAATAAAAAAACCAGATGGCAATCCAGGACTTTTAAGTTTTGAGGGTGAGTTTGAAGCTGAAGTAATAAAAATTCCAAATTATAAAAATTTAGTATGCAAAGAAACTGATAAGTTTGTTTTAGCTTCTTTGTTTAGGGCTTATAGTTTTATAACATCTGCCTATACTTTATCACCAGCACACCATACATTTTTGAAAACAGGTAAATATGGGAAAGCCCATGATTTACTTCCAAAAAATATAGCACAGCCTTTTGTAGCGGTTTCGGAAAAATTAGAAGTTTATCCATGGATAGACTATCATTATGCATATAGCTTAGGCAATTATGTTAAAATAGACAAATTAGGAGGATATGAATGGACAAATTTATCCATGGCAGTAAAATTTTCAGGCATGGATGATGAGCGAGGATTTATTATGCTTCATGTTGATATCAATCAGTATTCTCCAGACATGATTAAATCTGTTTTTGCCATAGTTGATAGCAAAAAAACTGGAGTAGCATTAAATGATTCTGTAAAGTTACTTGCCGATACTTTACATAAAATGAATAACCGAAGAAAATTAATGTGGGAAGCCTCGCGTTGGAAACATTATAACGACTTCAGAGTTTTTATAATGGGTGTAAAAGGGAATGACAATATTTTTCCAAATGGTTTATTATATGAAGGAGTTTGGGACGTACCTCACGCATATAGAGGTCAAACAGGGGCTCAAGACAATATTATCCCTACAGCAGATATCGTAAGTGGAGTAATAAATTACTATCCCAAGAACCAATTAACAGAGTACTTAATGGATCTTCGTAAATATAGACCAATGTGTGTTCAAAAGTTTTTTTCAGAACTAACACAACAAATGTCACAAAATCCTCTTGCAAATCGTTTAATCTGTGATGATGATCAATTGGGCATGCAAGAATTGATGAAAGTTTATGAAGAAATATACTTATTCAGAAATGGTCACTGGCAATTTGTTCAAAAATATATTATGCAGAATACCGCATACCCTAAAGCAACAGGTGGAACTCCTATTACTCAATGGATACCAAACCAGATAAAAGCTGTTCTAAGCGCAATGAAAGTATTATCTGAATCTATGAAATCAACATCTGAATTTTCATTAGAGGATTGGAGTCAAAATTATCAAAGAAAGGTAGACTTGCTTAACAAACAACTAGAGATAGTGTCTATAGATGCTTTTAATCCAGAGGATGTTTTTAAACTCAATAGTGATTTAGGTTATCAGGACTTTTGATTAAAACAAATATTAATTAGGTTTTAAATAAGTCTAAATATTTGTTTTTTATGAATTAATATCACTTTTTATCCTTTATATATACTTTGAAAAACTATTCTGTAGGTGTAAGTATTTCTGTAGTGGGTAAAAATGGACATGAATGAGTTTGCAAAATCCCCTAAATAATTTATTCATAATTATTAAAATATGGGAAAAATATTACCATCTATATCTCAAACAAAAGGAAAACTTAATTCACTAAAGGATTAAGTTGTGCTGCAACTTTGAATAATAGGGGCAGCATTCATATAATGATAAAACGGTTATACTATTATAGTGTAGCCGTTTTTTTTTAAATTAGAATTAAATAGTTTAATATGAAACAAAATATTTTCAATGAATTACTCGATCAAAATATTAAAACGTGCAGTTTTACATTTGATGAAATAAACGAAGTCAATCTTTCTAAGAAGTTAAATGAAAATGCAGCCTCTGTTGGATTTATGTATAGGCATATTGGTGAAACAATGATAATGTTTGGACATTTTTTTGGTATTGAAACTAGTGTTCAAAATACTACAATAGGGTTTCAGGACGAAGGTCAGGGAGTCAATATTAAAGAAAGTCAAGATTTGATAAAAAAAGGGTATGAAATACTAAATAAAATCATAAATACAACCAGTGAAGAAGGGTGGTTTGAATTAGTGGACACCCCTTTTTTTGGAAGTGTAACTAAAGCAAAACTATTTTCTCACGTATTATTTCACAATACTTATCATGCAGGTCAAATAGGTTTAACGATTAAAAGAGCTTAAAACGAAGTTTTGGATGCATTTGTGAGAACATGAGGGGGGACAAAAAAAAGTCACTTATTTAATAAGTGACTTTTTAATATAAAATTTAAACCCTATAAACTTTTAAATGGTAAATACGGTTTTTGAATCCATGCAGATAATGTAGTTAAAATATTATAAATAAAATGATAAATAGCTAGTGATAAATAAAGTTTTGCTAAAATTAAGATTACTTGAATATATTCCCATCCAAGTGAGATTACACTTTCAATATTATAACCTGATGCTGTTGAACCAGTTAAATTCCATGTTAAAAAATCGTTTATAACACTTGACACAAAACCTAAATTTAAAATATCAAGCAATTGAGCTACAGCGTTAGCAGGTAAAGCATACGCATAACTAAATCCATCATATAAATCAATTGACAAACTTTCAGGTGAACCAGTATTTAAGATCCAACTAACAGTTGAACAAATAGCTCCAAACAATGCAATTAGAGCTGTAATATAACCTAAAGCTTTAATATTTTGTGTTATAAATTCTTTAAAGATAAAATCTACAATATTACTTTTAGAATTAGACAATGAATCTCCTACATTTCTTATAATTTGGGAAATAGGAAATGAAGCATAAATTAAAATAAGCATACATAAAATTCCATTTATAATTTCTAATCCATTACCATAAAATGAATCAATTCCATCTAGAATGACAGAAATTAATGTAACAATTAAAATCACGAGGGCCCCCAACCTAAATACATCTCCAGTCCATTTTTTAATTGAATTTTCTGAATTTTCTAACATTTCGTTGAAACAATTTTGAGGTAGTTTTTCATTTACAATTTTTGGAAAATCTAAAATAGAGTCAATAATTTTTTTCATAACAATAAGTTTTAATTGGTTATTTATTATTAACTACAAAAATTGTTTTTTAGTATAAATATATTTGAAAATTGATAATTATTTAGGGATTTGTACAATTTTTTAAAAAAAATATAATTATTAAATTACATTATTAACATATTAATAAAACGAAGTTTTGGCTGCAACTTTGAATAATAGGGGGAGCAACTTAAAATGATAAAACGGTTATACTTTTATAGTGTAGCCGTTTTTTGTTTAAATTATGTATAAAAATTAACCAAAAATCACCAGTCTATTTTCACCCATCACGACAGTTTTTTTCACGCACACTTCATTTGGGATGATCGCAGTTTCATGGGTCATGTAGATGCTGTAACTTTTAAATCTACAAAGGCTAGAGTTAGCGTTTCTAAATGAATTGTTGTAATTTGATTCTGAGTTTAAAGATTATGAATATTACTTAAAAAGAGCTTGCTATTTTAATTTTATGTTTAGTTGTTATTTAAGTATCTTTAGTAAATTTAAAATTTATGATGATGAATTTCTCTTATTTAAAGTCTAATAAATCCCTATTATTTTTTGGTAGTCTATGTTTATTTTTTTCTTCACTAACTACTTTATGTGCACAAGATTTTTCGAGAATCTCTAACTTAAAAGAGACCGTTGCTAATTGGGTCAATGATCATGAAAAGTTAAGTCAGGTAATGGTTGATAAAGTTTTTAGTTTTTCTGAATTAGGTTTTCAGGAGGAGGAATCGAGTAACTATCTAACAGGTATTTTAAAAAAGGAAGGTTTTTCTATTGAATATGGGGTGTCAGGAATCCCAACTGCATGGGTAGCTAAATGGTCTAATGGGGCGGGGCCAGTGATCGCCTTGGGTAGCGATGTAGACTGTATTCCTAAAGCTTCTCAATATCCTGGGGTAGCCTATCACAATCCAATTGTCGAAGGAGCTCCTGGTCATGGAGAAGGACACAATTCAGGAATACCCTTAAACATTACTGCAGCTTTAGCAGTAAAGCAATTAATGAAAAAAGAACGTATTGGAGGAACACTAGTCATATGGCCAGGAATTGCAGAGGAATTAGTGGCTGCAAAAGCATGGTTTACCAGAGATGGTTTATTTGATTCGATTGATCTGTGTATTTTTACACACGTTAGTAGTAATATGAGTGTTTCATGGGGACAGTCCTCAGGAACTGGTCTGATCTCTGTAGCATATACTTTTAATGGAGAGGCTGCACATGCTGCAGGAGCTCCTTGGCGAGGTAGAAGTGCATTAGATGCTGCAGAATTGATGAATGTAGGATGGAATTACAAACGTGAGCACTTAGACCCTTTGAAACGATCTCACTCTATATTTACAGATGGTGGAGACCAACCTAATGTGGTTCCCTCAAAAGCTAGTATTTGGTATTATTTTAGAGATGTTACCTATGAAGGCATTATGGAAATGTATCAAATGGCAAATGATATAGCTCAAGGAGCTGCATTGATGACAGGTACCACTGTAAGTTCAGAAATCTTAGGGACAGCGTGGCCAAGACATTTCAACAAGGTGATTGCTCAAACGATGCACAAGAACATTCAACAGGTTGGTCTGCCGCAATGGTCAGAAGCAGATCAGCAATTAGCTGTAGCTGTTCAAAAAGAAGTGCATTCCAATAACACAGCGGGCCTAGCAACTGAACTAACAGGCCTAATTCCGCCAGTTGAAAAACCAGTAAGTGGAGGTAGTGATGATATTGGTGATGTTTCTTGGACAGTCCCTACGGTAACCCTTCGATTTCCTTCAAATATTCCCGGTTTACAAGGACATCATTGGAGTAATGCGATTGCAATGGCTACCCCAATAGCCCATAAGGGAGTAACTGCAGGAGCTAAGGTAGTCGCAATGACTTTAGTCGATATACTTACGCAACCAAAATTAGTTGAGGATGCCTGGGGTTACTTTAATGAAGTGCAAACAGCAACAACAAAATACCAACCGATGATCGGGCCAAATGATCCACCACCAACCTATCTTAACAAAGAAATTATGAGTACCTATAAAAAGGATTTAATCCCTTTTTATTACAATGAAAAAAAATATGATAGTTACCTCGAACAACTAGGGGTTTCATACCCAACCCTAAAACAAGAATGAGATAGTAGTTTTTCAATTACTGATTTAAAAACTTTACAGACGCCCCTTTTATTCTAAGGGCTATTTTTAAATTTGATTAAAATTAATTACTATGAAATATTTTTTATGCGTTATCCTTTTTGTCCTTGGAATGAATGGTTCCTATTCCCAGGAAAGTCAATTGGGAAACTGGCTTGTTTATGTCGGTTCAAAAAAATTAAATCCTCGCTTTAATTTACATCATGAAATTCAATTAAGAAATTACAATGCCATAGGAGACCTCGAGCAACTTCTAATCAGATCTGGTATTGGTTATACTTTTAATAAATCAAAGAATAATTTTTTAATCGGGTATGGATATATTGATTCTAGAAATTATTTAAATATCGAAGCTAAAGAGCGTGTTGTTGAACATAGGATATTTCAACAATTTATTTCAAAACAGCAATGGGGTCAAATAGGACTTTCACATCGATTGCGATTAGAGCAACGATTTGTAGAAGATCAATTTAAAACTCGTTTTCGATATTTCTTAAGTTTTAAAATTCCAATCCGTTCCAAAAACAATTATGTATCGTTATACAATGAGTTGTTTGTCAACACACATGAATTGTCATATGATAGAAATAGAACCTATATGGGCTATGGACACCAATGGAATTCAAAATTAAAAACGGAAATTGGATACATGAATCAATTTTTAAATGGAGCATCAAGAGACCAAATCAATATCATGACATTTTATAATTTTTAAGAAGATCAACAAGATTTTAAAATGTGTGTATAAAGCAAGAATAAATTAATAAAAATTGACACTAAGTGCTGATTGAGAAGGTATGTGATAAGAAAAAACTTCTGTTAGGCCAACAACGCTAATGGTTTGACTTTTTAAAGCGCTGTTGTAGACCAATAAACTAATACTTCCATCTTTGTTTTTATATGCTGTATTTGGTAAGTTTTTCAATTGTGTCGAATGAATTCGGTAGGCTCCTGGTTTTACAAAAGGAGCAGTATGTGCCATCACGTAATAAGATGGGTTTTTAGTTATCTTATGATTATCGATGGTAATAGCACCCAAACATGTGGTGCATCCTCCTCTATCGGTATGAGGTTCATATAGCGCATCGTTTGTCAAATTCCACTCTAAAACTATCTTTGACCAATTGTTAGGTGCACCAATCATCAGTTGTTCAAAATGCCATCTAAAATCTTCTTTAAAATTTCCTGGTCCACCTGTCCATTGTTCGGTGAAGTAAATATTTTTAGAGGGGAACGCATCATGAACTATTGACAGGGATGAAATGGATCCCGCATATAGGTGAAAGGCTGTCCCATCAATATAGGAACTGGCCTTTGAATCACTCAGAACCTTTAGGGGATAATCGTATTCATCAGCGTTATGATCCCATATAATTATTTTAGTATCTATTTGATGTGCTTCAAAAAGTGGACCAAGGTGATTGGCTATAAAATTGGTTTGATCTTCAGCACTCATATACATACTAGGATTATTAGCTGGGTGGTGTGGTTCATTTTGAATTGTAATGGCATCAATCTTGATCCCTTCCTTTTCCATCGCTTTAAGATATTTCAAAAAATACAATGCATAAGACGAGTAATACTTTTTTAGTAATTCACCTCCTCTACTGTCGTTATTGCTTTTCATCCAAGTTGGAGCCGACCAAGGTGAGGCCATTAATTTGATATGTGGATTGAGATGTTTTATTTTTTTTAAAATTGGGAGCAAGTATAAAGTGTCTTTATTTAAACTGAAGTTTAACATCTTCAAATCCTCTTGGTCTGAGCTCAAATCATTGTAAGACCATGGATGACTGTCTAAATCTGAAGCTCCTAAGCTCAAACGTAAATAGCTGATTTTTAAGATACCATTTTCAGAATCAAACAATGATTGAAGTAATGAGTCTTGAGACTTTGAATCCATATTAAAGATATGCATCGCACTCCCTCCAGTTAAAGTATATCCAAATCCATCCATTTGTTGATATCGAATTGAGGGGTCTAATTTGATTTCAATATCAGACGAACTATTGTTCACCGGTGCGATTTCTTTAATTTTTTGTTTCCCATTACTTTGAGTTATAATAGCAAAGTTGTTCAAGGTGTGATTTTTTATGCATGAATTCATTAAAATGAACACTAGAATTATATTCATTGTTTTTTTCATATTAGCCTATTTGTTTAAGTCATTCTTTTTTAGGTCTCTACAATGTAGAATAATTCAATAATAGTTTCATTAAAAAATGATCCGAAAATTTTAAAGTACTTTTATTAAATCGTCTAATGGGTCAAAATATTATTCCACAAATAATGCAAATCAAAGTGAATAATCTTAATTTTGAGTATAATAAATAGTGAATTTATGATCACCAATTATTCTGTTGTAGCAATTCAAATCGCGATTAGTTTAAATTTTCTGAATAAAAAACATTTTGAATTATGAGTTTGAAAGCAACGAAAAGAATAGTAGCTCCATTAATCCTGTTAATCATTCCTTTATTTGGAACCATATTCTTCAAAAAAGTGAACTGGTCTGTTTTTGATTTTTTAATCATGGGAAGTCTCCTTTTAATACTTGGTTTAGGAGTGCATCTTATGGTTGAAAAAATTAAAAACAAAAAACTGAGATGGGTTTACCTGATCTATTTAATTCTTATATTCCTAATCCTATGGGCTGAATTGGCGGTAGGTATTTTTGGGAGTCCTCTAGCGGGAAATTAATTTTATGAAGTGATTTGGTGATGCTCATTACCATTCAGGGGATTACTGCAATTAAATGAATGGTTCGTAGGGTTTCATACATCCGTGAAGCTCATTTTTATTAAAAAACATATCTTAAGGAAACTAAAAATATAAAAAAACTATGGATACGAATACGGTTACTTTTCAAAAAAGATTTTTAGATAAGTTGATGCCTTTAAGATTTAAAGTAAATCACTGGATGCTTCAGCGTTTTGGTTTATACGGTTTTGCTCTAATTACCTTTCTATGGGGAATTGGTTTTACTTTGATTTTGCATTATTTGAATCTAATTCAACTGAATTAGGTTGCCTATTAAGTTGGTGATAGCTGGTATAGGAAGCTGTCCAAACCCCAAATGCTAGGAGCATACTCAAGGTTTCTTGATGCATCCATCCATCCACAAAACCATGACTGATGGTGGCCCATAGAAAATCATAAAAAAACCCAGCATAAACCCATTCTTTGATTCGACCTTTGAAATACGGAAGTAGCAGCACAATGGATCCAATAACTTTCATAATTGCTAAATGAGGTCCAAAGTAATTGGGGTATCCTAGGTGTTTGATTCCTTCAACTGCCATTTCGGTGTGACTCGTAAGGGCTACTAAAACTCCCTCAAAAAGCACAATTAATCCGGTAGAGATCCAATAGATGATTCGTAGATTCATAGTAATTAATTTGTAGTAATATTAAAAAAATAATAGCATCATCTATTGTTTTTTACAAAAACAAATCTCAATAGTTATTTTTGATTCATAACAACTTTTAAATTGTATGAAAAATTACCTGGGACAGATTGCTTTAGTTATACATGATTACGATGAAGCAATTGATTATTATACAAAGATACTCGGATTTCAACTACTTGAAGATACGGCTCTAACCCCTACTAAGCGTTGGGTAGTCATTCAACCGGGAAACTCGAGTGGCCAAGGCTGTAATTTGCTGCTGGCAAAAGCCTCAAATGAATCACAAATGGCATCCGTTGGTAATCAAACCGGTGGTAGAGTATTTTTGTTTTTATACACCTCAGACCTGGAACAATATTACAGTAAACTTGTAACTCATTCCGTAGAAATTATAAATGGCCCTAGAGATGAATCGTACGGTAAGGTCTTGGTTTTTAAAGATTTCTATGGAAATTTATGGGATGTGATACAACGGAATTAAATTTTTTTAGATCAAGTGATATTTATTGTGTATATTAGACACAAACAATCAACTAAATTTAGATCGTATGAAATTTAAAATTTTAAAATCGTTGTTCTTTACTGGAATTTTGAGCTGCTCCATTAGTATGGCACAAGAAGTAGGACGTTTCGAACGACTTATTTCTCCAGAAATCAGTTCTCAAAATGATGTAACCTTTCGTTTAAGAGCTCCAAAAGCTACGACTGTTCAACTTTCTGGGAATTGGATGCCTGTAGTTCCTAATGAAGATGGATTGGGTGGATCAAGACAACTAGTTACTTTAATAAAAGATGATCAAGGGGTGTGGTCTACAACAGTCAAGTCGATGCAACCAGAATTGTATGGATATACCTTTATCGTAGATGATGTCACCACCATTGATCCTTCAAATTTAAAAATTGCCAGAGACGGAACATTCAGAAATGAAAGCATCTTATACGTGCCAGGTGAAGCAGCTGATTTGTATTGGGCTAAGACGGGTCCAAAAGGAGGCGTCCATCAACTATGGTATCCTTCAAAATCTTTGAAGTTAACCCGAAGAATGCTTGTTTATACGCCACCTGGATATGAGAATTCAAATGAGACCTATCCTGTTTTGTATTTATTACATGGAGGTGGGGGAGATGAAGAGGCCTGGTCAACTTTGGGAGCGGCACCACATATCTTAGACAACCTTATCAATAAAGGTGCTGCGAAACCAATGATTGTTGTGATGACCAATGGAAATCCAAGTCAAGCGGCAGCAAACACCTTAACTCCTCTGATACCAGAGACGGATCTTCCTGTAGGAGGGATGGGAAGTATGCTCTTTGAAAAAAGCTTAGTCGCAGATGTGATTCCTTACATTGAATCTCATTTTCGTGTAAAGAACAACAAAAAGAATCGTGCCATCGCTGGATTAAGTATGGGAGGGCTACAAACAATTAACAACAGTCTTAACAATCCAGATTTGTTTGATTACTACGGAGTCATGAGTATGGGATTTGCAGACTTAAGTCGCTTTGGAATTGAGATCGATACTTCTAAAAGAGCACAGCAAATCGAAAAACTAAAAGCTTCAGAACCAGCATTGTATTGGATTGCATGTGGTACCGATGATTTTTTATTCCAAAGTGTGGTTACCATGCGAAGCGAATTAGATCAACATTCTTTTCCATATCAGTACCGAGAAAGTGATGGAGGACATACCTGGACGAATTGGCGCATCTATTTATCTGAATTTGCAACGAAGATCTTTGAATGAATTGAGTTCAATCTCTATAGTTCGATCTGACACCTAAGGGATTTCAAATTAAAACGTTAATTTTAGAAACGATGATGTAAACCATCATCGTTTTTTTATAAATTATCAATCAAATCGCTGTCTATGAAACTCAGAAAAGCAACCTTTGAAGACCTAACGGAATTAGTTGCAATCGGAAAAACTACTTTTGAAGAAACTTTTGCAAGTGACAATAGCTCCCAAAATATGAGGGACTATTTAAATAAGTCGTTCACTTACGATCAAATTGCATTGGAGCTTTCTAATGAATTTTCAGAGTTTTTTATCGCTACAATTGAGGGTCAACTAGTGGGTTATTTAAAAGTGAATCGGAATGAAGCACAGACCGAACAAAATCTTGATCACGCATTGGAGATTGAAAGAATTTATATTCTTAAAAAATATCAAGGAAAAAAATTGGGTCAGCAACTTTTAGATAAAGCACTTGATATAGCAGCGCAATACCAGCTTACGACAATTTGGCTCGGTGTATGGGAACACAATCCTAAAGCCATTCATTTTTATGAAAAAAATGGATTTCAAATATTCGATCAACACGAATTTCAACTTGGAGATGAAGTTCAAATAGATTTGATGATGAAATTAGAGCTTTAAAATAGAGCTCGTTTTTCATGGAGAGACCACTCAATAAGAATTTTCATCAATGATGACTTTTCCTTTAAAAGTAGTGTATACAAAAATGGTATATCCGAGAACCAGTGGAGTTCCAATAGCTGCGATTAATAACATAATTCCTAAAGAATCAGAAGATGAAGCGGAATTGTAGATGGTGATATGATTTGCCGAATCAAGAGTTGAAATTAATAGCGTTGGATACAATTCAAGTGCGACAAGCCCCAACATAAAAGCAATGGAAAGTGCTGAAAATACAAAAGCAAAGTGAAATTTTTTCTTTTTAACTAAACGTGGAATGTTTGCGATACACAACATCGTAACGATTGGAAAAACAAACAAAACGGGGCTTTCTTTAAATCGATTGGTTAAATGATCTAAAAATAGAATTGTGTAAAATGAGGTTGTGGCAAATGTTAGGATGAAAAACGCGATACTTTTACTCAAATACATCCGAATTTTTTGATAGAGTCGCCCCTCGGTTTTAAATAATAGAAATATTCCACCGTGCATCGTAAAAAGTGACAAGGTGGTAAGTCCCACCAGAATCGGATAGATTCCTAAAAAGTCAAAAAAACCATCGCCGTGATAATTGAAATTTTCATCTATGGCAATTCCCTGAAGTACATTACCGAGGACGACACCTAGTAAAAAAGCGAGCATGATACTAGAAATGCTGTAAGCGATATCCCAGGATTTTCTCCACCATTTCATGGGTTCTTTTGATCTAAATTCAATGGAAACGGCTCTAAAAATAATAAAGACTAGAAATAGCATGAACGGAACGTACATGCTTGAAAACAAACTTGCATACATGACTGGAAATCCAGCAAAAAGAGCACCTCCACCAATGACTAACCAAACTTCATTGCCATCCCAAACAGGGCCTATTGCATTGAGGGCAATTCTCCTGTTTTCTTCTTTCTTAAAAAAAAGATGCCAAGCTCCTGAACCAAAATCAAAACCATCCAATATGGCATAGCCTGAGAACAGTCCACCAACCACGAGATACCAAAGTGTGGGATAATCAACGCCTAGAAAAGTATCGTATGAAATCATATGTTAGTTTTGAAGATGGAGTTCCGGTCCGTGTTTAATTTTTTTAGTAAGCAGGTATAAAAATAGCGCTAACAAGAAGCTATAGATGATTAAAAATAAGATGAGCGAAAATAGTACCTGTGAGGCAACAACAGATTCACTTAGTGCATCACTGGTTCTGAGTAATCCATAAACGACCCATGGTTGTCGTCCCATTTCAGCAGCAAACCACCCTGCTTGATTAGCAATTTGGGGTAGAATGACAGCAAATGATAAAATCCAAAGAAATCGAGGGCTTGTAAAAAGCTTGTTTTGCTTCCATAAAATAATCCCCCACCAACTTAAAATGATGAGAACAATCCCAATCGCTATCATCAAGTGATAAAATTGAAAAACAGCATTGACCTGACCGGGTTGATCTTCTTGTTTAAATGCATTTAAACCTGTGACTTGTGCATCAAAATCTCCTGTGAGCAAAAAGGACAACCCTCCGGGAATTCGAATTCCATGTACGCGTTCATTTTGTTGGTCGACCCATCCCATTAGATACATATCCGCTTTAGAATTACTGGGATAATGTCCTTCGAGTGCCGCTAATTTAGCGGGTTGATTCACTGCAACCCCCGCTGCAGAGTGATGACCAGAGACCAGTTGAAATGAAGCGAATAGGGTCGCTACTAGAAGTGCGATTGGAAGTGCTTTTTTTGAAAGTTCAACATGCTTATTTCTTCTCAAATAATAAGCGTGAACCGAAATCACTAAAAACATACCTGCTAGGATGGCCCCTGTCCAGGTGTGAATTAATCGGTCAACACTGGAGGGATTGAATACCATTTCCCAAAAATTAGTTATTTCAGCACGAGCAGCCATTCCTTCACCTACGATATGAAATCCAGCTGGAGTTTGCTGCCAACTGTTAGCCACCACGATCCATACAGCTGAAAACATGGACCCTAAGAAGACTCCAAGAGTTGCTATAAAATGAACCCAAGGTTTAACTCGGTTCCAGCCAAAGAGTAAGATTCCTAAAAAACCACTTTCTAAGGCAAAAGCAAAAATTCCCTCAGCAGCCAACGCACTTCCAAAAATATCTCCGACATATTTTGAGTAAGTAGCCCAATTGGTTCCAAATTCAAATTCCATAACAATGCCTGTTGCGACACCAATACCAAAGGTCAGCGCAAATAGTTTGGTCCAAAATTTTGCAAGTTGATGGTAAATTTGATTCTTAGTGTAGAGAAACATCCCTTCTGTGATTACTAAAAAAAGTCCTAATCCGATACTTAAAGGAGGATAGATATAGTGAAATGCAACTGTAAATGCGAATTGAATTCGCGCTAAAAGTTCAACGTCCATAGGCGCAAAGATAGGCGGTATCAATGAATAACATTGTAACAAAGATAACATAGAAACAGCCCTCTTATCATCAAGGTTCACAATTGAGGTAGTACTCAGTAGATTGTTGACAATTTTATCATTAAATTTAGTTGAAATTCGATTGAAAACTACCAAGACAATTCAGATGCTTGATTCTTATTCAAATGCAATGGCAACGCTTTATCAGTCCTATAGACCCCCTCTTCACAAACTGCTTTTGAAGCGGGTATTAAAAAATCAAAAATTTAAAAAAATACTCGATATAGGATGTGGCACTGGTATTTCGTCTGTAGCGTTAACCTCCTATGGATCTGAAGTCTATGGCTATGATCCGAGTCCATCAATGATTTTAAAGGCCCAAGAGCACCCCAATACAACCTGTGTTCATCAATTAGAAAAGCTCCCATCTCAATTTGATTTGGTGGTGTTTTTTGGTTCTTTAGCTTATGTAGATGATGTTGATTTTGATCGGTATCAACGGTATGTGAAACCCAAAGGATATCTACTTTGTTGTGATTTTCAAGTAGACTATCTACCTGTTATATCCAAGTTGTCAATCATTCAAGATACAACAAGCTACGATCATGCAAAAAACTTAGCATCATATGAGGTTCATTCATATCAAACCATCTCAAATGATCAATATGAGGTAGAGTTTGAGTGTTCTATTGATCAGCTATCTCATCTATTACTTTCGGAGACCACTATTCAAAAATCAATTCAAGAGATGTATGAAGTTCCTCAAACATCAAAACACCTACGCTTTGCATTAAACACTTATTTTCCTGAAAAACAAGTGAAATTAATAGCTACGCTCTATTACAGCTATTACATAAAAGTCGATGAACAGCATTAAAAACCGTTTTCGATTAATTAACGTAAAGCATTGTAATACAATTATTTATAATTCAAAATTTACTAAATTTTTTTTATTTGAAATTTAACTTGTGAATTGGAATATTAGCTATATTTGGCCACTTTTTTATAAACTGTGAAAACAAAAAAAACAGGAAATACGACCCATAAATTTTTGGTTGTTTCCAAATGGGGAGATTCCCTAGATATTGCCTATCAATTGACAATAGAGGGCTATGAAGTAAAAATGTTTATTCAGGATAAAGCCTCCCGAGAAGTGGGATATGGCTTTGTCAAAAAAACAAATCATTGGGAAAAATACATCAATTGGGCTGACATCATTGTATTTGATTATACTGGCTATGGTGAGCTTGCAGACCAATTAAGAGCTGATGGCAAATTGGTTTTTGGAGGTTCTACTTATACCGATCTGTTGGAGTTGGATCGAAACTTCGGACAAAATGAGCTCAAGAAACACCAAATTAAAATTCTACCCTCACGAGAGTTTACCAATTTTTCAGATGCTATTGCATTTATTGAAACGCATCCGGACACATATGTTATCAAACCCAGTGGTGAGACCCAAGAATACAAACAATTGCTCTTTGTCGGAAACGATGACCAGGGGATCGATGTGATTCGTATGTTGAAAGTTTATGAAAAAACTTGGGGGAGTGAATTTGGAACCTTTCAACTACAACGTAAAGTGAAAGGCGTAGAAATTGCTGTTTCAGGATTCTTTAATGGAACCAAGTTTGTAAGTCCATTCAACATTAGCTTTGAACACAAGAAGTTGTTTCCTAATGAGTTAGGAGTTTCTACAGGTGAAATGGGAACCAGTATGTACTGGTCCAAAGATTCCATCATTGGAACAAAAACACTCCGAAAACTAGAGGCCACCTTAGCCGCTCACAAGTACCGAGGTCATTTAGATATAAATTCCATCGTCAATGGTAATGGGATCTATCCACTTGAATTCACTTCTCGTTTTGGTTATCCTCAGGTTTACATCCAAAAAGATGGGATGCTAGAAACATGGGGATCTGTATTGTATCGTATTGCGGCGGGTATTGATTTTGAAATCTCCGTTAAAAAGGGATTTCAAGTTGGAGCCTATATGGTAGTTCCACCTTTCCCATTTGAAGACAAAAAGAGTTTTAATTTATTTTCAAAAGATTCTGTAGTTGTTTTTAAAAAGGAACAAAAGGAGGGAATTCATCCGATTCAAGTCAAAAAAATTCATGGTCAATGGTTAGTTACAGGTAACAATGGGATTGTATTATTGGTTACAGGGACGGGTATTACGATGAAAGAGGCTCAAAAAACCATGTATAACAAGATTTTGAATATCATCATCAATAATAGTTATTACAGAAATGATATTGGAGATCGATGGTATGAAGACTCAGATAAGTTACTTTCTTGGGGGATGTTATAGGGGGGGCAATGAAATTTAACAAAGTAAACCAGCCTTCAATTTCTTTTTTTGATTTCCTTCCAAAAGATTGGAAAGAAGTTTTAATCCCTCAATGGAACCGTTTAAAAACAACTTCAGAGCTCTATGTGATCTGGAATGCCAACGAACTGGTCTGTATGGGAATTGTATTTCAAAAGTATTTGCCAAATCTCAGTCGAGAGGAACAAGCAGCATGGACGAATTTTAAGGATGCCTTGTATATTGGGTATTTATATACAGTCCCAAAGTATCGCGGAAAGGGAATGGCTACACAGTGGTTCGAGTCCCTTAAAAAAGAATATCCAAACAGTACTTTTTGGCTAGCGATTGAGCGACCAACACTCATGAAGTTTTACAGCAAACTGGGATTTCATCGATACGAGTCTGCTGACTTGCCACAGCATACACAAGAGGAATGGATTCTTTACTGCACTTTGGATTCAGAAGGGGATCATCCCTCTTTATAGGTTCATTTTTAAAGCGGGCTCCTCCAAATCGAAAGCTTTCTTATCTTTAAAATCAATTCTAGAATGAACTATGAAAACAACTCCAGAACATAATAAACGTATTGCACAGATGACTTTTTCTTCAGTTTTCCCACATTATGTTGCTAAAGTCGAAAAGAAGGGTCGAACGCTCGATGAATTATACCTTGTTTTGGAATGGCTTACGGGATTTGAAGTGATTGAAATCGATCAAGCCATTACTGAAAAACTCACATTTGCAGATTTTTTTGATCGAGCAACATTAAACCCAAAATCAGTATTCATAAAAGGAACTATTTGTGGTTATAAAATTGAAGAGTTAGAAAATCCATTGACTCGAAAGGTTAGAATGTTGGATAAATTGGTTGATGAATTGGCAAAAGGGAAAAGTTTAGAAAAAATAATGAGAAACGAATAGCCTTGTATAACTCTAGGCAGCTTCCAAGGCTATTTTAGGCCTGTCATATCTAATGATGGGGGTGTCCTTAGCTCCTGGATTAATTAGTTAATATAATTTTTATGGAATATTATCATTCAACTCAAGTGTTAACCGATGCTGTCGATCAATTTGAAAAGAAATAGTGATGGGTAAAAACCATAAAAAACTATTAAATAATTTAGAAGAATTAAGAAAATCTGCAGGCTTCACACAGCAAGAATTATCACTTCAAGCAGAGGTCTCTAAAAAAAGTATCAATGCCATTGAAAATGGAGTTTATGTTCCCTCAACAGTTTTAGCTTTAAAAATTTCTAAAACCTTAAAATGTAAGGTAGAGGATCTTTTTGAACTTCCTTTGGACTAGTTAAGAAGCATACAAAATCTATTAAAAGCGGTGGCACTAAAAAGTAAAGCCGCTTTTTTAGTTTTCAACTGTTCGGTAATCCAAATTTTTTAATTTATTGGATCTGAATCATCCAAATCATCATCTTCAAATCGCTCGATTAATCCATCAATTTCAGCGATTGCTTCTCTTCGTTTTAATCGTGCTTTTAAGATGATTTCCTCACTATTATTGGGGTTGTTGATTTGAATATTAAAGTAATCAATAAGTGTTTTTAAGCCGTTGAGTTTTGCTGAAAGTTTGAGTTGACGGACCTGTTCTTCCAAAGCTTTTTCTGACTTTTCTTGTATTTTTCGAGACTTGATTAGTTCTTTTCTATTGATTTCAATTTCCTCACGTTGTAACAGTAAATCATTCTTACTCTGATAGATGGTATAGATGAGGCCAGCTAAGGCTAATCCTGAAAACAAAGAATTAATGACTCCAAATAAATCACCTAGTGCACCGCGATGAGACCAATCATTAATTGATGTGATAATAATGATTCCAGATAAGGCCCAAATTAAAATCAACGCGCTTACAATAATGAACAGTACTTTTTGATCTTTCATTTTTTAAATTCTTAGTTAATTAATCGTATTGATGAGTTCCGGGTTGACGCTTTGTAGTTCAGCAATGAACTGATCTCGTTCTATAGGTGAAATGATAACCTCATCAAATTTCCCATAAGTGATTTGAATTCGATCAATAGAGGCAGCAGGGGCCGACATCAGTGAGCTTGTTTTGGAGATTTTTTTCATCTCGCAAATCGCTACTGGAGGATAGCGAATAAAGCCACTTTTTATTTTCAAAAACCCTCCCTCTATAAGGTAGGTGGTATTCAAAAACATATGAAGAATCCATATGAAAAGCAGCACTAGAATTAGCAATGTTATTAAGATAGGTCTTGTTATCTCTAAAGCGATGAGGTTTGGAATAAAGGGGCCAAAGAAAGCGACAAAAATAACCAGGATCAAGGCATATGATACCTTGGAATAATAAATTTTAGGGCTTGTCATTTTGAGTTTTTGATTTTGAATATCCAACTGCAGCTCCAAATGCAACTCCAAGAGAGAGCCACAA
>JAYPEX010000005.1:30821-150122 GCA_038125995.1 Flavobacteriaceae bacterium
CCACAAAGGATACCAATTGCAATAGACTTTTCTTTAAATGAGTTTTTTTGATTTTTCATCAATTAAAGATAGCTTATTTTGATGATTTTAGCGAATTCTTTTCAAGAGGCGAACTATTTATTCTCGATTAATAATTGTTATATTGTGTTAATTCTTAAACTCAAATTTAATTATGGAAGCTATTTTATTAGGAGCTGGTGTTTTAATCGTATTTTTTTATGTAGCCTTAATTTTACTTTATGTAATTGCAGCTTGGAAGGTTTATACAAAAGCTGAACAACCTGGATGGGCGGTAATTATTCCCCTGTACAATGCATGGATTTTATTAAAAATTGTCGGAAAGCCAGTATGGTGGCTTTTGTTGTTTTTGATTCCAGGAGTCAATGTCATTTTCTCCATCTGGACAACGAATTTATTATCTAAAAGTTTTGGAAAGAATGAAGCCTTTACTGTAGGTTTGATTTTTTTGCCCTTTGTTTTTTATCCAATTCTAGGATTTGGTTCGGCAAAATACCAAGGACCTGCAGGAGCTGATACGCTTTAATCTTAGAGTTATTCAAGGTGTCGTTTTCAAACCTGAGTTCTTCCTAAAAATGAAAAGCCTAAATAGCCACGGACATTTATGGAATCGTCTTCGTTAAAGCGAATGGTACAATCATATCGTTTACCATTAGCGGGATCCATAATTTTTCCATCAGACCATAGTCCGTCTTTGTAGGTGAGTCTCAAGGTTCTGTAACCGTTCTTTTTTACTGTTATTTAATTTGCTACGGTCTTTTTGATCGTATTGTACATTTCTTGGATCCCAATGCTTATCAAGGTCGGCTTCCAAAACCTTGGTTAATGACTCTGGTGTCAGTCTATGGATTGGGATTTCAATTAGCCCTCATTGGTCTAAGTTTATTACTGCTCCCTATTAATTGGATTTTACCAGGCTTGGTCCTTTATACGATTCTTTTCCCCATTTTTATCATCCTTAGGAAGTATTCTTAAGTACTTAAGACCTCATATAACTCGCTCCATTGACATCGATGATGGTACCCGAACAATAAGCGGCTTCTTTGGAAGCTAAGAATAAGATGGCATGTGCTACTTCTTCGGGTTGAGCCATACGTTTAAATGGTGATTCTCGCAGTAAATTTTCACGTTCGATAGGTGTGAGGGTAACAGCCCCCATATCGGTCTCTGTAAAACCAGGAGCAACAGTTCCAACATATATTTGATGTGGTGCTAAGCGCTTTGCAAGGGATTGCCCCATAGCGTTTAAGGCTGCTTTGCTTGCTCCATATGCAGGTTTAGTGGGTTCACCTCTGAAAGATCCTCGAGAAGATACGTTGATAATGCGACCTCCACCTGAATTGATCATATGTTGAGCAGCTAAATAGGAAAGGTTTGCTGCTGCAAATACATTGGTTTGAAACGTATGGGTCCACGCATCGGCCCACTGATCAAAGGTAACTTCTTCCAAGGAATGCGGAATTGAAATTCCAGCGTTATTGACTAAAATATCAATGGTTCCATAGGTTTTTATGAATTGATCGATCAGTTCTTTTTGCTGTTCTTTTTTAGAAATATCGTATTTAAATATCTGATGTCCTGAGCCTTTTAGTTGTTGTTTTGTTGCAAGAGCGTTAGCTTCATCACTTTTAAAGTTGATTCCTACTAATGCACCTCTTTTTGCAAATTCGATAGCAGTTGCTTTACCGATTCCTCGGGCACCACCAGTGATCAGTACATGAAGTCCTTTGAAATTCATAAATATTATTTTTTTGTGTTAATGTGAGCGTTTTAAAAATCAATTTCAATTAACAACTCATTGGTTCTATTAAAAATTCGGTAGGGCGAATTATACACAAGTAACAGGGGTGCACCAATCATTTTGAGTTGATAGTTATCTGCTAATTTTTGGAGTCTTCTTGTTTGCTCTTTTTTTCTATTTTGAGTCGCATACCCTGAAAAACGAATTGCTAAAAAATAGCCTGGTTTTGATTCGAAAATTCGAACGTTTTTGGAACTAGCATTGGGGGTATTTTGTGAATCAAAGCGTTCGGGTAGTACAAACTCCATGATGGGTTTGCCATCGGTGGTGCTTTGATAAACTGGGGTGGTCATTTCAATTTTTTGCTGACTTTCATTAGCGCCAGAGATGTATTGGAATAAAGGGCCAAATGCTCCGTTGGATTGAATTTTCATTACCGGAGGGTAGTAGCGTAGTTCAGCATCCTCATAAGTTTTTACGATCTCGTATTTTTGTGTTTGATAAGTTGTGGCTATGATTGGATGACTCAAGTTGATGATAAAAAACAGTTGTACAAAAAGGAGGATTTCCAAAATCAATATTAAAACCTCAAGTTACGAAATCCTTATGAATTCAATTGGTCATATAATGTATTCTGATACTTAAAAGTATACATTGAGAAATATGTTGCTAATTTTGATTCAATTATTGCAAAAAAACACCTCTATGGTTTTAGTTCCATAAAATTTTCTTTGAATACCTGTCTTAAATAAAACAATAGTTCTTTTGCATTTTCTTTTGAGAAGACCATTGGCGGCTTAATCTTGAGTACATTGTGATCTGGTCCATCGCTACTCATTAAAATTCCATAAGCTTTCATCCGATTTACAAGATAGCTCGTTTGAGCTGCTAGAGGATTTAAATCCCGGTCTACCAATTCAATTCCCAAGAAAAGTCCTTGCCCGCGTACCTGTCCTATGATTGGAAATTCATTTGAGAGTCGTTCTAATTCTTGTTTTAAAAAGTCACCTACCTCTAGAGCGTTTGCTTGAAGTTGTTCTTCTTGAATGGTTTTTAAAACCTGAGTTGCAATGGCACAAGAGACCGGATTACCACCGAATGTGTTGAAGTATTCCATTCCATTGGCGAAGGCCTCTGCAATTTCTTTGGTGCAAACCACTGCAGCTACAGGATGTCCATTACCTAAGGGTTTTCCAATGGTAATGATATCTGGTATGACATCGTGTAACTCAAAACCCCAAAAAGTTGATCCCATCCTTCCACACCCTACTTGTACTTCATCAGAAATGCAGACACCTCCGGCTTGTCTGACGTAATTATAGATTTTTTTTAGAAATCCTTTAGGGAGTTCAATTTGACCACCACAACTGATGATTGGTTCTAGAATTAACGCGCTAACACCTCTGTTTTGATGTTCAATTTGATCGATGCATTTTTTTACTTCCTCTGCGTATTGATCGGTAGCTGTAGAACCCTTATAGATTCCTCTAAAAGTATCGGGTAGTGGAAAAATATGGGTGTGCTCTGGGGCTCCATTTCCACCTTTTCCATCAAACTTATAAGATGAAATATCGACACAAAGGTTGGTATTGCCATGATAACCTACTTGGGAAGCAATAATGTCTTTTTGACCCGTAAAGGTCTTTGCCATTCGAATGGCCAATTCATTGGCTTCACTTCCAGAATTGACATAGTGTACGACACTTAACTTTTCGGGTAAGGTCTTTAAGAGTTCTTCGGTTAATTGGCTAATGTTCTGGTGTAAATATCGAGTATTGGTATTGAGTAGCCCCATCTGCTCTTGACCAGCTTTGACCACTTTGTAATGCTCATGTCCAACATGAGCAACATTGTTCACCGTGTCGAGGTAACAGTGTCCGTTTTGATCGATTAAATACGCTCCTATCCCACGTACTATTTTAATGGGTTCTAGGTATTGGAGACTCAATCCTTTTCCTAAATGTTCTTTTCGGAATTGGATAAGATTCTCATTGGTTTGGTACTTTGGTTTTTCGAGTGCCTTTGATTTAAACAATAGATTGGGGTCTGGACATAAACTTTTCCATAATTCTTGTTGTTGGTGATACATGACTCCTGGAAAATCAGTTTGGTAATCAAGCATGGAAAGCATCAGTTGAAAATGCAAATGGGGGGCCCAATTACCATTTTCAGGATAGCTTCCAAGTTCAGCAATTAGAGTCCCTCTTTTGATCTGATCGCCGATTTGATGTTGGGTTACACTTGCAACTGTGTTATGGCCATACAATGAATAAAAACAGAGGTCATCAAAAACGTGCTTTAGAATTAATAGACCCCCGTATTCTTTATTTCCAGCATCGTTGATCGCAGTGACCACCTCTCCGTCAAATAAGGCGTGTACGGGGGTATAGGCGGGAAGCCAAAAGTCAACTCCAAGGTGAATACTTCTTGTTTCCGGTCCTGAGTTTCCTATCTTATTGTAGGAGGCTGTCCCGTAAATGGAGCGAGGTTCTAGGTATCCTCCTGCTAGAATGGTATCAGGATGTAGTTTTTGCAGTTGTTCTATTTTAAATTGGAACCAATCCAGGTGATTGTATTCGCTTGGGTGTCCTATCCAAGGACTTGAAACGCTTAAATCGAGTCGTTGCAATTCGTTTTTTCCGATGGTAGGAAATAAATCTTGGACGTTAATGGAAAGCTTCGTTGCTAAAGCTTTGAATTGCTCTTCCATAGGATGTGGGGACATACCACAGGCCTGTCGAAATGCCATTAAGGCAAATTCACTGTTGATAGCGCTCCATTTCTTTAAGAGTTCCCAAGCACCTAGCTCACTGATTTGTAAATAGCTGTTATCTGGGTACTTGGTTTTGTTAATAGCTGATTGAGTTACGGAAATTACCAGTCGCATTCCAATAACGGTATATAAATGTTCTAATTCGACTTCTTGTAAGGGAAAGGAATGATGATAGCCTTTGACAATTGGAATTGCTGCCTCAAGGGGGTCGTTGTGATGCATTACCGCATAGGTGCAGCAAACTGCAACATCATTGATAATTTGTGTGTAAATGGCATCTCCAAAGTCAATCAGAGCTCTTACTTTAGGGGCTTTTAAGTGCTTTGAGACAACGATGTTGTTGTCGTTGGCATCGTTGTGAACCACCGATTTACGCAACGAATCATAAGTGTTCTTTTGGTTTTCAAACAATAATTGAAAATAGTTCAAAAGTTTTTTTTCAGTCTCGTCAAATAAATTTAAATGTTCCTTTGTCCAGAGTCCGTTAGCCAGATCCCAATCAAAAATTCGATGTGCAAGTGGATGATCAAAATCCAAAAGTGCTTGGGTTAATAGCCCACATTGGACTCCTAAACTGTATCGTAAATCGTCGAGTTGAGGATTGACAGCGCTCCATAACCTTCCCGGAATCCAAGAAAGTAATCGCACATAGTACGAAGTCCCCGTTTGTGTAGTATAGATTGCAATAGCTTTTCCAAATCGATCTTTGTGAAGTTTTGGAACGTTCTTATAAACTTCAGAAGTTTCCAAAAAGTTCAATAATTGATCTTGAAAATCTAAATAATTCAGATCTACCTTTTGGTGAGAAATTTTTAGAACATAGCTTGGAGTCGAATGGAGTTCAATCCTAAAATTGAAATCGATTTCACCTGCTAATTGATGCGCTTTTCCATCAATTAAGTAGCAAGTTGATATTATGTGCTCTGCTATTTTTTCTGAAATTGGTTCAGGTTTTTGTCTCATTTAGTGGATTTAGTGCTGTCTTAAAATTACAAATGTTTTTAGAAATAGGATTTTGAAGAGCCCTAATTAATCGATAAGTTTACTGCTTAATAAACCTATTAATTGTTATCATAACTTCAAAATACAAGAGAAAAACTTTATTGAATTTTTGTCTTTAAATTTGATTGAGATATTTTTTAAAATTGATTCATGATAAATTTTGCACTCCGTATCCTGTTCCTTTTAGTTACGATCAACGTTTTTGGTCAACAACAAACAGGGACCTTTGTTTTTACTCCTGACTCTTTCAACGAAAATGAAGTAGTGACTGTTACCGTTTCAAATGTCGATGCTTCACAGTGGGGTGTAACGGATCTCTATATTTGGTCCTGGTTTTTTGATCTGCAAGGCAATGCAGGAAGTAGTGATGCCAACTGGAATGGAGATTGGAATGACTCCAATGAGGGAATGAAGATGACCGATAATGGAGACGGCACCTATTCTTTTAGTTTTACACCTACGGAGTTGTATCAAACTACTGGAATTTCAAAAATAGGGGTTCTTGCCAAAGCCAAAGACGGATCAGGAGACAAGAAAACACAAGACTATTTAAAAGAGGTAGGACGATTTAGTTTATCGATAAGTACTCCGACTACGAACAATGTTTTGATAGATGCTGGTGAGGCTGTTTCTGTAAGTGCAACTACTGGAACTACTCAAGCAAATTTTGAACTTTATAGAGGTACCACTTTGATTGCAAGTGCCACAAATGTAACTTCGTATTCCTATACGATAAGTTCTATTACGGAGTCTGGGGCGTATACTCTAAAAGCAATTGATGCTTCGGATCCATTGAGTTATCAGGAATACAGTTTTAATGTGACCATTAAACCAACGGTGACTCAAGCTGCTTTACCATCTGGATATGTCGATGGAGTGAACCGAAGAGCTGACAATAAGTACAGTCTTGTGCTCTACGCTCCTCACAAAAGTTTTGTCTATGTGATTGGGGACTTTAATAATTGGGAAAAGAACGATGCCTATATGATGAAGTATGATCCTAATCAAAAACGCTTCTGGATAGATCTAGATCAATTGGACCCTACACAGGAATATACCTATCAGTATTTTATTGATGGAGGAATGAAACTTGCAGATCCTTATTCAGAGGTGATTTTAGATCCTTGGAATGATCAGTACATCAATGCCACGACCTACCCCAACTTAAAAGCCTATCCAACAATGGCATCGGGAGCAGTTTCTCTTTTGAGTAATGCTTCTGAAAATTACAATTGGACTACGACAACTTTCGAGGCTCCTGTTCAGGAAGATTTGATCATCTATGAAGTATTGCTTCGAGATTTTGATACGGCTCATTCTTTTGATGCACTCAAATCGCGATTGGATTATCTCAAGGAGTTGGGGATTAACGCTATTGAACTAATGCCGATTAATGAATTTGACGGCAATGAAAGCTGGGGATATAACCCTTCCTTTCATATGGCCTTGGACAAATATTACGGAACTAGAACAGCGCTCAAACAATTAGTAGATGCCGCTCACCAAAGAGGAATTGCAGTAATCATTGATGTGGTATACAATCACGCTTCTTCACAAAACCCCTATTTTAGAATGTGGAACACCAAGCCTGAAGGATTTGATGGTGCTCCAACTTCTGAAAATCCATTTTTTCAAATATCACCAATTAGTCAATCCTACCTCAATTTCTTTAACGATATCAATCACAGTTCAACAGCAGTGAAGGATTATCTCAAGAGAATCAACTCCTATTGGATGGAAGAGTTTAAGATTGATGGATTCCGATTTGATCTCTCTAAAGGGTTTACCAATGCGACTGATGCTGAGGCCTATAATTCAGGGAGAATTACCTATTTAAAATCAATTGCGGATGATATTTGGTCAGTAGATTCTGATGCCTATGTGATTTTGGAGCATTTTCAAAATCAAGAAGAACAAGAATTTTCTACTTATGGTATTATGACTTGGGGTGAAGAATTTCATTCCTTTTCTCAGGCTCAAATGGGGTATGATAATTCTGATTTATCAGGAGCTTATTATAAAACTAGAGGGTTTTCTAATCCAACACTGGTGAGTTTTATGGAGAGTCACGACAAGGACCGAGTGATGTATAAGAACCTCACCTTTGGAAATTCCAATGAAAATTATTCGATCAAGAATATACAAACAGCGCTTGATCGAACCAAACTAACTGCGCCTTTCTTGTTTTTATTACCTGGACCTAAGATGTTGTGGCAGTTCGGTGAACTCGGTTATGACAAGAGTATTTTTCAGTGTACAGATGGAACAGTTCCCCAGCCTTATGGAACAGATAATTGCAAACTTGGCAACAAACCTTCAGCCTGGGAAGATCAACTCAATTACAATACGGATCCCTACCGATTCAATGTGTACAATAACTTTGCAAGAGTTATTAAACTCAAAAAGCAAGAAGCTATTTTTAATAGGGTTCCTCAGAACTTGGAGCTGTCTAATCAATATTTAAAAAAAATGATTTTTGTAGATCCAGAGGCTACTGGAGATGCAATTTCAAAGGTGATTGTAGTTGGTAATTTTGATTTGGTTCAAAGGACTGCGGTCTTCACTTTTGATGCGAGTAATCAGTGGTACGATTTGATCAAAAACAATGCTGTAGTTCCAATAGAAAATAATAAGTTGGAATTAAATTTAGCTCCTGGACAATACGTGGTGATTGCTGATAAACCGACAACTTTGGATGATGGAAACCAACAAGATAATTGCCCTTATGTTGACAATCCTGATCAAACAGATTCTGACAATGATGGACTGGGAGATCTCTGTGATGATGATGACGATAATGACGGAGTGCTCGATATATACGATAGCTGTCCAAATACCCCAGAAGGAGTTATGGTAGATGCCAGTGGATGTGAAGTGTTTAGTTTGTACCCAGGAACTTTTAGTGTTAAATCGATAGCTGCTAGCTGTATAGATGCTGCCAATGGAGTTATTGAAATTAGTTCCTCAAACACGAATTACAACTACAGTGTTTCCATATCTGGACAGGCGAGTATGACCTTAAATTCTGAAGCTGGATATACGCAACAACTAACTGGATTGGATGTCGGAAACTACGATGTTTGTTTTAATGTCGATGGTCAAGAGGGATATATCCAATGTTTTAACGTTCAAATTGTAGAACCGGCTCCTTTATCAGCTAGTTCAAAAGTGAATTACAGTGATCGCTCGATACAATTGAGTATGAGTGGATCTGAGCGCTATACCATTACTCTTAATGGAACATCCACAGTTACGAGCAGTAGTGATCTTCGTTTGGATTTAAAATCAGGAATGAATTATTTAGAAATAACTACAGACCTTTCGTGTCAAGGGATTTTCTATGAAGAAGTTTTTGTGTCTGAAGAAGTACTCGTTTATCCAAACCCAACGACAAGTTGGACTCAGCTTTATGTAGGAGGAGTGGATACGGAAGTTGAGATTTCTATCAGCGATCTAAATGGGAGACTTCACCAACTAAAAAAATATCAAATACCAGCAAATAGAGTTGTCGAACTTGATTTAAGTAATTATATTTCAGGTGTCTACTTGATTCAAATGAGATCTAAGACTGTTGAGTCCAATTTAAAAGTAATCAAAGAGTAGGAAGATGAGAAAAGTATTATTAGGCATCGTCGTAATTAGTTTGAGTGTGTTTTCTTGTTCAAAAGACACTCCTGGTGGGGGTGGTGGAGGAACGACTCCAACACCAACTGCAAAGACACCTGGGAAAGCTGTTTTGACTTCTCCAGAGAACAACAAGACCTGTGAAGAGGTCAATACATCAGGTCAGGTTACATTTAGTTGGAATGCTTCAACGGACACCGATGCATATGATTTAAAGATCACAAACCTCAATACTCAGGGAGTGAGCAATCAGAACAATTTAACAGCCACTTCCAAGGCGGTAACTCTAAGTAAAGGAATTCCCTACTCCTGGAGTATCACTTCCAAAAACGAGGGAACGAAAACCACGACTAGTGATACTTGGCAATTTTATTTAGCAGGAGATGGAGTGGTTAATTACGCTCCCTTTCCAGCGACTGCAGTAAGTCCATCACCGGGAGCTAGTGTAGCACGAACAGGAGGCAAAGTAGCTGTAGCGTGGAGCGGAAGTGATGCTGATGACGACAGTTTAACGTATACTTTAGAAATGGACACAATCGATGGTATTCAAGAAGTAGTGATTGCAGAAGACATCAGCGTATCAAGTGTGGAAGTAAGCGTCGTAGCCGATACTGTTTACTATTGGAGGGTGATTACATCTGACGGACAAAACACATCGACGAGTATCGTTTATACCTTTAGAACGACAAATTAATCGTACATAGTTTATATTTTGTGGTAAACTTCCTCAAAGGGAATTCTACAGCGTTCTCCCCAAATGCCGTCATCTCCTTTTCGAATACCACAGGAGATCGCCATATTAATTTCAGCACCATTAGGCAAGTTGAGTAAGCTTTTCATTCTTCTGCTATCCAATCCTTCGATGGGACAAGTATCATATCCTTGTTCAGCCATCGCCAACATAAATGTTTGAGCAGCAAGTGCACAAGACTTATGTGCTACTGCTCTAATGTCACTTTCAGATACCTCTCTAACAATGGGTTTAAACAAACCAACGGTTGAGGTAATTAAGACTCTAATAGCTCCTAATATTCCATAAAATCTAGCGTATAAAAAAGGCATGATTTTACCATAGTACACTTCGCGATCTTTGATACGTTTCAGCTGTCGCGCTACTGGACTGTAATTTTTGATATTATCACGTTCAAACTCTAACACGTATTGGGCTCGCTTGCGGTGTAAATCCTGTCGGGTCACAAACACTACAATTTCTTTGGCGGTTCGAGTAGCGGATTGATTTAAACAGACTTTTGAAACCTTTTCTTTTAAATCTTCTTGAGTAACGTGATAAAACTCCCACAACTGCATATTAGAGCTATTAGGAGCAAGGGTTGCAAGTTCTAAACAGTGCTTTACCTTTTGAGTGTCAATTTCTTTCTCGGGATCATAAACTCTAACTGAGCGCCTGTAATTTAAAAGTTCTTCTAAGTTCATCAATGGATATAAAGTTCTAATTACTCGTATAAATCGTTCACATTAGCCTTCGATAAATCCACAAATAAATCACTGATTTTATCGGTGAGATCATTAAAGAAACGTTCACCCTTTTCAGCGGTAGATTTTTTGGGATTACCAATACCTGTATCTTCACTAACTTCGGACCATTTTCGCTCAGCCCAGGCCCATTTTTCTCGAATTCCCTTCACCTTGTGTTTCTTTTCTTTTCCCATTCCTGCGCTGTTTAGTGAAGATACTAAATGAGGATGTAAGTGCATCATTAAACTTGTTTCCATTTCATCGGCATGATCTCCATCCTCTTCGAAGTAGTTCCTCTTATCCAATACTTGATAGAAATTGCAAAAGCTCAAGAGCATTTCTGGAAACTCCATTCCTAATTGTCTGAGCATGGGTTTAAAATCATTGCCTCCATGACTATTGAGGATCAAAAACTTCTTGATATTTTGACGATTTAAAACGGTCAAGATATCTCTGATGATGGCCATCTGAGTAGTAGGATTCATATTGATGTCGAGATAGATATCACTTTGACCCGTATTGACTCCAAATGGAATGGTTGGAAGTACAATGACTTTTGCATTTTTCTCAGTGGCTTTACGAGCCGCTTCAGTGGCGATGGCATCACCTTCATAAACATCAGTCCCATAGGGCAGGTGGTAATTGTGAGCTTCTGTTGCGCCCCAAGCCATAACTGCTACTTCGAAGCGTTCTGTTTTTAAATTTTTCCAATTGTTTTCAGCGAGCAGGTAGGTTCTCATAGATAGGGTTTTTGTTTTAGCTATCCATTAAAATTAGTGATATAAAGTCAATTGTCCATATATTTAACAGATGGATTTATTATATAATTCCTATATATATAATAGGAAATTAAAATATTATGAGTATTTTTGACCAAAATTTTAAACGATGAGTGATTTTCAATTAGCGACGAATGCCTTACATGCAGGGCATGATGTCAATCAAACTTCAGGAACCAGAGCCGTTCCAATATATCAAACGTCTTCTTATGTTTTTAGAGATGCTGATCATGCAGCTGATCTGTTTTCTTTAAAAGAGTTAGGATTTATCTACACACGACTCAACAATCCAACTAATCAAATTTTACAAGAGCGATTAGCTGCTGTAGATGGAGGAATTGGAGCAGTTGTTTTTGCATCGGGAACTGCTGCGATCAGTACAGGACTCTTGACTTTGTTAAAGTCAGGAGATCACATTATCGCTTCGAGTAGTCTCTATGGAGGAACTTATAATTTATTGAGTGTTACTCTTCCACGATTGGGAATTACAACCACATTTGTAGATGCCAGTGATCCAACTAATTTTGAAAAGGCTGTACAAGAAAACACCAGAGCTTTCTTTGTAGAATCTCTTGGAAATCCAAAACTCGATGTATTGGACTTGGAGGCCATTGCAAAAGAAGCCCAAAAGGCAAAAGTGCCGTTCATCGTTGATAATACGGTGGCTTCACCATCACTTTTAAATCCAATTCAGTACGGAGCAAATCTTGTGATTCATTCGTTGACTAAATTTATTGGAGGTCAGGGTAATTCACTGGGTGGCGTTATTGTAGATGCCGGAACCTTTGATTGGTCCAATGGTAAATTCCCAGAATTTACCGAGCCTTCTGCGGGTTATCACGGACTCAAATACTACGAAACCTTAGGAGCAGCCTCTTTTACTTTTAAGTTGATTTTAGAAGGCCTCAGAGATTTTGGAGGAGCCTTGAGCCCGACGAACGCCTTTCATATCATTCAAGGATTAGAAACCTTGGACGTTCGTATGCAAAAACATTCTGAGAATGCTTTGGAACTTGCAAAATGGTTAGAACAACAAGAAGAAGTCGCTTGGGTTAATTATCCTGGATTAGAATCCAGTAAGTATCATGCATTGGCAAAAAAGTACCTTCCTAAGGGACAAAGTGGAATCGTTACCTTTGGTGCACATGGAGGATTTGAGGCTGCTAAACACATTGCAAACGAAACCAAATTATTTTCACTTCTGGCTAATATTGGAGATACCAAATCTCTCATTATTCACCCTTCGAGTACAACCCATCAACAGCTCAATGAAGAAGAACAAAAGAGTTCAGGAGTCACTACTGATTTAATTAGACTCTCCGTTGGATTGGAATCAATTGAAGATTTAAAAAAGGATTTGAGAGCCGCTTTTGATTCGTTGTAAAGAGGATTTTTTAAATATGAAAGAGCTTGGATTGTTGTCTAGGCTCTTTTTTGTTTTTACGTAACACAGGTTACACCAATATCGTTTGGCTGATGGTATTTTTGTAGCTCAAAACAGAAGGATATGCCAACAGTACAATTGACAACAGAAAAATTCAAATCAGATATATTTGATTATACCACTGAAAAAGAGTGGAAGTATAAAGGGAACAAACCTGCAATTATTGATTTCTACGCAGATTGGTGTGGACCCTGTAAAATGGTTGCTCCAATTTTAGAAGAATTGAGCGATGAATTTCCAGATATTGTTATTTATAAGGTAGATACAGAAGTAGAGCAAGAACTCTCTGCTGTTTTTCAAATCAGATCCATTCCAAGTATTTTATTCATCTCTATGGATCAACAACCGATGATGCAAGCTGGAGCTTTACCAAAAAACTCATTAGAAGAAATCATTTCGAAGGAACTCCTTACAAGCGTTTCTTAGAAATGTTCTAAAAAATTGAATTTAAAGGCTGTACTAACTAGTACAGCTTTTTTTATATGCCAACCACATTACTTCTTCGTTCCAAAAGGAGATTGTCTTTCCAGACTCCGTTCAGCTTTCCGATTTTTTCTCGATATCCAATAATTCTAAATCCACATTTCTCATGTAAGGCAATACTGGCTTTATTGGCTTTCATGATACCGCATTGAAGGGTCCAGATCCCATTGGCTTCACTAATTTCAATAAGTTTTTTGAGTAATTGAGTTCCTACTCCTTTTCCTTGAGCAGAAGCAGCGACGTAAATGGAATTTTCAGCAACTCCTCCATAGACACAGCGATCGGATACTTTAGCTAAAGAAGCCCAGCCTACAACCCGATCATTCTCAACAGCTAAGATTCTTCCAAAGGGCAGATGTGCCTTATCCCAGTCATCATATGATGGTGCTGAGGTTTCAAAAGTAGCCCTACCGGTAGCGATACCTTCGAGGTAGATTTGAGCAAGCTGAGGATAGGATTCTTTTGTCAGGCTTAAAAATTCCATATTAGCAACATCCACTACCAGGTTCACAACAAGAGGATTGGAGTTCTGTTAGTTTTACTTTTGGTTTTTGAATATCAATGCCACAATGGTCTTTGGCTAAACAATCCGTTTGGGTCGGCATTAAAACAAAGGCCTCTCCTTCAAATACAAGGTCGTATTTACTGATCGTTTTCGACTGATATTCTACTTCTATTTCAGCATCTTTTAATTCTAAAGTTTTTTCAGATAACTCAATAATGTGCACTAATTTTTCAGGAGCTAATCGATGGTCCTGATCGTCGGAATACCACAGTTGAAAATTGATTTTTTCCTCCCTGCGTATCGTTCCACCACAATCGATAAATTGCTTGTCAACCCATCCAATTTCAGTAACGTGAAAATGCTTGGGAACTATGCTTCCATCCCAAAGTTTAAATTGTAAAAAATCAACGGTTTTTAAGTACTGCTTTAATTCAGATAATTTCATGACAATATATTTATCGCAATATTACGATATATAAATTAATCAAAGTTCATTTTTTATTATTTATTGTCAAAAAGCTGTTCTAATATTTTTTCGGTGATTAAGTAGGTAGGCTTAACACCCGTGTTTCCAAGTCCTCCAGAAGCTAAGGTGCTTCCAGTTTCCAATGGGTTATCCGAAGCATAATAAGCATAGCGAACGAGGATATCTGATTTGATATTTCCTCGAATCTTCGAAGCTGCTTGAATTGCTTTTTGATAGTGTACTCCCTCCATTTCTAAACCGATTACATTCCAGGAGGAATGCTTAAAATAGCTCAATAATTCTTTGTTTTGAAGAGAGGTACCCAGTACAGAAATCATGGTTCCTTCACGAACTCCCAACCCGCTATTTGAAAAATCACTAGCCTTTAATTGGTTGTCAATGGGGTAGTTGTCTGCAGTTCCTTCGAAAATATGAGCATTTGGAATCATCAAATCTCCTTTTTTGCCCTCTAAGATCCCGGCCTTACCCATAATCGATATGGATTGCATATTTAAATAGTGCGCATTATTGTTGAGTTGAATGGGCTTTAAAAACTCATCGATGGTTTCAAAAGCTTGTTCTCCAAAAGCGTAATCCATCACGATGAGTACGGGTGCTTTTTGTCGATCTTCAGGGCTGTAAAAGCTACAAGCTTCCTCATTGCAATAGGCCATATCGAAAATTTGAACATCGATATTGGTTCCTGATTGATCTGCCAGATAGTTCATTCCATTTTTTTGAGCATAGTTGAGGACTTTCGTTCTCAAGTGCTCGTTTTGTGGTTCACTCAAAGCTTGATAGATGCTTAAATTTGGCTTTTTATCAAATTCACTTACAAGAGCTTTTGGAGCAAAAAGGGCGTTCATAACCGAATGCATATTGGCACTTATTAGATGGATTGGTCGACTTATAAGTTCTTTTTTTATGAGGACTTCTTTGATGTCATTAGCCCATTTTTCACCGTAAATATGATGTCCAAGACGTTCTCTAAGTAAAGGGCTGAAACGAATGACTCTTGAATTGGAATTGAGCTTTTCATCTAAAGCCAATTTCCCCATCCCATAGATGATATCAATAAACTTATGAGGTTCTTGTTTTGTGGCAAAATGACGATGTGCTTCTTCTACTTCAATATAGGTTCTTCCCATTAAACTCGCTAAGTGAATCAGCGTATTTTCCAGTTCCGTTTGATTGAGTTTCTTTTTAGATACCGCTGCTACAATTTTAATCCAATCTCTATTTAATGACTTGCTCTCACCAGTGTAGATCCTTTTCAATAGTTTGTCCGCTTCTATATATAAAAAGGTCAAATGCGTTAAAATATCGTAGATGTCTGACCTGCCGCGAGTGATTTCAATATTCATTTGTTCAGGATCAATACGATAACAGTTCCTTCTTCTTTTGGCAGGAATGATCACTTTAAAGTGTGTCTTACTAAATCCTTCATCTGAAGTTAGATTGATATGATTGCAGTGATGAATGCCCTCAGGAAGGCGATCGAGGATGTATTTGAGTCCATCAATTTCATTTTTTTCATCTGTAATACTTCCGTAAATCTCAGGAGAAAGTTCCAAGAGTGTAGTTCGCAATCCTTCCCCTGAATTACCCATAGGTTTGTAAAAACCTCTATTGATTAAATACTGCATGGAGATGTAAAGCCTTTTAATCGCATTGGTAGAATTGCGAGCTTTATTTTTGTCGAATACATTCATAGTTGAGAGTTTGCTACCTCTAATTTATGAATTAATCCAATCTCAAGTGTCTTTTTATTAGAAGAGTGTTAAAAAAATCTTTGTAATATCGATCTTTCAGAAGTAAGTTCAGTCAGCCTAAAAAATTCGAAATCTTTTAATATCTTTAAAAGTGTCATAAATGTTAATCAAATTGTCATGGTCTTATGTCAAAATTAAATATTGCCTTAGTACAAATATCCTTGGTTTGGCATAATCCACCTGAAAACAGAAACTTGATCAAATCAAAGTTGGATGCTTTTTTTCAAACCAACAAGCATTTTGATTTAGTGGTGCTACCTGAAACTTTTACCACTGGATTTACAATGACTCCACAAGCGATAGATTATACTGAGGCTGGACTGACAATCTCATGGATGCAATACCTAGCGCGCATGTACCATACTGCCATATGTGGGAGTATTGTAGTAAAGGAAGGAACTACTTACTTTAACCGTTTTTATTTTGTACATCCAGACACGAAAGTAGAACACTGCGATAAACACCATACTTTTACTCCTGCTGGTGAATCCAATGCATATGGTCAAGGACATGAACGAAAGTTGATTCACTATAAAGGATTTGTTATTCGACCCCTCATTTGTTATGATTTGAGGTTCCCAGTATGGAGTCGAAACGATCAAGATTATGACCTTTTGCTTTATGTAGCCAATTGGCCAAGTCCTAGAATAGGAGCATGGGATACCCTTTTAAGAGCTCGTGCAATTGAGAATATTTCTTATTGTATTGGTGTGAATCGATTGGGAGACGATCCTAACGGTAACTTTTATCCTGGACATTCTTCACTATACGACCCTCTGGGAAATCAATTGTTGTTTTCAAAAGATGATGGAATAAGTGTCGGAACCATCGATTGGGAATTGATCACATCGACACGTTCAAAACTCAACTTCTTGGCTGATCGAGACCGCTTTCAAATTGACAATTAGAAGGGTATAATAAGGTCTTGCTGAATATCCCAATTAGAACGAACATCAATGAGGTCACTGTGATAGTGGATTGATTCAGCTTTTTGTTTTTTAAGTAAGGATCCTGGATCCCACACTTCGTTGCTGTTGGAATCCAACACTACTCTTAGATAGTATTTTTGAGGCTCTAGATGTTTAAAAGACAAGCGGTTTTCTGCTGGGTGTACGATTCTTCTTTGAACTGTTAATTTTTCATCCAAGAGTTCAATGATGATGGGGTCTTGTGTGATTCTGCTTATTGATACGTTCAAGGTTCCGTAATAGGTTGATTTTTTAACGGATAGATTGTAGCGGATACTATCGTTGGTGTGCTCATAGAAATCCTCCAAGGCACCAGGCATTAAATAGATGAAGTAAGAATTCTCTAATTGTTTTTCAAAATCGAAGACTAGTTGATTCTTAATACTGTCAAGACTGACATTAAAAGGGGTGTTGATGGTATCTTTATCAATAACAGAAATTTTAGAAGTGTCTATTTTTTCAATCGGGGTATTGGCTTCTATTAGAAAGGGATCTATTAAATCTTTGTTTTTATAAGGAAGAGATTTGATCACAAGAGAGTCAGAATCCAAGGTTCTGATTTTAATAGTGAGGGTATCTAAAAATCCAGAAGTTCTCTCTTCAACTTTAAGGACTAAAGAGTCAACTTTGAGATTTTTAAACCAGTAGTTGAGACTGTCTTTTTCTCCGTCTCTTAGTAGTCTAAATTGAGCCTCTTTATTGTGTTCATTTAGTGGAGTGATTTTTAAATCTTTTGGAGTTCCAAAAAATCCGAGTTGTATTCTATTATTGGTTTCAAGTTTTGGAAAAGCTATTGAAAAATCTGGATTTTCATAAAAGGTTTTTAGGCTCACCACAGAGTCTTTAGGGAGTTCCACAGCTCGATCCAAAAACCCAATCTGATCCACTATGGGGTCGAATAAGTTGTTGTTGTTATTGTCTTTGAGAGCAAAAACTTCATAGGTGCCTTCTCTGAGATTTTTGAGTTCAAAGACCTTGAGACTGTCCATTGTTGAGGTGATGTAAGATGGAGGTCTTTTGTAGACAGCTGAATCCGTATACGTACTGTCTCTTCTATACAGCATGACACTGATAAAGGATTCAGGCTCTGGCATAAAGGCGTCTTTTACCGTTCCTTTTAAACTCAAAGAATCGAGAACACTTCCTGTTGAAAAAACATATCTAAAGAATGAAAGCGGATTCCCTTCGTTGTAATCTTCAATACTATGTCCAAAATTAAACGCATAGGTGGTATTGTCTTGAAGGGTATCTGCGATAATGACTTCAATAACCTTGGATGCTCGAAGCGATGGGGAGAATTCTACTGGGTATTTTAAGGGTGGTGAAACAATCAGTTGTTGGTCGATATTTTTGAGTTGTACGTATTCGTCAAAATACAACTTAAATGATTGACCTTTAAATTCAACGGATTCATTGACAGGATCTGCTTTTATAAGCACAGGAGCAGCCTCGTCTCTAGGACCTCCACTAGGTCTTCCTCTACGAGCACATTGAATTGTAGTGAGAGCTATTAGAAGGATGAATATACTGCTTAGAAATCGTTGCATCATAGAAGGCAAAGTTACACAAAAACCGATTCTTATAACAGGGATTTAAACAATTCGGGATCGATAGCCAATACTCAATAAAAAGATCTTTGATGGGTAACGATTTAAGATGGCATTGGCGCAATGGGACATGGTGCTTCCTGTTGTGATTAAATCATCGACAATCAAAATAGTTTGATCACTTAAATCAACTGTTGTTTTTAATTCAAATGGATTGTTTTCAAAACCGCGGTTGACTCTTGATTTATGAGTCTGGGAATCTCGATAATTGACTCTCTTTAAGAGTTGAGGAGCATAGTTCCAATTCATTAATTTTGAAAGTCGCTTACAAAATAGGTGGAGTTGATTGTATCCCCTTTGGTATTTTTTTCTCCAATGAAGAGGTACAGGCACGAGATAATCAATAGTTGTTAAACAAGAATCTTGTTTTAAAACAGCAGCAGTCCAGTTCGCAAAAAAAACGTCGAGTTGTTGTTGATCCCGGTACTTTAATTGATGTAAGAGTGCTTTTAGTATACCGGCTTGATCAAAGTAGAACAGTGCAGAGGCTTTGGCAAAAGAGGTTTTGCCGTAAAAACTTCGATCGCATTCATTTTCAATACAATAATTAAAGTGAGTAACGGATAATTGATGTCTACAAGAAGTGCATAGCAACTTTTCGCCAAAGGTCAAATGACCTTGACAAGCATTACAGCATCTGGGAATTACAATATCGATAATAGATTTAAACACAATGATATAAAGCTAGGACTATTCGGTGTTCTAAATTGGATTATGAGGACGAATGACAGTGTCATCATTTCACAATTTTTAATTTTTAATTTGCAAATAGTACTTTACCTTTGCCCCTATGGCATTACAAGAAGACGATTTTAAGAAAGTGATATCTCACGCTAAAGAATACGGATTTGTATTTCAGTCAAGTGAGATTTACGATGGACTCTCTGCAGTATACGATTATGCACAGCAAGGAGCTGCTTTAAAAAACAATATCAAAGAATATTGGTGGAAAGCAATGGTTCAACTTCACGACAATATCGTGGGAATTGACTCTGCAATTTTTATGCATCCAACGACCTGGAAAGCATCGGGACACGTTGATGCGTTTAACGATCCACTCATTGACAATAAAGATTCCAAAAAGCGATATAGAGCTGATGTACTCATCGAAGATTACGTTGGAAAATTAGACGCTAAGATTGAAAAAGAAGTCGCTAAAGCACAGAAGCGTTTTGGCGAAGCTTTTGACAAGGAGCAGTTTATTACTACCAATCCAAGAGTTCTCGGTTACAAACAAAAAGGAGAGGAGATCTTAGCTCGAATGGGAAAATCCCTTTCTAAGGAAAATCTCGCTGATGTAAAAGCCCTGATCGAGGAGTTGGAAATTGTTTGTCCATTATCTGGTTCCAAAAACTGGACAGATGTAAAACAGTTCAATTTGATGTTTGGGACTAAGCTTGGAGCCTCTGCAGACACCGCTATGGATCTGTATCTGCGACCAGAAACAGCACAGGGAATCTTTGTCAACTTCTTAAATGTACAAAAGACTGGTCGTATGAAAATTCCATTTGGAATTGCTCAAATCGGTAAGGCTTTTAGAAATGAAATTGTGGCGCGTCAATTCATCTTTAGACAACGCGAGTTTGAACAGATGGAAATGCAGTTCTTCATCAAGCCAGGAACTCAAAAAGAATGGTATGAAAAGTGGAAAGAAACCCGCTTAAAATGGCATCATTCTCTTGGATTAGGTGAAGATAATTACCGATTCCACGATCACGAAAAGTTAGCACATTATGCTGATGCAGCTGCTGATATTGAATTTAAATTCCCATTTGGATTTAAAGAGTTAGAAGGAATTCACTCAAGAACTGATTTTGATTTAGGATCCCATGAAAAATATTCAGGTAAGAAATTACAGTATTTCGATCCTGAAATCAACGAGTCTTATGTACCCTACGTAGTGGAAACTTCTATCGGTGTAGATCGTATGTTCCTTGCGGTGTTCTCAAATGCTCTTAGAGAAGAAGAATTAGAAAATGGTTCTACGAGAACGGTCTTAAAATTACCAGCTGTGCTAGCACCTACCAAGGCGGCTATTTTACCACTAGTTAAAAAAGATGGACTTCCCGAGATTGCTCATCAAATCGTAGAAGATCTCAAATGGGATTTCGAAGTGACTTATGATGAAAAAGATGCTGTGGGAAGACGCTATCGAAGACAAGATGCCTTAGGAACTCCATTTTGTATCACTGTCGATCACCAGACCATAGAAGATCAAACGGTAACGATTCGTCACAGAGATTCAATGGATCAAAGTAGAGTAGCTATCAGTGAACTTTCAAGTATCATTAAAGCTGAGGTGGACCTAAAGCACTGGCTAAAAAAGATGAACTAAGATGAAAATAGTCTCTTATAATGTCAATGGAATACGGGCTGCATTAAAAAAGGGTTTGATGGAGTGGCTCATCGCCACTGATCCGGATGTGTTATGCATACAAGAGACCAAAGCTCATAAAGACCAGCTCGATTTATCACTATTTGAAGAGGCGGGTTATCCCTTTCATTATTGGTTTTCTGCTCAAAAAAAGGGTTATAGTTCTGTTGCAGTTTTGTGTAAGAAAGAGCCTAACCACATTGCCTACGGAACGGGTATCGATTATATGGACAGGGAAGGTAGAAATCTCAGAGTAGACTATGATAAGGTTTCTGTTATGAGTATGTACTTACCCTCAGGGACCAATGATGCGCGATTGGGGTATAAGTTCACCTATATGGACGATATTTTTGAATACCTTAAAGAACTCAGAAAAGAAATTCCCAATCTTGTTGTTTGTGGAGATTTCAATATTTGTCACGAGGCGATTGATATTCACGATCCTGTTCGCAATAAAACAGTGTCTGGGTTCTTACCAGAAGAACGAGCTTGGATGTCATCGTTAATAAAAAGTGGTTTTATTGATAGTTTTAGGCACCTCAACAAAGAGCCCAATCAGTATACTTGGTGGAGTTATAGGGCAAACTCTCGGGCAAATAATAAAGGATGGCGATTGGATTACGCCATGGTCAGCGAGCCTTTAAAAGGTAAAATAAAGCGTTCAGCCATCTTGTCTGGGGCTGTTCATTCAGATCATTGTCCGATACTACTAGAACTCAGCTAAAGATCAAATTGAGTTGCATCAATTTACTATATTAGTGGCTTATATAATAGCTCTCAAATGAAATACACGAGATTAGGAACTACTGATGTTAAAGTCAGTAAAATTTGCCTTGGCACCATGACTTGGGGGAGACAAAACACCCTCGAAGAAGGACATGAGCAAATGAATTACGCCCTAGATCAAGGGGTTAATTTTTGGGACACTGCAGAATTGTATCCTGTCCCTGCACAACCAGAAACTTATGCTGATACCGAGCGAATCATTGGAAAGTGGTTTGCAAAAAACAAGAAGCGCGATCAGGTGGTTTTAGCTTCAAAAATAGTGGGACCAGCTGACTTTACAAAGCACATTAGAACTACTGGATTTTCTCCAAAATCAATTGAAGAGGCAGTAGATGCAAGTTTAAAGCGACTTCAAACAGATTATATCGATCTCTATCAATTACACTGGCCTGAACGCCATACGAACTTTTTTGGAAAATTGGGTTACGAGCACGATCATAATGAACAGTGGGAGTGCAATTTCAAACAAATTCTCGAAAGTTTAAACGAGCAGGTAAAAGCGGGTAAGATTCTCCATATAGGTCTTTCAAATGAAACGGCATGGGGAGCTATGAAGTATTTAGAAGTGCATCGTGAGCATTCTGAGCTTCCTAGAATGCAATCCGTTCAAAACCCTTATTCACTTCTCAACAGAAGTTATGAAGTGGGTCTTGCTGAAGTATCCATTCGAGAACAAATGGGATTATTAGCGTATTCTCCTTTGGGATTTGGAGTGTTATCTGGAAAGTATTTAGGGGGACATCAACCTGAAAAAGCAAGGGTGACTTTGTTTCCAAACTTTAACAGGTACTCTAATGAGCAGGCCGTTCTAGCAACTCAAAAATATGCTGATTTGGCAAATGTTCACGGATTGACTCCAGCGCAGCTTTCGCTGGCATTTGTGAACACGAGACCATTTGTGACTTCAAATATCATTGGAGCGACCACTATGGATCAACTCAAAGAAAACATCGAGAGTATCAATGTTGATATGACACCAGAATTATACGAAGGGATTCAAGCGATTCACAAACAGCACCCGATACCTTCTCCTTAAGTAAATAAGTGTTTTAAAACTTCTTCAATTCTTCCAGCCCGAATCACTTTGATTTTAGGCTGAATATTGATGGTTGTATGCTTGGATACCACAATACTCTTAAAACCTAATTTTTCAGCCTCGTGAATACGTTGATCGGCGCGTTGTACTGGTCGAATTTCTCCTGCAAGACCCACTTCTGCAGCAAAGCATAGGTTTTTATTGATAGGACGATCTAAATTAGAGCTTAAAACAGCTGCGATGACTGCTAAATCAAGAGCAGGATCTTCAATGGTAATTCCTCCTGTAATGTTTAAAAAGACATCTTTAGCCCCCAATTTAAAACCGGCTCTTTTCTCAAGAACAGCTAGTAGCATATTGAGTCTTTTAATATTAAATCCTGTAGTAGAACGCTGAGGGGTTCCATAAACGGCAGAACTCACAAGAGCTTGTATCTCTACCATCAGTGGCCTCATGCCTTCTAAAGTTGCAGCTATAGCTGTTCCAGAGAGGTCTTCATCTGAGTTGGAGATGAGAATTTTTGAGGGATTATGAACTTCATTAAGACCAGAGCCAATCATTTCATAAATACCTAATTCTGCAGTAGACCCAAATCTATTTTTTAAAGCTCTAAGGATTCTGTAGACGTAATTCTTGTCACCTTCAAATTGCAAAACCGTATCGACCATATGTTCTAAAATCTTCGGTCCCGCAATGGATCCATCTTTTGTGATATGTCCGATCAAAATCACTGGAGTATGGGTTTCTTTTGCAAATTGAATAAGGTCCGCTGTGGTGGCTCTTATTTGAGATACCGATCCAGCCGTTGATTCAATTAGGTCAGAATGTAGGGTTTGAATCGAATCGATGATCACAATATCCGGTTCGAGTTCTTGGATCTGTCTAAAGATATTTTGAATATTGGTTTCGGTAAGGATAAAACAATTGTCCAAATCTCTATTGATGCGATCAGCACGCATCTTGAGTTGTTTTTGGCTTTCCTCTCCAGATACATAAAGTGTTTTATAGGGCAGATTTAACGCTATTTGAAGCAGCAACGTACTCTTTCCAACTCCTGGTTCACCTCCTAAAAGGGTGAGGGACCCAGGAACAATACCACCGCCCAAAACTCGGTTTAACTCCTGATCTGAGCTATCCATTCTGATTTCTGAATCAGTGGCAATATTTTTGACTTTTAATGGTTTTGAGGTCCTCGATGAGGAGGGTGTACTGACATCCCAAGCCTTTTTTTCTTCTTTTTGAACGACTTCTTCCACAACGGTATTCCACTCTTTACAGGAGTTACATTGACCCACCCATTTTGCGAATTGAGTACCGCAATTTTGACAGAAGAAAGTGGTTTTGGTTTTAGCCATTAAAAAAATGTTTGAATGAAAACTCTAAAGTAACCCTATTTATTTTTAGATGCAATAAAGGGTAGGACTAAAAACGATAGGCTTCCTAAAACCACCACCAAAAGGGTTTGAGTAATCCAAACAATCCATCCAAAAGCATTTCCAGCAATGGCAGAGATTCCGTAGATGGAGAGTGATTTGTTGACGGCGATTGGGTAGAGACCAATGCCTCCATTAGTAGCAGTCATGGCAAAGGCACCTGCGATAAATCCGACTAAAACCTCAGAAAAGCTGAGATCAATCACCTCTGGAATAGCGAATTTTAGTACCCAAAACATTCCGACATAGGCAGTCCATATAAACAAGCTATGGCCTATAAATGCCCATTTTTTTCGAAGCTTTAAGATACTAAGAGCTCCTTCGATAAGTCCTCCAAAAAAGGCTCTAAATTTTTTGGCAAATCCTGATTTGGAATCTTTTAAGAATTTTAAAACTACAAATCCTACAACAAGCAGTACTGCCAATCCAATAAGAATGTTGCTTACGGAAATCCCTTGAGATTTAAAGTAATCTAAGATGACATCTGTTTGAAGAATGATGCTCAATCCAATAATGAAGAGAAGGATCATCAAATCAATAATACGTTCGGTGACAATCGTTCCAAAACCCTTCTGAAAGGGAACCTCTTCATAGGTATATAATGCCGTTGCTCTTAGAAATTCTCCAGAGCGTGGAATGCCTAAATTAGTCAGATAACTCATTAAGATAATCAGGATATTCGACTTGAGAGACGGCTGATACCCCATCGGTTCTAGAAGGTAGTTCCAACGAATCGCTCTCGATACATGAGAGAGAATACCAAGCATTATAGATAGAATAATCCATAAGGGCTCGATATCCACTATATAATTGTAAATGAGTTCTCGTTCCTCAGGACTGGTTTTTGAATAGGTATAAGCGATTAAAAACAAACCTAATCCTACAGGGATTAGTGTTTTTAATAATTTGATCAGCTTGGCTTTCAAAATTATTCTAAAAGATTGGTTTCTTCGTTAGGAAAGACGATTGCAGGAGAAAATGTTTTAGCTTCTTCATAATCCATATATGCATAACAGATCAAAATAAGTACATCTCCAACAGCTACTTTACGGGCTGCAGCTCCATTGAGGGTAATTTCACCAGAGTTTCTAGGACCAGGAATACAGTAGGTTTCCAGTCGCTCTCCATTGTTGTTATTGACGATTTGAACCTTCTCGCCTTGGATAATATTAGCTGCATCCATGAGATCTTCATCGATTGTAATGCTACCGATATAGTTCAGTTCAGCACAGGTGACCTTGACTCTGTGAATTTTCGATTTTACTACCTGAATTTGCATGGCGCAAAGATAAGACTATTTTTTAATTGATTTCAAGATGTGTATAGCCTACATTGTCGATTAAACGTACATCGTGAAACACAACTGCAATTAAGAATCTGTAGTGTTGGTTTTTTATAAATTCAGTGACAGGTAGGAAGTTATCAACGCAGGCAATTTCAAAGTATTTGAGATCAAAATCTACTTCTTTTACAAAGCGATTTTGGATAAACTCTTTGAGCTGATGAGGGCTGTGATTTTTTGCGAGCTCCATTGCGAGCACTAAGGAATCGTATATAAAGACTGCTCGATCTCTTTGGGTTTGGGTTAAACGACTGTTTCTAGAACTCATTGCTAATCCATTTGATTCACGAACAATAGGGCATGAGATTATTTCAATAGGAAGTTGAAGTTGTTTTACGAGTGATTTTACAATGAGTACTTGTTGAAAATCTTTTTCGCCAAAGTAGGCCTTATTAGGGCTTACAATTCTGAGTAATTCCTCAACAATAGTTCCCACACCGTCAAAATGTCCTGGACGATCCAGTCCCTCTAAATGCAGATCAATGCCTTCAAAATCATAGTTTTTTGACTGAATGTTTTCTTGGTACATCTCTTGAACGGAAGGAGTGAAAACGACGATTTCTTTTGAAATTTCCCGAATGAGTTTTAAATCGTTTTCAAGTGTACTGGGATAGTTGATTAAATCCTCGTGATTGTTGAATTGAGTAGGATTGACAAAGATACTTGAAACCACTAGATCATTCTCCTTTAAGGCCCTTTCCAAAAGACTGATATGCCCCTGGTGAAGCGCTCCCATTGTAGGTACAAATCCAACACTTTTCTTTTTTGAATGATAATTCAAATAAGCTTTCAGTTCTTCTTTTGTATTAAAATGTGGTTCCATATGCACTTTTGAGCAAGCAAACTTACTACAAATAAGGCTATTCTGCTTATTTTTTTGTAAATTTGCACACTTAATTTAGGCAATCTAAAAATAGTGTGATATGAATGGTAAAAAGATTTTGTTTGTCAGCTCGGAACTAATCCCTTATATGCCTCATAATGAGGTGTCTAATATGTCTTATGAGACTCCGAGAATGGTAAACAGTAGAGGTGGTCAGATCAGAATATTTATGCCCAAGTATGGGATCATCAATGAAAGAAGACATCAGCTTCACGAAGTGATTCGTCTTTCAGGGATGAATCTAGTGATCAATGACCTTGATATGCCATTGATTATTAAAGTCGCTTCGATTCCAAAAGAGCGCATTCAAGTTTATTTCATAGATAACGAAGAATACTTTAAACGTAAATTTACTTTTACAGATGCAAAAGGAGCTCTTTTTGAAGACAATGATGAGCGCGCTATTTTCTTCGCAAAAGGGGTAGTTGAAACAGTTAAAAAACTCAATTGGACCCCTGATGTGATTCACGTTCACGGATGGTTGTCTTCTTTACTACCGTTGTATTTAAAGAAATTTTATGCTGATGAGCCACTTTTTGCTCAGTCTAAGATTGTGACTTCTGTTTACAGTTCCAAATTTGAAGGTTCTTTAAATAAGGAGCTTGTTTCTAAAATTACTTTTGATGGAATTGCTAAGGAAGATATTTCTGCTCTTGAGGACCCTACTTATAATAATTTGTTAAAAGTAGCAGTAGATCATTCTGATGCGATTATTTTAGCCTCAGATAATATCGAAGACGATTTAAAAAATCACATTGAAAGTCTTCAAAAACCAGTATTGCCATTTGTGCCTATTCAAGAGTTTGAAGAGGCTTATTCAAGTTTTTACAATACTGAAGTTTTAAGCTTAGATTAATGAATAGAAAAAATACTTTAGCCTCCCTACTTGTAGTTTTAATCAGTTCTGTTTTGTTTTTTTCATGTGAAAAAGACAACTCTATTTATGGGGAAGGACTGATTTCAGGTGAACTTTTTGAAACCAGTAAGGCTTTCTATGACGTGGGACTTCAAACTAAGAAGTTAACAGCAGTTCAGACGAGCGAACTATCATTGTATCAGTTAGGAAACTTTAGGGATCCCATTTATGGTACGACTTCGGCTAAAATTGCAGCTCAAGTTCGATTGAGTTCTATCAATCCGATTTTTGGTACGTACAAACAATCCGATGAAGGAACTGCAATTGCTTCTCAAGAGAATGAGCGAACTACATCCGCTGAATTATATATTCCCTTTGTACTAGGAACCGATAAGGATTCTGATTTTGATGGATTAATTGATGCCTACGACATCGATCCTGAAGATCCCGATAGTGATTCAGATGGAGATGGAGTTACTGACATTGATGAGTATAATAAAGGAACTGATCCCTTGAATCAAGATACTGATGGTGATGGTATTTTGGATGACGTGGATACAGAATACATTGGTAGTACCTTTGCTAAAACCTTTGACCTAGACAGTATTTACGGTAATCTTGATGCGGATTTGAACCTCAAAGTCAAAAAGCTGGATTATTATTTAGATGAACTCGACGCTGCGACTAACTTTCTAGAAAAGAAAACCTACTATTCCAATCAAAACTTTGAACCTTTTACTTCAACTGTATTGTTTGACGATGTGATTCAAATCAGCAATAAGGAATACGTTTATTACAAAGAAGATGATCCTGATACCGAAGATGTAGATGAATCTTTGGAAGTGGATTACAGAAAAGCTCCTGGAATTCGAGTGATGCTCGATCCTAAATTCTTTGACCGCTATTTGTTGGGTCAAGAAGGCAGTGACAATTTGTTGAGTCAGTCCAACTTTGTCAATTTTATGAGAGGCATTCATCTTTCTATAGGAGCATCTGACGAGCTGATGATGCTTTTAAATCTTACTCAGGCAGAAATTCGAGTGAATTACAAGTACGACAATTACAACAGTGATGATGAACTTGTTGAGAAATCGAGTTTTTACACCCTAAACTTATTGACTCAAACGCAGACAGGAGTCGTGGGTATTGCAGTGAATTCATTTGAAACCGATGCATATCAAGGGACGGTTATAGATCAGATTCAAGCCGTGAACCCATCGCGACTCTACCTCAAAGGAGGCGTAGGAACAGTTGCTGAAATCAACCTTTTTGAAGGGCTAGATGCCGATGCAGTCATCGAAGAGATTCGCACTAATAATTGGATTATCAACGAAGCTAAATTGGTGTTTTACGTAGATCGAAATGCTTTAGATGCTGCAGGTCAAACTTATGAGCCCCCAAGACTTTATATGTACAACGCACGTACAAAAGCGAATCTCATCAATATTGGAAATGAATCCTATGACGATGATTCTTATATGGGGGTGTTTACCAACTTCGATGGTAGAATTCAAAAAGAATTGAATAAGGGAATTAAATATGAAATTAGATTAACCGATCATATCAACAATATCATCCTAAGGGATTCTCTCAATGACCCTCTACGATTGGAAATCGCTTCCGATGTTCGCTATCACGAATTTAACAAAGCAATGGAAGGAGATGATTCAATCAACATACATAAATACACGGCTACAACACCTTTGGGAACTGTTCTATACGGGAATGGAGTTTCTCAAGCAGAAGAAGACAAAAAACTTAGATTAGAACTAAATTATTCGATCTCAAATTAAGATATTATGTGCGGTATTGTGGGTTATATTGGGTCTAAAGAGGCCTATCCTATTATTATTAATGGTTTAAAGCGTTTGGAATATAGAGGCTACGACTCTACAGGAGTGGTGCTTTATAAGGAAGGGGATTTAGCACTATGTAAAACCAAGGGAAAAGTAGCATATTTAGAAGCGATCTCTTCAGAACTCGCTGAATCCAAATCAACGATAGGTATTGGTCATACGCGTTGGGCGACTCATGGGGAACCCAATGATGTAAACTCGCACCCACACCTATCCAACTCAGGGGAATTAGCGATCATTCACAATGGAATCATTGAGAATTACGATGCGATCAAAACGCAATTGATCAACAACGGATTTGAATTTCATTCAGATACCGATACCGAGGTTTTGGTAAACCTGATCGAATACGTCAAACAACAAGAAGGGGTCAAGCTTGGAAAGGCTGTTCAAATTGCTTTAAAACAAGTGATTGGAGCTTATGCAATCGCTGTTTTTGATGTGAAGAAACCCAATGAAATTGTGGTGGCTAAACTCGGAAGCCCACTAGCTATTGGGATCGGGGAAGAGGAATATTTTATTGCTTCTGACGCGACTCCATTTATCGAATTCACCAATAATGCACTTTACCTTGAAGATGGTGAAATGGCGATTATAAGACAGGGTAGAGAACTCAGAGTCCGCAATATCAATGACGATATCAAAATTGAAAACCCCAACATCTCTACCTTGAATATCAGTTTGGATCAGATTGAGAAAAGTGGTTACGATCACTTTATGCTTAAAGAGATTCACGAACAACCTGATGTGGTTAGAGATACGCTTAGAGGTCGACTCCTTGTCAATGAAGGGGTGATTAAAATGTCGAGTATCGATGATCATCTCAATAAATTTATTGGTGCCAAGCGTATTTTAATCATCGCTTGCGGAACTTCATGGCATGCAGGACTTGTTGGAGAATACCTCATTGAAGATCTCACTAGAATCCCTGTAGAGGTAGAATACGCATCGGAGTTTCGTTATAGAAACCCAATTATTACCAAGGATGATATCGTTATTCCAATATCACAATCAGGAGAAACTGCCGATACCTTAGCAGCGATCAAGCTCGCCAAAGAAAAAGGTGCCTTTGTCTATGGAATTTGTAATGTAGTGGGTAGTTCGATTGCCAGAGAAACTCACTCAGGAGCCTATACCCATGCCGGTCCAGAAATTGGAGTGGCTTCAACTAAAGCTTTTACAACACAGTTGACAGTATTAGCGCTTTTAGCAGCTAAAATAGCCGTGAGTAAAGGATCGATCAGCACTACAGAATTTCATCAATTCATCAATCAATTGGATCAAATTCCAAACAAGATTACTCAGGTAATGGAGTCGGAGTCCAAGGCTAAAGAAATAGCAAAAGAATACGCTGATGCTACCAATTTCTTGTACTTAGGAAGAGGGTATAATTTCCCAGTAGCACTCGAAGGAGCCTTAAAGCTTAAAGAAATCTCCTACATCCATGCAGAGGGCTATCCAGCTGCTGAGATGAAGCACGGGCCTATTGCATTAATTGATGAGAACATGCCTGTAGTAGTGATTGCACCAAAACGAGGTCATTACGAAAAGATTGTTTCCAATGTGATGGAGATCAAAGCTCGAAAAGGAAAAATCATCGCTATTGTCAGCAAAGGAGATACGGAGATTGTGAATCTTGCTGATCACTATATTGAAATTCCAGATAGTTCAGAACCTTTGACTCCCATGATCACAACGATACCACTTCAATTCTTGTCTTACTATATCGCAGTCATTAGAGGATGTAATGTAGATCAGCCAAGAAACTTGGCGAAGTCGGTTACGGTGGAGTAAAGTCTCTTGGGAATTCTTTTGAAGAGAACTACTTTATGAAATATAATTAAGTAGATGAATTAATCCTTAAAAAAGTACTTCCTTATTTTAAATTAGAGGAAGCTGAAATCGAACAGCAGTTATTTTATATAAAAAAACCCCTTAGAAAACTAAGAGGTTTTTTTGTGGTTTGTTTGGTGGTTTTAGTGCTTATGCTGTAGCAATTTTAGATTTGCGTTGCCAGAAAAACAGAATTGTAAAGAGTACAATTAAGATTCCTGGAAAACTAATCATATAAGTGAGTGTTTGTTGTCCAGCGGCTAGTTCAAGTGCTGTACCTGTTAGTCCGTTTGCAGCTTGTTCTGCAGTAGAGGTATCGATCCAACCTCCAATAATCGCTTGGAAAATTGAAGTTGAGAACATTCCAACAGCTCCGATGATCGACATCCCAATAGCTCCACTTAAAGGAATTTTTTCAGCTACAAATCCAATCATATTTGGCCAGAAATAACATACTCCAACCGCAAAGGTGAATGCTGCTACGTATACCATTCCTCCTGTTTGTGTGCTAAAGAGGTAAATACCGAGTGCCGCAATTACAGCGGAACCTAACAGTACACCTGTTTGATCTAATTTGTGAACCATATCTCCTCCAAAGTATCTTCCAACCGCCATAACTCCTGTCACTAGCGCAAGAATTACCATTGGTTGTGCACCACTACTACTTAAAATTAAGCTGGTCCATTGTTGGGGTCCAAATTCTGAAATCGCTGTTAGAGCCATTGCTGCAATCATAAAAAGATAGAGAGGGGATAACATCGCCTTTAAGTTTTCTTTTAGTGACATCACCGCTTCCTGTTTTGGTTTTGGGAACTGTTGACCCCAGAAAAGGTATGCGTAAATAAGTGTAGGGACCATGATAATCCATATTTGAGCCTGCCAACCAAGGTTTAAATCAGTCATAAATTTAGACACCAAAGAACCTACTACAATTCCTCCAGGGAACCACATGTGGAATCTGTTCAAATGGGTGTTCATTGCTTTTCCTTCATAGGTATCTGCAATCATAGGGTTACATGCAGCTTCGGTACATCCATTACCAATCCCGATGAAAAGAGTTGAAATTAGGAGCCCGGTGTAACCACCACTATAAATGGTGAGAATGATTCCTAGGGTATGAGCTATAAATGCAAATTGCATAATTTTCTTGGGTCCCAAAGTGTGATAAAAGAGACCACCTAATACCATGGCAATAGGGAATCCTAAAAACCACATTGAATTAATAAATCCTAATTGTTGACCGCTTAAATCAAAAGCGTCAGCTAATTGAGGTAAAATTCCAGCTCGAATGCTGAATGAAAATGCCGTTGTAATAAGCGCAAAACAACTAGCGTAAAATAATCGTTTACTGTTAATCATGAGTTTAATTTGTTTAATTGGATTCCTAATTTATGGTATTTTTTTGAAAAATGGGTCATCATGTAAAAATTACACAAAAAGAAATTACAGTGCGCTGTTTTTTAAATTGATCAAAAAGACCAGCTTGCGTCTAAATCGATAGATAAAAGATTCGCATTCAATGAAAAAGGACTTGAAATTCCGAATGAAACATTTTGCTCACTTGAACGGACTGTAAGAATTTTTTATGCATAAATAAAAAAAGCAGTATATTGTATTGATATTTAATTCAAACAACTTATGAAAAAACTAGCTTTTTTAATCGCAATTTGCTTAACTACCATGGGTTACGCTCAAACAATCCTCAATGGTAAAGTAGTAACTTCCGATCAAACACCAATCCCTGGTGCTAATATTATCGTCGTGGGTACCAATGATGGAGCTGTGAGCGATTTCGATGGAAATTTCACCTTGCAAACTTCTAGTTCAGCCCCTTTTAGTATTCGTGTTAGTAGTATTGGTTTCTCAGAAAACACCACAAGAGTGGCTGCTACTGACGAATTTATTACCGTTGTTTTAAGTGAAGCGGATACTCAGTTAGATGAGATTATTATTTCGGCTTCTCGAACACCAGAACGATTATTTGAATCGCCAGTATCAGTAGAGCGAATTGGTTTAAAACAAATTCAAAACACCTCTTCAGTTGATTTTTACGATGGCCTTCAAAATTTAAAAGGAGTGGATATCAACGTTAACTCCCTAACCTTCAAATCGATTAATACCAGAGGATTCGCCACCTTTGCGAATACCCGTTTCATGCAGTTGGTAGACGGTATGGATAACTCCTCGCCTGCTCTAAACTTTGTTCTCGGAAACCTTGTTGGGATGAATGATTTAGATGTACTCAGCGTGGAAATACTTCCAGGTGCTTCCTCTGCATTGTATGGAGCTAACGCATTTAACGGTATTTTATTTATGCGTTCCAAAAATCCATTTGATTTCGAAGGAGTTAGTTCGTATGTAAAAACAGGGGTTACTTCTCAAAAAGCTGCTGGCACCAATCAGTTCTATGATGTGGGAGTCCGTGCCGCTAAAAAATTTAGTGATAAGTTCGCTGCCAAATTAAATGTTTCTTATATGGAGGGGGAAGATTGGCATGCAGACCGTGTTGATGATCTTTCCAACCCGGGAGCAAATCGTTCAAATCCAGGTTATAATGGTTTAAATATTTATGGAGACGAAGTGGCAACGACCTTAAACTTTGATAAATTGGCAGGGCTTCCTTCCGGAACCGTAGGAGGAAACACGCTAGTTTCAAGAACTGGATATCGCGAAGATGAGTTGACCTCTCATGATGCTAAAAGTGTTAAGTATGATGCTGCTCTGCACTGGAGACCAACTGGAGGCTCTTTAGAAGTAATTTTTAACTCTAGAATGGGAAAAGGTTCTACGATTTATCAAGGCGCGAATCGCTACTACATCAATGACTTTACGCTTGCTCAAAACAAAATTGAAATCAAAGATGACAACTTTTTTGTCAGAGCCTACAGAACCACCGAGGACGCAGGTAAATCCTATGACACTCGTTTTGCAGCGATTAATGTTAACCGCGCATGGAAATCAGATACGCAATGGTTTACAGACTATGCAACGGCATTTATTGGTGCTCGATTGGGAATCGGAACTGGCGTTCCTTTATCTGAAGACATAGCGCATTCTGCAGCGAGATCTTATGCGGATAGTGGAAGATTAATTCCTGGATCTACTGGTTATGAAACTACTTTCAACAGTATTATTGCGGATGGCGATCTCAGTACTGGAGCGCGATTTATCGATGAAACCTCTTTGACGCACGTCGATGCTAATTACAATCTAACCTATCTTACTGGAGACGTATTTGACCTTCAAATTGGAGGATCCTTCCGTCAGTACAATTTAAATTCACAAGGAACTATCTTTACTGATAACGACGGTGCCATACCTTATAAAGAATACGGATTGTATACGCAAATTCAGAAGAAAATGGCGGATGATCGATTAAAACTTACCGCTTCCATGCGCTATGATAAAAACGAATTGTTCGATGGGTTTGTGTCTCCAAGAGGATCGTTTACCTACACCATGGGTGAAGATCGCAACCACAATATTAGAGCTTCATTCCAAACGGGATTCAGAAATCCTACGACTCAGGATTTGTACATTGGTTTAAATGCAGGTTTAGCACATTTAGTAGGATCCTCTCCTGATAACTTAGATCGCTACAGCTTTTCTACTTCTGTTTCTACAGCAGGTCAGGCTTATGCAGGCGGTTCTTCTGTGACCCTAACAGGGAGAGACGCTTATGAAAATGCTTACTCAGCTGCTTCTGTAATGATGGGAGCTCCTAAAGTAGCGACGACCTCACTAGTGAAACCAGAACAAGTAACAGCTGTGGAACTTGGTTACCGCGGACAATTTGATTGGTTTACCCTTGATATTAGTGGGTACTACAACCAATATGCTGACTTTATTGCTAATTCAACTGTATTGGTGCCTAAGTACGGTCAGGCTGGAGACGGTGCGTTATCGCTTTTAGCATTGCAAAACGGTGATTACCAAGCCTTCCAAGCTTACACAAATTCAACGGCGGACATATCTTCTTATGGATTAAATCTTGGATTTGATACTTCATTAGACGTCCTTCAGTTTGGGATTAACTACACTTTTGCTGGATTTGAATACGACACTGCATCAGATCCGGACTTCGAGCCTGGATTTAACACACCACGTCATAAGTTCAAAATGTATCTAGGTGCTGATAATTTATCAGACAACTTAGGATTTATGGTTAATTATCGTTGGTCGGATTCTTATTTATGGCAAGCTTCATTCGCAGATGGTATCATACCTTCCTACCGTGTTGTGGACATGCAAGTCAACTATCGTATTCCAAATTCAAAATCAGTTCTTAAGCTGGGTGCTGCAAACTTATTTAACGAGGAATATTTTTCGGCCATTGGAACAGGAAATGTAGGGGCTCAAGCGTATTTGTCGCTCACCCTCAACAACTAAACCATACGATTGTATCATTGAAAGGCGCCTACGGGTGCCTTTTTTATTTCTAAAAAATACCTTTTTTGTGGTTTATTTTTATCAGATAAATCTTATATTTGCAGCCTGAAAAACAATGTGTTTGTATTTTTAACAAACATCAAAAACTATTATAATTTAAAACACTAGATTAATGTCGAAAGGTTCCGCTAAAATTTCACAGATTATTGGTCCTGTTGTAGATATCGAATTCAGCGTAGGAGCTGAGTTGCCAAACATTTACGATTCTATTGAAGTAAACAGAAAAGATGGATCAGTATTAGTACTTGAGGTACAATCTCACATTGGAGAAAACACAGTGCGTACGATCTCTATGGACTCTACTGATGGTCTTAGCAGAGGAATGGAAGTTACCGCAACAGGTAATGCAATTCAAATGCCCATTGGAGAAAATGTTTACGGTAGATTATTTAATGTAATTGGTGATGCTATTGACGGTTTAGGAAACTTACCTAAAGCTGGAAAAGATGGTTTACCAATCCACAGAGAAGCTCCTAAATTTGAAGATTTATCTACTTCTACAGAAGTTCTATTTACAGGTATTAAAGTGATTGACCTTATTGAGCCTTATGCAAAAGGTGGTAAGATTGGTCTATTCGGTGGAGCTGGAGTTGGTAAAACGGTATTGATCCAAGAGTTAATTAACAATATTGCAAAAGGACACGGTGGTCTTTCTGTATTCGCCGGAGTAGGTGAGCGTACCAGAGAAGGTAATGACTTACTTCGTGAGATGTTAGAGTCTGGTATTATCAAATACGGTGATGAGTTCTTAGAAGCTATGGAAAAAGGTGGATGGGATCTTAACAAAGTAGATAAGAAAGCCATGAAAGAGTCTAAAGCAACTTTCGTATTCGGTCAGATGAATGAGCCCCCAGGAGCACGTGCTCGTGTTGCCTTATCAGGTCTTACAATCGCTGAATACTTTAGAGATGGTGCTGGAGATGGACAAGGAAAAGACGTTTTATTCTTCGTCGATAACATTTTTAGATTTACTCAAGCTGGTTCTGAGGTATCTGCGCTTTTAGGACGTATGCCATCAGCAGTAGGTTATCAACCAACACTGGCAACTGAGATGGGTGCGATGCAAGAGCGTATTACTTCCACTAAAAAAGGATCTATTACATCGGTACAAGCGGTTTACGTACCTGCGGATGACTTGACGGATCCTGCGCCAGCAACAACTTTTGCTCACTTAGATGCAACAACAGTACTTTCACGTAAGATTGCTGAGCTTGGTATTTACCCAGCGGTAGATCCATTAGACTCTACTTCAAGAATTCTTACAGCTGATATTTTAGGAAATGATCACTATAACTGTGCGCAACGAGTAAAAGAGTTATTACAACGCTATAAAGAACTTCAAGATATTATCGCCATCCTCGGTATGGAAGAATTATCTGAAGAAGATAAATTAGCAGTGGGTAGAGCGAGACGTGTTCAACGTTTCTTATCTCAACCATTCCACGTTGCTGAACAGTTTACAGGTATCCCAGGAGTATTGGTGGATATTAAAGAAACAATTAAAGGGTTTAATATGATTATGGATGGTGAATTAGATCACTTACCAGAATCTGCATTCAACTTAAAAGGAACTATTGAAGAAGCGATCGAAGCAGGAGAAAAAATGCTTGCTGAAGCTTAATCAACTATTTGAATCAATACTATGCAATTAGAAATCGTTTCACCAGAAGCTACTTTGTTTACAGGAGAAGTTGAATCAGTAACGGCACCTGGAGTAAGTGGATCGTTTCAATTATTGAACAATCACGCTCCAATTGTATCTACACTTCAAGCTGGAAAAGTAGTGATTAAAGGGACCTCTATCAAATTAGAAACTGAGCACAAAGATCTTTTTGAAGCTGTTGAAAAGGGAGGTTATTCCTTGACCATAAAAAGTGGTACCTTAGAAATGAACGACAACAAGATTATCGTCTTAGCTGATTAATTCGTTATCAAATCGAATAAAATTGCTGCTAAGAAATTAGCAGCTTTTTTTTGCACTAAATTTTACCCTCCTTTTATAAAAATACTTTGTCATGAACTACTACAATCAACTATTTGTAAAAAAAGCGGCCATCATCATCCTAATTCTTATGAATTATTCACTTTGGGCACAAGATTCAATTAAAACTCAAGATCTGGAGGAAGTGGTGGTAAGCTCTTCTCGTATCGATCTTCCACTTTCAGAAAACTCAAGAACGATTACAGTTATTCAGGCTGAAGAAATTCAAAAAAGCGCAGCTACGAGCTTAGCTGACTTATTGCAAACAGTAGCTGGAGTAGATATTAGAAGAAGAGGTGCTCAAGGAATGCAAGCAGACCTTTATATTAGAGGCGGAAGTTTTGATCAAACACTCCTACTTATCGATGGAATTAAGGTTGACGATCCACAAACGGGACATCATACGATGAACATCGCACTTCCCATAGAGCTTATAGAGCGCATAGAAATTGTCAAAGGGCCCTCAGCTCGTGTCTTTGGACAAAATGCTTTTACAGGAGCTATTAATATTGTTACCAAGAAGAATATAGAAGGGACTGGAGTAGCGACCATCAGCGGAGGTTCTTTTGGACAAAAAAATGGATCCTTGTCTCTAAATTTGTCGAATGAGAAGGTCAATCATATCATTCACATTTCCAAGAACACTTCTGAAGGTTATAGACATAATACTGACTTTGACAACCTCAATGCTTTTTATAAAAGTGATTTTAAATGGGGATCTGGAGATTATACCTTTCAGACAACATTTTCAGATAGAGCCTTTGGGGCCAATGGCTTTTACGCTTCTCCTGCTGCGACAGAACAATACGAAGAGACTCAGGCGAGTCTTTTAACGCTCTACGGAAGATATCAAAAAGAGGATTGGATTTACAAGCCAAGTTTGTTTTGGAAAAGAAATCAAGATGAGTACATCTATATTAGAGACAATCCATCGATTTACAGAAACCTTCATATTTCTAATAAGATAGGGGTTGCTTTAAACGCTTTAAAGTTCAACAGTATTGGCGCTACTGGATACGGATTGGAACTCTCAAAAGTATTTATCGCATCTAATAATTTAGGAGGACATGAGCGATTACAGATTACAGGATTTTTAGAGCAGCAATTAGTATCAAAGGATAAAAACATTGATATCACACCCGGTATTGCATTTAACTATTATTCGGATTTTAAATTTCACGCCTTCCCAGGAGTCGATCTAGGAATCAAACTGAGTGAAGGAGCAAAAGTATACGCCAATGTAGGGTATACTTATAGAATACCTACTTATACAGATTTGTATTACGCATCGAGTACCACTCTTGGAAATGTAGATCTCGAACCTGAAACTGCTTTCTCTCAAGAATACGGGGCAACGTTTGATTTAAACAGAGGTTCCATCACTATGGCGTACTTCATTAGAAATGCCGACAACCTGATCGATTATGTGAAGTATTCAGAAGAGGCTAAATGGAAAGCAAATAATTTTGCTGCACTCAGTACAAAGGGATTTGAATTTAGTGGAGTAGCCCCATTTGAATTAGGAAATCAAACACAACAAATCTCTTTGGCTTATACCTATATCAATGATGATATCAAAGAGGTGAGTGTGCCTTTTTCGAGATATGCGATTAATTCTCTTAAGCACCAAGTTGTCGTAAATTCTCAATGGAGCATTTTAGATCAGCTTCCTTTGAATTTGACCTATACTTATGCAGAAAGAACAAAGGGAACTTCTTACAATGTATTAGATGCATCGATCAGTTACCAAATCGAACAGATCAAATGGTCATTAATTGGAAACAACATATTAGATGCCGAGTATTCTGAAACCAATCTTGTTCCTGCTCCAGGAGCTAATGTGATGATCGGTTTTAGTTATATATTAAGATAAAGATTCACAAAGATTTTTGAATCTTAATTCATTTGAAGAGTTGAATGGAGATCAACGCAGATTGCGTCCCAAAATTCAGCTCTTTTTTTTATGGCTTTATTAGCATAGATTTGAGCCTCTTTCCATTTTTGTGGAGTATCACAAAGTAATGATAACATTTCAAAAGCTATTGGACCATGCTCATCACCATCGAGTTCTATGTGTCTTTGAAAGTAGTATTGGAGTTCTTCTAATTGATCTAAATTGGATTCTGTAGTCTTTAAATCCTCTAATAGTTGCATAAACATTTCAGGGATGATAGTTTCTCTGCCATATGTAAATACACTTGCAGTGATGTGTGGCTGATCAATTTCGATGACTTCAAAAGTGAATTTTAAGAAGGCTTTGATATGGCTTGGGAGTGAGGCTAATTCAATGTTTTCAATTGGAGTTTTTTGTTTATCCCAATTGTTTTGAAACACTTCAAACACTTCAGTTGAAGCGCCAGCTTTTTTCATGGCCTTACAGTAGAGCTCAAAATGGCTAACGGGAGTACCGTCTCGATCGATATCGGTTTCTTCTCCCAGAACAATTTCGTTGATCAGGCGTGCCGCTTTGGTGTGTTTTGGAGCAAACCAAGGGATGCTCGTACAGCTGAGTGAATTTTGAAGCGATTTTAATAGGGACATAAAATCCCATACAGCGAATAAATGAGTTTCCATAAATCGTTGAACCTCTTCCATCGATTTTAAAGAATTGTATATCGAATGATTTAAAAGTTGTGATTTATTAATTGAAAGCCCCTCTTCAAATTCTATTTGTGTCATTTCTTAAAATTGTTATTATACTTTAACAAAAGTAGGGATCCTGTCTTAATGAAAGGTTAAATACTTATTATATGTATCTATGGTTACATAGGTTTTTTTAATTGGCGACTAATTTTAACAAATAAAACAAATAAATAATTAGTTATGTTACGAATTGTATACACACTTTTAGCAGCCTATATGCTCGTTGGTTGTTCAAAAGAGGAAACAGGAGTTAGTGGTCCAGAGTTAGCGTTGACTGCTATTGAGCAATATGATCTCAGTTTTCTACGAGAGGAAGAAAAACTGGCTAGAGATGTATATCTCTTCAATAAGGAGCGCTACGGAGAGAATATCTTTGATAATATTGCTTCGAGTGAACAGACACATATGGATAAGGTATTAGAATTTTTAGAATTGGCTGGTCTTGATGATCCTATAAAAACAAATGCAATAGGAGATTTTAACAATGCAGAGCTGGCTTCCCTTTACAGAGAACTCACTGAACAATCATCTGTATCTTTAGTTGAAGCCCTAAAGGTAGGAGCACTTATCGAAGATTTGGATATCGATGATATTGAAAAGATGATGGCTCATACCACCAACACATCGGTCTTAAAAGTCTATTCAAATTTGGTCTGTGGATCTAAAAATCACATCCGATCTTACACGAATTCTATTGTAAGTAACGGAGAAACCTACACGCCACAATTTATAACTGTCGAATACTACAATCAGATTTTATCTGAATCGAGTGGGGGCTGTGGTAATTAATTGTCATTAAAAAATCTCATTGATTTTATCGAAGATCATGGAGGACTCCCAGCCTCTATACATCAGGAAGTCTATGAGTTTTTTTTTCTGTACTTGAATTGGATAGTTGGAAAGTGATTCTGCTTTTTTTTCAGAGATTTTGTGAAATGTGTCTTCATACTCCTGAGGATTGATTTCAGCAAGGGCTTTTTTGATAAAGTAGTCGGATAGCTCCATCGCTTTTAGCTCTCTTTTGATGCGAACTTTGCCCCAGTTTTTGATATTAAATTTTCCTCTTGCAAAAGACCTGGCATAGCGCTCTTCGTTTAGAAAGTCTTCTGATATTAAGTAGTTTAAGAGCTCATCAATGGCCACGGAAATCATTCCCATGCTTTTGAGTTTTTCACGTACTTCTTTATGAGACCTGTCTCTGTAAACACAGTAGTTGGCAATTCGAATTTTTGCCTCATCAAGGGTATATGTTTTTGATTGCATCACTCTTCAAAATTAAGCAAAAAAAAAGCGATCCATGGGATCGCTCTTCTTTTAATATATTGTTTTTCCTTCTTTGTTTTTGAATCGGTATTCTAAGTATCGATACGCATCTCTGGGTTGAACTTTTACCCAGAACTTGTACTTCTGAAACCATTTAAAACGAATGGAAGGTACTCCACGGGTGAGATAAGCCGCTATAAAAGGATGGATGTGCAGCGTAATATCATTTTTGCTAGCAGGTCCATTGATTAATTTTTCTAAATCTGCGGTGATCTTATCTATCAAAACAATCGGTGCTTCTACTTCTTTTCCAGTAATTGTTGGAGTAGGTTCACTTGTTTTAATTTCCATTTCGGGACGTACACGTTGTCTTGTAATCTGTACGAGTCCAAATTTGCTCGGGGGCAGTATTTTGTGTTTTGCCCTGTCTTCCTTCATTTCTTCTGTCAGATGATCGAAGAGCTGCTTGCGGTGTTTTGGATTAGCCATGTCGATAAAATCTACGACAATTATTCCTCCCATATCGCGGAGTCTTAACTGTCTTGCAATCTCTGTTGCAGATGCTAAGTTAACTTGTAATGCAGTATCTTCTTGGGTATTCGCCTTGTTGGATCTGTTTCCAGAGTTTACATCGATAACGTGTAAGGCTTCTGTATGTTCTATTACCAAATAGGCACCTTTTTTCATAGTGGCGATTCTACCAAATGAAGTTTTGATCTGACGTTCAATTCCAAAATGTTCAAAAATGGGGATGCTGTTGTTGTCGTACAGCTTTACGATTGATTCTTTCTTAGGTGCAATTTCCTGCACATAATCTTTAATTTGTTCGTATAGGGTCTCTTCATCTATATGTATTCCAGTAAAGCTATCGTTGAACATATCTCTGAGGATCGAAGATCCCCTGTTGAGTTCAACTAACACTTTGGATGGATGAGGAGCATTGTGTAATTTTTTACACATTAGAGTCCACTTTTTAAATAAGTTTTGTAGATCTCTGTCTAATTCTGCGACCTTTTTGCCCTCTGCAACTGTTCTAATAATCACCCCAAACCCTTTGGGTTTAATGGATCGAACAAGTCTTTTTAAGCGGTCCTTTTCGTCTTTACTTTCAATTTTTTGAGAGATGGAAACTCTGTCTGAAAATGGCACCATCACTAGGTATCTACCCGCAATAGAAATTTCAGTACTAATTCTAGGACCTTTTGTTGAAATGGGTTCTTTTACAATTTGAACCAGAATAGATTGATTGGCTTTAAGCACATCATTGATGCTACCATCTTTGTCTATATCTTTTTCTAATGGAAAATTTTTAAGTGAAAAATCTTTTGTTTTGCCAGTGGTAGCCATCTTTACAAATTTGATAGCTGTGGCAAATTGTGGACCTAAATCGTGATAGTGTAAAAAGGCGTCTTTTTCGTAGCCTACGTTAACAAATGCGGCATTAAGTCCTGTAACAGGTTTTCTCACTTTGGCTAACATGATGTCGCCAACAGCAAAATTACTGCTTTCTTTTTCTTTGTGTAGTTCAGTTAATCTTCCATCCTTTAACAAGGCAAATTCGGCTACCTCGGAATTAGATCTAATAATTAATTCTCTTTTCACCATAATTTATATGTTGTTATCCAGCCCATAAGGCTAAATATTGGATTAAACAATGCGAAAACGAAACGAGAAGTTTCGTCAAAATTCTAATGAATTTTTATGTCAAAGAACTTAAATGTAAAAACTGAAAAAGTAGTTTATTACAAACTACTTTTTCTTGTGACGGTTTGCTCTTCTGCGCTTCTTACGCTTATGAGTAGCTACCTTATGTCTCTTTCTTTTCTTACCACTTGGCATAGACTCTGGATTTAAATGTTATTAATATTATTTTACTGCTACGTTGCTCTTAACTCCTTCCACAAATACTTTTGCAGGTTTAAAAGCTGGTATATTGTGAGCTGGAATTTTGATCGTCGTATTTTTAGAAATATTTCTACCTGTTTTCTCTGCTCTTGTTTTTATGATAAAGCTACCAAAACCTCTTAAGTATACGTTCTCTCCAGACTCTAAAGAAGCTTTTATTTCATCCATTACTGCCTCCACTGTTGCCTGAACATCACCTTTCTCGATTCCTAATTTCTCTGAGATCTTATTAACTATGTCTGCTTTTGTCATGTGTAACTTATTTTGAAAATCGTATCTATTTTTAGGGACGCAAATATAACAATTTTATATCTAATAAAGCTATTTATAGTTTTTATTTTATGTTTCTAATTCAATACTTTTGAGGCGTTTAGCAAAATTTATGGCATTTGGAAGTAAAATTTTAGACTGGTATCAACAATACAAAAGAGATCTTCCCTGGAGAACAGATAAAAATCCATACACTGTTTGGCTCTCTGAAGTGATCTTGCAACAAACTAGAGTAGATCAGGGAACACCTTATTTTAACAGGTTTAAGGAGCGTTATCCAAGACTCGAAGATATGGCGAATGCTTCAGAAGATGAAGTTTTAAAACTCTGGCAGGGACTGGGTTATTATTCCAGAGCTCGAAACATGCTTTTTACTGCAAAATATATTCACTGCGAATGTGGTGGGAAGTTTCCAAATACAGCAAAGGAATTAGTGCAATTAAAAGGAGTTGGAGCATACACAGCCAGCGCAATCGCTTCGATTTGTTTTAATGAGGTGGTAGCTGTAGTGGATGGGAATGTCTACAGGGTGCTTTCAAGATATTTTGGAGAATCACTTCCAATCAATAGCACCGAGGGAATCAAAGTGTTTAAAGAACTCGCGAATTTAGTGATGGATAAGCATCATCCTGGAGATTACAATCAAGGGATTATGGAGTTTGGCTCTTTGCAATGTGTTCCTGTAAATCCCGATTGTTCTTCCTGCCCATTACAAACGGGATGTGACGCCTACCGTACAAATCGAGTTGCTGAATTACCTATAAAACTCAAAAAGACAAAGGTGCAAACAAAGTACTATAATTATATGGTTATTATAGATTCTAAAGATCGTATAGTTATAGAACAACGCAAGGGAAAAGGAATCTGGAATGGATTGTACCAGTTTCCACTTTTAGAAACTAGTGAAAAAGCAACTGCTGTTCAAATTGAAGCCCATATAAAATCATTCCCTTTTGTTAAAGAATACGAACTGAGTCTGTTTAATCAAGAGGCGATTATCCACAAACTCTCTCACAGAAAGCTCCACACTCATTTTTGGATTTTTCAGCTTAACTATCCCATTGAAAAGGCGATCCCTAAGTCACAATTGACTAACTTTGCAGTTCCAGTTTTAATTGCTAATTTTTTAAAAGCATTTAAAATTTACTAACTTTATCTATAAATAACTATTATGAGCGGAACACTAAACAAAGTGATGTTGATTGGACATTTGGGAGATGATGTAAAACTTCATTATTTCGAAGGAGGAAATTGCATTGGAAGATTTCCATTGGCAACTAATGAGACCTACACCAACAGACAGACAGGTGAAAAGGTTAGTAATACCGAGTGGCACAATATAGTTGTCAGAAATAAAGCAGCTGAAATTTGTGAAAAATACCTTTCAAAAGGAGATAAGATTTATGTTGAAGGAAGGTTAAAAACAAGACAGTGGCAGGGTGAAGACAACCAAACACGATATACTACAGAAATTCATATCAATGATTTCACCTTTTTGACTACTAAGGGAGAATCAATTGATTCTAATACAATGCAGCGTCAAGGAGCTCCGGTAACTCAGGCTCAACCCCAAGTCCATCAGGCGCCACAGCCTAGTTCAACCGCACATGAAGAAGACGATTTACCATTCTAATTAATCTAAATTGGATCCCGAACCGAATTTTTTATCGATAGCTACTCAGTCTCTTTGGGATGAGACCAACTTAGTCTATTTAATTGTTTTGATAGTGCTGATATTTTGTTCAGCATTGATATCAGGATCTGAAGTTGCATTTTTTGGACTCTCTAAAACGGAATTAGATGAGCTCATTGAAACCAATTCTTCAAGAGCAAAATTAGTAGTTCAGCTTCAGGAAAAACCTAAAAAATTACTAGCGACAATTCTAATAGCAAATAACGCTATTAATATTGCAATAGTACTCTTGTTTAGTTCGTTGATGGACGGTTTATTTGAAGAGCCTCAACTCCTATTTAATTTAATCGATCTCAAGTTTTTTGTCGAGGTAATTGCGGTTACCTTTCTTATTTTGATGTTTGGAGAAATCCTTCCTAAAGTATACGCCAACAGAAATCGAAAGAGTTTTGCCTTATTGATGGTATACCCTTTAAAAGTAGCTGATTTTATTTTTACTCCTTTGAGTATACCGATGCGTTCCATCAGTCTATTCTTACATAAACGCTTGGGAAAATTAAAGTCAAATATCAGTGTAGATCACCTCTCTCAGGCCTTAGAGTTAACCTCTGAAGGAGATACCACAGACGAGGAACAAAAAATACTTCAAGGAATTGTATCATTCGGAAATACCGATACCAAACAAGTAATGCGTCCTCGAATGGATATTTTTGGGCTGAGTCAAGAATTAAAATTTACAGAAGTTCTCAAAGAAATTACTGGACATGGATTTTCAAGAGTACCCGTCTATAAAGAGAATATTGACTCCGTTATTGGAGTGCTATACATTAAGGACTTATTACCCTATTTAGATCGCAAACAATACAATTGGTTGGAGCTAATCAGAGAGCCCTATTTCGTGCCTGAAAACAAAAAACTCGATGATTTGCTCAAAGAGTTTCAGGAGATGAAAAACCATTTAGCAATAGTTGTTGATGAGTTTGGAGGAACCTCAGGGATTGTTACTCTGGAAGATATTATCGAAGAAATTGTTGGAGACATCTCTGACGAATTTGATGATGAAGATATCGTATATTCTAAACTAGATGACTACAATTATGTCTTTGAAGGAAAGACGACTCTTAAAGATTTTTACAAGGTGATTGAGTTGGAAGATGAAACCCATTTTGAAGAACAGAAAGGTGAATCAGAAACAATAGCTGGATTTCTATTAGAGCTATCTAAGAGTTTTCCAAAGCGCTCAGAAGTGATTAGCTTTAATGGAATTAAATTTAAAGTAGAGAGTCTCGATAAAAGAAGAATTAAACAAATCAAAGTAACGCTTCCAAAAAATGCTTAAAAGACTAGTTATACTGGTGCTTATAGTGTTGGGAATTTCCTGTAATGAGATTGAGGTATACCCAAAACCTGAGGCGAAATTAGCATTGGAATATCCAACTCCTGTTACTCATCAGTACAAAAACGATCGTTTTGAATTCAGTTACAATAAAGAGGCTCAACTGATGCGCACCTCAAAACAATCGTTTAGTTTCTATTATCCAAACCTCAAGGCATCCGTTTTCATGTATTATCTCGATTTGTCAACAGGGATAGAAAAACGAATTTATGACTTGGAGCAAAAGGTAGCAGATCATCAAAAAATGGCTTCTGAAATTATCATGCATCCCTTTGTGAATCAAGAGTCGAAGAGTAGAGGAGCACTTTATCAGATCAAGGGAAACGCTGCATCACAGGCTCAATTTTATATCTCAGACAATAAGGATCACTTTATTCATGGGGCCTTGTATTTTAAGACTAAACCCAATTACGATTCCATCTTGCCAGCGGCAAATTATGTCATGAATGATCTCAAAGATTTCATGGAATCTATTCGTTGGAACTAGAGGATTTACTAACTTTACGATCTCAATAGAACAGCATGAAAAAAATAGTATTCGCACTTCTAGTGGCTGTAATAGCTTCCTGCAATTCAACAGATAAATCCTCAGAGGAACACAGCACAAAAATGAAAGAGGTTATTGCTATTCACGACCAGGTAATGCCCAAGATGGGAACCCTAGCTCGATTGGCAAGACAGCTCAATGAAAAAATGGAAGCTGAAGGTAAGAACGATGAAATGGAACAAGCTGTAAAAGATCTCGGATCGGCTAAAACAAGTATGATGGATTGGATGCGCGACTTTGGAGGAAAATTCTCAGCTGATCAAATTCTTAAAGGAGCTGAAATTAGTGATGACGATATGAAACTTCTCTTAGAGGAAGAAAAGGAAATCATAAGAGTTAGAGATCAAATACTCGGCAGTATTGAACGAGCCGAAAAATTAGTCGCACAAGAATAAAAAAAGCCGAGTTTAATACTCGGCTTATTAGTTTAGTTGAAACTGCCCTGTGTAATGGTAGGGTTGATCTTGAGTTCTTCCACTTTAAATTCTAATTCTTGTGGTCCCATTTGTTGAGTAAAGATGAAGGGGAACTGAATTCCTTCTCGATCTTGATAGTCACTAAATTTAATGGTTGTTTCCATTGTTTGCCCATTCATTTCTACAGTAGTGCTCTCCATGATTTTCAAACCAGATTTGATGTCATAAAAAGCGAATTGACCTTCAGCGACACCGATTTTATAGGCCTTTTGATCTCCAATTTGTTCAATAGATTCTATTTTGAGTTGATCTAAATCGAGCTTTAGTTCTTTAAAAAGCTGGGCTTCTTGAATGACCTTGTCAATTTGATCTTCAGGGATCGGCATTTTTTGTCCTCTTAGGGTCATATAGCCACTATCTCCATTAAAGACTTGTTCGCTCATCACATTCCCCATCATCGAAAGTGATTGTTTGTACTGCTGATCAGAGGTTTTTAATACAGAAAATTCAAGAGTCATCCCCTGCATTTCTGCTTTGGCTATATAGGAAATTGCTTCGATCGTCTCTAAAAGTGTTCTGCCTCCAATTGCTTCGAGATAGGTGTTGATCACATTTTTGGCATTAACACCATCGGGAAGTTCTAATTCAAAGCTAGGACGCGGTACTGCTTTTGCTGTTTTACTAAAATAATTAACTGGAATTTGACGTCCTTTAAAGCTTATATTCTCTAAGGGTTCTAAAACTTCTTGACCTTTTCCAGCTACATAGACCTGTGTCGAATTGATGTTGAGATACTTTTTCGCAGCGGCTAATACATCTTTAGAATCTACGGATTCGAGACGACTCAAATAGTTTTCATAGAAATCATCAGGAAGATTTTCGGTAGCGATATTTAAGGCGTAACGAGCTATGGTTTCTGGTTTTTCAATATCCATAATAAAGGAGCCGATATAGTTGGCTTTGGCGTCTGCTAATTCTTTATCGCTCACCAGTTCATTTTGAATGCGATCTACTTCTTCTAAGAGCTGAACTACAGCAGAGTCGGTTACGGCGTTTCGAACAGAGGCGTAGGCTCTAAAACGAGCCTTGTCGTATTTGTCATTGCTCAAAGAAGCGTAAGAACCATAGGTGTAAGCCTTGTCCTCTCTAAGGTTTAAAAATAGTCGAGCAGAAGAACCTCCTCCTAAAATTTTATTTGCTAAAAGAGCATCTAAATAATCGTCATCACTCATCTTTAAATCTACTAAGGACTGCACTGCAACTACTGATTGTTTTGCGTTAGGCATGTCTACAAAATTGATCGCTACCTCATCTGAGGTTTTCGCTCTTGCTTGGTAGGAATCCATTGGATCTGCTTTTTTCCATTTTCCAAATAGGTTTTTCGCTAATTTTTTGGCCTCTTTAAGTTCTATATCACCTATGATGACCAGATAAGCATTATTTGGTACAAAATGTTCTTTGTAAAATTTGGTTACGTCATCTATAGTGATTCCTTCAATAGTTTCAGGAGTTTCAAATTCACCATAGGGATGATCCTTTCCATAGGCAACCGCTCTTTGAATACGAGAAGCAATAGCCTCTACGCTTTTTTCATTGGATTTTAGACCGGTTATGATTTTCTCTTTTTCTTTTTCGAATTCCGCTGTATCAAAAGAAGGGTTTAAGGCACCTTCTGCCATGAGTTCCATGATTCTTGGATATACCTTAGACAGGGATTGACCATAAGCAGAAAGGGCCCCAAAATTTAATTGAGCTCCCAGAAAATCAACCTCTTCGATGAAGTCGTCTTTAGAAATGGAAGCAGAACCTTTTCCTAGCATGGCGGATAAAAGGCTACTGGTTCCTGCCTTATCACCCTCAAGTATTGGAGGAGTATCGATGCTGAGTTGAATGGATACTCTTGGGAGTTTGTGATTTTCAACGATCAATACCTGAAGGCCATTTTTGAGTTTAAATTGTTCAGGTTTTTTCAATTGAATACTTGGCATAGGTTCAGCCTGAGGAATTTCAGATCGATTGATCTGTGCGCTCGATGGGAAAACAAACCCCAATACAAATGCTATTAGTAGTAACTTTTTCATATTATTCAGTTTTAGATGGGGTTGGTAAATAATCGATCACAACTCTTTGGTTGTCATTGAGGTATTTATTTGCTACTGCTTTCATCTCCTCTCTTGTGATCGAGCGGTAGATATTAATCTGATCATTGATTAAATTGGAGTCCCCATACAATAAATAATACCGTGCAAGAGAATTTGCGATTCCCTCGACACTTGAATTGGCATTGACAAAATTGTTTTCAAAAATATTGAGTAGTTTTTGGTGATCGCGCTCTGAAATGAGTTCTGATCTCAACGTTTCAACTTCACTGCTAATTTCATCAACCAATACATCTAACGAAGTATCACCTACTGGTAGCGAATAGATGACGTACATTCCATAGTCCATATAGCCGATGTTAAAGGCTCCAACCTCTAAGGCTTGTTTGTTTTCGTCAACCATTTTTTTATAGAGTTTAGAGCTCTTGCCACCACTCAAATAGGTAGAAATCATATCGAGCACATAGGCGTCGCGCTCAGCAAAACCAGGAGTTCTGTAGGCAGTGATCATCGCAGGTATTTGAATATTGTCATCAGTGGTGGATGTTCTAATTTCTTCAACAATCGGTTTTTCCTGTGGAAAATTTCGCTCTACTTTTGGCCCTGAAGGAATAGGAGCGAAGTACTCCTTAATTTTATTCTTAATCACATCGATGTCAATGTCACCAGCGACAACTAATACAGCATTATTAGGGTGGTAGTACTTGTTTTTATATGCGATAAACTCTTCTAAAGTAGCCGCATCTAAGTCCTCCATATAGCCGATATTGGGGTCCTTATAAGGGTGAACTTTAAAGAGATTCGACTCTACAGTTGTCAAAAACTTTCCATAGGGAGCATTGTCAACTCTGAGTCTCTTCTCTTCTTTGACCACTTCATTTTGAGTATCCACACCTATCTTATCGATCACAGGATGCAACATACGCTCCGATTCCAACCACAGACCTAATTCGACTTGATTTGATGGAAGTACCTCGTAATAATAGGTTCGATCTTGAGAAGTGTTGGCATTGAGCCTTCCTCCTCTAGAGGAAACGATATTCATAAATTCTCCTCTTTCGATGTTTTCGGTGCCTTCAAAAAGAAGGTGTTCAAAAAAGTGAGCAAATCCTGTTCGACCTTCTGTTCGATCCTTACCTCCAACATTGTACATGACTGAAGTTGTCACAAGCGGAGCTGTTTGATCTTGATGTAAGATGACATGGAGTCCATTGTCGAGATTGTATTCTTCGAAGCTTACTTGCTGTGCGATCACAGGGCTGAAAACCAAAGAAAAAATTGACAATTTTAATAGTTGACGCATGATTTTTAAGTTTGATAATTGAAATATGAAATTAGTTTATATCAATGGAATTAACAAATTTACATGTTTAAGGGTAAGATTTTGAAATGAAGCAGTATAGCCTGGATTTTTTGATAAAAAACTTTATTGTTTTCTAAAAAGGAGCTATATTTGCACCCGCCTTAATAAAAAAGGTTGAATTAATTTATCATAATCATTAAGCTATGTACGCAATTGTAGAGATAGCAGGGCAGCAATTTAAAGTTGCAAAAGACCAAAAAGTTTTCGTTCATCGTTTGGACGCAGAAGAAGGTTCGAAATTAAATTTCGATAACGTTCTTTTGTTAGACGATAACAAGAACGTAACTATTGGCGCCCCGGCTATAAACGGAGCTTCTGTTGAAGCAAAAGTTTTAAAGCACCTTAAAGGTGATAAGGTAATCGTTTTCAAAAAGAAAAGACGTAAAGGATACCGCAAGAAAAACGGTCACAGACAATACTTGACTGAGATCTTAATCGAAGGTATTGCTGCTTCTGGTTCAAAACCAGTTGCTAAGAAAGAAGCTGCAAAAGCTGAGGCAAAACCAGCTGCACCTAAGAAAGCTGAAGCTGCTTCTGAAGATTTAAGCTCAAAGACTGTTGCTGAATTGAAAGATTTAGCGAAGGCTAAAGGAATTGAAGGAATTTCTTCAATGAAAAAAGCAGATTTAATCGCTGCATTAAGTTAACCGATAAAAAGTTAAAAAATGGCACATAAAAAAGGAGTTGGTAGTTCGAAGAACGGTAGAGAATCAGAATCAAAACGATTAGGAGTTAAGATTTTTGGTGGACAAGCTGCAATCGCAGGTAATATCATTGTTAGACAACGTGGTACTCAACACAATCCAGGTGAGAATGTATATTTAGGAAAAGACCATACCTTACACGCTAAAGTTGACGGTTTGGTTAAGTTCCAAAAGAAAGCGAACGGAAAATCTTATGTTTCTATTGAGCCTTTTGAGGTTTAATTAGAAAATGAGACCTTAACAATATAAAGCCTCCCCAATGGGAGGTTTTTTTTATCTTTTGATTTGTTATAAAACGTTATCCTTGAAACAAGAAAGCCTTCCATAGGGAAGGCTTTTGTATTAAAATATACGCTACTAGATTAGTATCTATAGTATTCTGGTTTAAAAGGTCCTTTTTGAGGTACTCCTATATAATCAGCTTGGTCTTGCTTGAGCTTGGTCAGCTCAGCCCCTAAGCGCTCTAAGTGAAGAGCTGCTACTTTTTCATCTAAGTGTTTGGGTAGCATGTAAACCTGATTCTCATAAGCATCTGCATTGGTCCAAAGCTCGATTTGAGCAAGCGTTTGATTGGTGAACGAGTTACTCATCACAAAAGATGGGTGACCAGTTGCACAACCGAGGTTGACAAGTCTTCCTTCAGCGAGGACGATGATGTCTTTACCATTGAGGGTGTATTTATCAACTTGAGGTTTGATTTCAACTTTTGAAGCCCCGTGATTTTTGTTGAGCCAAGCCATATCGATCTCATTGTCGAAGTGCCCGATATTACATACGATGGCTTTGTCTTTAAATGCCTCAAAGTGCTCACTTCTAACGATGTCTTTGTTTCCAGTGGTAGTAATCACAATATCAGCCTTAGAAGCAACAGTCTCTAAGGTTTTTACTTCAAATCCATCCATGAGTGCTTGAAGTGCACAAATAGGATCGACTTCAGTAACGGTAACAATAGAACCCGCACCTCTAAACGAAGCAGCAGTTCCTTTACCGACATCACCATAACCACAAACAACGACTTGTTTACCAGCAAGCATCACATCAGTTGCTCTTCGAATCGCATCTACTGCCGATTCTCTACAGCCGTATTTATTGTCAAATTTCGATTTAGTCACCGAGTCATTAACGTTAATCGCTGGCATTGGAAGGGTTCCGTTTTTAACTCTTTCGTAGAGACGGTGAACTCCGGTTGTAGTTTCTTCAGAAAGACCATTGATGCCTGAGGCGAGTTCTGGGTATTTATCTAAAACCATATTGGTTAAATCCCCGCCATCGTCTAAGATCATATTAAGGGGTTTGCGATCTTCTCCAAAGAAGAGCGTTTGTTCGATACACCAGTCAAATTCTTCTTCATTCATTCCTTTCCAAGCGTATACTGGAATCCCTGCAGCTGCGATAGCCGCAGCAGCGTGATCTTGAGTGGAGAAAATATTACAAGAAGACCAAGTCACTTCAGCACCAAGTGTTACTAAGGTCTCAATAAGAACCGCTGTCTGTATGGTCATGTGCAAACATCCAGCTATACGCGCTCCTTTAAGTGGTTGTTGTGCTCCATATTCTGCTCTTAATGCCATTAATCCTGGCATTTCAGCTTCCGCTAGTTCAATTTCTTTTCTACCCCAGTCTGCTAAAGAACTGTCTTTAACTTTAAAGGGAACGTAAGGTATTGTCGATGTACTCATAACTTTTGATTACTTTCGTAGTATAGCTTTAAATTAGACCGCAAAGATACAAAACAGAATTCGAATTATGCCACTTTACAAATCCATACATTATGATGAGAATACTAGAGTGCACCTTTGGAAACTCACCGAAACTGAAGAAGAGCTTTATCAGGGAATCACCCTTAAGCCTTCGAGTGTCAAAAGGATCGATTCAATGAAATCTGAAATGCATCGAAAAGGGTATTTGAGTATTCGTCACTTGCTTAAAATTGAGGAGTTATCGGATGATGATCTCTATTATGACGATATGGGTAAACCCCATTTAGAAAACGAACACTATATTTCCATTACCCACTCCTTTGAATTTACAGCCATTATTGTGAGTTCCAATAGGGCTGTGGGGATTGATGTTGAAAAACAACGTTCCAAAATAGTTAAGATCGCTCACAAGTTTTCGACTTATCCAATAGCGGAACATCAGCGAAATGATGCTGAAATCATTTCGAAACTCACCTGTATATGGGGAGCAAAGGAATCTATTTATAAGATTTATCCCAAACCAGGTTTGAGCTTTTTACAACATATCGACATCGATGATTTTCAACTTGTAGATGAAAAGACTACAGGTCATATTCACTTTAACAATGCCAGGGTGTATTTCGATGTCTATTTTGAACCTATTGAAAATTATTGCTTGGTATACGCATTAGCCTAACTCATGGAAGAACAATCAATTTGGTATCTGATATTTGAACCCTATTATTCAATGGACATTCATCTAATTGTCCTTGAAATGATCGCTGTGTTCTTTGGTTTTTTTAGTGTTTGGTATGCTAAAAAAGAACATATTTGGGTGTTCCCAACGGGGATCATAAGTACTGCTCTCTTTGTCTACATTCTATGGGTTTATTCACTTCTTGGCGATATGTTGATCAATGCTTATTACACTGCTTTAAGTGTGTATGGTTGGTGGGTATGGACAAGAACGGATGATTTAAACAATGTTGTCTCCATCTCTAGAACCAGTTCAAAAGAAAAGAGAAATTCAGTCGTCTTCTTTTTGATCACGGTACTCTTTGTGATTCTAGTATACCGTTACTTTGATAAATTCACTTCTTGGACTGCTTATATCGATACCATAACCACCGCTGTATTTTTTGTTGGAATGTGGTTAATGGCAAAGAAAAAAATTGAAAACTGGACCTTTTGGATTGTTGGGGATTTGATATCGATTCCCCTTTATTGGTATAAAGGCCTTATATTTACTTCGTTTCAATATTTAATCTTTACAGTAATTGCCCTTATGGGCTATATGGAATGGAAAAGACGCTTAGACAACAGCCTTCAACAGTAGTAAAAGTAGCTTTATTTGGCCCTGAATCTACAGGTAAAACAACACTTTCAGAACATTTAGCACGCTTTTATAATTCGGTTTGGTGCCCAGAATACGCCCGAGAATACCTTCAAAAAAAGTGGAATAACGAGCGTAAAGTTTGTGAAGAAAAAGATATGTTACCCATTGCTTATGGTCAGATTGAAACAGAAAATGAACTCGCTCAAAAAGCTACGGACGTTCTTATTTGCGATACGGATCTCTTAGAGACCATGGTGTACTACGAGCTTTATTACAATACTTGTGATCCGCTGATTAAAGAAGCTGCACTAGCTAATTCCTACGACATGTATTTTTTAACCTATATCGATGTGCCTTGGGAATACGATGACTTAAGAGATCGTCCTGACCAAAGAAAGGAACTTTTTGAGCTTTTTAAAAATACCTTGGATCGATACAATAAACCCTATATCATTCTCAAAGGAGATAAAAAGCAGCGCTTAGCTAATGCAACAAAGGTTATTGATGAACTCATTATAAAAAATAAAAAGAAGGACAATTCAATTTAAATTTTAATTATAACTTTGCCTTGTCTCAAAGGGGTGCTCTTCCAAGAGCTGAGATTATACCCAACGAACCTGGGCAGGTAATGCTGCCAAGGGAATTTTTAACTATTTTTTTAACCTGAATAATGACCCCTTTTATTCGTAATTTTTATACGAATGAAAATTTTATTCACTACAATGAGCGCAGTCCTACTTGGTCTTTCGGTAAATGCTCAACAACAATTTCAGGACAGTATTCAAAAGGTAGAACTCGAAGAAGTATTTGTGTCAGCAATTAGAGCAGACAAAAAAATGGCAGTGAGTTATACTAATGTGAAAGCAGAAGAGTTAGCGACTAGAAATCTTGGACAAGATTTGCCAATTCTGCTTAATTATCTTCCAGGTGTGGTAACGACATCTGATGCAGGAGCTGGTATTGGTTATACCGGTATTCGCGTAAGAGGTTCGGATGCGACCAGAGTCAATGTTACCATTAACGGAATTCCATACAATGACGCCGAATCTCAAGGAGTTTATTGGGTGGATTTACCTGATTTTGCGACTTCAGTAGAGAGTCTTCAGCTTCAAAGAGGAGTGGGGACTTCGACCAATGGAGCAGGAGCTTTTGGAGCTTCTTTGAATTTGAGTACATCTTCTACAACAGAGGAATTCTCGGGGATGATTCGATCTTCTGTAGGGAGCTTTAACACCTTTAACAATAGTGTTTCTTTTAACACCAAGGCATATGGAGGCTTTTCATTTTCAGGACGTTTTTCAAAGATTGTATCTGACGGTTATGTCGATCGAGCTTCTTCAGATCTGAAGTCCTATTTTGTTCAAGGAGCTTTTAAAGATGAGAACATGCATATGAAGGCCCTTGTTTTTGGAGGACATGAACGCACTTATCAAGCTTGGTATGGAGTGGATGCTTTCACTCTTGAAAATGATAGAACCTACAACTATGCGGGTTACTACCTCAATGATGCTGAACAGGTAAAATTTTATGAAGATCAGGTCGATGACTATTTGCAAAATCATATGCAGTTGATTTGGAATCAAAAACTATCTAATGGATGGTCTTCAAATGTGGCACTACACTTTACTCATGGTGAAGGTTACTACGAGGAGTACAACGAAAACGGAAGTGATGATGACGTGACTCGAAAATGGTTAGACAATGATTTTTACGGTTCTGTTTTCTCTCTTGAAAAGTCAGATGATCATAGTCAATTCATCTTGGGTGGAGGAATCAACACCTATAAAGGCAGACATTTTGGAGAATACGTATGGCTTCAAAACAATTCCTCAACCCAAAGTAGTCCTTTTTACGACAATGATTCCAATAAGAATGATTTAAATTTTTACCTCAAATACCGCTATGATCTCAATGATCGTTGGAGCACCTATTTTGATTTGCAGAACCGTTGGGTGACCTATCAAACAGAGCTCAAAACGGGTGAACTAATCGACGATCAATTTAGTTTCTTTAACCCAAAAGCTGGATTGACTTATAGCATCAATAAGGCACAACATTTTTACGCTTCTTATGCTAAGGCTAACAGAGAGCCGAATCGTACCGATTACAAAAACGGAAGCCCTAAGCCTGAATCGTTAGATGATTTTGAATTGGGATATCGATTCTTAAATTCGAAAAGCGCTCTCAATATCAATATGTTCTATATGAATTACAAAGATCAGTTAGTACTCACAGGAGCTCTAAGTGAAGTTGGTGCGCCGATTCGTGAAAATATCGGTTCTAGTTATCGATTGGGGATTGAAATCGATGCGTCTGTAAGACTTAGTGATCAATGGAGATGGATGCCTAATATCAGTATCAGCAGACATAGAAACAGAGACTTTTTCTTTGAAAGAGATGGTTCACTTCGAGAATTAGGGGACACCCATATCGCTTATTCTCCAGGATTAATTGTCGGAAATATTCTAATGTATGCTCCTTCTGAAAACTTGAATTTAAGTCTGATGACAAAGCATGTGTCGGATCAGTATATGGGAAATATCGACTCTGAAAGTTCGCTACTAGAAGCGTATAACGTAAGTGATTTCAATGCCTCCTATACGTTAAAGAATGATTGGAATTTAGATATTCAATTGAACCTGTTAGTCAACAATATCTTCAATGTTGAATACGTAAGCAACGGTTATTTTTATACCTATGACGACACCTGGTCCACTCCTGGTGTGACGACTACCATCGAGGGAGCTGGATATTATCCTCAAGCGACCAGGAACTACTTATTAGGAGCTGTTATTGGCTTTTAATTATAGATTCTTAGAACATCACCTGAGAGTTGGGTGTTGTACTCTAAAAGGTCGTAATACACCCCTTCAGAGGGACGGTTGAGTAATTGACCAGTAAAAAGACTGTAATTCAATTCATCACAATCACAAATTCCGCTTTGTCCTGTCACTTGCAGGAGAGAGCAGGAATTTGGGATGTGATTGGAACAGCTAGCCTCAAAAGCTCTGAATTGATCAAACCCAACATTCATTACATAGACTCCTTTAGTGCCAACTCCTGCTTCATTAATGTATGCCGGGTTGCCAATAGAGGTTAAATTGTTGTAAGATGGTAAACTCAAATTGACAGATACTGAAAATCGAACTTCTTGTAAGTAGGGATTCCTCCTTGTTTGTTGCTTGGAGCAAGAGATCGCTAATAAGCTAAGTATCAAAAAAGTACTATTTGAAAAGTATCTAAACATCTGTTAATTTCATCGTGGTATTAAAAATAATATATATATTTGTACAAGGTCCTCTTCGAGAGGATTTTTCTATTTATAAAAACGAATTAAGATGAGTAATGTCAGTTATTACACCGCAGAAGGATTAAAAAAGCTAAAAGAGGAATTGGACTTCTTACGTGATGTAGAGCGTCCGAAAGCTTCACAGGCTATTGCAGAGGCTAGAGATAAAGGTGATTTATCTGAGAATGCCGAATACGATGCAGCCAAAGAAGCTCAGGGTCTTTTAGAAATGAAGATTTCAAAATTAGAAGAGGTGGTTGCTAATGCGCGAATCATCGACGAATCTCAATTGGATACTTCAAAAGTATTAGTCCTCTCGACTGTGAAGATCAAAAACAAAGTCAACGGAGCTCAAATGAGCTATACACTTGTTGCAGAAAGTGAAGCTGACCTCAAAACCAATAAGATTTCTGTAAGCTCTCCTATTGGAAAAGGGCTTTTAGGTAAGAAAGTAGGAGATACAGCTGAAATTAAAGTTCCTAATGGGACGATTGAATTTGAAATCCTAGAAATCACTAGATCCTAATGACAAGTATCTTTAGCAAGATTATAAATCGTGAAATTCCAGCCTATATTATAGCTGAGAATGAGGACTGTATTGCCTTTTTAGACGTCAATCCCAATGCTGAGGGTCATACCTTATGTGTTCCAAAGCAAGAGGTTGATAAAATTACCGATTTAGATGATGCGACCTATTTGTCATTGATGACATTTTCTAAAAAAGTGGCGATTGCAATTGAAAAGGCGGTTGCCTGTAAGCGTGTTGGATTTACGGTAATTGGACTTGAAGTTCCTCATGTTCACGTTCATTTGATCCCCCTCAATACCATGGCAGATGCTACTTTTGGAAAGAAAGAATCCCTTTCTAAAGAAGATTTTCAAAATGTATGTGATTCAATTAAAGCGGCGCTCTAAGATTCAGCGATTCCCTTTCTAAATTTAAGTTCAAAGGTGGTTCCTTTGGAGGAACTCTCTACAATAGAAATTTTGCCTTTGTGATATTCTTCAATAATCCTCTTAGCGAGAGAAAGTCCTAGACCCCACCCTCTAGTTTTAGTGCTATACCCGGGTTTAAATATTTTTTTTAGTTTGTTTTGAGGGATTCCAGGCCCCTGATCTTTTATGTAAACGGAGCACGATAAATGTTCTGTTTTAAAACTGATTTCAATCTTACCACTTCCATTCATGGCATCGATGGCATTTTTAATGATATTTTCTAAGCACCAAAAATAGAGCGGTTTGTTGAGTGCTATTTGCTGTTCTAAAAAGGATTCATCCATAGTGAGATCGATGTGCTCGGGAAACCTTCTTTTGAGATATAGCACTCCTTCTTTAGTGGTTTTCACCAGCGGATAAAGCGTCAGTTTTGGACTGGCACCAATCTTTGAGAATCGATCGGTAATCAAATTAAGTCGATCGATATCCTTATCCATCTCGGCGGTGATTTCTTGTTCAACACCTTTGGATTTTAATAAGTTGTTCCATCCCATCAGCGCCGATAGAGGAGTGGCAATTTGGTGTGCAGTCTCTTTGGCCATACCGGCCCAAAGTTTGTTTTGTTCGGATATTTTAACCGATTTCATGTAGAAATAGAGAATCGCAGAGAACAATACTAGAATCAATAAAAGGCCTAATGGGTAATACTTGAGCTTGTTTAAGATAGGAGCATCTCCATAGTAAAGCGTTGCGATTAAACTGTTTTCGTGTTTTAATAAAATGGGCTTGTTTTGAGATCTAAATTCTTCGAGCCTCTTTTTTAATAGATCCCCTTGTTTTATGATGGATTGATCCATATTATTAACCCAGGTGGAGCCGTCTTTATTGACTAAAATCATTGGGGTGTCCTTATTGGATTGAAAAATTTGAAGAATTAAAGGCCCATGATTCATCTGATCAGTGGATGCCATAAATTCAGTCTGGGCAGTTGCCCATATTTCCATCTTTTCTCTCTCGAGGGTTTTGAATTTCTCAAAAAACACATTAGTATTCCACAAAATTAGACTGACAATGCCCAATGCACTGAGGATGATAACCCATCGTATTTCGTTATAAGTGAATTTCAAAAGTGTTGATTTTTACCTAAAGATACTTTTTATTGTAAAAAGTCAACAGAAATCTCTTGTTCTAATGTTGATTTCTTATTTTTATAATCCAATTTTACAAACACAAATTCACAATGGAAATTCAAGGAAAGATTACAGTTTTAAAAGACACGCAGGTTTTTGGAAATAAAGGTTTTAGAAAAAGAGAGATCGTTATCAATACCCAAGAGCAGTATCCGCAACCAATATTAGTTGAATTTGTACAAGATAAATGTGATATTTTAGATGCTTATCAAGTAGGTCAAGATGTTAAAATCAGCATTAATCTCAGAGGAAGAGAATGGACAAGTCCTCAAGGAGAAGTTCGTTATTTTAACTCGATTCAAGGTTGGAGAATAGAAGCTTTAACTTCAGAAGCACCCTCCAGTGGGATGCCGCCAATGCCTCCAGCAGAAGCCTTTACTCCAGCTGATGATATCCTAGAAGAGGATTCAGACGACCTTCCATTTTAAATTCAAATTATCATGGAACTCAAACGCTGTTGGTGGTCCAGGGGAGACGCACTCTATGAAGCGTATCACGACCATCAGTGGGGAGTCCCAGTATACAGTGATGAACTCTTGTTTGAATATCTACTCTTAGAGACCTTTCAAGCAGGACTTAGCTGGATCACCATCCTTCGCAAGCGCGAGAATTTTAGAAATGCTTTTGATGATTTTAAGTATCAAAAGATCGCGGCATATACTAAAGAGAACCAATTGAAGCTTCATGAGGATGCAGGAATTATCAGAAATAAACTCAAGATAAAAGCATCGATTAGCAATGCTCAAGCATTTTTGAAAATTCAAGAAGAATTTGGAAGCTTTTCAAATTATTTTTGGCAGTGGACTGATGGGAAACCCATCGTCAATCACTTTAAATCTAAAGAAGAGGTTCCCGCAACTACGGAGCTCTCAGATGCTATGAGTAAGGATTTAAAAAAGAGGGGTTTTAAATTTGTTGGGTCTACCATTGTCTATGCTTATATGCAGGCAACTGGAATGGTCAATGATCATTTGATAAGCTGTCCTTGTCATCCTTTAAACAAAGATTAACGCTTTGAAAACAAATAGTAGATAACACCCCATTGGTTGCCATTTTTTCCAGGCATAAAGGTGGTCTTTTGAGCGTATTCTTGTGCCGTTTCTAACAAACATCCATTGTTGGTCGTTGAGTTCTTTTGATTGATATTGGTTTCAAGAACATTACCTGAGGCACTTACTAAGATATTAACTGCAACTTTGCCGCCCATATCACAGATGTAGATGGGAACTGCGATATTTCGATGGGTTCTATTGGTCAGACTATACCAAATTCTAGTGTCTTTTTTAAAGTTATTGACCTCATCGGGAATCCCAATAGAATCAATTCGATCTTGAATATTGTTGGCTTGTAGCGCTCTGAGTTTGAGTTCAAAATCAGAGGCAATTCCCTCTACTGCTCCCTCCTCATGAAGTTTTTCAACCTTTTCAAGTGCATTGGGAGTGTTCTTTGCAGGCGGAGGGGTTGCAAAGGTTTCTTTTAGAGCGCTGTTGTAAGCTTTATTGGTTTTTGGTATTGATTCCTCCATTGGTTTTTCTTCTTTTTTTTCTTCAGCGATTTCTGGTTCTTTTTCTTCAGGCTCTTCTATGTTGAGTTCAATCAGAATTTCATTGGCGAAACTTCTGAGTTTAAGTTGATAGGATAGGAATAGGAAAACGATTAAAATAAAACTGCTAATCGCCAGTGCCCACTGTTTTCTGTTGAGGTAAGAAGACCACTTTACAAAGACGCTTAAGACATTGTCGAACCCACTCATCTTATTGATCTTTAAACCCTATTAGGGTTTTGAATTCATCGATGCTAAGTGCGTCTTTAATAGTATATGATCCAATCCCTTCTCTTCGAAGTGCCGATAAATGAGCACCAGAGTTGAGTGCTTGTCCAAAATCATGCGCAAGGGATCGAATATAGGTTCCCTTGCTACAAATCACTTTAAATTTCACTATTGGAAATTCAATAGCGGTGATCTCAAACTGATCGATTTGAATGGTTCTTGGTTTGATTTCAACGGACTCTCCCACTCTTGCAAACTCATAGAGTCGTTTGCCATCTTTTTTTAAAGCCGAAAACACAGGGGGGTATTGCTCAACCCTTCCAATGAATTGTTGGGTAGTGTTATGAATGAGTTCTTCGGTGATATGATCTGTTGGATAGTTCTTGTCAATTGCTGTTTCAAGATCATAGGAAGGAGTGGTGCTTCCAAGGGTGATTGCTCCTGTATAGATTTTGGTTTGACCTTGAATCTCCCCAATGGTTTTGGTGTGTTTTCCTGTGCATATAATCAAAAGTCCGGATGCTAGTGGATCTAGAGTTCCAGCGTGACCCACCTTTATCTTTTTAATGTCAAAGCGTTTTCGAATGACCCACTTGATGGCATTCACTGCTTGAAAGGAGGTCCAGTGGAGCTCTTTGTCAATCAAAAGTGTTTGTCCTTTTGTAAAGTTTTCAGCAGTCAGTGTCTTCATATTAAGCGAACAAAGAATAGGCAATCGATAGAATTCCAATGGCTGCGCAATAGTATCCGAAATAGTGTAATTTACTTTTTCTGACCAATGAAATCATCCATTTGCATGCGATGAGCCCAAAGATGAAAGCTGCGATAAAACCAGCCATCACTGCAGTCGTATCCGCTGGGTTAAAAACAATGTCACCAGAAAGGGCGTCTTTAGCAATTTTTCCAAAGATAAGTGGAATGACCATTAGGAATGAAAATCGAGCGGCTTTTGTGCGGTCTGTTTTTAAGAGTACTGCAGTAGCAATTGTAGCACCGGATCTCGAGATGCCAGGAAGCATGGCAACAGCTTGTGCAATCCCGATGATTCCTGATGATTTTATTGAAATGGATCGATCGCTTTTTGCAGCTCGATCCGTAAAGATGAGTAAAATTGCTGTGATTACGAGCATGAGACCAACCAGTAATACATTGGAAGTAAACAAGGAACTGAGTTGCTCTTCAAAGAGAAGTCCTACAATGACTGCAGGTATCATGGACACCACAATCTTTAACACATAGAGGCTTTGCTCGTTTTTCTTAAAGGCAAATAGCCCTTTAAACAAATCTAAGATGTCTTTGTAAAAAACAACTACGGTAGAGAGCGCTGTCGCAAAATGAAGCACAATGGTAAACAAAAGGCTTTGCTCTGCCACTAGACTATCACCTAGTAGGGCTTTGGTGAGTTCGATATGACCACTAGAAGATACCGGTAAAAACTCAGTAAGTCCTTGAATGATTCCAAGGATGATCGCGTCAATTGGTTCCATAGTTATTTTTTAGAGGTCGTTAAGATGGCGTACACTTGAATTCCCAGGCCTAATAAAACTAGTGCAGGAGCTAATCTAATTCTCCTAAAATTATAAATCTCAGGATTAAAAACATTGGGGTCATCTGAATGACCTCCCGACATGAGGATAAATCCCAAGGCCATACAACTTAAGCCGATGAATAAGAATTTGTAGTTTTTATTTTGAAATAAAAACTCTTTTTTTGATTCCTCTCTTTTGTTTTTCATAGTCTTATTCTTAGTAATAAAGCGCAGCGGTTCTCAAATTTAAGAATCGTTGGGCTGCAAAAAAGGTGCTGATCCAAGCAATCAAAATTCCCAGCACAAAAATCCCTCCAATGACGATGGTTAAAGTTTTGAAATCTTCTATTAAATGGAGTTCGGGAAGATTGACTTGAACGTAATACAGACAAATTAATAGAGCAACGCTGGCAATAAAAGCTCCGATGATTCCCAATTTGATATTTTTAAGGATAAAAGGTTTTCTGATAAAGCTTTTTGTTGCTCCAACAAGTTGCATGGTTTTGATGATAAAGCGTTTGGAATAGATCGAAAGTCTTATGGAGCTGTTGATCAGTAAAAAAGCGACAAAGCTCATTACAGAACTAATCACTAAGATCCAAAAACTGATTCTTTTGACATTTTCATTTAACAATTCTACGAGGGGTTGATCATAGGAAACTTCTGAAACCTCAGTAATAGAGGATAGCTCATCTGCAATTAGTTGTATCATTGCAGGGTTGACAAAATCTGCTTTCAAACTGAGTTCAAAAGCATCTTGAAGGGGATTGTACCCAATAAAGTCCATAAAATCCTCACCAATATCTTCCGAAAACTCCTTTGCAGCCTCTTCTTTTGAAATAAAGCGACTCGATTTAGTGTACTCTGCCATGGTGAGCTGCTGTTCTAATTGCTTAATGCCGACCTCAGTGGCAGCTTCTGAAAGAAAGATATTGATATTGATTTGTTCTTTAAAATGATCACCTAGTCGTTGCGTATTTAATACTAATATGCCTAGAATACCCATCAGAAACAGAACGAGGCTAATGCTCAGACTGACTGAAAAGTAGGAGGAGATCAACCTGCGTTTTTGGTATTTGTCAAATGCCTTACTCATATAGTTCTCAAAGGTAAATAAAAAGCGGCAGAAGTAACAGTGTGTATTTAATTGAATCAAATTCAATTGGATTATAGGAAATTAGCTGTACTAAGGCTAGGGGACTGCTTCATTTTTGTTATTTTTGTGGCCTCTTCATTAGAGCAAAATACAGTTATGGATTACAATTTCAATCAAATAGAAGCCAAATGGCAGGCTTATTGGTCAAAGAACCAAACCTTTAAAGCGGTCAACAATTCAGATAAGCCCAAGTATTATGTCTTAGATATGTTTCCTTATCCCTCAGGGGCTGGATTACACGTTGGACACCCATTAGGCTATATCGCATCTGATATTTATGCTCGATTTAAGAGACATCAGGGTTATAATGTCTTACATCCAATGGGTTACGATTCCTTTGGACTTCCAGCAGAGCAATATGCTATAATGACAGGGACACATCCTTCTCTAACCACTGCTCAGAATATCAAACGATATCGTTCACAATTGGATAAAATTGGGTTTTCTTTTGATTGGAGTAGAGAGGTGAGAACTTCTAATGAAGATTATTACAAATGGACTCAGTGGATTTTTTCTCAATTGTTCAATTCTTGGTACAATCGAACTTCTGACAAGGCAGAATCTATTCAGGAACTAATTCAGTTTTTTGAAGCCTCAGGGAATCAAGAGGTGAATGCCGTTTGTGATCCAAATGTGATGGATTTTTCAGCAGAAGATTGGAAGGGATTTGATCAAAAGCGAAAAGAAGATATTCTGCTTCAATACCGATTGACTTATTTGGCAGAAACGGAGGTGAACTGGTGTCCAGAACTTGGAACCGTTCTGGCTAATGATGAAATTGTAGGTGGGGTATCGGAACGAGGAGGACATCCTGTAGTTCGAAAAAAGATGTTGCAGTGGAGTATGAGAATCTCTGCCTATGCACAGCGACTTTTAGATGACTTACAAAAGATCGATTGGCCACAACCCTTAAAAGACACACAGACCAATTGGATTGGACGTTCTACAGGGGCACAGGTCGTTTTTAAAACGATTCCAAATCAAGAACAATCTCAAGAATTTGACATCGAAGTCTTCACTACAAGACCGGATACCATCTTTGGAGTGAGCTTTATGACATTAGCGCCAGAACACGAATTGGTTGAAAAATTGACAACAAAAGCTCAGAAGGAGGCTGTTGACGCCTATATAGAGGTAACATCAAAGCGTTCGGAGCGCGACCGTATGGCTGATGTAAAAACCATCAGTGGAGTGTTTACGGGTTCTTATGTAGCGCATCCATTTACTGGGGAACAAGTGCCTATTTGGATTGGAGATTACGTATTAGCTGGTTATGGAACAGGAGCTGTTATGGCGGTTCCCTGTGGTGATCAACGCGATTACGATTTTGCAAAGCACTTTGGAATCGATATTCCTAACATTTTTATGGATGTGGATATCAATGAGCAGGCTTTTGAAGACAAGGCGAATACCAAAATAGATCATTCTGATTTCTTGACGGGTTTAACCCACAAAGAAGCGATGAAAAAAATAATAGCAGCTATTGAAGAAAAAGGCTGTGGTAAAGCGAAGGTGAACTTTAAACTCAGAGATGCCGTCTTTAGTAGACAGCGCTATTGGGGAGAGCCTTTTCCAATTTATTATAAGGATGGAATGCCTCAATTGATCGATGCGGTACATCTTCCTATTCAACTTCCAGAAGTTGAAAAATACCTACCTACAGAAACCGGAGAACCGCCACTAGGGAATGCTTCGGTTTGGGCATGGGATACCCAGGCTAACGAAGTAGTTTCAAACGAGCTGATCGATCACCATACGGTTTATCCATTAGAGCTCAATACCATGCCAGGATGGGCTGGAAGTTCCTTCTACTTTAACCGTTATATGGATGCTCATAACGCTGATGAAATCTTCTCCAAAGAGGCGATGAATTACTGGCAAGATGTTGATTTGTACATCGGTGGTTCTGAGCATGCTACAGGACATTTACTCTATGCGCGTTTTTGGCAAAAGTTTCTCTACGATAGAGGAATTGTGACTAAAGATGAATTTGCTAAGAAACTCATCAATCAAGGAATGATAACTGGGACTTCAGCTTTCGTACATAGAATCCCAAACACCAATACCTTTGTTTCAAAAGGTCTCATCGGTTCTAGAGAATTACAACCGATTCACGTCGATGTATCGATGGTGAATGCTTCAGATGAGTTGAATATTGATGATTTTAAAGCTTGGAGACCTGAATTTGAAAACGCTTCTTTTGAATTAGAAGACGGATTGATGATTTGTACAAGGGAAGTTGAAAAAATGTCTAAGTCCAAATACAATGTCGTAAGCCCTGATGAAATCTGTGAAACTTATGGAGCAGATTCACTTCGACTTTACGAAATGTTTCTTGGACCATTAGAACAATCAAAACCTTGGAACACTGCAGGAATCACAGGAACACATGGGTTCTTAAAAAAACTTTGGAAACTTTATTTTGATCAAAGTGGATTAAAAGTAACGAACGAGGAGCCTTCCAAAGAGGCATTGAAGAGTTTGCACAAGACCATTGGGAAAGTAACAGAAGATATCGATAATTTCTCATTTAACACTTCGGTGTCCACCTTTATGATCTGTGTCAACGAGCTCGGTAGTCAAAAGTGTACTTCGAGAGCGATTTTAGAGCCATTGGCAATAATGATTTCTCCTTATGCGCCTCATATTGCAGAAGAATTGTGGGAGCAAATGGGACATGAGGAGTCGATTGCATTTGCATCGTTTCCAAAATTTGAATCGAAGTATGTTGTTGAAAATGAAAAAGAGTATCCAATTTCCTTTAACGGAAAGATGCGTTTTACCTTTTCATTACCACTGGACTTGTCGAAAGAGGAGATCGAAAAGAGAGTGTTAGAACATCCAAAAACTCAAGAACAATTAGCAGGCCGTACTCCTAAGAAAGTAATTGTTGTTCCTGGTAAAATTGTCAACATCGTCGGTTAATGGATCCATTTGAACTCATAGGGTATGCTGCAGCTACTCTAGCCACTCTGGCTTTTGTACCACAGGTGGTTAAATCGTATAGAGATAAATCGACCAAGGATATTTCACTTGTGATGTATTTAGTGTTCTTTACAGGAGTGGTTCTTTGGCTCATCTATGGAATTCATTTAGAATCGATGCCGATGATTGTTGCCAATACGATTACTGCGCTCTTGGCACTTTCAATCATCATTCTAAAGATCAAACACAAATAAGACAGCTTGTCAGTTAGCTGCTAAAGTCTGTTAATTTTTTAGATTGAATCTGATTTGGTTCTATTTTTGTTATAGAGTTTCTATCTAAAATATTAAAACTATGATGACCTATTATATTCTCATTGGACTGATAGCGCTTGTATCAATGTCAGTGAGCAGTAAATTAAAACGAAAATTTAAAGAGTACTCTCAATTGCATCTTTCGAATGGTATGAGTGGTGCAGAAGTTGCTGAAAAAATGCTTCACGACCACGGGATCTATGATGTTCGAGTGATATCTACACCTGGTCGTTTAACAGATCATTACAATCCAAAAGATAAGACGGTTAATCTTTCTGAAGCGGTATACGCTCAAAGAAACGCTGCTGCTGCAGCTGTTGCTGCTCACGAATGTGGACATGCGGTTCAACATTCACAGGCTTATTCATGGCTACAAATGCGTTCTCAAATGGTGCCGATCGTACAGGTAGCTTCTGGTTTATCTCAGTGGGTGATTATGGGAGGATTGATCTTATCGGCTACTTCTGCTCTTGGATCGAGTCTTATGCTTATGGGAATTATGCTCTATGGAATTGTCACTGCTTTTACGCTTGTGACCCTGCCAGTAGAATACGATGCGAGTAATCGCGCCATCAAATGGATGGAAGCAAAGCATATTGTGAACCAACAGGAGTTAGCTGGTGCTAAAGACTCCTTAAAATGGGCAGCGAGAACCTATTTGGTAGCTGCTATTGGAGCCTTGGCAACTTTGGCCTATTTCGTGCTTCGATTCTTAGGATCTAGAGACTAATCTACAGTTGAATTTGTCGATCGATTTGTTGATCTAGGGAGATAAAGGTCTCCGTTCTAGAGACCCCTTCGATTTGCTGAATTCTATTGTTGAGTAAATCCATTAAATGGGCGTTGTCTCTACAGAGAACTTTGATTAAAATAGACCAGTTTCCCGTGGTATAGTGACATTCCAAGACTTCTGGAATATCCTTTAGCGCTTTGATCGCTTTGGGATTGCTCATGGCTTTTTCAAGGAAAATCCCTACATAGGCCATCGTGTTATACCCAACAACCTTGGGGTCTACGATAAATTTAGATCCCTTAATAATTCCAGAGGCTTCTAATTTTCTAAGTCGTTGGTGAATAGCAGCTCCAGAGATACCGATATGTCTTGCGATTTCTAAGATCGGTTTTCTGGCATCTTCCATTAAAAATCTTAGGATTTCCTTGTCAATACCATCTAAAGTTAACGTATTGTTTGTGAAGTTCATTATTTGATTTCAATTTGCAACAAATATACAAAATAAGATTACAGTCCAATAACTTCTGGATTGTAGCCTAAGTAATCGCATTCGCTTTCTTTAAAGTGAATTCCGTATTCGTTCAATTCTTTTAATACGATTTGGTAGATGTCTTTGTGAATGGGTATTTGAATTCCCTTGAGCTTAAAATTATTGTTGAGCATTTGAATCGCTGCAATTCCAAGAGGAAGTCCTACTGTTTTAGCCATGGCAGTATAGCGGTGATCGGATCCGATGACTCCCATGGAAGCATCGATTTGTTTGTATTCTCCATGGAGCTCATATCCAAACTGATGATACATCACGATCATGTCTTTATCGCTCTCTTTGAGGCTCCATTTTTTGCTAAGAATTTCTTGGAGTATTTGAGCGGGTGTTCCATTATCGACTTCGATAAAACAATCGTCTTTAAACAAATCGAGATCAATGAGTTTGTCCCATACAATATCGTCTTGATCGATCTTGAGATAATGTCTGAGTTTGAGTTCAACTGTATTGGTAGGAGAATAGGGAAGAAACATATTGGTAAATGCTCGATAGCTCATTCCTTTTGAATTCGATATCTGATAGCTGTCATCGGTAATTCCCAATTCTACAAGCAAATTCCAAGCTCTTGAAAAGCCAACCCTTCGAATGGTCCCTCTATAAAGAGTTCTAATATCGTCTAATTCATAGGCAGATTGATATTTTAGAGAATCTCTATTGGCATAGGCCTCAAATTTCCCAAAACCTTCAATATCTAAAAATTCAGTTCTTCTAAAAAGTTTTTGATAAGGGATGTATTTATAGGTTCCTTCGTGAAGAAATTTAGCGGCACCACCTTGACCCGCAACGACCACATTTCTTGGGTTCCATGTAAATTTGTAATTCCAGAGATTGTCATCACTTTGGGGTGCAACTAGCCCTCCGGTAAAGGATTCAAAAAGCAACATCTTTCCACCCTGACTCTTGATGCGATCAATTACTTGTTTGGCACTCATATGGTCAATTCCAGGATCGACCCCCATTTCAAAGATAAAGAGCAGTTCTTTTGCTGCAATTTCAGATTCCATTGCTTTGATCTCATCACTGACATAAGATGCGGTAAGCATTTGAACTCCAGAGTCGATACAATCTCTTGCGACTAAATGATGGAAAAGTGCTGGTAGCATAGAGATGACAAGGTTCATGGATGCTATCCATTTGGATCGCTGCTGATCATCCAACATATTGGCTTTGTGAAGCACTAAATTTGCATGATTCTCATACTTTGGATCGAGTTGATCTAAAGACTGGTCTGCTATATGTAGCTGAATCCCTTCTTCATTGCTTTTATCCAAAAGATAGGCGATAAGATAACTCGTTGATTTTCCTGCTCCAATTAAACCGATTTTTCGACGCATCTGTTTTTTATATTGTAAATTTGATGTATAGATTAAGATATGTACTTTTACATATATAACTATAAATATATAAAAAGTTATGAATAAAACAATTTTAACAACGGCTTTTCTATTGGGATTTACAGCTGTCGGCTTAGGTGCTTTTGGGGCTCACGCTCTAGATGAAGTGCTCGAATTTAAGGCTTTAGAGTCATTTAAAACGGCAGTCTATTACCAGATGATTCACAGTGTTGTGCTTCTAATTATAGGGAGTGACAATCGATTAGATATCAAAGAGCAACAACAGTTGTTTTATTTGTTTTTAGGGGGCATTTTATTGTTCTCAGGATCCATTTATGTCTACCACTTATTTCCACTTTTGGGAATCGATTTAAATTTTGTGGTATACCTAACTCCAATAGGAGGAATTCTGTTTTTAGTAGGGTGGATTTTGGCAGCCATTTACACTTTTAAAAAGTCCTAATTTTTCAATATGATATAAATCATAGCGCTTCATTTTTTCTGGCTGTATCTTTATCAAATCATTTAGTAAGATCTTTTTTTAGCACATTAAATAAATCATTATGAGTATTACAAGAGAACCAAAACTTACAGTTTCTTTAAGGTCCATAGGGATCACTAGTGATAGTATTCATTATCAAGATACCCCAGATCAATTAACTGAGGATGCGATAAAAAAGGATATGGGTTTTATTTCAAGTACAGGAGCCCTTACAATTCATACAGGTAAGTTTACAGGTCGTTCTCCATTAGATCGATTTATTGTAAAAGATCACACGACTAAAGATAAAGTTTGGTGGGGTGATATCAATATTCCATTTAGCGCTGCTAAATTTGATGCGCTTTACGACAAAGTAGCACACTACTTATCTGATTGTGAAATCTATGTTAGAGACGCATATGCCTGTGCTGATGAAAAGTATCAAATGCCTTTAAGAGTGGTCACTGAATATCCATGGTCAAATATGTTTGCCTACAATATGTTTATCCGTCCAACAGCAAAAGAATTAGAGCATTTAAATCCAGAATGGACCGTTTTGAATGCACCTGGATTTTTGGCAGACCCTGCAGTTGACGGAACTAGACAAGAAAATTTTGCGATCATCAACTTTACCAAAAAGAAAATTATCATTGGAGGAACTGCTTATACAGGTGAGATCAAAAAAGGTATTTTCTCTGTGTTGAACTTTGTGCTTCCAGTATATCAAGAGGTGCTTCCAATGCACTGTTCAGCTAACGTTGGAGAGGCTGGAGATACCTCTATTTTCTTTGGATTATCTGGTACCGGAAAAACAACTCTTTCTGCTGATGCTTCTAGAAAGCTCATCGGTGATGATGAGCACGGTTGGACTAAAGAAAACAATGTTTTCAATTTTGAAGGTGGTTGTTATGCAAAAGTTATTGATTTATCTGCTGAAAAAGAACCTGAAATATTTGGAGCTATTAAAAAAGGAGCTATTCTAGAAAATGTCATCGCAGATGAAAATGGAGTGATAGATTATACAGATAGCAGTATTACACAAAATACACGTGTGAGTTATCCAATTGATTTTATTCCAAATATTCAAGTTCCTTCCATCGCTTCAAATCCAAAAAATATCTTCTTCTTAACAGCAGATGCTTTTGGTGTATTGCCTCCAATATCTAAGTTAAATGCCGCTCAAGCAGCCTATCACTTTATTTCTGGATATACTGCAAAAGTTGCAGGAACTGAGGCCGGTGTTATAGAACCTCAGCCTTCATTTTCAGCTTGTTTTGGAGCACCATTTATGCCGCTTCACCCTGCAAAATACGCAGAAATGTTATCCGAAAAAATGACTGCTGCAGGTGTAGATGTATGGTTGGTCAATACGGGATGGACTGGAGGTCCCTACGGAGTTGGTTCACGTATGAAACTCGAATATACAAGAGCGATGATCAATGCTGCGATGCGAGGTGATTTAGGTCCATATGATTACGATCACTATCACATCCATTCTGTGTTTGGTACTGCTCAACCAAGATCATGTCCAGGAGTACCTGATGAAATTTTAAGCCCAAGAAAATCATGGTTAGGTGATGCGGGATCTTATTACGATGCTGCATTTAAATTGGCGCATGCCTTTAAAGACAACTTTAAGAAATTCGAGGCGGACACTTCTGAAGAAATTAGAAGAGGTGGACCTGTTCGATATTCAAGAAAGACGACAATGTTGTAGTGTGACGTATTAGTGTTTTAGTTCATAGTTAATGAAAAAGACCAGCTGTGGAGCTGGCCTTGTTTTTTTGAACTAAAAAAGGGCTTAAAAAGGCCTTTCATATGGGATGATCAATCGACTGTTATTTGATTGATTTAATATAGTTTTGAATCGCCATAGTCATCGAAGGAGCTTCAGGAGTTGGAGCAGCAATATCTACTCTTAATTTCGCCTTTTTGGCAGCTTCAATAGTCGAGTTTCCATAAACGGCTATTCTTGTATTATTTTGTTTAAAATCTGGGAAGTTCTTAAATAAAGACTCAATTCCAGAGGGAGAAAAGAATACTAAAACATCGTAAGTAACATCACTGAGGTCAGAAAGGTCACTGATCACTGTTTTGTAAAAAATTCCTCTTTTCCAATCAACTCCTAATTCGTTTAAAGTTTCAGGAATGATAGGCTTTAATACATCAGAACTCGGAAGTAAGAATTTTTCGTCTTTGTATTTCTTAATCAAGGGTGCTAAATCCTTGAAAGTATGGGTGCCTACATAGATTTTACGCTTTCTGTAGACTACGTATTTTTGTAAGTAATAAGCAACAGCTTCCGACATACAAAAGTACTTAAGTGTGTCAGGCACCTTAAAACGCATCTCCTCAGCTAATCTAAAGAAATGATCTACAGATTTTCTACTGGTCAAAATAATAGCTGAAAATTCTTTGAGATCAATTTTTTGCTGTCTTACTTCTTTCGCATCGACTCCTTCAACATGAATAAAAGGTCTAAAATCAACTTTTACCTTTTCTTTCTCTATGAGTCTTGTATATGGTGAGTTTTCAACTTTGGGTTCCGGTTGTGAAACTAGGATTGTTTTTACTTTCATAAATAATTATGCAATCTTGAGATAATCAATAATGATCAATATGGGTGAAATTTCCAAGGCGCAAAGATACAGAATAAAATACAATATTTGTTTAAAAAGATGGTTTTTGTGTATTCGTAACGTATTTATGCAGCCAATCGCATATAGTAGCAAAAAGAGTGAAATGGTTGAATATATGATAATAAGGTTGTGATTTGAGAGGTAAATCAATAAAAGGGAACTCAGTGTTAAAAGCCATGAGTTGAAACTCAAGATGCTTATTTTGAAAAATTGCAGTCTTCTTATAAGTTGATTTTCAAACACTTCTGATAGGAGTATTTGAGTCCAAGTCTTGATCATGATAAAGGCAGCAGTATAGATTGCTATTTGTAAAAACGACAGTTCAAAATACAAATTCAAATCAGGAACTAAATTCGGAATAAGTAGGTATACAAATAAACTCAGATTGATCCAAGTTGTAATACTCATTATAAGAACAAAGGGGTGTGTGAGCATTTTTCCTTTGTGAAAACTCAACAGATACTTTTGATTGATCAATACGTATTTAAATTGACTGTAGAGTTGAGGATATAAATATTTAGACCAACTTAATAGTATTAGTGACCCCACCAGAAGTAATGCCATCCAGTCTTCCTGAAATACGGTCCTAAGAGTTGTGTCCACTTTTAAATGTTCAGTCTATCGGTTGTAAATTGAATTCAAAATTACAAATTAATCCGCTCTAGAGGGCTTCTTCTTCTCCCTAATTGTTATTTTTGTGGAAATTTGACTTATGTCCAAACGTCTGGTAATCATCCCTACTTATAATGAAAAGGAAAATGTTGAAGCCATCATTAGATCGGTTTTTTCATTAAAGATTCCATTTTCAGTGTTGATTGTGGATGATCATTCTCCAGATGGTACTTATAATATAGTCAAAGAACTTCAACAGGAATTTACAGATCGTCTTTATTTGGAGGTCAGAAAAGAAAAAGAAGGATTGGGAAAAGCCTATATTCATGCATTTAAATGGGCTCTAGCTAGAAATTTTGACTATATATTTGAAATGGATGCTGATTTTTCTCACAATCCTGAAGATTTAATACGTTTAAATAAGGCCTGCGAGTTAGGTGCAGATGTGGCAGTTGGTTCGAGATATATCAGAGGAATTAACGTTGTCAATTGGCCACTTAAGAGGATCTTTTTGTCATTGGGAGCCTCCATCTATGTGAAATTAATAACAGGGATGAGAGTTCAAGATCCAACAGCTGGTTTTGTGTGTTACCACAGAAGTGTTTTAGAGGCCATAAATTTAGATCAGGTGAAATTTGTAGGCTATGCATTTCAAATTGAAATGAAGTTTAAAGCCTATAAAAAGAAATTTAAGATCAAAGAAGTCTCTATCGTATTCAAGGATAGGGAAAAGGGTTATTCTAAAATGTCCTCATCGATTATTAAAGAGGGAATTTTGGGTGTAATTCAATTAAAATTCAAAAGTATATTTAATAAAGAGAATTTTTAATGGGAACGTATTTACTCAAGAATGGAAAACTAGTAAATGAAGGTCGTACAAACGAGGCTGATATATTGATCAAAGGAGATCGAATTGAACTGATTGGAGTTGATTTGAGTTCAGATTTGGCAGAGGTGATCGATTTAAACGGATCCTATGTGTTTCCTGGAGTGATCGATGATCAGGTTCACTTTAGAGAGCCTGGACTCACTCATAAGGGTGATATTTCTTCGGAGAGTAGGGCTGCTTTAGCTGGAGGTGTTACCTCGTTTATGGAGCAACCCAACACCAATCCCCAAACAGTCACTATTGAGCGTTTGGAAGAAAAAATGGCCATGGGTGCAGCTCATTCTTTTGTGAACTACTCTTTTTTGTTTGGAGGAACCAACGATAATTTAGAGGAATTGAAACGGTTGGATCCAAAAGCAACTTCAGGTGTTAAACTGTTTTTGGGATCTTCCACTGGAAATATGCTAGTCGATGATGAAAAGGTAATCGAAGGTATTTTTAAGGCAACACCACTTGTTATCTCAGCACATTGTGAAGACGAAGGAACCATCCGTAGAAATTTAGAGGCTGCAAAAGAACAGTACGGAGAGGCAATTCCCATGGGTATGCATTCAGAGATACGATCTGCTGAGGCCTGTTATCTATCTTCCTCAAGAGCGATAGAGCTCGCAAAACAAACAGGAGCTCGATTACACGTATTCCATTTATCGACAGCTATTGAAACAGCACTTTTTTCTAATGATATCCCTTTAAATGAAAAGAAAATAACTGCTGAGGTTTGTTTGCATCACCTGTGGTTTAGTCATGAAGATTACAAAGAAAAAGGGAGTCTCATTAAGTGGAATCCAGCTGTAAAGTCTGCTCAAGACCGAGAAGGTTTATGGAAGGCACTATTGGATGATCGAATCGATATTATTGCTACTGATCACGCTCCTCATACGATTGAAGAAAAGAACAATCCCTATTTGACTGCTCCATCGGGTGGACCACTTGTTCAACACTCCCTAGTTGGGATGATGCAAAAACACGAGCAAGGGCTTATTTCACTTGAGCAAATCGTTCAAAAGATGTGTCATAACCCAGCAATATTATTCGATATAAACGATAGAGGATACCTCAGAGAAGGTTATTATGCGGATATCGCTATCGTAGCTCCCAACTCAAAGTGGATGGTGTCCAAAGAAAATATTGCCTATAAATGTGGTTGGTCTCCTTTTGAGGGAGTCGAATTTTCAAATCGTATAACTCATACTTTTGTCAATGGACATTTGGGATATCAAAACGGAATATTTTCTGAAAATAGAAACGCCAAAAGACTTCAGTTTAACAGATGAAACGATTCGTTGTAATAGGGCTTTGTCTATCGGTTTTTGCATGTTCAACTCCTGCAGTTGAAAAGCCAGATCCTTTATTGGAGAAAGAACAGATGGTCGCTATTCTTTACGATCTTTCAATTCTTAATGCTGTTTCTGACTCTAAAAAGGACTATCTAAAACAACGAAATTTAGTTCCCATCAAAACGATATATCGTTGGTATGGAATAGATAGTCTTATTTTTGCTCAAAACGATTTTTACTACGCATCGAAGCCCAAAGAATATCTTGAAATCTACAAAAAGGTGAACGATAGTCTTGAAGCGACCAAAGAGGTTTATGATGAATTGGTGCGTCAAGAACTTTTAAAACGAAAGGACTCTGTGGATAATTCTAGAAAAATAGATTCGTTGACTCCTGTGTTAAAAGCACCTCCTAAAAGGCCTCCAATGCGTTCGAATCAATAAAAGTGTATATTTACTAAACGAAACTTTTATATATGAAAATAGCTGTTGTAGGTCCTATTCCAAGAGATACGATTATTACTCACAGAGATGAAACGATTTATAAATACGGATGTGTAAGTCATCCAACAATTGCAGTAAGTAAATTAATCGAGACTCAAGGGGAGGTCATTCCGGTTGCACATGTTCACCAATCAGACTACGATGCTATCATAGAAGTCTTTGCTCCTTATTCTAATATCAACACGAAATATATTTCTGACACTTATGATCAAGGAACGGTCGTAGAGTTGAATTTTATCGATCAAAACAATCGATTAGAAAAACAACAGAGCAATATGCATCCCATAGAACCTGAGGATATTGAATCCATAGAAGCAGATGTTTTTGTATGTGTTCCAATCACTGATTACGAGGTTCCAAAACAGACGCTTAAAGCCATGAAAGCTAAAGGAAGTCAAGTGATATTTGATGCTCATGGTCCTACTTCTTATGTAGATAATCAGGGAAATCGACTTCGTTGTCATTGGGAAGATATGGATCAGTGGCTTCCCTTTATCGACGTGCTTAAAATGAATTTAGAAGAATCGCTCTATTGTCATTTTGATTCATCAGCTCAAATCGATTACGATTCAGAAGACCGATCTCATTTAGACGATTTTGCAAAGAACGTTTTGGATGCTGGGGTTGCATTCCTCTACGTAACCTTGGATAGTGATGGCTGTAATCTTTACTTTAAAAATGAAGACGGTAGTATTCAAACGACCTTTATTCCATCCTATGAAGTACAAGATGTGATCGATACCACAGGATGTGGAGATTCATTTGCTGGAGGTTTAGCCTTCGGTTTTGCTGCAACTGCAGATGCAGTAATCGCAGGTCAATACGCCAATATTTTAGGTGCTATGAGAACTCAGGGTAAAACCTTTGAGGTTTTTAAATCAAAATCGGATACGGATCAAATGATCGCTGATTACTACAACAACTAAGCATGGCTCAACTCATCGTTATCATGGGAGTTAGTGGTTGTGGTAAAACTTCAGTTGGAACTGCTCTAGCTGATTTGATTTCACTTCCTTTTTTTGATGCGGATGATTACCATCCAATTGTCAATAAAAACAAGATGCAGGCGGGTATTCCCTTGGAAGACAGTGATCGCATTCCTTGGTTGGAGCGATTGAACAGTTTGTGTCAATCACATTTAAAATCAGGATTGGTATTGGCTTGTTCTGCGCTTAAACAATCCTACAGAGACTTATTATCAAAAGAGATTCAAATAGAATGGGTATATTTAAAGGGGAGTTTTGAGTTGATTTCTCAAAGATTAGAAGCGCGTCATCATCAATATATGCCATCAAGTTTATTACAATCACAATTTGATACCTTAGAGGAACCAAAGGAGGCGATAGAAGTTTCAATCGATCAAACTATTGAATCCATTGTCCTTCAAATAACAGAACAACTATGAAATCAGAAATAGGTCTTATTGGACTTGGAGTCATGGGGACTTCACTTGCTCGAAATATCGCGCGAAATAACTTTTCCATTTCATTGTACAATCGCTATCTAAAAGGAAGCGAAGAAGGGGTTGCTCAAAAAAAAATAGACCAATATGATGAGTTGCGTTCTGCAAAGGGATTTGAAGAGCTATCAGCCTTTGTCAATTCAATTCAGCAGCCGAGAAGGATTGTCTTAATGCTTACTGCTGGAGATGCTGTAGATCAACTGATTAGTCAATTGGAACCGCTTCTCGATTCCGGAGACTTGATTATCGACGCAGGAAATTCTCACTACAGCGACACCGAGAGAAGAAATGAATTACTCGCTCATAAGAATTTACTCTATTTAGGACTTGGAGTTTCTGGCGGTGAAGAAGGAGCTCTAAATGGTCCTTCTTTGATGCCTGGAGGATCTCTTAAGGCTTATGAATTAGTCAAAGACTTACTCGATTCTATTGCTGCTAAAACATCGGATCAACAGTCAACCGCTGCTTATGTTGGCAATGGAGGAGCTGGGCATTTTGTGAAGATGGTTCACAATGGTATTGAATATGCTGAAATGCAACTCATTGCAGAGTTTTTTCAAATCATGCATCAGGCAATGGCGATGAACTACGATCAAATTGCTGCTGTTTTTGAAGCGTGGAATCAAAGCGATCAAAAGAGTTATTTGCTTGAAATTTCCGCTGCTATATTGAGAACCAAGGACGATCAAGGATCTATCATCGATCGCATCTTAGATAAAGGGGCACACAAAGGAACAGGTTCATGGTCTTTAATCGCTGCTGCAGAATTAGGACAGGCTGCTACGATGATTTCTTCAGCTCTTTTTAGTCGGTATACTTCCTCTAAAAAGCGATATCGAACGAAACTGTCAGAGCTTTATAATACTACAAATAAACAAGTAGAGCTTTCTGTTGAAGATTTAAAGGCGACCTACCGATTTGCTCGTATTATGAATCACCATCAAGGATTTTCACTGATTCACGTGGCCTCTAAAAAGAATAACTGGGATATTGATTTAGCGTTGGTGTGTGGGCTTTGGACCGAAGGATGCATCATTAAATCGGATTTGTTATACCAATTACAACCAATTCTACAAAGTCATCAATTACCATTGTCAGATTCATCCATCGTGGAACTGATTCAAATGGATCGACCACATGTGGAAAAGTTGTTGTCATGTTTGATTCCTACAGATGTTCCAAGTCTTTGTATCACTAATTCCTTTGAGTTTTTCAAACAGATGCTTCAAGAACAATCATCGGCTCATATGATACAGGCTCAACGCGATTACTTTGGTGCTCATGGATTTGAGCTCAAGGGAGATTTAACAGGAGCTATACATCACTATAATTGGAATAATTAAGATGGTTACCACTCTACTTTTGGCACTAGTCCTTGGAATTTCAGTATTACTTTTTTTAATATTAAAACTGAAAATACCAGCCTTTATTTCACTACTTATTGCAACGATAATCATCGGGATTGTATCAGGTCTAGATGCTTCAAGTATTTTTGATACCATTCAAAGAGGAATGGGAGGAACACTGGGTTATGTCGCAACCATTGTAGGATTGGGAGCTATGTTTGGTTCGATCTTAGAACTCACGGGTTCTGCCCAAGCGATTGCTGATGATATGTTAAAGCGATTTGGGGTAGATAAGGCTCCGTGGACACTGCTTTTTAGTGGTTTCTTTATTGCTATTCCTGTCTTTTTTGATGTGGCATTTATACTGTTGATTCCTGTGATTTACGCCCTACAGCACAGGACTAAAAAATCACTTCTGCTCTATGCCATCCCTTTACTTGCAGGTTTGGCAGTGACCCACGCCTTTATACCACCGACACCAGGACCAGTTGCTGTTGCTGATATTTTAGGAGCCGATCTAGGATTGGTTATATTAGTGGGATTCCTTGTTGGATTACCGGCAGCGATTGTGTCTGGAATCTTCTTTGGAAGGTATATTTCAAATAAAATATTTGTGGAAGCTCCTACTCATGTACGAGAAGATTCAAATGAAAAAACCTTACCTGCAATAAGTGTTATTTTTGGAGTGGTATTGGTTCCAATTGTATTAATCGTCTTTAGAGCACTTATAGATTCGGGTGTCATTTTAGATAAGAATTTGGGAATTGGATTAGTGATCTCTTTCATAGGGCATCCTTTTGCAGCTTTGATCATTGGTACTCTTCTCGCATGGTTTTTATTAGGTCTGCGATGGAATCATTCCAAGGAAACGCTTTTTAAAGTCACCTCAAAATCTATGGCGCCAGCTGGAACCATCATCTTGTTAACGGGGGCAGGAGGAGTACTCAAACAGATGTTAGTCGATACCCATATAGGAACACTTATTGCAGAGAGTTTTGTTCATCTACAAAGCTCCATTTACCTCATTGCATTTATCATTGCTGTATTGATTCGAGTGCTTCAAGGATCCTCTACGGTGGCCATGATTACTGCTGCAGGTTTGGTAGCTCCATTATTGGAATCAGGACAGTATTCTGGATTTGCTTTGGCGCTTTTAGTGGTTGCAATAGCCTCTGGCGCCTCTACCTTCTCACATGTCAATGATTCTGGATTTTGGCTTGTGAGTCAGTATTTGGGGATCAATGAGAAGCAAACCTATCGATCATGGACGATGATGACAACCGTATTGTCATTGACAGGAATTCTAGTGGTGCTCTTATTAGCCCTTTTTGTTTGAGGCAACTAATTCATATCATAGAAGTTTTTGGAAGCTGTGCAAAAAAAAAACTGCAGCATCTGCCGCAGTTTTTCATTACAAAATTCTAAAAGAATCTAGTTTGTGGTTCTCAAGTATTCAAGAATAGCTCTGGCGTCTTCTTGAGAGATATTTTGATTGGACATCGGTGCTCCATTAAATTCCATAAAGAGGTCTTTTGCCAATTGGTCTTCTTTGACCATCTTCTCAGGATTGAGAATCATGTTCATGATCCAAGCGGGATTTCTACGAGCAGTCACACCTGTTAAATCTGGTCCTACAAATCTCCTTCCAATCATATGGCAAGCAACACAGTTGGCATCAAAAACAGCTTTACCTTTATTGATAAGTGTTTGGTCTAACGTTCCTAAATCAATAGAAGTTACAGGTCCAACACCTGTAGATTCCAGATCGATTCGAGTAGAAGCTTTATCCGATGATGCCTCTTTTTTGGCAGCAGTTTCAGTCTTCTGTCTGTTCATGCTAAAACCGTCTTTCTTTTCTTCCTTACCTCCGCAGCTGATCATCAAAATTGAAAATGCGATTGATGCTAAATAGGTTATTTTTCTCATAAGTAAATGTATTGTTAACAGCTATAATTATTCTGATGCTAAAGTAATTAAAAATTCATTAATGATCTTGAATGGAACAACACCAATTTGTTTTTTTTATAACATATTACACAGATTTACTGATCGTCATTAATGCATTTTTAAGCTGTTCGATTTCTTCGAATGTAGTGAATACATTGGGTGTGATTCTACATCCCTGCACGTTGTTCTCGTCGATTGGAACAGTAAAAATGCGATGCTCCTCTAGAAGTTTTTTTGCTAAGTCAGCGGGTTTCATCCCTCGAATTCCAATATTTGAAATCGCACAGCTTCTATCGTCTTCAATCGGTGTGTTGATGATAATTTTAGAATGCTTTCTAAGGGGTTTTGTCAAAGCTTGTTGAAGAGCTCTCAATCTCCCCTCCTTTTTTGTGAGTCCTATCCAATTGACATAATCCAATGCATCCTGAATTGCAAGATCCGTATGAACTGGTACCGTGCCTAAGTGATTAAGTCGTTTGATGTCGTAGAGTACTGTTTCGTGAGCTCCTAAAAGGGGCCATATCTTAGGCATTTTTTCTTTTTTGACATAAAGGAGGCCGAGCCCAAGGGGAGTGGCCAGCCATTTGTGAAGACTAGAGCCATAATAATCACAGTGAAGGTCTTCGATCTTAAACTTAAAATGACCGACGCAATGTGCTCCATCTACCAATACATCGACTCCATGGTTGTGAGCCATATCACATATTTTTTGAACGGGTAAGATGTGACCGGTGATGTTGATCATATGAGAGAGGTGGATCATTTTAGTGTTAGGAGTAATTTGATCCTCGTATAATTTTACCAGCTGTTCATCTGATTCAGGATGATTAGGGATTGACACCGATTTTACAGTGACCCCATAACGCTTTCCAATTTGATCAAACATCACACGCATGGCTCCGTAATCCTGTAAGGCATAGATGGCCTCGTCACCTTCTTTCCATGGGAATCCACTAATGATGGTGTCAAGTGATTCGGTAGTGTTTCTAGTGATGGCTACTTCTTCTGAGCTACATCCTACAAAATCAGCTAGTTTTTTTGCTAATGCTCTATTGTCTTTAAAGCGGTGGGTTCTCATATAGTATGAACCGTGAAGATTCACATGATCAATATGATCTTTAAAATGTTGAAGGGTAGGCTGAGGGATGATATTGTAATAGCCACTCTCAAAGTTGATATACGCTTCTTTGAGTAGGTAGTGTGAGCGAACTTCGTTCCAGAATTCGTCAGGATCTTCAATTGTTTTAAGTTTGAGAGCCCTATTCTCGATAAGCTCAATGGGGTTGTTAAAAAAAGGAACAACCGCAAATCCAGCTGCAGATTTTAAAAATGTTCTTTTATTCATGACTGAGGGTTTGCATAAATATAAGTATTTAATTCGTAGTGGAATCCCATAAATTCTATCATTTAATTGAGTGTATTTTTTATATCTTTAGTAATCTAAACCTATACTGATGAAAAAAATATTTTTAGCGCTATTGTGCCTTTTGGGAACCAATAGTTTTGCACAAGATTTAAACGAAGTTTTAAAAGCCGTAAAATTTAGAAATATCGGACCTTTTAGAGGAGGTAGAGCCAATGGTTCTTCTGGGGTTGTTTCCGATCCATTAACCTATTATATGGGAACCACTGGTGGAGGAGTTTGGAAGACTACTGATGCGGGACAGCGTTGGGAAAATATCTCTGATGGATTTTTTAAGACTGGGTCTGTTGGCGCCGTTTCTGTTTCTGAATCCCATCCAAATATCGTTTATGTGGGTATGGGAGAACACGCTCCTAGAGGGGTGATGACATCCTATGGGGATGGAGTATACAAGTCTACTGATGCTGGTAAAACCTGGCAACATATGGGTTTAAAAGAAACCCTACACATTGCTAGAATTATCATTCATCCAGAGAATCCAGATGTCGTTTGGGTGGCAGCTCAAGGAGCATTGCACGGTCCTACTGCTGATCGAGGAATTTACAAATCTATCGATGGAGGAAAGCACTGGAAAAAAGTGCTTTATGTGAATAAACTTACGGGTTGTAATGATCTCTCTATTGATTATTCAAATCCAGAGGTTCTATATGCCTCGATGTGGGAACATATGAGAACTCCCTGGAAAGTGATCAGTGGTGGAGAAGGTTCTGGTCTTTACAAATCTACTGATGGAGGTGAAACTTGGAATAAAATTCAAAAGGGTCTTCCAGAGGAAAAGGGAAAGATGGCTATTTCAGTATCTAGAGCAAACCCCAATTTGGTTTACTCACTAATCGAAAGTGATAGTGAAGCTGAAAAAGGAGGCTTGTTCGTTTCCAGAAATGCTGGAGATTCTTGGTCTCGAGTAAGTGCTGATCACAGACTCTTACAGCGCGCTTGGTATTATATTGAGGTAGAAACAGATCCCAATGATGAAAATACGGTTTATGTAATGAGTGCGAGTACGTATCGCTCGATCGATGGAGGTAAAAATTGGGAACGCATTCGAACCAACCACGGGGATTATCACGATTTGTGGATTAATCCAAACAATTCTAAAAATCTGTTGATTACCGATGACGGAGGCGCTGAAATCAGTTTTAATGGAGGTAAAACTTGGTCGACTCAAGACAATATGCCAACGGCACAGATGTATCGAGTAGCTGTGGACAATCAGTTTCCATACAACGTATATGGAGGTCAACAGGATAACACATCGGTAAAAATAGCGAGTATTGGAATCGGTTCTAGTGGAATTGGAAGAGAGCATTGGACTTATGCTGCAGGTGGAGAATCTGCGTTTCTAGCTTTTGATCCGGATCATCCAGTAAAAACCATGGGAGGATCTTACCTAGGTACCATTGAGCTGTTAGATATGGAGGCTCAAGTTGGAACTCAAATTATGATTAAGCCCAATTTATACCTAGGGCTTCCAGCTAGGGATATGAAATACCTCTACAATTGGAATGCTCCGATTATTAGATCGGTTCACGAAGAAAACACCTATTATCACGGGGCTCAATACCTTCTTAGAACAAGAGATGAAGGAGTGAATTGGGAGGTAATTTCTCCAGATTTAACCATGAATGATGATAGTAAACAAGGAAATGGAGGAGGCCCTTATACAAATGAAGCGGTGGGTGCAGAAAACTATGGAACTCTGTCTTATGTGACGGAATCACCACATGAAGCAGGAGTTATCTACACTGGATCTGACGATGGCTTGGTGCATCTTACCAAAGACAATGGTATGAGTTGGGAGAACATCACTCCTAAAGGATTGCCTGAGACCCTAATCAATGCCATTGATGTGTCTCCCCACGATCCAGCAACTGTCTATATTGCTACGACTCGATATAAGTTTAACGATCATACTCCAGCCCTTTACAAGAGTACCAATTACGGGAAGACTTGGAAAAATATATCCAATGGAATTCCAATGGGTGCCTATACTAGAGTGGTTCGTGAAGACCCAGTTTTAAAAGATTTCTTAGTCGCTGGAACAGAATTAGGCTTATACCTCTCTTATGATGGTGGTAAAAATTGGGAATCATTCCAATCCAATTTACCTATAGTTCCTATTACAGACTTGCAATTAAAACACGATGATATCATCATAGGAACCCAGGGAAGATCTTTTTGGATCTTGGATGATTTAACACTGCTGCGACAGTTTGAAGGAACTTCAGAAACAGGAAAACTTTACAAGCCAGAACATGCAATGATTGCAAATTGGTATTCTTCAATGAATGGATCGAATCCAACAGGGATCAACCCTTTTCAAGGGGTTAATCCAGCTTCAGGGATGGTCATTTATTACGATTTACCTGAATTAGACAACAGTGAAGAACTCACTCTTGAAATTAGAGATGAAAAGGGAACACTTGTTCGATCATTTAGCTCTAAAAGAGATGACTCCTACGTATCCTACGAAGGAGCTCCTTCACCTGAGGCGACCTTGAGTACTAATAAAGGACTCAACAGATTTGTCTGGGATCTGCGTCACGAGTCGTTAATGGCAACACCAAAGGTTTATATCGAAATGAGTTTTAGAGGGCATCAGGCCATCCCAGGAACCTACACTCTTAATTTGAGTTTTGGAAATCAAACGCTACAGATTGATGCTGAGGTTTTGCCGAATCCAATGTATTCAACTACCATGGAAGATTACAGAGAATACGATGCCTTTATGACAGCTGGTGAGGCGACTTTTAATGAAATGACCTCGATGACCAATGAATTATATCGTAAAAAACAATCGCTTGAATCGGTTATGAAAACAATGGACTCAAATTCTGAGGTTTATAAAAAAGCAGATCAATTACTAAATGAATTAGCTGCTTTTGACAAACAGATGGTACAGCGTCTTTCAAAAGCCTATGACGATGTAGAGAATTTTGTCAATGGATTTACAGCCTATTATGCTACAGCGATCAATCAATCAGATAGTGCCATGCCTAAAATCAATACGGGAGCACGTACTAAAATTGTTGAACTCAATGCGAAATGGGAACAACACAAAAAGACAGCTGTTGTTCTTTTAGAGGATAAAATTCCCTCGTTGAATGCAGAATTATTTAAAGTTGGTCTTGGAGCTATTCATTAATAGTGTACAATTTTATCTAATTGATATGATATTTTAACATTATAGGTATAAAAATAATAGTATATATTATTTTTGTGTCACCAAACTAAACTAATTTAAAATATGCCTAATCAAGAGCGTGTTGTCCTTTCTAACATTCAACCACAAATTGATGGTGGAACTTATGCTGTAAAACGCATTGTAGGACAAGAAGTATCCGTATCTGCCGATGTCTTATGTGATGGTCACGATGTGATTCAAGCGGCCTTATTGTACAAACACCAATCGTCTAAAAAGTGGTCAGAGATTCGAATGATCAGCCAGACAAATGATGAAATGCAAGCCTCATTTACTGTTGATAAACAAGGAGCTTATGCATATAAACTAGAAGCTTGGGTGGATGAATCTCTAAACTGGTTACACGGAATTGAAAAGAAGATTGAGGCTGATGTTACGGTAACCTCAGAACTCTTAGAAGGAGCAATGTATATTAAAAGGCTCTTGGATTCTAATAAAGTTGCTCATGCATCGAAGTGGTTGGAGTTGGTTCAATTGATGGAATCTGTTGACTCCTATCAGCAAGCAATTGAAGGAGTCTTAAATCCACAGCTAAAAGAATTATTTGTCGCTTATCCAACCAAGTTTTTAAAAGCGAGTTCTGATGAATATCCCATCTACGTTGATCGAAAAAAAGCACTGTTTAGTACTTGGTATGAATTTTTCCCTCGTTCTTCAAGTCCAGAAGTTGGAAAACACGGAACGTTTAAAGATTGTGAAGCACTCTTGCCAAGGGTTGCGAATATGGGATTTGACACCCTTTATTTTCCTCCAGTTCACCCCATTGGAGAAGTCAATCGCAAGGGGAAAAACAATGCAACTGATGCTGCAGATGGAGATGTAGGATCACCATGGGGAATCGGTTCACAATACGGTGGACATAAAGAGTTACACCCTGAATTGGGAACACTAGAAGATTTCAAATCACTAGTATCCAAAGCCAAAGAATTGGAAATTGAAGTTGCGATGGATTTTGCCCTTCAAGCTGCTCCAGATCACCCATGGGTTAAAGAGCATCCAGATTGGTTTAAATGGAGACCTGATGGAAGTATTCAATACGCTGAAAACCCACCTAAAAAATATCAAGACATTCTTCCAATTTATTTTGAAACTCCAGATTGGAAAAATTTATGGGAAGAACTACTCTCCTGCGCTCTTTATTGGGTTGAGGAAGTTGGTATTAAGGTTTTTAGAGTCGACAATCCGCACACCAAACCTTTTAGGTTTTGGAATTGGTTGATCGCCCAGGTTAAGAAGAAACATCCCGATGTACTCTTTTTAGCAGAAGCCTTTACCCGCCCCAAGGTTATGGATCAGTTGGCAAAAGAAGGTTTTACTCAGGGGTATTCTTATTACACTTGGAGGTTTAATAAATCAGAACTCACCGAGTATCTAGAGCAGCTCACAAAAGGACCTCAAAAGGAGTTTTACAGACCTAATTTCTGGCCAAATACTCCTGATATCAATCCATTCCACCTTCAAGGGGCTAATGAAGCGATGCATTTGTCAAGGTACTTTATGGCTGCGACTATGAGTTCCAATGTTGGAGTTTACGGACCTGTTTATGAATTTATGGACTCTGCTGCAGTACCTGGTAAAGAGGAGTATCACAACAGTGAGAAATACGAATGCAGAAATTGGGATTGGAAAGCAGAAAATAAGATGATGGTTGTAATGAAGAAGATCAATGAAGCGCGTAGAGCACTCCCATCCCTTCAACAAACCAACAATATTGAATTTTGTGAGTCTCAAAACGACAATATCATCGCTTATGTGAAGTTTGATGATGCTAAGCGCTGTTTGACTTTAATGATCGTGTCATTGGATTCCTACTACACTCAAGAGGGTTCAGTGAAATTGCCGCTAAATCGACTAGGACTAGGACATATAAATCAACTTTCAGTAACCGATGTCATTACAGGTAATCAGTACCACTGGAACGCTGATTGGAATTATGTGGCACTTCATCCAGCTTTGCCCTTCCATCTCTTTAAAATTTCATACTAATGGGAGAAACGCACACTAAAGATTTGCAAAAAAGACCTTTTGAGTTTTCATGCCAGTGGAAAGATGCTTTTGAAAATGAAGAATTTTTAAATGCGTTTGCCAACGAAATTCTAGAGCGCTATATCCCTGAAAAAAGGTGGTATGCTGGAAAATCGAGCAGTTTAAAATACATTGAAATCAGTGATTATTTTGAGATGCATTCTGAAAAGAACCACTATTTTGGAATCTTGATTGAAGTTCATTTTAAGGAATCGTTCTTTCAAAACTATTTTCTTCCAATTGCCTTCATGTCAGGAGATGAGCTCGACACAAAAACGCTGATTTCTGCTGCTAGTTTTAATGGTCTGGATGGCTATTTAGTCGATGCGCTTCATATTGAAGAGTTTAGACGACTTCTTTTTGAAAATATGATGGAGCAATCCGGAGGCAATCGAGCAGTGCAATTTCACAAATCGTCCAAAATCAATTCAGAGCCCTATGAAACCTCTAAGTTTTTAGGAGCCGAACAGAGCAATACTTCAATCGTATACAACAAAAAATATATTTTAAAGATCTTTAGGAGAATCTATATAAGTACCAATCCAGATTATGAAATCAGTCGCTTTTTAACTGAGGTTGCTGATTTTCCAAATACTCCAAAATATGCTGGAAGTATCAATTTAAATGTAGGAGAGGAAAACGATACCATCACTCTTGGACTGATGCAAGACTTTATTCCAAACGATGGCGATGCATGGAAATACTTCCTTGGAGCAATTGATCAAATTTTTTCAGCCATTCAACAAAAATCTATTGATTTAAATCAAATAGATGAGGTAACGCTTTACAAAAAAATTAAAAGAGCTAACCTTCCTCAACCTCTTTTGGATTGGGTTGGACCAAAATTCTTTACTCAAATTGAACAATTGGCAAAGCGTACTGCTGAAATGCATGTAGCACTTGGTTCAGATAGTAGAGATACGGCCTTTGTTCCTGCTAGCTTTAATGGTGATTATGAAGTTTGGTTAAAAAATAGATTGATTTATCAATTTCAAAACAGACTCAATACGATTGAGAATAATTTGCACAAACTTTCTGGAGAATCGCTGGATATGGCTCAAGAATTTCTTTCTCGTAAGCAAGAAATTAGAAGGAGATTTCTAGATTTTAACTGGACCAAACTCAAGAGCGAACGAATTCGTATTCATGGAGACTATCATTTGGGGCAGGTATTGGTAAGAGATGATGATTTTTATATGTTGGATTTTGAAGGCGAACCAGAGAGTACGATTCGAGATCGAAAGGTTAAACAACCTCCCATCAAAGATGTGGCAGGAATGCTACGTTCGTTTCACTATGCGATTTATTCTGTGATTCTCAATAATCCTGATCAATACGGTTTGGAAAAACAAGAGGCCATGGACTATGGAGAACGCTTATACAAATACATCACAGGAGTATTTTTAAGCGATTACATCAATTACGTTCAACAAAACAATTTGAATATCGGCTATATAAAAGAAGTAGAATTTCTTTTAAAATACACCATGCTAGAAAAGGCAGTATACGAATTAGGATACGAATTAAACTCAAGACCAAGATGGGCAATTATTCCTCTCAGAGGAATTATTAGCATTATCAATGAATCTTAATATATGAAAAACAATACGATAGCACATTCGCTTTTTACCGACTTTGATATTGATTTATTTAAAGCAGGTAAGCACTTTAATTTATTTGATAAAATGGGATCTCATCCCATGACGGTAGATGGAGTTGAAGGAACTTATTTTGCAGTATGGGCACCATCTGCTAAATCAGTTTCTGTAATTGGAGATTTTAATTTTTGGTTAGAAGGAGATCACAAGCTTTTTGTGCGCTGGGATGGTTCTGGTATTTGGGAAGGTTTTATTCCTGGAGTAGGCCATGGGAACCTTTACAAATATAAAATTCAATCACATCACAATGATGTGGTTTGTGAAAAGGCAGATCCCTATGCGCGTTCATGTGAACACCCTCCTCTAACTGCTTCTGTTGTTTGGAGTGATGATTACACTTGGAAGGATAAGACTTGGTTTACCAAGCGTAAAAAATTAAATCAACTCGATCAGGCGATTTCCGTTTATGAGGTCCATTTGAGCTCTTGGAGAAAAAAAGCTGATGGAAGATCACTTTCGTATATCGATATGGCTCAGGAGTTGGTATCTTATGTACAAGAAATGAACTACACGCATGTGGAGTTTATGCCAGTGATGGAATATCCTTACGATCCTTCTTGGGGGTATCAACTCACGGGTTATTATGCCCCTACTTCTCGTTTTGGAAGTCCAGAGGAATTTAAAGTGCTCATCGATGCGTTCCACAAGGCTGGTATTGCGGTGATCCTAGACTGGGTTCCTTCCCATTTTCCAAGTGATGATCACGGATTAGGATTCTTCGACGGTTCTCACCTATACGAGCACCCTGATCCTAGAAAGGGTTATCACAAGGATTGGAAGAGTTTAATTTTTAATTACGAACGTCCTGAGGTGCGCTCTTTTTTAATCTCTAACGCTGTGTTTTGGATGCAAGAATATCATATCGATGGACTGAGAGTCGATGCGGTAGCTTCAATGCTTTATTTAGACTATTCAAGAGAAGACGGTGAATGGGAACCAAATGAATTTGGGGGACGTGAAAATCTTGCAGCAGTAGGCTTTTTAAAAGACCTCAATTTGGAACTCTACAGTCGTTTTGAAGGGATCCAAACCATTGCAGAAGAATCGACCGCCTTTCCTTTGGTCAGTAGACCAACGGATATAGGAGGACTCGGTTTTGGGATGAAATGGATGATGGGATGGATGCACGATACTTTGGAGTATATGAAGAAAGATTCGGTCTATAGAAAATACCATCAAAACGACATCTCTTTTTCATTGACTTATACCTTTACAGAGAATTTTATGTTGCCACTTTCTCACGATGAGGTGGTCTATGGGAAAAATTCAATTTTAGGGAGAATGCCAGGTGATGAATGGCAACGTTTTGCAAATTTGAGAGCGTTATACGCCTATATGTATACCCATCCAGGGGCTAAACTCAACTTTATGGGAGGAGAATTTGCCCAATACGAGGAATGGAATTTTGAGCAAAGTCTGGATTGGCATCTCACTCAGTATCAATACCACAAAGGAGTACAAGAAACGATTAAAGATTTAAATAAACTCTATAAGTCTTCAAAGGCTTTACATCAACTGCAGTTTTCTGCAGAAGGATTTGAGTGGTTGTCTTATGACGATTCTGAAAATTCGATCTTGGCTTATGTCAGAAAGGGTAAAACGAGGAAGGATCGCTTTGTTGTCATCAATAATTTTACTCCAACACCACATTCTAATTATCAAATTGGAGTTCCACAGGGTAAAAAATTATCTCTGGTCTTTAATTCGGATGAATCGAAGTACGCAGGTTCTGATTTTAAGATAAATCAGGAATATTTAATCAAAGAAATTTGCTCACATGGTAAAAATCAGTCGGTTATTTTGAGAATTCCACCGTTGAGCACACAAGTGTATCAAGTTTTATAACCATTTCTTGTTCACCAACTTAAACTTGGCTTTATTTGCCGTCCCAGAACTAAACTAAAATAAATGATTACAAATACTGAATTAGAGTATAAGGGAAATCTATTTCCAACTGCCTATAAATCCCATATCAAAAAATCGAATGTCATAGAGTTTGAATCTCAAAATGGAGTGCTGATGCAAGTACACGTTTTAAGAGACTCGCTGTTGCGTTTTAGATATGCTCCAGAGGGATTCTTTACGAAGGATTTTTCATATGCTATCGATCAGAAACACGAACACGGTTATGGAGAATTAACTATTGATGAAGACAGTAATGAAGTTGTTATCAAAACGGATCGTGTTGTATGTAAAGTTTCAAAAGCAGACCTAAGAGTAGGGCTATACGACTTGGAAGGAAAGATTATTCTTGAAGATGAATTAGGATTTCATTGGGAGGAGAGTTTTGAGTTTGGAGGAAACTTTGTTAAGATGAGCAAGTCATCTAAAGATGGAGAAAACTTCTACGGATTAGGAGATAAGCCGACCAACTTTAACCTCAAAGGAAAACGCACTTCGAATTGGAATACGGATCAATATGCCTACGGTAAAGATACGGAAGAACTCTATAAAGACGTACCTTTTTATATTGGTTTGCATGATACTTTAGCCTATGGTATTTTCTTTGACAATACCTTTAAGACTCATTTTGACTTTTGCCATGAGCGCAGAAATGTCATGAGCTTTTGGGCCGACGGAGGAGAAATGAATTACTACTTCTTCTATGGTCCTGAAATGTCTAAAGTGGTTAAAGCCTATTCAGATCTTACTGGAAAACCAGAGCTTCCTCCGATGTGGGCAATGGGATACCACCAATGTAAGTGGAGTTATTATCCAGAGAGCCGTGTTAGAGAAATCACTTCTAAATTTAGAGAGTTATCGTTTCCCTGTGATGCCATTTATTTAGATATTGACTATATGGATGGATTTAGATGTTTTACCTGGAATAAGGACTACTTCCCAAATCCAAAACAGATGATTGATGATTTTAATGAGCAAGGTTTTAAAACAGTTGCTATCATTGATCCAGGGATTAAAATAGACAAAGACAATGAGGTCTTTCAGGAAGCTTTACAAAAAGATTATTTCTGTAAACGAGCAGATGGTTCTTATATGAAGGGAAAGGTTTGGCCAGGAGAGTGTTATTTTCCTGATTTCACCAATCCAGAAGTTCGTGAGTGGTGGGCTGGTCTCTACAAAGGACTCATTGAAGAGAATGGTGTTCACGGAGTTTGGAACGATATGAACGAACCTGCTGTAATGGAAGTTCCAGGAAAGACGTTTCCAAATGATGTGAGACACAATTACGATGGTAACTATTGCAGTCATCGAAAGGCTCATAATGTTTATGGAATGCAGATGGCAAGAGCTACCTATCACGGGGTTAAAAGACATGCTGCTCCTAAACGTCCCTTCGTTATTACAAGAGCGACTTATTCAGGAGGACAGCGTTATACCTCTTCCTGGACAGGTGACAATGTCGCAACTTGGGAACACTTATGGCTTGCTAATATTCAAGTTCAGAGAATGTCACTCTCTGGAATGGGATTTGTTGGAACTGATATTGGTGGATTTGCAGAACAACCTAGTGGAGAACTCTTTACCAGATGGGTTCAATTAGGAGTCTTTCATCCCTTCACTAGAGTTCATTCCTCAGGTCATCACGGAGATCAAGAGCCTTGGTCATTTGATCAGGATGTCTTGGATATTACCAAAAAATTTGTGGAATTGCGTTATCAATTGCTCCCATATATCTATACGATGTATCACAAATACACGACAGAAGGGGAACCGATGATCAAACCACTGGTGTATTTTGATCAAGAAGATCACCATACCCATTATCGTTCGGATGAGTTTATTTTTGGGGATCAGATACTCGTTTGTCCTGTTCAGGAGCCCAATGCGCAGGGTAGACGTATGTACATTCCAAGAGGAAAATGGTATCATTTGTGGACCAATGTTGCAGTTGAGGGAGGTAAAGAATTATGGGTAGATGCTCCATTGGATTCCATGCCTGTTTTTGTAAAAGCGGGCTCTGTCATCCCTAAATATCCTGTACAGCAATATGTAGATGAGCAAAGGATTGAAACACTTGAACTCGATGTGTATTACAAAAAGGGTCGAGAGCGTTCAACGATCTATGAAGATGCACATGATGGATACGATTATAAAAGAGGGAAATACCTCTTAAAGAAAATTAAATTCTACGGAAAAGAAAAAGAAGTATTAATCGATCAATTCAGAGATGGTCGCTATGAAACCACCTATAACAAGGTTCAAATTAATCTAATCGGATTACCTTTTGAGGTAAAGAGTGTAACTGTAGACACCGAAAAGGTGTCTTTATCAGACTTAAAATACAATAAAGAAAAACAATCGATTGAAGTGGATGCAAATTTCCATTCGATCATCATCAAATAAAAAATAGAATTATGGCAATTTCAAAACAATTTTTAAAATCAAAACCAGTTTGTAAAATCACTTTTAACATTCCAGCTGAAGCTGAGAACTTATCAGTGGTTGGAGATTTCAACAACTGGGATTTATCTGCAAACCCATTAAAGAAATTAAAGAATGGAAACTTCAAAGGGACCCTTAATTTAGAGCAGGGGCAGTCTTATGAGTTTAAATACGTTGCTGATGGTGAAAACTACTTCAATGACGATCAAGCTGATTCGTATCAATTTAACGAATACGCAGGTTCTGAGAATGGAGTCTTAAACCTATAGGCAAAGCGGTAATCTGATTAGAAAACCACCTTTAGAGGTGGTTTTTTTGTTGGGGTCTATTTGAGTTTTATTCAAAAAGTTCGGAAGACAAATAACGATCACCTCGATCACAAACAATAACAACGACAATTCCTGAATCTAAGGTATCGATGAGTTTTATTGCCGCACAGACAGCACCTCCACTGCTCATCCCTCCAAAAATCCCTTCTTTTTGAGCGAGTAATCGAGCTGTTGCCTTTGCTTCTTCATCAGATACTTCAATGATCTGATCGACTTTATCCGCATTGAATATTTTAGGAAGGTATTCCACTGGCCATTTTCTTATTCCTGGTATTTTAGCTCCATCACAGGGTTGAACACCAACGATTTGAATACTTTCGTTTTGTTCTTTGAGATAGGTGCTGGTTCCCATAATGGTTCCTGTAGTCCCCATCGATGAAACAAAATGTGTGATTTTTCCATCCGTACCGTTCCAAAGTTCCGGACCTGTGGTGTGGTAATGTGCCCTCCAGTTGTCATCATTGGCAAACTGATTAAAGGAGTAGTAACCGTGATTCGCCACTTTGTCTACAGCGTAGTCTCTTGCTCCTTCTATTCCAACTGATTCTGGGGTTAAGGTTACCATAGCTCCATAGGCTTTCATGGTCTTGACTCGCTCTACAGTGCTGTTTTCAGGCATGACGAGTTCGATGTCTAAACCGTAGATTGAAGCAATCATCGCAAGTGCAATACCGGTGTTTCCACTGGTAGCTTCAATTAGCTTCGTGTCTTTGGTGATATCACCTCTTTTCATGGCTTCACTAATCATAAAATACGCAGCTCGATCTTTAACACTTCCACCCGGATTATGACCTTCTAGCTTAAAAAGCAACTTGACACTTGGATGGGTGTTTAAGTTTTTAGATTCGACAAGAGGCGTATTGCCAATAAAGTTTTCTAAGGTACTAGACATTGTTTTTAATTTGAATTTCAGGTTTGTGAAATACCATGGAATTAGGCTCTATTGAAGTAGTAATCCATGCATTACCTCCAATGATTGTGTTTGCTCCAATGGTGGTATTGCCTCCTAAAATAGTAGCGTTGGCATAGATGGTGACACCACTTTCTATAGTTGGATGTCTCTTGCTATTGGCCATTTCTTTTTCTACAGATAAGGCTCCTAGTGTTACACCTTGATAGATTTTCACATGATCTTTGATAATGGTAGTTTCGCCGATCACCACACCAGTAGCGTGATCGATAAAAAAGTATTCTCCAATCTGAGCACCTGGATTGATATCCACTCCTGTTTTAGAATGAGCAAACTCAGTCATCAATCGCGGCACTAGCGGAAAGTCCATTTGATAGAGCGGATGAGCTAATCGATAGATGGCAATGGCGTAAAACCCAGGATAGGCTAAATATATTTCCTGTATGGATTTAGAAGCAGGATCACCAGCTAAGATTGCCTCAGCGTCTTTGTTTAATTTATCGAGTATACTAGGTAGGGTGTTGAGGTAATCTTTCCATATCTCAGCACAAGGCTTTTCTTTTTGCCAGCATGAGAGTTGAACGAGTTGTTCAAAAGTCGCTGCCAATTCTTCGATGTGAACTTCAGCGAGGGTTTCAGTGTCAAATAAGGTATTGTATAAAAGCTCTGTAAAACGCTCTACCTCTTTTTTAATCTTAATTCTTAGATTGGGTGTTTTTTTGTGAGCTTTGATTTCTGATATGATATTTGTGTAATCCATGAGGCAGTATTCTGTAACAAAGATACTTAATCTGAGGTCTTAAAAACTTAAGGAATTGTTATAAAAAACCTTATCTTCATGGCAAAAGTCCTTCTATGAATAAGATGAATTTGATTCCGTTAATAGTGGTGTTATTGCTGTTTTCTTGTCGCAAAAATAAAACTAGTTCTTATGACAACTATGACAGTTGGGAACATTACGCCGGAACCCCTTCAGGAGTTAGGTATTCTACTTTGACTCAAATTAACAAGGCAAATGTTCGTCAATTGACCAAAGTTTGGGAATACAGTTCTGCTGATAAAGATGAGCAGAATCGATCTCAAAATCAATGCAATCCCATTATTGTTGATGGAGTGATGTACGGGACCTCTCCTGAGTCAAAACTCCTAGCACTAAACGCAGCAACTGGAAATCCTATTTGGATTTTTGATCCTGAATCAGTTGACCAAAGTCTATCTGAGGATCCCATGCGTTTTTACAAGGTGAATCGAGGCGTTGCCCATTGGAAAGATGGAGATGCAGAGCGGTTATTTTACAATGTAGGGCGCCATATTTATGCTATAGATCTCAAAACAGGAACTCTTATCAAGAGTTTTGGTGACCAAGGAAGGATTGATTTGCAATTAGGTCTAGGTAGAGATCCTGATACTTTTAATCCATTTGTGGCTAGTACAACTCCTCCAGTCATCTATAAAAATTTGCTCATCAGCGGATCTCGTGTTGCTGAATCCATCGATGCGGCACCTGGACATATCAGGGCCTATGATGTCATCAGTGGTGAGCAGCAATGGATCTTTCACACGATACCTCAACCTGGAGAAGCTAATTATGAAACATGGCCCGACACTAAGGCCTATGAAAAATTAGGTGGAGCCAATAATTGGTCTGGAATGTCAGTGGATCATCAAAGAGGAGTCGTTTATGTACCCCTAGGTTCTGTTTCAGGGGATTTTTATGGGGGCTTTAGAGAGGGCTCTAATCTGTATGGCAACTCACTAGTTGCTTTAAATGCTTCTAATGGAGAGTACTTATGGCATTTTCAAACAGTGCATCACGATTTATGGGATCGCGATCTACCCGCAAATCCCAACTTATTCTCAATGGATCTAGAAGGTAAATTGACCGATGTAGTCGCTCAGATTACCAAACAAGGTTATGTGTTTTTATTTGACAGAGATACTGGAAAACCAATTTTTGAAATTGAAGAAGTAGTGGTTCCAACTCTTGGTTTGGAAGGGGAGAAGGTTTGGCCAACTCAACCCATTCCAAAACTTCCAGAGCCATTTGCAGATCAGTATTTTTCAAGAGATGAGGTAGGTGGTTTAGATTCTATAGAACATCAAAGACTGTTGTCAATTTACGACAAAGTGCCCTATAACAAACTTTTTGATCCGCCATCTTTAGCGGGTAATTGGATTTTTCCTGGATTTGATGGAGGAGGTGAATGGGGAGGATCAGCTGTTGATGTCGAAGAGGCAGTTCTCTATGTAAACGCTACTCGATTGCCATGGCTGATGGAAATGGTAGCAGTCGATCAAAGCATAGAGCAAATGAGTTTAGGACAGCGTACCTATATCAACAATTGTGTGGCTTGTCACGGTACAAATCTTGAAGGAAGAGGGGCGGATTATCCTTCATTAATAGATGTTTTTGATCGATTAAGCGAGTCTGAAATACGATCGACTATCGATAATGGACTCAATATGATGCCTTCGTTTGCTGGAATATCTGAAGCAGACCAAAAGGCCCTATTAGAGTATATCAAAGCACCTGGAACGATTAAAGCATCAAAGGAGCCAACCAGTGTAGAAGAGGTAAATACATTAAAAGTGCCTTACCGGATGAATGGTTACAATCGATTTTTAGATAAGGATGGGTATCCAGGGATTAAGCCTCCTTGGGGAACCTTAAATGCAGTGGATCTTAAAACAGGGAAGCTTCTTTGGAAGGTGCCTCTTGGTAATCACAAAGAGGTGACTATTGAGGGAGTAGAACAAACTGGAACTGAGAATTACGGAGGACCACTAGTGACTAAAGGAGGTCTTGTGATCATCGGTGCTACTAAAGATTCTAAAATTCACGCCTTTGACAAAAAAACTGGAGATCTGCTATGGGAGGCTGAGTTGCCCGCTCCTGCTTATGCTACTCCAGCGACCTATTCAGTTAATGGAAGACAATATATCGTTATCGCATGTGGAGGTGGTAAAATAGGATCGCCTTCAGGAGATTCTTATGTGGCTTTTGCATTGAATTAAATAGAAATAATATGAGATTTAAACAGCTTTTATCATTAGTTGTAATTGGATGTAGTATCAGTGTTTCAGCTCAAGAGTATTTGGCAATGGGGGATAGTTATACCATTGGAGAAAGCGTTCTGGAGTCAGAGCGTTGGCCCAATCAATTAGCGAACGTCTTAAAAGAGACTTCCATAGAAGTTGAAACAGTTACGATTATTGCTAAAACTGGTTGGACTACTGCAGAATTGATAGAAGGAATTAAATCCTCAAAAAATACCAATCAGTATGATTTAGTGTCACTTCTCGTAGGGGTCAATAATCAATACCGAGGTCAATCTCTAGAACGATTTGAAACCGAATTAAGTCAACTTATCAAGACAGCTATAATGTATTCTAAAAATGGGCCTCAAGGAGTATTCTTGGTATCCATTCCCGATTGGGGAGTAACCCCCTTTGCAAAAGACAGAGATGTTGAAAAAATTGCTTTGGAAATCCAAGCCTTTAACATGGTGATTCAAAAACAAGCAACCGAATTTAAAATACCTTATATCGATATTACCCCTATATCCAAGGAAGCGAAAACAGATCTTAGTCTGTTAGCCACGGATGAATTACACCCCTCTGGGAAAATGTATCAATTATGGGTGCAAAAGATTAAAAAAGAACTCCTAAAAACCTCCGAATGAAAATGCTATTAGAACAGGCTAGACAATTGGATCAAGAGGATGAATTAGCATCCTTTTCAGAGCAATTTGTTCCAGGTAATTACGATGTCTATTTGGACGGAAACTCTTTGGGTAAACTGCCTAAAAAGACCATAGATCGAATTAATACAACTATCGAACAACAGTGGGGAGCTCAATTGATCAATTCGTGGAATGTCCATTGGTTGGAATTACCCAAACGACTAGCATCTCAAATGGAACGACTCCTTAGAGCAAAGCAGGGAACTGTATATGTAGGAGAATCAACTTCTATAAATCTCTACAAGCTAGTGTTGGGATTGTTGTTGTCGAATCGTTATGATAAAAACCTCACTACGGATCTACTCAATTTCCCATCAGATAATTATATTTTAGAGGGTATCGCTAAACATCAAGGAGCATCCTTTCACTTACTGAATTACTCATCTTATATCGAAGCGGATCTCAATTTACTCAAGTCACACATTGAGGCAAATCCAGGAATTATATGTCTGAGTATGGTGAGTTTTAAGAGTGCCTATTATTATCCTGTTAAAGAACTTAACGACTGGGCTAAAGACCATCAGAGTATCATTGTATGGGATATGAGTCATGCAGTTGGAATCTGTGATGTAGATTGTCAAAAAATGGAAATTAAGGCAGCTGTAGGATGTACCTATAAATATCTCAATGGAGGTCCAGGAGCTCCTGCTTTTTTAATGTTAGATAGTGAACTCTTCGATGGAGTTGGAAATCCAATTCAAGGTTGGTTTGGTCATCAAAAACCATTTGAATTTGACTTGAAATACATAGAGGGTTCGAGTATTGATCGTTTTGCAAATGGTACCCCTTCGATTATCAGTATGGCGGCTTTAGAGATCGGATTGAAAATTTCGTTAGAGGCTGGAATTTCATCAATTGCGAATAAGAATAAGAGACAAATTCAATTTTTAATTGAGGCGGTTATAAAAGAGCTAGTAGCTCTAGAATATGAATTAATTTGTCCAAATTCAATGGATCGCATTGGAGGTCACCTATCTATTTCACATCCACATGCTAAGGCAATCGTGGAAGTACTCAAATCTGGAGCAAATAACCATCCTTCAGTATTGCCAGATTTTAGGCCTCCTAATATAATTCGTTTAGGAGTTGCTTCACTATATGTGTCCTATAAAGACCTCATTCGAACAGTAGCTTTCTTAAAAACTATTGTGGTAACTAAAATGTACGAAAATGTTAAGGTTCAAAATCATATTGTACCTTAATCCCCTTTTAATTATATTGCTGTAGTATTAATCTTCTATAAAAACACCTCCAAAAATGATCAAAGCAATTCAAAAAACAACTGTATTACTAGCTATCATATGTTCAATGCAATTGATGGCTCAATCCCAATCAGAGCTCATTGGGCGATGGGATCTTACTATTTCAAGTGGAGATCAAGAACTTCCAGGGTGGATGGAAGTTGAATTCTCGGGTAATTCTACTCTTGTAGGTAGATTTATGAATGTAGTTGGATCTGCAAGACCGATTGCAGAGGTCGTTGAAGACGAAAACTTATTTAGCTTTAGCATTCCTGCTCAGTGGATTGGAACTCAGGATTTAGTAGTTAAAGGGACTAGAGAAGGCGATCGCTTGAGCGGACATTTATTAACCCCTACAGGAGAATCTATGAGTTTTACAGGGGTCCGTGCTCCAGTTCTTTTTAGAGAAGCTCCAAAGAAATGGACCAAGCCTGTTGCGCTATTCAACGGTATAGACTTGTCTGGATGGAAAGCTCAAAATAACCCTTCAAAAAATCAATGGGAGGCAGTGGACGGAGTCTTAAGTAGTCCTCGATCTGGAGTTAATTTAATGACTGAAAAAACCTATGACGACTTTAAACTTCACATTGAATTTAAATATCCTGAGCATTCTAATTCAGGGATTTTCCTGAGAGGAAGATATGAAGTTCAGGTGGAAGACGATTATGGGAAACACACCAACTCTCACTATATAGGGGGAGTTTACGGATTGTTAGAACCCAATCAGAACGCTGGAAAACCAGCAGGAGAGTGGCAGACTTATGATATTACTCTAGTGGGTCGTACCGTTAGTGTTGTGCTCAATGGTAAAGTAGTTATCTCAAATGCTCTAATCGCAGGAATTACCGGTGGCGCTCTCGATAGTGATGAAGCTGCACCAGGACCAATACTGCTTCAAGGAGATCACGGACCAATTCAATATAGAAATATTACAATATCAGTACCAAAAGAATAACACAAGGCAAAAGTAACAGTAAAATGTTGCTTTTTCTTTTTTAAACCCCTCAATTATGAATCAAAAACCAACCCGACTTTTTTCACTAGATGCCCTGAGAGGATTCGATATGTTCTGGATCATGGGTGCTGAAGCTATTTTTCACAGACTTGGAGCAATCTATCCAGGATCAATTTTCGATATCATTGGACATCAATTTAACCATCCAGAATGGCATGGTTTTTCAGCCTATGACTTAATTTTTCCACTGTTTTTATTTATTGCTGGTATTTCAACTCCTTATTCTTTGGGAAAACACCTCAAAGAAGGAATGAATCAATCAGCTTTACTCAAAAAAGTAGTTAAACGTGGATTCGTCCTCATTCTATTAGGAGTTATTTATAATAATGGACTGACACTTTGGCCATTATCTGAAGTTAGAATTCCATCGGTGCTGGGAAGAATTGGTCTAGCTTATATGTTCGCTAATATCATATATCTCTACGCAAAACCAATGGCTCAAAAGATTTGGCTCGTCGGTCTACTCCTAGGATATTGGCTCCTATTGACCTTCTTTGCTGCTCCTGGTTTTGCAGCAGGAGACTTAACGATGCAAGGAAATATCGTTTCTTATATCGATCACATACTCATTCCTGGTAAACTGTATTTAGGAATTCACGACCCTGAAGGACTGATTGCTACAATTCCTGCAATTGGGACGGCACTTATGGGAATATTTACGGGAAACTTACTGCTTAAAACGACAAAGGAACTGCAGTTAGACACGGTTAAGAAACTTTTAATGTATGGAGTTATTGCTTTAATGATCGCCTTTCTATGGGATTTGATATTTCCTTTCAATAAAAACCTATGGACGAGCTCTTTCGCCATGTTATGTGCAGGAATCAGCTTACTGTTAATGGCACTTTTTTATTACATCATCGATGTCAAAGGATACCAAAAGTGGGCCTTTTTCTTTAAGGTCATTGGAATGAATTCCATACTGATTTATATGTCTGGAGGATTTATCAACTGGAGCTATTCTTCAGATGCATTAACAGGTTGGTTGCAACAACTCATTGGAGAACCATTTAACGCCGTCATATCCGTTATTGGATTTGTAGGAGTCCAATGGTTGTTCCTCTATTTTATGTACAAGAAGAATGTTTTTTTCAAAGTATAATTAAACCCAGTTTTTGGAGCGTTCAATGGCTTTGTTCCATTTTGATAATAATTCAGTTCGCTTCTCATCTGAAAGTTGAGGGTTAAATTCCCTATCAGTAGTCCAGAGGGATTTTAACTCCTCTTGATCGTTCCAAAGGCCAGTTGCCAATCCTGCCAAAAAAGCAGCACCTAATGCTGTTGTTTCAATATCTACAGGACGTTCAATAGTCGCTTTTAAGATATCCGATTGAAACTGCATCAAGAAATTGTTCGCTGTTGCGCCACCATCAACTCTCATTTTTATGGCATCATTGTCGGTGTCTTGACACATTGCTTGAATCAAGTCGTGAACTTGAAGACCAATCGCCTCGAGTGCAGCTCTGACGATATGAGCCTTAGTGGTTCCTCGAGTTAGACCAAAGATGGCTCCTCTTGCAGAAGAATCCCAATGTGGAGCTCCTAGGCCTGTAAGAGCAGGTACAAAGTATACCCCAGCAGTGTCTTGGACAGAGCGTGCTAAGGCCTCTGATTCTTTGGCTTCTGATATCAGCTCTAGTCCATCTCTTAAAAATTGAACCGCAGCACCCCCTACAAAGACAGAGCCTTCAAGAGCATAGTGTAATTGATCTCCAATTTTCCAAGCGATAGTCGTCAGTAATTTATTGGAAGATACTACGGGCTTTTCTCCTGTATTCATCACCAAAAAACATCCGGTTCCATAGGTTGTTTTAGCCATTCCTGACTGCGTACACAACTGTCCGAACAGAGCTGATTGTTGGTCTCCAGCAATCCCAGCGATGGCAACTTCAACACCCAAGAGCTCTGCACGAGTTGTCCCATAGATTTCTGAAGAACTCTTCACCGTAGGTAATACAGAAGATGGAATATTAAATAGAGCTAGTAATTCTTCATCCCAACTTAAATTGTGAATATTGAATAGCATCGTTCTAGATGCATTGGTCACATCAGTAATATGAAGTCTTCCACCGGATAGATTCCAAATGATCCAAGTATCGATGGTTCCGAATGCGAGCTGCCCTGCAGCAGCTTTTGTTCGTGCTCCTTCGATATGGTCTAATATCCACGCAATTTTAGTAGCCGAAAAATAAGCGTCTATTAAAAGACCTGTTTTGGAACGAATCATGGCTTCGTTCTCTGGATTTGAAATGGATTGACAAAAATCAGCTGTTCGTCTATCCTGCCAAACGATTGCGTTGTAAATCGGTTTTCCAGTTTGACGATCCCATACAACAGTCGTTTCTCTTTGGTTGCTAATTCCCAATCCTGTAATCTCCGATGGATTGATTCCAGTTTCTTTAACTGCTTTTAGCAATACGTCTTTTTGAGTATTCCAAATTTCCATTGGGTCTTGTTCTACCCATCCTGGATGAGGAAAGAGTGAAGTGGTTGGAGTTTGAGCAATTCCTATAGCTTTCGCTTGATTATTGTATATGATAGCTCTTGAGCTCGTAGTTCCTTGATCAACTGCAATGACATATTTTTGTTCCATCTTATACCGGTTTGTATTTGTTTGCTATTTTGTTAAAAGCGCTAATTTGTTCTAGTTCCCAGCTAGAGTCTTTGTTTAATTCAACTTTCATCATAGCTGCAATTTTTGGTGCCAGTTCAATTGCTGTATTGACATCCTGAAAAAGGATACGCATTCTTCTCGAGAGTACATCGTCTACCGTCAGAGCCATTTCTTCTCTAACAGCCCAAATAACCTCCACTGCTTTATTGGGAAAATTAGGGTGAAGCTTTTGATTCCACTCGGGGTTTTCTTTAGCGAGATCATTTAATAGTGGCGCATCGGTTCCATATACATCAATTGTATTCCTTAATGCATCACTATTTTTGAACGCTCCGTGAATAAATAAATGTTTTGAACAGCTCTCTACTTTTTTAATGGAGTTTCGTTTGTAAAACACATCGATCGTATCCTGTCCCATCCTTCTAAAAGTAGTCCATTTTCCTCCCACAAGAGACACCAATCCACTCCTAGATACAATCACTTTATGAGATCTTGAAATCTCTTTGGTCTTTTTATTTTCATCAGCAGCTTTAGCCAGTGGACGAAGTCCTGCGAATACAGCTTTGATGTCTTCTTTTTGAGGACTAGGACTCAAGTAGGCTTGAGCTGTTTCCAAAATAAAACGCACCTCACTCTCAAGTGCTTGAGTTTCTAATATTGGCTTTTTAACTAAGGTATCTGTAGTTCCAACTACAAGGTTTTCTTTCCATGGCACTGCAAAAAGAACTCTTCCATCGGACGTTTCTGGAATCATGAGCGCTGTTTCAGAGGCTGTAAATTTCTTGTCTAATACCAAATGAATCCCTTGAGAAGGTTGTATGGTTTTCTTGGCCTGAGGATTGTCCATTTTTAAAATTTCATCACCAAAAACTCCTGTAGCATTGACGACCATCTTTGCTTTGATTTCAAATGTTTTACCACTGAGTTCATCAATTGCTTTTACACCAATTAGCATTCCTTTTTCATCTTTGAGCAGTTGACTTACCGAGCAGTAGTTCGCTAAATGTCCTCCTTGTTCGATAATGGTTTGAGCAACATTAACAGCGAGTCTCGAATCGTCAAATTGACCGTCGTAATAGATCACTCCTCCACGAAGTCCCTCGGTCTTGATATGGGGCATTAGTTGAAGCATACGCTTTTTGGAGATCATTTCTGATATGCCTAGACTTAATCGCTTTGACATCCAATCGTAAATTTTGAGCCCAACACCGTATTTTAGATGATTGATAAAACTGTAGATAGGGATTACAAAGGCTTGTGATTTAGATAAGTGGTTGGCATTTTTTATTAAATGACCTCTTTCGTGCAATGCCTCAAATACCAATCCAATTTGTCCTTGTGCTAAATAGCGAACACCTCCGTGTAAGAGTTTGGTGCTTCTAGAAGAGGTTCCCTTTGCAAAGTCAGACTTTTCTAGGAGTGCTACTTTGAGCCCTCTAGAGACTCCGTCTAATGCGACACCTAATCCTGATGCTCCACCACCAATCACCAAAATATCCCAATAGGTGTTTGATTTTAAATGGATTAGTTCTTCTGCTCTATTCATAGAAACAAGTTATGGAAAGAATTTGTGAAATCATAACATAAAAAAAATGACTAAATTGTTGCAACTTAAATCTAAAAATCATGAGTGTTTTTGTCGCTGAATTTATCGGAACCTTCGTGCTTCTTTTCTTCGGTGCTACTGTGGTAGCTAATGTCTCCCTTAAAAAAACTTTAGCAAGTGGAGGAGGAGACGCATGGATGCTAATAACCGCAACTTGGGGTTTTGCGGTCTTTTGCGGAGTAATTGTAGCAGGACAATTCAGTGGTGCTCATTTAAATCCAGCTGTAAGTATTGGTCTGGCAATGGCGGGTAAATTTTCATGGAATTTAGTGCCTCCATACGTAATCGCTCAATTATTGGGTGCTATGGCAGGAAGTTTTTTGGCTTATATCCTCTATATCGACCATTTTAGAGCTACAGAAGATGAGGGAGCTGTCAGAGGATGTTTTTGTACGGGTCCAGCCATTAGAAATTACAAAAACAATTTCTTTAGTGAATTCGTTGGGACCTTTTTATTAGTGTTTATCATTTTCTATATCGCTTCTCCTAATATTGAGGTTGAAGGAGTCTCTATTCAACAATTTGGAATAGGTTCATTAGAAGCACTTCCAGTTGGAATTTTAGTGTGGGTGCTGGGGATGGCTGTAGGAGGAACCACGGGCTATGCGATTAACCCAGCCCGTGATTTAGGTCCTAGAATTGTTTATTCCCTACTTCCTAGAAAACATAAAAATGCCGATTGGGCTTATTCTTGGATTCCAATTGTTGCGCCTATCTGTGGAGCGATTGCAGCAGGATTCATCTATAATTTACTCAACTAATTGTTAAACCAGTAGTTGATTTTTAGACTTAGCCTCCAGTCCTTATTGCCATCGATCCCGTGATCTTCCATTGAATTAAACACCAAAAAGATGTCAGAGGCTGGCTTGTAACGCCACTGTAATCTTGAGTTAATTCCCCAGCGGTCAAACTGCTGGTTGTACTGATAGATATTGGAGAAGAACAGTTTGGAATTAAAGGTGATGTCAGCTTTAGCTCCTACGAGCCAAAATGCGGAGTCATTCCAAGGTGCTTCTAGTTCAATTTTTGTGTAGTTAGCAATTGCGTTGATACTCACATAGGGTTGAAAACGATATCCTAGTTCAGAACTGAATTCAGTCTTGCTACCATCATTATAATAACCCCCTGTTTCAGCAGCAAATTTATAAGTAAGTAAGCTTTGTGGTTTAGAGGTGAATTGAGCACCAACGGTATTCCATTGGTGTTGGGTGCCAGCTGCTAATTCTTGTACTCCTAATTGAGTAGGATCAAAAGGATTGAGTAGCATGACGTACTGAGTATCGAAATTAAATTCTAATTGAGAGCGATTCAAGAAGTTAAATCCATATGCAGAACGAACGAAGTGATCGGTTTTAATCCCTGCCTTGTTGTAATAGAACATGCTAAAGACTCTAGGTCCATGAGAAACTAATTTACTGTCGGAGTTATCGTTCCAAAAAGTGTGAGCTGCAAAGGCGTCATACATCTGATAATCCGTTCGAGGAATAAATCCAACAGCTGCGTTGACATGTTCTCCAGAATACTCAGTAGAAACTCTAAAACGCCATTTCTTAGACTGGTGTCCAAAGCTTCCCATCAATACATTAGTATCGTCTAATTTTTCATCGCTAAAGGTATTGAGATAAAATAATTTACCATCCCACTGATTGTTATTGGAGGCATAGTTGAATTCTAACCCCAAAGTTCTATTGAAAGGATCACTTTCTGTATGCGATTCTTCGATGTAATTCATCGCCTGCTTGTTGACCAGTATCATTCCAATATTGGAGCGGTCTAGGATTTTTTGTTGAAGTGACAATACCCCAAAATTCTCTGCAGCTAGGCCTTGAGTCATATCCTCAGCTGTTTGAATATCCATGAGTCCAATTCGAAGGTCTTCTCCAAGGTTTCCTGAGAGTCTCATACCCGCTTTAATCGGAACTCCTAATCCAATTCTTCTCGAAAAAAATGGTTTTACCATTCGTGTTCCAAAATTTCCAAATAAATCGGCATTTTCTAAGAAAAATTGACGTTTTTCAGGAAAAAACAGCTCAAAACGATTCAAATTAGTCACTTCTGCATCAACTTCCGTATTGGAAAAATCAGGATTGATGGTCAAATCTAAATTGAGTGCTGCCCCGATACCGATTTTCACATCGGTTCCCATTTGAAAATCGTTTTCAGCAGCAGCAACAGAAGTTGCTAAATAAGGAATCAACGAGATGTTTTTCTTTTGAGATGGTGGAGGGGTATCCCATACAAGGTTTCCTGAATAAGCCAAACTAATAGAAGGAAACTGTCTTGGAACTGGAGCCCAGGCTGATTTTTCATTCGCCTTTAAATCCAATCTCGAAAAGTTAATTCCCCACTTCTTCGCATTTTCATTATAGCGAATCGACTTAAATGGAATTGCGATTTCACATACCCACTTATCCTCGTCAAAACGTACTTCAGATATCCATTTCGTATCCCAATTTAAATCAGTTCTCGCGCCATCGAATAGGGTTCCATCCCATTGAGCTCCATAAGCGTTAAGACCAAAAGTAAAACCTGTAGTGAGGTTGTTAAATGGATCAAATGCCATGATGAAGTTGTCGTTCTTATTGAATGAGAAATCCCGTTTATAGGATTCAACATTATAGGCTCCTTTTACTTCGTTGTTATAGAAGATAATGGACATATAGATGTTGTGATCATCAAAACACATACGAGCTTCAGAGTATTGTGTAGCAGGTTTTCCATCTGAGGGTTGAATCATAAAAAAGTTATCAGCGACATCAACTTTACTCCAAACAACTTCATCTAAAACTCCATCGATACTGATGGGTGTATCTGTTTTGTCAATGTGTAGTTGGTAGTCTTGATTGACTTTTTGAGACCAGCTGATGAGGCTAATGCAAAAACTTAAAATAGTGAGGGTTAGGTCTTTGTTCATAGTTGAATTTAATTAAAAAAAGGCAGCTCAAAGCCGCCTTTTTAATGAGAGGTATCATTAGATTGATTATTTCTTATCTAATCCAAATTTCTTTAATCCTTCGTGAGAGATTTTAATCGCTTCTAATGGAGTGTGGTTGAACGTTTGATCTTGCTCTACAAAGTAGTACTCCATTCCTGAAGTAGCTGCGTTTTCAGTGATGGTTTTGAAGTCGATATGACCTTCTCCTACTGGAGCAAAACGCCCCTGGTCATCCATGTCTTTCACATGCCAAAGTTTAAATCTTCCTGGAAACCTGTTGAAATAATCCACTTGACTTTCTTTAGCAACTTCAACCCAGTAGAGGTCCATTTCAAAGTTGACATGTTCAGGGTTGGTGTTTTCAACTAAATAGTCAAATACTTTAATTCCTTCTTCGTCATTAGTGAATTCAAAGTGATGATTGTGGTATAAAAGTGAAATTCCTGCAGCATGTGCTTTTTCTCCTAATTGATTGATGACTTCTGTAAGGTGTTTAGCACCACCATTCATGCCGATTGTTTGTGTCTCTCTGTCAAAAGTAAACATGCCCATAGGAGGAACAGGGATTACAAAATACTTAAATCCAACTGCAATCGCATCTGCTAATTCTTGATCAGCATTTTCAAAAGTGATCGAACCTTGGTGCGTGCTAATTGGGTTTAGTTGGTATTTTTCTAATAACGATTTAAATTCGGTAGGAGTGAGTCCGTAGTATTTTCCCTCATTGTACCCTGCTGACTCGATGTTTTTGTAGCCAGCTTCTGCTACAGCCTTTAATACGGATTCTAAATTCTCTCCATTTTGACCGATGTCATTTCTAAGCGTATAGAGCTGAAGACCTCCAAATCGGTTGTCGTCATGAGCGTGAGCTACTTCTGTTTGCGTTTCTTGTTTTGGAGTATTGTTACAACTCCAATTAGAGAATCCTAATGCAATTACAACTGCGAAGGATAAAATGGTGTTTAGTTGAGTTCTTTTCATATCTGTTTGCTTGTTTAAAAAGGAACCACAAGATATAAATTATTTCAATATATACTGTAAAAAATACACAATAAGAAAATGAAAAAATTAAATGCTCTTTTTTAAAGGGCTTTTAAACTCAAATCTATAAGGATTCCTTTAATTTTGTTAGAAATCTAAACTTGAATTTAGAGGCAGTAGCCATTTGGGCTATTAAATCGATACTTTCTTCACTGAGTTGTAAAACTCTTGGATAACCTCCAGTTGTTTGTCCATCTCTCATCAAGATAATAAGACTTCCCTTGGGAGTTAGTTGAACGGAACCAGCCACGACAACTGAAGTGAGTTGATCCATCTGATGTTTATCTAAATTGGGTTCTATTTGGTAGGCCATCCGATCGTTGAGGTGACTTACTTTGAATTCATATTTGTGAAGTTGTTCTTTTTGAGAATCGCTTAAGGAGTCAAATTCAGGCCCTGGATAGACTTCTAAAAATCCATTGAAAACTTTTTGTTTTGGTACTGCAAATACTTGAAATTTGACACATTTGTCAAGTAAGGGGAGCTCCATGCCGTCTTCTAGTTTGTGAAAAGGAGTGACTCTTTTTAGAAATGACCGACTCCCCAATACTTTTGGGGTTTGAATTCCTCCACAGACTGCTAAATAAATTCTGATGCCTCTCTTTAGTTTGCCAAATTTTAGAACTTGATTGGATTTAACAAAGACGGCTTCACGAAAAGGAATGGGTTGGTCGTCTAAAAACAACTCAAATTCAGCTCCTGCAGTGGCGATATAGGTGTCAAATTGAAATTGAAGAACAGGTCCCATCATGGTGATTTCAAGACAGGCATCATCGAGTTGATTTCCCAAAAGGGAGTTAGCGGTTTTTAATGCCATCTGATCCATAGCACCTCCCTTAGGAACTCCGTATTCCCCATAGCCAATTCTACCTAAATCCTGAACGGAGGTATACATTCCTGCTTTGATAACTTTAATGGACATAGGGAGTTTTATCGAGATGATATATATTTGTTTCTATTTGAATGCTGATGAGTTGGTATTCATCTGTACTTATTGGATAAAACTGAATTTTATCTCCGACACATACAAAACAAGGAGGATCATTTTCCACTTTGAAGAGATCTAATGGAGATCTTCCGATGAGTTGCCAACCACCAGGACTTTCTCCTGGATAAATCCCCGTTTGCATCCCCGCAATTCCCACAGAACCTTTGGGGACTTTTTCTCTTGGATGGATAAGTCTAGGGTGATACAGTCGCTTGTCCAATCCACCTAGATACATGAAACCAGGAAGGAATCCAATTGCAAAAACAGTATAGGTGTTTTTGGTGTGAAGTGCTACTAATTCCGCTGGGGAAATCTGGAGATCATCACACATTTGTTCTTGGTCTACTCCAAATGAAGGGTCGTAACAAACAGGAATTCTAATGAGAGACGATTTGTAGTTCCCTTCTTTTTTGTTTTGATATAGTTTTTTCAACGCATTTACAAGCTTTGAATAATCTTCAATGTAAGAGGGAAATTCCAGCATTAGTTCACAATAGGATGCTACTGAATAGCTTTTGGGAAGGTGCAATTCAATCGCTTTTTTGAACTCATTTATATCTTTTAATAGGGCCTGATCAATCAGTTGAGGCCATTGAATGAGAACAGATCGCTCGTTGTATTGTCTATAGATTAGTTGATAGCTCATTTGGAATAGCGTTCTTCTATAAATTGGAGCCTTTCTAATGCCAAGGGGTGATCTCCGTGTATGCAAAATGTAGCAGCTTTCATAGGGATAAGTGTTCCATCAATGCATGGAACTTCTTGTCTTAATCGAATGCTTTCTAACTGATCGTATACAGCATCTAAGCTGTCTTTTTCAGCATGGGGTAAGGCTCTTGAAATCAATCGGCCTTCTCGATTGTAATTGCGATCGATAAAGGCTTCAAAAGACACTGGTGTATTCGATTCCTTTGCTAAATCTGCTAATCTACCGTTAAAAGGTGTGTATAATGTTTGATGAGGATAGGACCTTGTGACCTCTAAAAACCAAATACACAATTCCTCATTTACACACAAGTCGTTATAAAGGGCTCCGTGGGCTTTGATGTGATTGTTTTCAGTATGTAGTTTTGAAAGCTGATCAAAATAAAGGTCCAATTGTTGTCTCATACTTGAAAAGAACGCTACTTTGTCGAGTTTGATGGATACTCTACCAAAATTCTCAAAGTCTGGATAAGAGGGATGAGCACCTACTTCAAGTCCGAGATCAACTGCTTTTGAAAGGGTTTTATAAACACTAGTTGAATTTCCAAAATGTCCACCACAGGCAATATTACAGGCCTGTATGTAGTTCATGATTTGTGCTTCATTTTTGGAGCCTTCTCCTAAGTCGCAGTTGATATGTAGTTGATTTCGATTCATTAAAATATATTGGAAAGGGTTTTAATACTCATGAGTACGCTTATGATAACGATTAAAATTCCCAATATATTTTGAACAATTCCGTTTTTATATTCCTTTAATAGTGAATTGTTGTTGACCAACCAAAGGATGTAGATCGCTAAAATTGGCAGCAGGATACCATTGGTTATTTGGGCGAATTGAATGATGATTAGGGGACTAAATCCAAAACCCAAAGAAAACATCCCCAATATCAGAATGACTAATGCGGTGTTTTTAAACTTTGGATCAGAAGGACCAACCTTCCAGTTAAAACACGAATTAGCTACATATGCTGCTGCAATTGGAGCTGTTAGTGCTGAACTAATTCCAGCTGCAAAGAGACCTAATCCTATCATCGTTTTGGCAAATTTTCCGTAGAGGGGCTCTAGGCCTGCAGCAATATCGACCACTGATTTTAGACTAGTGGCATCAATAGCAGCAGCTGTGATCATAATCGATATGGAAATGATACCTCCTAATCCAATGGCAATAAAGGTATCCAAGCGTACATGTGCTAGATGACTAGGATCATTCCAGTGTTCTTTAGCCATGGCTGCGTGTAAGAACAAATTATAAGGGACTACAGTGGTTCCAACAAGAGCAATGGCTGTAAAAACAGTGGTGCTGTCGAGATGAAATGAACTTAATCCGCTGAAGAGTTCACCCAGCTCAGGGCCTGTAATGATGGCTGTTATTAAAAAGGAACTACTCATAAAGAGCACTAAACCTATCAAAATATTCTTAAGGTACTTCATCGAACCAAAACGCAGTAAGATCGCTGTTGTGATTCCAATAATCCATGGGTAGAAACTTGCGTATTTTTCAGTAAATAAGGATTCTAGTCCCAATACGGCACCATTGAGATTGCCAGCTTCATAGGCCGTGTTTCCAATCACAATCGCTGAGAGAATGAGAAGGGTTACTAAACTTTTTAAAAATGGATTTTTAATTTCAGTTCTGATGAGTTCAGCTAATCCTTTTTTGGTTACAATCCCAATACGAGCCGACATTTCCTGAAATGAAATCGCAATTACAATCGAAAGGACTAGTGCCCAGAGTAAGCTAAAACCGAATTCTATACCAGCTTTGGCGCATATAGTGACAGTCCCTGGTCCAATAAAGGCTGCAGTAATTAGCGTAGCAGGCCCTAGTTTTAAGCCGTTCTTCATAAGTAATCTCTTTTAGCTTATCTTTAGGAAGTTAAATTACAATATCCTATGAAAAACTTAAAATCCCTCAGCTTAATCTTTAGTTTTATTTTGACGACTATGCTTTACAGTCAGTCGCATAGCCATATCAGTGCTCAAAAGAAAATTTCATATCCCGATATTGATGGCTATCAAACACTGAGTTCTGATTTACATATTCACACCGTTTTCTCCGATGGAAATGTGTGGCCTACAATACGTGTTCAAGAGGCTTTATTAGAAGATTTAGATGTTATAGCTATGACAGAGCATTTGGAATACCAACCGCATCAAAAGGACCTTCCGCACCCTGATCGAAATCGCTCCTATGAAATTGCTTTAAAGGAGGCTGCAAGTCACAATCTAATTGTCATAACAGGATCAGAGATTACTCGTTCAGCACCTGTGGGTCACAATAATGCCATATTTATATCGGACGCCAATCCACTTTTGGATAAAGAAGACCCAAAAACATCGTTTAACGAAGCTAAAAAACAAGGAGCTTTTGTATTTTGGAATCATCCAGCCTGGTACCGACAAAGCTCTAAGGGAATTCCAGTTTTTTCTGAATTTCAAAAGAAAATGATCCAGCAAGGAAAACTTCACGGAGTTGAAGTAATCAATGAAGGAGCCTATAGCGAAGAAGCTTTTGCATTAGCTTTAGAAGAAGGACTAACTGTACTTGGAAACTCCGACGTACACGATTTAATTGGATGGGATTATTTGGACAAACATCAAACCCATAGGCCCATCACCCTCATATTTTCAAAAGATAAGGAGCTCAATTCTATCAAAGAGGCGCTTTTTGAAGGAAGAACTGTTGCAGTTTTTAATAACTTTTGGGTGGGCAAAGAAGAATTTGTAATTCCGCTTCTCAAAAATTCTCTAAGTGTTGAAAACCCAAATTATCTCGATCAATCAGAAGTGTTGGAATTGACTTTAATCAATCATTCGAGCTCTGATTTGTTACTCGAAAATCAAATGCCTTATTCGTTCTATTTCAATCCAAGAGTTTTTACGGTTCCTGCTATGGGAAGGATGACTCTTCAGATTAAAACACTTGAACAACTAGAGCGAATTCAATTGAAATTCAAAGCCCTTAAAGCGTACACAGCACCTAAAAATCAAGCTGTAGTGAGTTGGGAAGTTACAGTTGATTAGAGTTTGAACTTGTAAAACAAACCAATGATGTGATGGCGTTCGATAAACTGAGTAGCTGTCATATAGAAATAAGCGACTTTTAGTTTGTGTTCCCCAAAAGATAGATCTGTTTGAGCTCCATAACGCCATTTCTTAACTCCTGAAAAATTGGGGTCCCCAACGCTCAAAAAAGGTTCAATTAAAAACTCAGGATCGTAGTTCCAATTGTCAATGCGGAACTCTATGCCGTTTTTAAAGCGCAAGTATTTACTGCTAGGATTTGTAGATCCAAACTCATTGGATAGTTGATAACGGACTCTAGATTTAAATTTTACATTACCAAAACGCTTATTGTAGTTCAGATCAGTGTGAACTCGATATTGATTTTCAATTCCTTGTTGACCTCCACTAGTGTCGTTATTTTTGCCAATTCTAAGACCAACTTCTAAAGAGAGCTCTTTAGAGAAGTCATATTCGACATTATTTTCAAAAAAGTACTTGTCTAATTCTTTAAAATCACTCTTTGATCGATGTTGTAATCCAATTGAATTGTGGAGTTTTTCTGAAATTTGAAATTTGGTTTTGATGCCGATCCAAGATTTGGCCTCTGATGTAGATTGAGCTATTAATAGGGTGCTACTGCCTATGAATAAAATACTTAAAATTCGCTTCACAATTAAACTTTGAAGTAGTAGGTTAGTTTTACAGTTTTGTTTACCAAATCAATTTTTTGAACCTTAACTTTCTCAATGTGACACTTAAATTCATTTTCTAAAGTTTGTATAAGCTCAAGTTTTTTATGGTGTTGAAAGAGATCTGAATAAGGGAGTGTGACCTCTTGGGGAAGTAATTTTGTTTTATTCTTATAAGTGTTTTCGATTACCAACAACATCAAGATTACAAAAGCGTTCGATAAAATCATTTCCAATGAGCTCACCTTGTCATTCGATAGTGCGTTGATGATTGCTATTCCAATAACCACAAAGAGATAGGTCATCTCTTTAATTTCAATGGTAAAAGTACGGTATCTGATAATGCCAAAAACAGCAAAAAGACCGATGGCTAATCCAATATCCAACTCGTTTTGTTTGAGAGAATAACACAGTAAAAATACCACTGTACTAATCATAAAGTAGGTAAACATATGCTTGGAATTCTCCGAGTAACGATGATATATAAAGCGAATAATAATGATTGCTACAAAAAGGTTAATAAGAAGTCGTATTGCTAAATCCATGGTCGCTAGTTATTGTTGTTGTGATCTTCATTCGACTCTTGATCTTCTTCTAAAAAGCTCATATCAATTTCAGGTAGTTCGTAAATTCTTCCTGCTCTTACGGTGTATGGTTTTTCTGGAAGTCCATCCAATCGTATGAAGTTTTCGTAGGCGTTTAGTATCGGCATTGACTTAAAACGCTTTCCAAATTTAAAACTTGTCAAGAGAAGTGTAGAGTCTATTTGTTCAATCTCATAACGTTTTAACTTATCAGGTCTCGCTAGTAATTGGATTCCTAAAAATATGGTGTCCACTTCTTTCTCAGTTTTGTAGTAATAGGTAAACTCATTCAACTCTTCGAGCGTATTGGGAGTTTTTGTGGGAACCAAACGAACATAATCAGTGCCAAATATTCGTTGGTGTTCATCCTCTAGCTCAATTCTAATCCGATTTTGATCTACAAATTTTAAATGTCCCCAAGAGGTTCCATCGACGATAATGCTGTCGTTTTCTAGCGAATAACTGTGAATTGATTTAAAATCTTTAAAATCGTAAATGCTTAGATCGTTCTGATTGAAATTTAGCACGGTAGTACCAATAAGACTAACAGTTGCACTGTCTTTAGCGATGATCCATTTTCCTTTGAGTTCCTGTGCCTGTAGGGCAAGACTCAAAAAGAATGATAAAAGTACTAGGGATGATTTCATGTTGCTAAATTACAAAAACTAGGATTTAGATTTACGTAGAGAAATGTTATAGATGTATTTTTCGATATTCATTAGGACTATAGGTCGTTTGCTTTTTAAACTGTCTAAAAAAGTTAGGGATATTGTTAAACCCACATTCATATCCAATCGATTGTACATCCTTATCAGTTTGTAATAAGAGTTTGATGGCATTGTTGATTCGGTACTCGTTCAAATAGCTTATAAAAGTCTTAGAAGTGGTTTTTTTAAAGAACCTACTAAAGGAGCTGGGACTCATAAAGACTATTTGAGCAACATCTTCTAGACTGATAGGATCAGAATAGTTTTTTTCAATGTAGTTGAATACCTTGTTGATTCGATCACTTTCTCGTGGATTGAGTAAAAAAGAATCTCCATGGGCATTGAGAATGGTCTTTTGATCCGTTATAGCCATTTCATTTAAGATTTCCATGAGCGAAAAAATCTTTTTGAAATTGCTTTCATCCATTAAAATAAGCAAGCGTTTTCCAATTCGGTGTTTAAATTCTCGATCAAAAGCGATGCCGTTTGCTGCGAGATCTAGTAATTGTTTAATTTTTGAAAACTCTTTTGTTTCTTCAAGGGCTGTACCCAACATGGTAGACTTAAAATGAACGACTACTTCAAAGCGATCATTTTCAAAATTATTGGTAAACCCATGGTGAGGAACATTGCTTCCTATCAATACTAGTTCTCCATCACTAAAATTTGAGAGGTGCAATCCAATTTTACGTCGACCTACACCATTACTGATGTAAACAATTTCAAATTCCTCGTGATAGTGCCATCCAGCATCCTGAGATCCACGGTTGTACTGATCAAAATACATGACATTGACCGTGGCTTCTGATTGGGTAAATTCTTTGTGAATTTTGTGATTGATCATGATGAATTCTTAAGCTTGAAATCTAATTATATACTTTTTTGTCATTAACATATACAAAAATGTAATTTGAAGCAAAAATAGACAATAATTAGCAAAAAAACATACATATTACGGCTAATTCTCGCAGTAAATTTGTCTTATAATTTAAAACTTAAAAGTTATGAGAAAGTTTTTATTGACAACCGGAGCCTTAGTAGCAAGTTTAATGAGCATTGCAGCGGTTCAACCTAAAGAAGAAACTAAAGTTACAACAGAGTGCTGTAACACCCCTATAGATGTTACAGGATCAAATTCAGTTGATGAGATCAGTATGGAGATTTTTGGAATTTGGCAAACCTTAGACAATGAGTTTGTACAAATTACAAGAGACATGGATTACAAGATTACGTTCATGAGAGTGGCTAAAACGAAAGCTTTATTAGCTAAAGGATTTATCTCTGGAGATCAATCTACGTTATCGATTGAGCGAACGTATCCAGTTGAAGAGACCTACAGTTCTCAATATGTTTTTTCTCCAAGTAAGAAAACCTTGGTAATTATGAAGCCTAATTCTAATGAGGCTTGGGTACTTCATAAAGTACAGTAACACTTAAAGAAATTACGTTTAAGTAATATTAGTTTATTTGTTTGTAAGCGCCCCTTTTTGGGGCGTTTTTTTTGATATTGATGAAGTGGTTTTCTATGATTTTTGATCCCTAAATTAGGGATCATTATACTTTTTTTGCCTGAAGTTATACAATTCTTGTAGCGCTGCTTAAAATGTATAATAAATGGTAAAAATTCACAGCAAGGATCACGGTAGTTGCGACTATATTTGTTGTATAAATAATGGCTGTCAAACAATTCTTCAACTTCAAGACAGTCTTTTTAGTTAATAGGAAAGTCTTTTAAATAAGATTTTTGTTTAGTTTGTTTGTTTGTTATAACGCCCCTTTTCTAAGGGGCGTTTTACTTTAAGGATTCTTTACAATTTGAACACTTTGGTTTAAACGTATCAGATGTGTTATCGATGGAAAACTTTTAAAATGGATTAAGAGCTCTTAATAGCATTGATGAAATCCAAACAGCGTTTTACTTCTTGAACAGCATCTGAACCCTCGGGAACTTGGTATTCCAATTCAATCGTTATTGGAAATTGATAGCCATTGTCGCGAATCAAATTGATCACATCGGCAATCGGAGTGTCTCCTGTTCCCCAAACTAAATTAGCACCACCATTGCTTTCTCTTTGGCGATCTTTTAAGTGCATGCTAGCAATTAAATCGTGCTTGTCTTTGATGATTTGTAATGGATGTTCGTTTTCTGCCGCTATGTAATGTCCAAAATCAAGATTAAGTCTGTTTGCTGAAGATTGGCTTAGTGCTGTGTCCCAAAGTGTTTGGGTTTGTTGCATATGACCGTGGTAAGCCACCAGAATTCCCTCTTCCTCTCCGAGCTTACCTAAACGTGCAGTGTGCTCATCGTCGGATGGATGTTCAAGGGTGATATGAGTTGCACCAAGAGCTTTAGCGGCTTTCATTCCATATCGAATATCATCGTCAGTATTGTCTTTTCCAAAAACACTAGGCTTGAATGCAAAGATGGAAATACCAGCTTGATTGTATAAGTTTCTCAGCTCTTCAAATTTTGAGTAATCTACGTTTTTACGCCATTCTTGAACTTCGAGATTGTAAGCTTGCATTTCTTCTGCAATCACTAAGGCCAATTCTTTTTCCTCATCGGTGAGTTCTTGTTTTCTCCACTGTTTGATCATCACTGAACGTTTAGCTGGATCCGTCATAGGACTTTCAGGTGCTCCTGCATAAGGTTCTGCGTGATTTCCCATGAGTTCAACATTTTTAACTCCAGTTTGTTTAATGTATTCTAATACGGCCAATGGACTTTGGTCTTCCATTGTTCTAAAGGAATAGGTTTGTACTCCAATTACGATATCTGGTTCAGATTGAGTATTACAAGAGCTACTAATAAACGCTATTGTTGCTACTACAAGAAAAGATTTGAAAATATGTTTCATGAGTGGGTAGGTGTTAGTTTGTTAATTTGATTGAATAACTAATATAAGACTTTTTT